>JAFSRN010000006.1 GCA_017446095.1 Eubacterium sp. | reverse complement strand
GTCGCTGTCAACAATTGCGGTAACAGCAAGGTTATTGGTAACAGTCTTTGTGAGCGAATTGTTGCCGTAACCCGTTGCTTTGCTTGAACCAATCGGATTATTACTGTCGACATCTCCGATAGCAACACTGTAATCGTAGTTTGTTATACTCCAGCTTGTGATGCTCTTGCCGCTTGCTACAGAAGGCGCAAAGGTATGTGCGTCGCCGTATTTAACAGTTGCAGAAGTAGGTGAGGATGCCACGCCGTCATCTTCTACAGTAAGCGTTACCCAGAAGCGCTTGATATATGTACCGCCTGCATCTGCATCAAGTGTTGTAACCGCACTAAGAAGTGTAGCAGTATTTGCATCCGGGTTTGTGCTGTTTTTAACCAAAGCGTTTTCTGCAAGCGACTGACCTGTGGTGCTGTTATAAGCAGTTGCTTCTGCAGCAGAAAGCTTGTGGTAAACACCGCCTGTGCCGTGTTCCTGAGCATCCTTAACACCGTCGATGTACGCTAAACCTGTAGCTGTGTACTTGTCGCGATCCATCGCAGCAACAACATCTCTCGCGTTGTCAAATGTGGTGTACTTATCTGCAACTGCTACCGATGTAAGCGTTGCGCCGGTAATGTTGGAAATATTAGTTTCAATCGCGTTCTGATAGCTGGATTTGGTTGGTGTTGTTCCGCCTTTGCCGTTGTTTACAACATTACCTGCGCCGACTGTAAACTTACCCTGTTCTGCTTTTTGTTCTGCGGTATAAGTAATGTTAAGCAGCGTGTTGCCGGCATCGTACTTTGCAGCAAAGTTAATCCACGAATCGTAAGTATACAGCTGTGTTGCGCCGCTGTAGTTATTAGAACTTCTTTCCGTGCTTCTGCCGGAAAGTGCGGTGCTGAGCGTGCTGTACTCTGCAAGCGGGTTGAGGTAAGTGTTGGCTGCAGTTTCAAGAGCGTCATTTTTGCCGTCGATGAAGGATTTAGACTTCGTTTCGTCGCCGGCTGTAACGCCGCTAATAATTGAAGAAATCTGCGAAGCGTATACACCGCGGGATGTATTTGTGTAGCCTGTGGTATCATCAGCCTTTTCAACGTATTCGCTATAGTCATCCCACTCGGTTTCGTGTTCGTCCCACTCTCTGTACTTGCCGACTCCGGCTTCTGTTTCTACATGACCGCAAACAGAGCAAGCATAGTCGGTGTAACCGTTAACATCGTCAACAGCAGCAACATGCGCCTGCGCTGTGTTATGGTTACAAGCCAAAATATTATTTATCTCTGAATAAGCTTCGTTAGTCCATACTGCGTGACCGTCTGATACCTCATTCGGCCAGGTGTAAACAACGTGAGTTTCATTATCGTAATATTCCGGCTCTTGATTTTCAGGTGCGGTTGTAACAGAAGCACCAGCCTTTACCTCGGCACTTGCATCCAATACGCCGCCTTTGTATGAATATGTGATATTATACAAAGCGTCAAGTGCATTGTATGCGTCTTCAAGGTCTTTAGCCGCTTTTGCAGGTGTGCCTGCTGTTGTGTTAGGACCTGACGGATTAACGTAATTTGATGTTTTACTTGTTGTGTTTTCGCCTGCACCAAGTGCAGCCATTTTAGCAACAGCAGCGTCATATGCGGTCTTAAATGCGGCGTAATTCTTAAGCAGAACGGTGTGTCCATTATAAGTTACATAACCGTTATTCTTAACAATGTCGCGTACGCTAAACGAAGCACCATAGAATCCGTTGCCGCTGTCAATTGCGGTTGGTCTTGTGTTTTTATCAATAGCAGCACGGAGTGCAATGTAGCCGTTACCGTCTGTTGCATAAGCATCTTTATTACTGTTGAGAGTAGCTGCAACTGAAGCAGTTGCCATATGAGTTTTACCATCCGAATAACTTTTTGCTACATTAGCCGCCTTTGTGGATGTGTTGGTTGAATAATTTTGTGTTGAATTGCTGGCATCAACAGTTAATTCATCCATAGCAGTGATAAAATCAAGCAATCCGCCCTCTTTATACTGCTCAACAGTTGCAAGCGTTGCCTTATTGTTATTTACTGCAGTTTCAACGCCACGGTAATCAACAACATATATTGACCCCGTACTAGTAAATGATTGATCGGATTGTCCATCGTTATTACCGATATTTATTATCCATTGAGTTGAACTAATCGTACTTAATCCATTAGAAAAACTCAATTGATTGGAATTTACTGTTAACTTATTAGCTACCATTAATTCTTTATCTTTGTTGCCATTTAAATTTGAATGATTAGAGGCATAACCGATGGTTTGCTTATTAGCTCCATAAATATTCGAATAATCCTTTTGACCCGATGGTTGTTTGTCAATTGAATACCAATCTCCAATCCAATTTTGCGACAACGAAATGGTATCGGCGTTTGGATAAATATAATTACAATAGAGATTATAACCCCACGTACCAGATTTTTTTGGGTGTAGCCAAAAAGAAACAGGATAAGTCATTGCTGTCGAACCATCGTATAACAATACTGCATTCGGTTCATAAATTCTATTATCAGATCCATTGCTACCACCAAAACCACTAATCTTAAAGTCTAGTAATCCGCCAGTATTAACAGATGTTGAAGGGTAGTATAATGGCGCGTCATATAAAGCGCCACTATATCCGGTTGTTGCACTTGCTGCAAGTGGGGTGTTTGCACTCCAAACAGAAGTCATTGCGTCTGTTTTTGAGCCAAGTTCTATAGCTGCAGCAACAAGCTTTGCATCGCTGCTTTCGTTGCCGTATTTATAAGCATCAAGAGCTTCGTTGTAGTCAACATATGCCTTGTATGCAGGCAACATATTTCTGTATACGTCACCATTGTTATTGGTCATTTTTGCGATATACGCAGCCTCAAAATCATCTATGTAATCATAGAGCAGCTGATCATCGTTTGTATCAATAGCAGACGGCGAGATACTTAACGTGCCGTATTCACCTGTTATACGGTAATTGTTGCTTGTTGCATACCAGCCAAGCGCAACTGTTGCCGTGTTTGGAATTGTGTCTGTGTTAATTGCACCGCAAACATATTTGCCATCTACCAACAGCGATGTTGAATAATCATTATGCACAACTGTATATCTTACAAAATCTGTACTTGAAACATTTGCTTTAGGTGAACAAGCATCGCCTTTAACATAGAATGTTCCGTCAGCTGCCAACCTTACATAATTAGTTGAGCCTTCAAAAATCGCAAAAATTGTATTATCGGAATACGGGAACTGATCGTACTTAACGTCAAGAACACTTCGTTTAAAGCTGAAATCGACTGTATATTCGGTATTAGAAATAGCAGCAGGTATATCACTATTTGTTAAAGTTACACCGCCGCCTGCAGCGTCATACCAATAGGTATCGGTATAGTGTGACGATTCTAATGCCTCAAGTTTTAACGTACCGTCATTTGCAGTTAAGGAACCGCGGCTCTCCCTTGCGGTATAAGTCATTGTGTCGGCGCCGTTATCAATTAAATTATGATTGCCGTTCCAAGTATATCTTTGCTGATTAACGCCGCGCCACTTATATACGATACCGCTTGTTTTAAGATTACGGATTTCGTTATACTCTGCCTCTGTAATAGGCGTTACGCAGCCGTGGCGGTAATTGTGATCGGATACTACGTTTGTTGAGTGTGTAGTTGAGGATTTAAATCCCCTTGGCGATGAAGCAGTAAAAACATATGCCAAGCCGTTATCGTAAGCGTCTGACAGCATTGCATAGCTGTTTGCGCCTGTCTGGAATACGGATGGACCTTCCATTGCATACGTATTGTCGTCAAATGAGAAGAATCCCTGATAAGGACCGCTTGCTTTGTTCGCAATAGCATAGCGAAGTTTATCGTTATCCTCGTTTTTATACCACATATACCAAAGTCCGTTGTGGTATGTGATATCCGCGTCAATTGTATTGTTGTAGGAAGCGCCATCTTTGACTACGCTTCTGTCGTCCGCAAATAAACGCTTGGGTGTGGTAAAGGATTTGAAGTCTGACGTATAAGTATAGTAAACAAATGTGCCGTCGGCATCGCCAACACTACCCGTGCCGGCAGAGAAGTAGAACATATACTTGCCGACAGTCGGATCCCATATTGCCTGCGGCGCCCACATACGTTTAACGGCAGCGTTTTTAGCAATAACGCTCTTCCACGGTGTACCGTCGATTACCCATGGTTCCGTGTCAGGAATATCCGTTAATTTATCTACATGCCAAACCAGTACCTTTGATGTGTTACTGTAAACGGCAGCCGCACCTTCGCCGTTAGGATGCGTATTAAGGTCGGTTGCAAGGATGTAGAACGAACCGTCCTGCGCTCTTAATACATACGGGTCGCGAACGTGAAGTGAGGTTGCAATGCCTCTTTCCGAGCTCTTTGGCCAGATTGCGATTTTTGATGCATTGTAATCAGCTTCATTCCATACCTTGTTACCAAGGTTGACTGCTTCGTAGTCGTAACCGTCCTCGGATACTGCATAGTGCAGTGTTTCCCCGGCAGCGCTGTTGCCTGTAAAGTATGTTAACAGGTAGTGGTCTTTAGTGCTGTCGTAACTGCTTGTATCAACACCCTTATAAATCTCGATGCTCTTATATCTAACGTTTTCAAAATCCTCATAACCGAGGAAGTTGAATTCTGAACCGTTAATGAACATACCTGTAATATCAGACGGACTGAGCGAATAGTTTGAAATATCAATAGGATCGTAGCTGATTACAACATTACCTGACGAATCTGCAATGTAAGAGCAGAGCCAGCCGTCAGCAACGGTCAGAATATAGTGATAGTCAACATCTGCGTCAATATAGCTCTTATCTGTTGAAAGAACGTAATTGCCGCCGTCCCTCGTACCGCTTACAGCGTAAATATCACTATTATTCTTCATATGCCTTCTGCCGTAGGATTCCTGTGCATAGTAAACATAGTTATAGGAATAACGGGATTCAAATCCATATTTTGTATCATTTTCGCAAAGCTTGAAGAATACGTTTTCGCCGCGGCGCTCACTCAAAGCATTACCGGAGTTAGCCTTAGTCTGACCGAAAAGCGAGAATTTAAGGTCAATCTTAAAACTTGTAACCGCCGTACCGCCGTTAGCAGCAGCACTAAACATATTGTTTGTAGTGTTGCTGTTATAACTCGTCATATACATAACACCCTGGTTATGGTCAGAGCCGGAATTATACCAGAACTTAACACCGTCATCCACAGTAACAGTCGGCTCTTCATCTCTGAACTGAATACCCCAGCCCATACCAACGCCGCCTGCAGCAGTCCTGTGAGCTGTTGAGGTACGCCAGTTATATGTGCTGTTTTTAGACCACACCGATGTTGTAAAGTCGGTTGAAGCGAGAATCTGCCAATAGTCGCTTGTAGCAGGTGGTGTAGGTGTAGTTTCGTTAACCTTTGCGGTAATATCAGAACTGATAGCAGCAGCCTCTGTATCGGACGCAGCTTTATCATAAATACGGAAATCACGGATTTGACCGTTAAACAAAGTGTCTCCCGGCCATGGTGAAGATCCAATCAGAAGTTGACCGTTACCGCCAAGAAGATCAGTAAACCAAGCAGCGTTAATACGGCTATCAGAAACAGGTGTACCAGAAACTACGCCATCACAATAAACGGCAAAATAACCTTCTTTTACAGAGATAACCCAGTTGTGGTTTCCCCAAGTATCTCCGTTTACACTAATATCAGTAAGGTTTGTATTGCTTGATTTTATTCTAACTGTCGCATTAGAGGCGAATTCCAATGAATTAGTTGGACCAGCACCATAACGACCGCTTGCGCCGTTATCAAAATCTAAAAATCTTGCCCAGTTATACCCACCGTCAGCACCGTTTGAGCCACGCGAACCTTTAAAAGCAATAGTGAATCCTGTATCTTTGGATGCATCAGCAAGCATAGCCTGGACATTCGACTTGCTTATCATCAATCCGTTACCGCTTGTTGAAAATACTGCTGCTGCAGCACCTAAGCGAGTGTTTTCTGCAGATTCCCAAGTAACTCCACTATCAGACGTAATCAAATCATAACCGTTATCAAGAAAGTTACTTACACCATCAACAAGATATCTACCCACAAGGTGGTTGCTGATATTGGACGGGCTCGCAAACGCAGTTAGTGAGAATGTCGGCAGCATTGTGATCACCATCACGGCGGACAATACAAGCGATAACATTCTTTTAGTCATTTTTTTCATAGTTATTTCCTCCTTATAAATGACATACCTCGAGCATATCGTCGGATTGCTTACTGACTACGCTACCCGACAACTGCAGGAAATACGACTGAATTTCATATATTAGATACATATATGGTGCTAAAATATGCGCACTCCGGCGCAAAGCCGTGCTATCACTGCGTTTGCGATGTCTATTAAAATTGGATCGATTAAACTGTATCTGTATGTATATCAATTCTTTTATACTGTTAGACCGTGTTTTGTACACGAAAATGTGTTTGTATATGATTGCAATATAATCAACTAACGTCTAATAAGTTGTTAATAAATTTTGAATTTTTTGTATTTTTACTATTGAAATTTAAAATCGCTTGTGCTATAATCACTTATAGTGGATAATAATATAAAATCCATAAAAATATACAAATCTCATATATGTATCTAATATATGAATAAAAATCCGCCGAATTTCGGCGGATTTTTGTGTTTTTATGGGGGCTTCGGCGCGGCGTTTTGCGGAAGTGTCTATTATCTTTTACATTTGGGACAATATATATAATTGTATAAAATAAAGGGCTGCACTCCGTAATTTTGGGGTGCAGCCCTGTTTTTTGCTGTTAAATATAGAGTTTTTTGCTTTCTGCGGTGTGCCAGAGGTTGCCGATTTCCACGCGGAAGTCGCTGTCGCGAGTAGACCTCCTGATTTCAATAATCGCTATATCCATTTCCTTCGCGCGCTCGCGGAGTGCATTTTTGCTGTCCGTCGATTCCAGTGAAGTTGAGATAATAACCTTTTTGCTGTACTTACCGCCGAACCTTTTTGCAACGGTTTTCAACTTAAACAGCTCGTCGCTTTCGATGTTGCCGTTTTTGCAGGATATGAACACAGGCACCATGTTGTGCATACAAATAACGTCGATTTCGTTAAAAACGTCTGTGTCGTAGGTGTGCAGCACGCCGTCCCAGTCAATATAAACGCCGTTCATAACACTGTTGTAACCCGACTCGCAGGCATAGATGTAAACAATCATTTCAAGGATCTGACCCTCTTTAGTAAGGCACCTTTTCACCTGCTTATCTTTGAAAGCGATTTCGTAATCATTCGCTACCCTTTTGATTTTTATAAAAGCGGAGTCTTCCAGATCTTTAATAATACTGTTTATTGTTCTATTAGTTTTCAGATTGTCGATGGCGTTACTGCTGCAGGTAGCGGTAAGTTTGGTATCATCCTGAACACCCTTGGCAAAAGCCCTGATAAGCTTATTCCAGTCTTTAAAACCGAGTTTGCTGATTGACCACATTTTTTTGATGTCATCCTTGAAATCAGGCGTCATATTCCACTCATATGTACCTTTTGACGCATCGTCGGCATACGGTATTACCTTGCCGCCGCAGATGTTAATCATATCCTTGACAGTGATGCCCGGTACGTTGCCGCCAATTACATTTACGCCGTCAAAATCGCAGTCGTAAACCGTATCGGTTGCAATATCAACGCGATGCATTTTGACTTTTTTATTCTTGTATTTTTCGTAAACAATGCCTACCGCTACAAGATAAAGATCATTGCCGCCCGTGAGGTCGAAAACACACTCGTCGTCATCTTCAACAATGCGCGAAATCTCGTCAACACAAGCGTTAAGGTTGTTGTGGTTGATAACCTTAAAGCTGACGTTAGTGCTGATGCTCTTTGATTTAAACAAAGCAGAATAGCGCTTTTTATGCTCTTTGAGCCACTCCTTATCCGAGCCGACAAGAATCAGCTTTTCAGGCGGATTGGCAAGAGTGGTATAAATATTTTCGGTAACGCTTTTATCAAAAAATTCTATGTAGGTCATATACTCCCCTTCTGCTAAACCAATGAATCGAAAATCTCAATAAACCTTCTGATGCGGCTGATAATCTGTACCAGGTGGCGACAAAAAGCATTAAGTCTTCTCTTGCTTCTTCATCAACGTCGGCAGCCTTTCGCCAATCTGATTATCGATATATCCGAAGCCGAATTCATTTAAAGCGTCCAGAGGTTTCTGGTGTTTATCCTGCAAAGCTATTCCCCTTTTATATTAACAATGCTTTCAATTTCTTTTGACATAAGGCGGTTTTTCTTTATTAACTCATCGCAGAGTGCGTCAAGCTTATCCCTATTCTGTTTAATAAGTTCTATTGCATTATTCAACTCGGTTTTAAGGATTGAGTCAATCTTTTCCTTAAGCTTTTCAGGTGAAACAAGGCTGATATCGGTTGACATACCGAAGTCATCGTACATGCCGTATGCCATAATAATCGCCTTTGCGATTCTTGTTGCTTTGTTAAGGTCGGAACTTGCGCCTATGGAAAGACCGTCCTCTTCGCCATAGCAAACAATTTCCGCTGCTCTGCCGCCAAGCGAAATTCTGATTTTGTTAAGCATTTCGCTGCGAGTTAAAACATGCGATTCCTCATTAATTTCAGGCATAACGTAACCGCCGGCATCACCGCGTGAAACGATTGTTACATACACAGGCGTATTGCCGCCGAGGCAGCACATAAGTGCGTGACCCGATTCGTGGCAGGCGATACGCTTGATATTGGTTACGTCGGTTGAACGCTTTTCGCCGATATTAAATGTTTCAAACGCATTTTCAAAAATCTCGTCCGTTACCTTATCCGAGCCCTCAAAGCCTGCCGTTCTCATAGCAAGGTCAACAACGCCCTCAAGTTCCGCAAGGCTCATATCAACAGAGCGGATGGCAATGTTTTCAATAATATCCTCGCTGACGTCAAAGATTTCCTTTTGTGTTTTATCGGTGAGGTACTTGCGCCTGTCGCTTAAAACGGGCAGAGAGATATAAATCTTTCTGTCAAACCTTCTCATAAGCGCAGGGTCAAGCGAGCCGTTGTATACATCAAAGTTCGTTGCGCCGAGCACAAGCACAGGCTTTGACGGGTCCTTTGAAAAGCCGTCCATCTCTGTGAGGAACGCATTGAGCAGCTGCGCGTCGGAAGTGCTTGAATTATTCATACGGTTACGCGCAACAGCGTCGATTTCGTCAATAAAGATTACCGAAGGCGCATACTTGCGTGCTGTGCGGAAAACGCGCTTAACCTCATCCACGGACTCTGAATAATTGCCTTTTTGGAAATCGTTGCCGGTAGTCTGTAAAAACGTTACATCGCTTTCGCCGGCAAGCGCTTTTGCAATCATTGTTTTACCTGTGCCGGGAGGACCGTATAGCAGAAGTCCCTTTGGCGGATTGAAGCCTTTTCTTAAGTATTCACGCGGTTTGAGGAAGTACTGCTTAAAGAATTCAAGTTCCTTTTTAACGGAGTCAAGTCCGAGCACGTCGCTGAATTTGACGTCAGGGCGCATAACATTGCTAAGCACGCGGTTTGAATCCTCCGCGTCAACAGCTGTAGACAGTTTAAGGTCAATCAGGCTGATTTCCACACTCTTATCTTCGCTGTTATATGTCTGGGCGGACTCAAATTCAAGCACCTTGTTCGCCCTTGCAAGTTCGTCAAAGCAGCGCTGACGGTGTGAAATTACGCAGGATTTTGCAACCTCGCTGATGAATGTATCGCAGTCGCTGATATCAAACATACTTACAACGCCGCTTGATTCAAGCGAGCGGTATTCTTCCTTGCTGATTTTATAGTTTTCGCTGTTAATCAGGTAAACAGGCAGCGAGGAAAGATTGCTCTTGATATAGCTGAAGTTGTGCCTGAACGCGGAATCGATATCCTCAATGCTCATATACCTGCTTTTTGCTTCGTCCATACCGTAGCAGATGTCGAGTATAACAAAATCAATATCGTCGTTAACATATGCTCTGCGGATTTCATTTTCATCTTTTGCGAAAATGAAGTTAATCTCTTTATGTGATTTATGCTTTGTTATCTTTTTCTTTACGGAATCATCTGCGCAGATAATAACGTTGGGCTTATCTTCACGCACAAAGAGTTTTCTGACCTTTTTGTCATCGGGTATTTCGACTGAGAAATGCACATTGTCAATGACTTCGTTATTTTCGGAAAACGTTTCCAGACGGAACAGGTCGTATAGTTCGGTATTAATAAAGCTGTCCGCTTTAGCGCACGCAGTTCTTGCGTCGCAAAGCGTACCCTGCGCAAACATTATTGCGGAAATTATGTTGCTGTCCGCCGCTTTGATATCAATGCCGTAAGCGATTTTGAAGTCGTTGCAGCGTTTTTCAAGTTCTTTCCTGATGATGTTGTAAATACTGTCAACCTTAATATGGTTGAACATAACCACGTTGCCCGTGCCGAGTCTTGAGCAAATAGCCGCAGGAAAATACGGTCTTAACGTCTGCGGATTGATATCCTTTTGAAGTGCGTCAATGATAACCTTGCCGGAAACGTTTGAAAAATCAGTTTCGCCATTGTCGTAAAGCTGTCTGCCGGCGTTTGTGGTCATAATGATATAAGTGTTGTAGAAGAACACCTTCTTTTCCGTACACGCGTCCTGAAGAACACCGCCGTCAAGCATCTGAAGGAAAAGATGGATTACGTCTGTGTGAGCTTTTTCTATCTCATCAAAAATCAAAACGCAGTCGGGGTTATCCTTTACAAAAGAAGTAAGCGTGCCGGGATGCGAATTTCTCCACGCATTATCAAGACCGATAAGGCGTAATACGCTGTCTTCCTTCTCGTTGTATTCGCTCATATCAAAGCGTTTGCACGGCAGTTTAAGTATTTTTGCAAGAGATTCGGAAAGGTAGGTTTTACCGACGCCCGGAGGACCTGCAAAAAGGAACACGCCCTTTGGCTTGTGCGGTCTGCCCGGAAGGCGTCTTGCAACTTCGGAACTGAATATCGCCGAAGTAACCACGTCAACCGCGTGGTTCTGACCGAATACAATTTCAAGCAGCCGGTCGCGCACTGTTTTTGAACTCTTTGCCGTGTTAGCCAGACTGTTGGACACAGACTGAGGTTCGGATATAGCAATTTTGTCTTCGCTGTCGGTTTTGTTCATAACCTCAAGATACTTTTCCATAAGTTCTTCGCACGAAGGCTCTTCCTTGTTTTCCATAAAATCCTTTAAGAACTTGTTTGGATGCTCATAATACACAGTAACAAAATCGAGTAAAAACGCTTCGCCTCGCTCTTCCTTCTGCACGTGCTCTTCCATAGCGCTGATTAAGTTTCTGTAGTATTGTCTGTCCTTCATCATATTGAAATTGGACATCTTAAGGTAGTCGATAACAGCATAAGTCAGACGTTTGATATCTACCGACTTTTTAATTAAGTAATCCAAAGCGTCTGTTAACTCAACCGCATCCTTGAACTCACCTTTGTTCGACTCATAAATCATCGCAAGCAGCACCCTTTCCGCCGTAACGCCGGGCTTTGAAGGGTAAACTGATGAAGCTTTTTCAATCAGATATTCAAGTATTTCACCGTATTTAATAGAAGCCATATTTTAATCCTTATATAAAATCTTAATCAGGTCGTACATTCCGATTTCTCTGTTGTCAAGCTTGGCAAACAGTTCTTTAAGAAAGTCCCCAAGATATGAGGCTTTGTGTAAAAATGAAACAAACACGCCGTCCGCATCTTTGAATTCATCAGCAAAAAGCTTCGACTGCAGCAGAATAAACCTGTCTGTTGCGCTGTCAAAAATAAGCGCGCTGTCCTTTGATGTGTAGGTGTAGCCTGCTGCAACCGTGTAAAGGAAATCACGGTTATTATCGGTTATTTCTATGTCGTACTCATTGTCAAAATCAACGGTAAACAGACTGTCGCGAACTCTCAAATTAGCAGACGGGTATTTCCAGTTTTCGTTTGAATTGATATGAAGCAGCAGCATACTTTCATCACATTCGCAGTCAAAGCCGCCTGAAAAGAATTCCTTTGCAGCATCGTAAATACTTAAAGCACTCTTGCTGAAAGATTCAGGGATATACTCACGAATTGTATCTGCAAAAGAATTTGCGTCATAACATTCCTGATACGTTTTTTGCCCTGTGGCAATGTAAAACAGCGTTTCATTATTGCGCTCAATAATATTGAAAATGTGTACAAAAATATAATCGCACAGGAAGTTATCAACCTCACAGCAGGTGTAGTCAACAGACGCTTTATACGACAGTAATCCGCTGCGTATATCGATGGTGTAATAGCCTAATTCAAGGTTGTAGTTTAACTGCATCAGCGCCCTGCAGGTGTCGTTAACAGTTTTATTCTCCGCCTTATAAATCATAGGCGATTCAATAATCAGGCGCTTCTTCTGCGGGATAACAGAACAGCGGATAGTTACAGGGAAACTGTACTGATACATTTTTAATTCAACTGTCAATTTTTCTTCATCTGCATTAAATCTTTCATCCTTGCGGCTGAAGTAATCGCAGACGGTCTGAAAAACATCAAAATCCGAATAATCAACAATTCCCAACAAAAAACACCCCCATGGTACATTATTTTATTTTAACATAACTAATATATAACGTCAAGTAACGGCAATGCAGCAAAACAAAAGCAGCCCTGATGGACTGCTTTGTTTTGGTGATCCACCGGGGATAAATCCTGCGGCTGCGCCTTGTATTTTTGGCTTGGCGACCCAAGGCTTCGCCTTCGGTACCCGCCTTCACCGCTCTTCGCTAAAAACAGTCCACAGGACTGTTTTATTAACGCTCAGACCCTCTCAGGGTTCGATTCTCCGGCGCAAAACAAAAGCAGCCCTGATGGACTGCTTTGTTTTGGTGATCCACCGGGGAATCGAACCCCGGACACCTTGATTAAAAGTCAAGTGCTCTGCCGCCTGAGCTAGTGGATCATATTAATGTTTTTTGCTGTGAACTATGCGTTTCAAATCAGCGACTTTGATAATTATATACCACCGTTACCTATTTGTCAAGATAATTATTAAACATATTATTACGATTTATTATTTAACAGGCAAAGATAAGGCTTCGGTTTATCCAAAGCCTTAATCTTGCCCATATTTTTGATTAAACTATATTCAGCACATCGTCAAGTCCTGTTACTTCGGCAATGTCAAGGAATGCGCTGCAGGGGTTGGTAATAATCATTTCGCCCTTGCCTTCCAAATCCTGCTGCGAGCTTTTTTCCGCCGTAAAAAAGCAAGGACATCGTCCTTGCTGCAAAACCCATATAATCAAAATACTGGCTGGGGAGGCGGGATTCGAACCCACGCATGACGGAGTCAAAGTCCGTTGCCTTACCGCTTGGCTACTCCCCACCGTTCCCCATAAATGGGATAATATAAAAAAATGGGGTGGGATATCAGAGTCGAACTGATGACCTCCAGTGCCACAAACTGGCGCCCTAACCAACTAGGCCAATCCCACCGTATGTATGGCGCGCTGTGGGGGACTCGAACCTCCGGCCTACTGCTTAGAAGGCAGTTGCTCTATCCAACTGAGCTAACAGCGCATAGTCGAGGGGAACTTGTTCCCCCGTGGAGCGGGTGATGGGAATCGAACCCACGCAATCAGCTTGGAAGGCTGAGATTCTACCATTGAACTACACCCGCATATCAGCGGACATTATTATATCTAATATCCGCCGAAATGTCAAGAGTTTTTTAGTTTATTTTTATATCTATTCTGTCGCCTGCGGTGAGCGAAATTGATTTGATTTCCGCCCCCTCGTTGAAAACAATTGCGTTTGCAAGAATTTCCTCAACCTCACGGCGAACAGCGTCGCGCAGGGCGCGTGCATTTTTCTTTGAGCCAAAGGCATTTTTGGCAAGATAAGCATTTACGCTGCTGTCGTAAGTGAGGGTGATCCCCTTGTCCTTAAGGCTTTCAACAAGCTCGTCGAGCATAAGGGACGCAATCTTTTCAAAATCCTCAACGGTAAGGTTGTTGAAGATAACAATCTCGTCAACTCTGCCAAGGAATTCGGGGCGCAAAAAGCGCTCAAGCGCCTTCATTGTAACCTCTTCGGTGATGTCCTTATCGCTCTTGCCGAAGCCCATTGTGTTCTGGTCTGTCGAGCCTGCGTTAGAGGTCATAATGATAACCGTATTTTCAAAGTTTACTACCCTGCCCTGCGCGTCCGTGATTCTGCCCTCGTCGAGAATCTGAAGCAGAATGTTGAGGACGTCCTTATGAGCCTTTTCAATCTCGTCAAACAGGATAACGCTGTACGGCTTGCGGCGTACCTTTTCCGTAAGCTGACCTGCGTCGTCGTAGCCGATGTAACCCGGAGGCGAGCCGATGATGCGCGATACGCTGAATTTTTCCATAAACTCGCTCATATCAAGCCTTATGAGGTTATCGGGCGAATCAAACAGCGCGTTTGCAAGCTGCTTAACAAGCTCGGTTTTACCCACGCCTGTAGGACCTACAAAGATGAATGACTGCGGGCGCTTTTTGGGGCTGATCTGGATTCTGCCGCGGCGTACTGCGTTGGCAACCTTTTCAATCGCGGTGTCCTGACCGATGATGTGCGCCTTGAGTTCGTCATCAAGCGCGGCGAGCTTTTTAACGTCGCCCTGCTCAATCTTTGCGGCAGGAATACCCGTCCACAGCGAAATCACGCGCGCGAGGTCGGCTTCAAGCACCTGATTATCCTTTGCCTTTTCCTCAAGTTCGGGAAGCTGATTGCCGATGTTAATGAGCTTGGACTTCAGCTTTGAGATAAGCTCGTAGTCGATTTCCTCATCGTCCTCGGGGTTGGAAAGACGCTCAATATTTTCCTCAAGATTATCTTTTTCCTCAACAAGCATCTGGAACTGTGAAATAGCGGGATTACGCAGGTTTGCACCTGTGCATGCCTCGTCAAGCAGGTCGATTGCCTTGTCGGGCAGGTATCGGTCTGTAACAAAGCGCTCGGACATTGTGACAGCCTTGTAAACAAGCGTGTCGTTAATCTGCACCTTGTGGTAATCCTCGTAGTAGCCCTTGATACCGAGGAGCATCTGATAAGCGTCGTCAATTGACGGTTCTTCAATTTTAACGGGCTGGAAACGGCGTTCAAGCGCAGCGTCCTTTTCGATATACTTGCGGTACTCGTTGAAGGTGGTCGCGCCGATTACCTGAATTTCACCGCGTGAAAGCGCAGGCTTGAGGATGTTTGCCGCGTTCATTGTGCCTTCGCTGTCGCCCGTGCCGACAAGGTTGTGAACCTCGTCGATAAACAGGATAATATTACCCTCGTGTACAACCTCGTCAACAAGCCCTTTGATTCTGCCCTCAAACTGACCGCGGAACTGCGTGCCTGCAACAAGCGCGGTGAGGTCGAGCAGGTAAATCTCTTTATCGGCAAGCCTTGCAGGAACTTCGCCGTTTGCGATTTTGATTGCAAGCCCCTCTGCAATAGCGGTTTTGCCGACGCCCGGCTCACCGATGAGGCAGGGGTTGTTCTTTGTGCGGCGGCAGAGAATCTGCACCGTGCGCGAAATCTCGTTTTCCCTGCCGATAATATTATCTAAATCGCCGTTTTTAGCGCGTTCGGTAAGGTTGTTGCAGTACTGATTAAGGAACTTTTTAGAATCGTCCGGCGCTTTGTTTTTGCGCTTTTTGCCGCGTTTCTGCTTGGTTTCCTTGCCGTCGGAATTTTCGCCGCCTGCAACGCTTCCTTCACTGCCGAAAAGGTTCTGGAACGGCATTGTCTGTGCGCCGTCGGCATTGTCGGGATTAAACAATTCGCCAAGGTCGTCGAAGTTGAAATCGTCCATATTTTCCATAAACATATTCATCTGCTCGGACGCAGCTTCGAGATCCTCGTCGCTGATGCCGAGCTTTTCAATCATCTGGCGGATAGGTCCGATGTTAAGGTCGCGGGCGCAGTTGATGCAAAGTCCTTCAGGCTTTACTTCGTCGCCCTCAACTCTTTGAATAAACACAACTGCGGGACGTTTGCCGCAGCGTGCGCAGAGATTTTGTTTCATAAAATAAATGTTCTCCTATTATTTGTTTGCGCTATCTTCGCCGTTTTCTTTAATCTGCTTAAAGAAGCCGGGAACGTAGCTGAAAAGTGATACAAACGTGAGGATTGCTGCGATTACAACCATCACGGTAATTACTGTGTCTGAAAGGATAATCGGCTTAAAGAATTCCACATTAGCAAGAGCGCTGCCCTCGCCGCCGATTGCGATAATTGCAATCATAAAAATGTAGAATACTGTTGTGGCAACCTTGCCCCAGATTTCCGCAGCGGAGGGGCGAAGTCCCTTTGACAGCAAAAACAGACCGCCGATAATCATAATGAGTTCCTTTGCAATAAACAGGAACAGAAGGTACTTAATGCCGTTGTTCCAGAACTTGACGATGAGGATAATTACAATCGCCATCTGTGAGAGTTTATCAGCAACGGGGTCAAGAATTTTGCCGAGGTTTGACACAAGATTGTACTTGCGCGCAATTTTGCCGTCAAGCAAATCGGTGACAGCCGCAACTATCATAACTATGAATGCGGGTATGTACATCTCTTTAATAAAGAGTACCGAGAACACGGGAATCATTGCAATCCTGAAAAAGCTGAGCCAGTTGGGTATAGTGTTCCAGTTTTCAAATAAATCGCCCACATTGTCTTTTAAAATATTACTCATTTTTCTCCTCCGTTACTGAATGGGTTTGTGTTATTTATCAGTTGGTAAACCGAACTGCTGTTAAGCGTGTCAAAAAATCCGTTTGTGTAGCCGCTTTGCTGCGCTGTCTGTGCGGCAAAGGAAAGTACCGAGCATACGAGCAGCACAACCACTGCCCCCTTTGCAAAGCCGAGTACGCCGCCGAGCAATCTGTCCGTCTTGCGAAGTAAGGATTTGCCTTCCTCGTCCTTCCTTTTCTGGTGCCGTTTTATCAGGCAGAAGATAAGCGTTGTTACTGTGAAGAAAACCACGAATACCGCTGCAACTACGAAAAAGCGCGTGATTGCCGTAAGCACCGGTTGGAACACGCTGTCCAGCACCGAAGCGGCGATGTCGTCGCCCGATATTTTTATTGCCGAGGTGTCAACCATTGAGGCTATCGGTTTTGGCAGCTGCGCCACGGTTTTGTTAAGATTTTCTATCACAACGTCGATATTCTTTGAGTTTGCGATTTGCTCTTTTATTGACTCAAGTGCGCGTGGTCTAACAAAACTTTCGTACACAATGGGGCTGAGTTTACTGTCTGCAAGCCAGCAAAGCGCAACGCACGCCGTCCACCTTAAAAAGCGCAAAACGGTAATCAGCATACCCCTGCGAAAGCCGCTGATAACAGCGAGCAGGATAACCGCGGCAATCGCTAAATCAACGTAGTTTACAGTGTAGTTAAAGACTGTCATAATCAATCCTCGTCGTCCAGCACATCAATAAGCTGATTGCGTGTGACGAATATTTTTGAGGACAGCTTGCTTGCGCTTGATACACTGTCGTCGCACTTAAAGCGCTGCTTTTCGGTGCCCTTTGTCATTGAGTAAGTTACGATTTTATCCGTAAACAGCACGCATATATCATTTGTTGCGGAAACATACTTTGGCTTTTGGGAAACCTCAATTGTGGTTTTAACCTTGCCGTTTGAGTTTATGTAGGTAACAAAATTTTCGTTAGCGTCTGTGTACTTTGAATAAACGTAAATCAGTTCGCCGTCGTTTGTGTAGTTAAACGTAACAGTGTGCGCCTTGTCGTGAGCAAAAACCTCAACATCCTTTTTCTGCGATTTGATAAGATGCACCGACTCGTCGCCGACGTAGTACAGCTCGCCCGAGCTTGTGTACTGCAGATCGATTACGTTACTCTCGCTATACTTAAAGGTCGCCTTCGGCTTTGTGTCGCCGATATTATAGGTATGCAGCGTGGTGACAGGCTTTGCCTTTTCCGAAGTTACGGTTGCATAAGCAAAGCGCTTGCCCGAAGCGTCTATGGCAACTGCGAGCAGATAGCCGTCTTTAACGCGAAACTCAACAAGCTTTTTGAGCGAGTTGTTCATAACGATTAACTTAATCTTGTTGTTTGAGCTGCGTGTGGCGTAGATTACGTTGCCGTTTTTGGAAACATCGCCGCAGAGGATACGTTCTTCCGTTGCTGACTCATACACATTTTCCGCCGTATTGTCAAGGCGAAAGCGCGTGCCGCCCTGGTCGATAGTGAACAGGAATTTGCCTGCCGAGGTCATAACCGGATTGGCGTAACCGCAGGAAAATGAGTAAAGCTCTTTTGCGTCCGGCGGATTGATAACCTTGCAGGAGGAATCCGTAAGCGCAACGATTTTATCGTTTACAAAAGACATCTCTACGCCAGAGGATGAATCGAGCTCGTACGGATACACATCTGCATTTGCACCGACTGCAAGCCCTGCGCCCGAAATGCGGCTTTTAACCGACGAAAAATCGATTTCCGCCACGCGCATTATTGCAAGCACTACTACGATGATTATAAGCGCTGCCCAGATAATTATGCGGACTTTACGCTCTTTATTAAGTTGCTTTTCTTTTCTGGCGTTTTCACGCTGATTTGAAGCCATATAAATCTCCTTGGAAATTGAGAATGTAGAATGGAGAATGGAGAATTTCGGGTGGGCGTTGCCCACACCCATTATGTAATTCGGTGCGGCTGTGCTGCTAATTAATTCTCAATTCTCAACTCTCAATTCTCAATTAATAATTTACCTTATTTAAATATAATCCCTGCGGCGGGGCGGTTCTGCCGGCACGCTTGCGTGAAGCGGAGGCAATAACATCTGCAAGCTCGCCCTCTTTGATTTTACCCTCGTTTACAAACAGCAGAGTGCCGACCATTATACGCACCATATTATACAGAAAGCCGTCGCCCTCAAAGGTGAAAGTTACCATATCGCCGTCGCGCGTAACCTCCGCCTTTGTGATTGTGCGGCGCGTGTCCTCCACATCGCTGTTAACAGAGCAGAAGCCGGCAAAATCGTGAGTGCCAAGGAAATGCTTTGCCTCGCGGTTAAGGTACTCTGCGTCAAGGTTATAGCGGTAGTGATAGGCATATTTTTCAAGAAACGGGTCCCTGAATTTGCCGTTGTAGATTTTATAAACGTACTCTTTTGATACGCAGCTGTAGCGCGGATGGAAGTCAAGAGGCACTTCCCTGCAGTCAACGGCGCTGATGTCAGGCGGCAGTTTTGTGTTAAGTGCAAGCACAACGCCCTCGTCGGTTATGTTCATATCCGTGTCGAGCGTCAGGCAGTACATATTTGCGTGTACGCCGCTGTCTGTGCGTGAGCAACCCTTAACGTCAAGGCGTTTTAAAAACACCTTTTCCACCGCGTTTTGGAACTCCTCCTGAACGGACAGCGCATTTTGCTGCACCTGCCAACCGTGGTAAGAAGTGCCGTCGTATTTGATTGTGATTAAAAGTCTTTTCATTAAATCACACTTTGTGTATAAATCTTAAGCAGGATTATACCTGCAAAGTATGCGATAACCAGCACCATTGCGATGTAATCAAGCGCCGCAAGGTGGTTAACCTTCATCTTGGTTCTGCCTTCGCCGCCGCGGTAACAGCGGCATTCCATAGCGTCGGCAAGTTCGTTTGCACGCCTGAACGACGATATAAACAGCGGTATCAGCACAGGCACAATCGCCTTTGCGCGTTTGATAAGTCCGCCTGATTCCATATCCGCGCCGCGCGACTTCTGCGCAGCCATAATTTTTTCCACTTCCTCAACGAGAATCGGGATAAAACGCAGCGCAATGGTCATTGTCATAGCGAGGGAATGTATGTCTACCTTAAACGCCTTAAGCGGCTTCAGCAGCGATTCTATGGCGTCTGTAAGCTGGTTTGGCGTGGTTGTATACGTCAGCATCAGACCAGTGGTTACAAGTATCAGTATGCGAAGTGCCATAAATACAGCGTTGTTTATGCCGTTTTGCGTTATTCTGATAAATCCGATTCTGAATAACGGGTCGCCCGTGCCGTACAGCAGATTGAGCAGCGTGGTGAATATTACAATAAACAGAATCGGCTTCATTCCCTTTAAGATAACCGATATTTTAATCCTTGAAATCAGCACGATTACAAGCGTTACAAGCACTGCCACGCCCATTGAAATATAGTTCTGGCAGAAAAAAACTGCAAGCATAAGCACAAAAACGAGCACCGTTTTCATCCGCGGGTCAAGGCGGTGAATGAGCGAATTACCGGGGAAATACTGACCGATGGTGATGTCGCCTATCATACAGTCACCTCCCGCAGCCTTGAGTACTCGGCTTTAGCCTGTTCAAGTGTAAATATATCTGTTCTGCACGGGATGCCCATATCGTGCAGCTTCAGGAAAACGTCTGTAACCTCGGGTACGTTAAGTCCCATTCCCTTTAGCTCTTTGCCGTGGGAATACACCTCGCTTACATCGCCGTACATATAAACGCCGCCCTTGTTCATAACAAGCACCTTTTTGGCGATTTTTGCAACGTCCTCCATTGAGTGCGAAACAAAGATAACCGTGTTGCCCTCCGCCTTCTGATAGTTCCTGATGAGTTCAAGGATAACCTCCCTGCCCTTCGGGTCAAGACCTGCGCAGGGTTCGTCAAGGATAAGCACCTGCGGCTTCATCGCGATAATTGAGGCAATCGCAACGCGCCTTTTCTGCCCGCCTGACAAATCAAACGGAGAAGATTTTTCAAGGTCTTTTGACACGCCTACAAAATCCATACTCTCGTACACGCAGCGTGCGATTTCGTCCTCGTCAAGCCCCATCTGCGTGGGACCGTAAGCTATTTCTTTAAACACGGTTTCCTCAAAAATCTGGTATTCGGGGTACTGGAAGCATAGCCCCACAGCAAAGCGGATGTTGCGTATGCTCTTGCGGTTTTCCTTTGCCCAGATGTTTTTATTATCAAACATAACAACGCCCTTGTGCGGCTCAAGAAGTCCGTTAAGGTGCTGAATAAGCGTGGATTTACCCGAACCCGTGTGACCGATAACACCGATGATTTCGCCCTTTTCGGCAGAAAAGGACACATCTTCGATAGCGGCAGTTTCAAACGGCGTGCCAACGGAATACAAATATGTTAAGTTTTCACAGTTAAGTAACGCCATAGCGGTTGTTATGCAGTAAGTGTTTTGTAAATCGCCTCTGCACACTCCTTTGAATTTAAAACTGTTTGTTCGGTTTTTAATCCGATTTCCGTGATAAGTTTGGTTGACTGCGGTGCGTCGAGCTGCAGTGCTTCAACTGCGCTGACGTCTGCAAATACCTCGCGCGGCGTGCCGTCGAGCTTTATAACGCCGTTATCAACAACGATAACTCTGTCTGCGCGCACAGCCTCGTCCATATTGTGGGTAATCAGAAGGATTGTTATGCCTTCCTCTTTGTTGAGTTTAAGCACGGTGTCAATTACTTCTCGCCTGCCGCTCGGGTCAAGCATTGCGGTGGGTTCGTCAAGCACAATGCACTTGGGGCGCATTGCGATGATGCCTGCAACGGCTACGCGCTGCTTCTGCCCGCCTGAAAGCTTTGCCGGCGACTTTTCGCGGTATTCGTACATACCCACGGTTTTGAGCGCTTCGTCAACGCGCACGCGGCACTCTTCGCTCGGTACGCCGAGATTTTCCACACCGAAAGCGACATCCTCTTCAACAACGGAGGAAACAATCTGGTTGTCGGGATTCTGAAAAACCATACCGATTTTCCTGCGGATATCGAAGATAGAGTCGTCGGGCTTTGTCTGCATACCGTCGACGGTAACGCTGCCCTTTTGCGGAAACAGAATGCCGTTAGTCAGTTTTGCAATAGTCGACTTGCCTGAGCCGTTGTGACCGAGTATTGCGGTAAAACTGCCTTCCTCAACAGCGATATTAAAATTTTTAAGCACCTTGACCTCGTGCCTTATCTCGGGGTTATTATCGTCCTCAACGAAGTACGAAAAGTCAACGTTTTCAAATTTTATTAAGTCCATAATCTTTTCATTTCTAACACTTATTATCACACCGATACTGCAGCACGCAGGGCGGTGCCCTGAATTTTTTAAGCCTTGGAGCGGCAAAAAATTCAGACCGCTACTGAGCTCTTATTGCTCACTTCATCTCGCACTGCGAGCGTTCGCAACCGAGCCAAACGGCTGTAGTGCCGCACGGCAGAACGCCGCCGCTTGCAGTTACGGGAAGCCCGATTTCGTCAGCGGTTGATTTGCCGCCGCGCTTTTGAGTGATAACATCATCGAGTATATATTTCATTACGGAGGCGGAAAGCCCCGTTGTGTACGAATTGAGTATTACGCACAGCGGTTCATCGGACAGCACCTGCTCGGCAATCTTCATAAAATCGTAAATGCTGTCCTCCAGGTGCCACACCTCACCGCGCGGACCCCTGCCGTATGACGGCGGATCGAGGATAATTATATCGTACTTGTTTTCGCGCCTGATTTCGCGCTGAACAAACTTGATGCAGTCGTCCACAATCCAGCGGACATCGCCTTCGCTCACGCCGCTTGCTTCCGCATTTTCCTTTGCCCAGGAGGTCATGCCCTTTGACGCGTCAACGTGGACTACAGAAGCGCCTTCTTTAAGGCAGGCAACGGTTGCAGCGCCCGTGTAGGCAAAGAGGTTGAGCACCTTGACCTCTTCCCTGCCGCTGTTTTTGATAACGCTGCGCACAAAGTCCCAGTTAACAGCCTGCTCGGGGAAAAGCCCCGTGTGCTTGAAGCCCATAGTCTTGACGTTAAAGGTGAGGTCTTTGTACCTTACCTGCCACGCCGACGGCATACGCTTGTAGACGTTCCACTTGCCGCCGCCGCTGCGCGAACGGAAATACTGCGCCGATGGCTGCGCCCACATACGGTGATTTTTTTCACTTTTCCAGATGACCTGCGGGTCGGGACGAATCAGTATTTCCCTGTTCCAGCGTTCAAGCTTTTCGCCCGTCGAGCAGTCGATAAGCTCATAGTCTTTCCAATCTTTTGTGTATCTCATATCTCAAATAATTCCTAATTCCGAGTTCCGAATTCCGAATTAACTTAAGCGTTCTTTTACAACTGCCGCGATGTCGTTGCCGAGTGCGGTGATGTGGTCGATATCCTTGCCCTCAAGCATTACACGCACAAGCGGCTCTGTGCCGGATACGCGCACAAGCACACGTCCGTCGCCCATAAGTTCCATCTCCGCTTTCTGCGTTGCGGCGATAATATATTCGTCGTTGTTGTACTTCTTTTTGCCCTCGGGTGATACCTTTACGTTGATAAGCACCTGCGGGTAAACTTCCATAATCGAAGCGAGTTCGGACAGCTTTTTGCCCGATTTAACAACAGTTTCAACAAGCTTAACGCCGGTGAGTTCGCCGTCGCCCGTGGTAGCGTAGTCAAGGAAAATAACGTGTCCCGACTGTTCGCCGCCGATGTTGTAGCCGTCCTTCAACATTCTTTCAAGCACATAGCGGTCGCCGACAGCCGTCCTTGCGCAGTGGATGCCGTGATCATCGCAGAACTTGAAGAAGCCCATATTACTCATAACCGTTACAACAGCGGTGTTCTGCTTGAGTGTACCCTCTTCCTTCATGCGCTTTGAGCAGATAGCAATAACCTTGTCGCCGTCCACAAGCACGCCGTTTTCATCAACAGCAAGCATTCTGTCTGCGTCGCCGTCAAAAGCAAGACCGAGGTCAAGACCTGCGTCCTTAACAAACGCCATAAGCTCTTCGGGATGCGTTGAGCCGCAATTGTCGTTGATATTTGTGCCGTCGGGTGTGTCGGACAGCATAATGCACTTTGCGCCGAGCGCTGTAAAAATCTCTTTAGCGCAGACGGAAGCCGAGCCGTTTGCACAGTCGAGCGCGATGCGGAGTCCGTCAAAGCGTACATCTGTAGTGCTTACAACGTGGTCGATGTAATCGTTTATAGCCTTTTTGGACGACATTCTGTTGCCGACCTCGCCGCCGATTTTAAGCGCAGGCTGCTCTGCGCCGTCGAGGATAATAGCCTCAATTTCTTCCTCAATAGCGTCGTCAAGCTTGTAGCCCGTTTTCTGAAAAATCTTGATGCCGTTGTATTCGCAAGGGTTGTGGGAAGCGGAAATCATAATACCAGCCTCGCACTCATACTTGCCCACAAGGTAAGCCACTGCAGGGGTTGGCACAACGCCAACGGAAAGCACGTTGCAACCAACGGAACAAAGTCCTGCTGTGAGCGCCGCTTCAAGCATATCGCCGGAAGCGCGTGTGTCCTTACCAATAAGCACAGTCGGCTTTGTGCCGTGCGCCTCTTTTAACAAAACAGTTGCGGCAGCAGAGCCGATTTGCATAGCAAGCTCGTTTGTTAAGTCCTTGTTTGCGACGCCTCTTACGCCGTCTGTACCGAATAATCTACCCATAATTTATTCCTTTCTGTGAAATTGAGAATTGAGAGTTGAGAATTGAGAATTAATGGTGGACTCCGTCCACACCTTATTATAATCGGAGCGAAGCGACCCGATATTCTCCATTCTACATTCTCAATTCATATTTCGAGTTTAGTTTGTGCTGAACCTGCGCCGTTGCCGTTCGGGTTGAACTCTATACCGAGGTGCGCATAGCCTGCAGGCGTTACGCATCTGCCGCGAGGTGTGCGCGCAAGGAAGCCGATCTGCATAAGATACGGCTCGTAAACGTCCTCAATAGTCACGCTTTCCTCACCGATTGCCGCTGCAATAGTTTCCAGTCCGACAGGTCCGCCGTTGTAGTTTTTAATCATCGTTTTAAGCATACGGCGGTCAATTGCGTCAAGCCCGAGTTCGTCAATATCCATACTTGCAAGCGCTTCCTCTGCGGCTTCTCTGGTAATCACACCGTCATAGCGTACCTCCGCAAAGTCGCGCGAGCGCTTGAGCAGGCGGTTTGCAATACGCGGCGTACCGCGTGAACGGCTTGCAATCTGCAGCGCACCGTCTGTATCAACAGGGATATCGAGTATCTTTGACGAGCGGTGCACTATCTGCGCAAGTTCCTCATTAGTATACATCTCAAGCCTTAAGATTACGCCGAAGCGGTCGCGCAGCGGTGCGGAAATCTGACCTGCGCGCGTTGTTGCACCGATAAGCGTAAAGCGCGGCAGCGAAAGCTGGAAGCTTCTTGCAGACGGTCCTTTGCCGATGATGATATCAATCTTGCCGTCCTCCATTGCAGGGTACAGGATTTCCTCAACCGTTCTGTTAAGGCGGTGGATTTCGTCAATAAACAGCACGTCGCCGCTCTCAAGATTAGAGAGAATTGCCACCAGGTCGCCCTGCTTTTCAATAGCAGGCCCCGAAGTAACACGGATGTTAACGCCCATCTCGTTTGCAACGATGCCCGCGAGCGTGGTTTTGCCAAGACCGGGAGGACCGTAAAGAAGCACGTGGTCAAGCGCGTCGCCGCGGCGTTTTGCGGCTTCGATATATATAGAAAGATTTTCCTTCGCCTTTGTCTGACCGATGTAGTCAGTTAACTGCTTGGGGCGAAGCGAATTTTCAATTTCCGTATCTTCGGGGGTGTATTCGGGGGCAGCAAGTCTGCCCTCAAAGTCCATTTCGTTTTCAATCATGTTTTTCACCTTTGTTCAAGACCAAAGACCAAAAGCCAAAGGTCAAAGTGTATATATTTATAATTGTGATGAAAGCTGGCGCAAGCCCTTGCGCACCATATCGTCGACAGACATTGATTTGTCCATCGCGCCGACTACGGTAGCAGCGTCGCTCTGGCTGAAGCCGAGGGAAACAAGCACTTCCACAGCCTCCTGCGCGTCGCTTGACGAAGCAACCGACTGCACGCTCTGTACGTCTGCCGCTGCAGCTGAGCCGATGCCGACCATCTTATCCTTAAGTTCAAGCACAACCCTTTCTGCCGTTTTTTTGCCTACGCCCTGCGCCATCTGGATTGAGCGCACGTCGCCGCTTGAAATTGCGATTGACAGCTTTGACGGCGTGAGCACGCTTAAAATTGCGATTGCCGCTTTAGGTCCGATGCCGCTGACGGAAATCAGCAGCTTAAACGCTTCAAGCTCGTCGACTGTGTAAAACCCGAACAAGTCAATTGCGTCCTCACGCACTGACATATATGTGTAAAGATTCACCTCTTGATTAGGCGAGGGCAATTCTTTAAGCGTGGTCATACTTACATAGCACTTGAAGCCGACTCCGCCGCACTCAACCACAGCGAAGGTGGGCTCTGCGTATGTAAGTGTTCCTTTAACATTATAAATCATTTTTTCTCCTTAACGGGTCGTCGAGGACGCCGACCCCTACATTATTTGATTGAGTCTGCCGATTGCAGAGCCGCTTGCGTGTGCGTGGCAGATTGCCATAGCGAGCGCGTCCGCCGTGTCGTCAGGCTTGGGGACAGATGCTAAATTGAGGATGCTCTTCGTCATCTCCTGCACCTGCTTTTTCTCCGCCCTGCCGTAGCCCGTTACGGACTGCTTGACCTGCAGCGGCGTGTACTCAAAAATATCCTTGCCGTACATCTGCGCCGCGAGAGTGATAACTCCCCTTGCCTGCGCAACATCGATAACCGTCTTCTGGTTTGAGTTGTAGAACAGTTTTTCCATACTCATAGCGTCGGGCTTATACTTTTCAAACAAATACGACATATCGTTGTAGATAATCTGCAACCGCTCGGGGAACGGCGTGTTCGCCTCAGTAGTAATAGCGCCGTAACCGAGCACACGGAACTTGCCGTGCTGATATTCAACTGCGCCCCAACCTACTATAGCGTAGCCCGGGTCAATGCCTAAAACCACCATAATGTATACTTCCCCATAATATTTTCTATACATTATACCACATATGAATTGCTTTTGCAATATTATAATATAATAAATTATAGGCTTTTTATCATATTATTAAAACCGACTCGGTGAGCCGGTTATCTTTTTAACTGATGTGCAAATTTTTCAAGTTCCGTTATGTTGAACGTGTACGCGCCGGAATCCGTGTCGGGTATATAGTAACGCGCTCTAAAATCGCCGTTGAGCACGGCAAAGCATTGCTTAAGTGTGTTTGCCATATAGTCCGCATTCTGCCGCGAATTTGAGCCGCTGACTATTACCGCGCCGACCTTTTTAGGCTTTGCAATGGGCGGATTTGCCCCTCTGCAGAAGCGCGCCGAGTAGTAACGCTGAAAGCGGTCAATAAGCGCTTTGAGCGGCGCAGGGAAAAAGTTGTTGTAAACAGGCGTGAAGAATGCGATGTAGTCCGCGTCCTCAAAATCCTCAAAAAAGATGTCTAAATCCTTGTTTGAGCAGCCGTCGTGCTGTTCGCAGTAGTTGCACGCAATACACGGCGCAGGCGCGAGCTTATACACATCGTACTGCTTGATCTGGCAGTCCGCAAAGTACGGCATAACCTGCTTTATAACTTCGGCACACACGCCGTTTTCACGCGGGGATGCGTTAATGATAAGTAGTTTTTCCATAGGAATACTCCAAACAACAGCAGCGGGCGGATGGTATCCGCCCGAGCAATTACACTTTGAATTCGTATTTTATGTTGTTTTCCTCGCACCATTTGACTGCCTTGTTCTTGATGTAAGACACCTCAAACTTTATGTACGGGTCGCTGATTTCGGGATAGATGTGGAAGTACTTCCAGAAGTTTTCCACATAGTCGCTGCCCGTGTAATCAGCAATCTTGTCACGCAGCTTTTTGCGCTCAATTGTGGGAACAAAAGCGCGGATAACCTCCTCGCTCGTGACGGAAAAATACGGAATATAACCGATTGAAACAAGGTATTCGCTTTGCGACATACCCTCGGGACAATCCAGTTCAGACAGCTGCGCGTCCGATTTTATGTTAAAAGTACGAAGTGAAAACCAGTACTCGCCTACGCTGCCCCAGCCCTTTCGCAGTGATACTTCATCAAACTCCAGTGTATCCATTAAAACATAGCACCTCTTAATCAATAGATTTCATCAGACCGCCGTTTTTGATAATGCTCTGGATAAACGGTGGGAATGGCTGCGCCTGATAAGTTTTGCCGGTGGTAATATTTGTAATAATGCCCGAATCGAAGTCAACCTCGACCTCGTCGCCGTTTTTGATATCCTTTGCCGCCTCGTCACATTCGAGGATAGCAAGGCCGATATTGATTGCGTTGCGGTAGAAAATACGCGCAAATGTGGACGCGATTACGCAGCTAATGCCCGAAGCCTTAATAGCAATCGGCGCGTGCTCGCGCGATGAGCCGCAGCCAAAGTTAGCCTCGGCAACCATAATGTCGCCTGCTTTAACGTTGGTTGCAAAATCTGCGTCAATATCCTCCATACAGTGTGAAGCGAGCCACGCCTCGTCGCTGCGGTTGAGATACCTTGCAGGGATAATAACGTCGGTGTCAACATTGTCGCCGAACTTGTGTACTTTGCCCTTTGCTATCATTCTGACACCTCCTCTGGATTTGCGATATAGCCCTTAACTGCAGACGCTGCCGCTACTGCAGGTGAAGCAAGATAGATTTCCGATTCAACGTGACCCATTCTGCCTACAAAATTGCGATTTGAGGTGGAAACAGCCTTTTCGCCTGCTGCAAGAATACCCATATGACCGCCGAGGCAGGGGCCGCAAGTCGGTGTGGAAACTATTGCGCCTGCGTTAACAAATATCTCTGCAAGACCTTCCTTAATGCAGTTAAGGTAAATCTTCTGAGTTGCAGGGATTACGATAACTCGCACGCCGTCTGCAACCTTTTTGCCCTTGAGGATAGCCGCTGCAGTGCGCATATCTTCCATTCTGCCGTTTGTGCAGGAACCGATAACCACCTGGTCAATCTTAATGCTGCCGGGTGCGATGTCGTCGATTGTCTTTGTGTTTTCCGGCAGGTGCGGAAACGCAACCGTCGGGCGGAGTGTGCTTAAATCGACGGTGATAACGCTGTCGTATTCAGCGTCAGCATCAGCCTCAAACACCTTGTATTCGCGTTCACTGCGGCCTTTTACATATTCAAGAGTCACATCGTCAACCGGGAAAATGCCGTTCTTTGCGCCGCACTCAATTGCCATATTAGCAATGCAAAGTCTGTCATCCATAGACAGTTCCTTAATGCCGTCGCCCGTGAATTCAAGCGACTTGTAAAGCGCGCCGTCAACGCCGATTTCGCCGATAATATGCAGGATAACGTCCTTGCCGGAAATATAAGCGCTTTTCTTGCCTTTTACAACCACCTTTATAGCGGAAGGCACTTTAAACCACGCCTTGCCTGTAACCATACCCGACGCCATATCGGTGGAGCCGACGCCTGTTGAAAATGCGCCGAGCGCGCCGTATGTGCAGGTGTGAGAGTCTGCGCCGATAATGCAGTCGCCGCAGGTAACAATACCCTGCTCGGGCAGCAGTGCGTGCTCAATGCCCATATTGCCCACATCGAAGTAGTGCGTGATGCCGTGCTGCTTTGCAAAGGTGCGAACCTGCTTGCAGTTTTCGGCAGACTGGATGTCCTTATTCGGTGTAAAGTGATCCATAACAAGCGAAATTCTTGTTTTGTCGAACACCGAATTTTTGTTGAATTTATTCATCTCATTGATGGCAACCGGCGAGGTAACGTCGTTACCAAGCACCATATCAAGGTTAGCTTCAATGAGCTGCCCTGCCTCCACGCTGTCAAGACCAGCATGAGCGGCAAGGATTTTTTGTGTCATTGTCATTCCCATAATTAATATTCCTTTGATTTAAGTTTGCCGTTAGCAGTAAGCCGTTAGCAGACTGTTTTAAGGTTGCAAACTGCTAACTGACGATGTCAACACTATGCGTTTACATCATCCGTAAACGAGCCTTCGCCTCTCTGGAGCGAGGTGATACCCGTTCTTGCAAGTTCAACTATGCCGAAGTTTTCGTCAAGATAGCCGATAAACTCGTCAATAGTGTCGCCCGAGCCTGTGAACTCAAGCGTGATTGTGGTGAGCGATACGTCAAGCACACGCGCACCGAATTTGAGGTTATACGCAAGGATGGCGTTTTTGTTATCCACGCCCTGCGCCTTAACCTTAATCAGAAGAAGCTCCGACGAAACGGCGTTTTCCTCTGTGAGTTCGCTTACCTTTTTAACGATTTCGAGCTTTGCGAGCTGGCGCTTAATCTGGCGAAAGTTCTCCGGCTCGGTATACGTTTCAATCGTCATACGCGAAAATGCACTGTCCTCCGTTTCACTAACTGTAAGTGACGAGATGTTATATCCGCGCCTTGAAAAGAGGCTTGCAACACGCTGAAGAACACCGCTCTCGTTATCAACGAGAACTGATAAAATCAATTTTTCTTTCATCTCGCTTACCTCCTAAAATACTTCAATAATATCCGTATGAGCGCCGCCGGGCGGAATCATAGGAAGTACGTTCGAATCGGGGCTGATTCTGCAGTCAACAAGAACAGGACCGTTATATTCAATCGCTTCTTTAACAACGGAATCAATATCGTCGTTCGTATTAACGCGCAGACCTTTTACGCCAAAAGCTTCTGCAACCTTGACGAAATCGGTTTTTCTGTGCGGATCGGTATCTGCAAAGCGGTTATCGTAAAACAGCTTCTGCCACTGGCGTACCATACCGAGCACTGTGTTGTTGAAGATGAACATCTTAACAGGAACATTGTATGAAGCCATTGTTGCAAGCTCTGCAAGGTTCATATGGAAGCAGCCGTCGCCTGCAAAAAGAACAACGGTTCTGTCCGGCTTGCCGAGCTGTCCGCCGATGGACGCGCCCATGGAATAGCCCATAGTGCCAAGACCGCCTGATGAAAGGAAGGTTCTCGGGTGCTTGAACTTATAGAACTGTGCAGCCCAGAGCTGATGCTGACCTACGTCGGTTACAACAAGGGTATCCTCGGGTGTGAGTTCGTCAACCTTTTCAATAAGCTTCTGCGGATTTACATAGTCGCCGATCTGAGTCTGGTTGAACGGACGGCGGAAGGTTTCAATCTCCGCTTTCCACTCGCTGTGGTCAAGCTGCTCAACAGCGCGCGTAAGCTCGGGAACAAGCTCTTTAAGGTTGCCGCGAAGGTGGTAGTTTGAGTTGATGTTTTTATCCATCTCAGCAGCGTCAATATCAATATGCAGAATCTCCGCATTAGGTGCAAACTTGCGTCTGTTACCTGCAACACGGTCGGAAAAACGCGCGCCGCAGGTGATAAGAACGTCGCAGTCGTGAGCGGCTTTGTTACACTCAAAGTGACCGTGCATACCGATAAGACCGAGGTGAAGCGGATGACCGTTCGGGAACGCGCCGAGACCCATAAGGGTAGATACAACAGGCGCGTCAATCTTCTCGGCAAAAGTGATTAAATCGTCGCCGAGGTCTGAAAGCACAGTGCCGCCGCCGACGTAAATAAGCGGCTTTTTCGCGCTGCGGATAAGCTCAATCGCTCTTTCAAACGTGTCGCCTGTCGGACGCGGTGACGGTTCGGGAACCTGTGCAGGCTCCGCCGTATACTCATAAGTTGCCGCAGTAACATCCTTTGGAATATCAATAAGAACGGGACCCGGTCTGCCGCTCTGTGCAATCTTGAACGCGCGACGAATAGTGGGTGCAAGGTCTTCAATATGCTTAACAAAGAAATTGTGCTTTGTAATCGGCATTGTGATACCGCAAACGTCAACCTCCTGGAAGGTGTCGCGACCTATAAGCGGATTTGCAACGTTAACCGTAACCGCAACAATCGGAATTGAATCAAGGTATGCAGTTGCAATACCTGTTACAAGGTTAGTCGCGCCGGGACCCGAAGTTGCAAAGCAGACGCCGACCTTGCCCGTTGCGCGCGCATATCCATCTGCAGCGTGAGCAGCGTGTTGCTCGTGCGAAGTGAGGACATGTTTGAATGTATCGCCGTATTTATACAGCTCATCAAAAATATTGAGAATTGTGCCGCCCGGATAACCGAAAATGGTATCCACGCCCTGTTCTTTCAGCGTTTCAAGAACAATTTGTGAACCGTTAAGTTCCATATAATCCTCTCCTTTTCGTAAGTATTTATTAACAGAATTGAATAATATTTTAGTTTATTTAGTAGCAGTTGTCAAGAATTATTTGCACTTGTAATTATTTTTGTAATGGTATATAATGTAGTGACAAAACGAAATGAGGTAACACGGTTATGAAATTAGGTATGGTTGGTCTGCCGAATGTCGGCAAGAGCACACTGTTTAATGCTATTACTAATGCAGGCGCGCAGAGCGCAAACTACCCGTTTTGCACAATTGAGCCTAATGTGGGTATGGTAAGCGTTCCCGACGAGAGGCTTGATAAGCTTGCAGAGATGTATAATCCCGACAAGTTCACCCCTGCTACAATTGAGTTTGTGGACATTGCAGGTCTTGTTAAAGGTGCAAGCAAGGGCGAAGGACTTGGCAACAAATTCCTGTCCCACATCCGCGAAGTTGATGCGATTATCCACGTTGTGCGCTGCTTTGAAAACGATGACATCACGCACGTTGACGGCAGCATTGACCCTGCAAGGGATATTGATACAATCAACCTTGAGCTTGTACTGTCCGACCTTGACATACTCTCGCGCCGCGTGGACAGCCGTAAAAAGGCTATGAAGGGCGACAAAACGCTTGCTGCAGAGGTTGCATTTTTAGAGCGACTTGTGTCCGAAATGGAACAGGGCAAAACTGCACGTTCCGTTGAGATGAGCGAGGACGAGCTTGAATACCTTAAAGAGGTTGCGCTGCTTACAATCAAGCCCGTAATTTACGCCTGCAATATGGGCGAAAACGACTTTAACGATGGCATTGACGGCAACAAATATTACAATCAGGTTAAAGAGATTGCAGAGGCTGAAGGCGCCGAAACCTTCCCTATCTGCGCTGAAATGGAAGCAGAAATCGCCGAGCTTGACCCCGAGGAAAAAGAGATGTTCCTTGCCGATATGGGGCTTGAAACATCGGGTCTTGACAGGCTTATCAAGAAGAGCTATGCACTGCTCGGACTCATCAGCTACCTCACCGCAGGCAAGCCCGAAGTTCGCGCGTGGACAATCAAAAAAGGCACAAAGGCACCGCAGGCTGCAGGCAAAATTCACACCGATTTTGAGCGCGGCTTCATCCGTGCGGAGGTTATCGCCTTTGACGACCTTATGGCGTGCGGCACAATGGCTGCTGCAAAGGAAAAAGGTCTTGTAAGGAGCGAAGGAAAAGAGTACGTTATGAAGGACGGAGATATTGTACTTTTCCGCTTTAATGTATAAATTTTGAAATTTCGGCTGTTTTATCAGTCAGTTTATAAATCTTTGTCTATTTCTATTAAAAACTGTTGACTAATTGGTTGTTTTGAAGTAAGATAAAACAGATAAACAGGGTTTCGGGGGATTATATGTCTGACAACAAGCAAAAAACAGATATTGAACTCCTTGAAGAAATCAGTAATAATGACACAACCGCAATTAACGAACTTATAGTAAGATACAGAGGCACGGTTGAAACAATCGCCCAGAAGTACGTAGGCTCCCCGCTTGAGAAGGACGACCTTGTGCAGGAAGGCATGATTGGCTTGCTTGCCGCCATAAAATCTTACAACAGCAAAAAAGGCACTGAATTTGTTACATACGCATCTCGGTGCATAAATAACTCTGTTCAAACAGCACTGCGCAAATTTTCCAGGCTTAAAGACATACCCCAGGCAAATATAGTCACTCTTGACGAGGACTTTTTTGAAGGGCGCACGGTCTTGAGCGCAGAGGACGAATATCTTGCAAAAGAAAGCGTTTCGACTTTGACAGAAGTTTTGTACGAAGGGTTATCGAGTTTTGAAAACGAGGTATTAAGGCTGCACATAGTCGGCTGCTCTTATACCGAAATTGCCGAAAAATTAGGCAAAAATCCAAAATCTATTGATAACGCTATTCAACGTATTCGTAAGAAACTCGATAGAGTTACTTTTTGAATATTTCCCCAGCATCTCGGTTTGCGGCAGAAATACGGTAAATCTGCTCACAACCCTTTTCCCCAGGCAAATCTTTAGAGAGGTAGAAATGTGAAATGTACGAAGACAAAGTTTTAGTTTGCAAGGAATGCAACAACGAATTTGTTTTCACTGCAGGTGAGCAGGAGTTCTACGCTGAAAAGGGCTTTGTTAATGAACCACAGCGTTGCAAGGCTTGCAGAGATAAGAGAAAAGCTGCTGCAAAAGCCCCCAGAGAAATGCACGATGCTGTATGTGCTCAATGCGGAAAAGCATGTCAGGTTCCTTTTGAGCCAAAGGAAGATCGACCGGTTTACTGCAGTGAATGTTTTGCAAAGATTCAGGAAGCTGAACAGGCAGAACAAACTGAAGAATCCACCGAAGAATAAATCAAACACCGCCTTAACGGCGGTGCTATTCTTTTATATAGGTATTGTGGGCGATTCGTGAATCGCCGCTACAAAAAAAGCAACCACCTTAACGGTGGTTGTTTTGGCGCAGAAGGAGAGATTCGAACTCTCGCGGCGGTTGCCCACCCTACGCCCTTAGCAGGGGCGCCTCGTCACCAGCTTGAGTACTTCTGCGTGTAACTTGCGTTAATCCTGTCAAGTTGTATGCACTTATCAGTGCTAAATTACTTTATCATAAACAGTAAAAAATGTCAAGCGTAAACTTGTATATACCCTTAAATTTTTTCTTGACAAGCAATAAAACATATGTTAATATATCAAAGCATTAAATATTTGCAGAGGTATCGAAGAGGTCATAACGAGGCGGTCTTGAAAACCGTTTGGGTTCACGCCCACGTGGGTTCGAATCCCACCCTCTGCGCCAAAAGAAAGAACCACCGACAAGGTGGTTCTTTCCTTTTGATACGGATTCGAACCCGTAGGCTTGAGCGTTAAGCAAAACAGTTCAGTGAACTGTTTTGTAGCGAGAGGTGGCGAAATCGGTACCGCTGCCAAAGGCTGGGGTGATGAGCCACGCAATTTCATTAAAATTGCAGAATCCCACCCTCTGCGCCAAGAAAAGACACATCGCTTTGCGGTGTGTCTTTTCATATTTATAGTTCGTCACGCGGGACGTCGAGGACGCCGTCCCCTACATATTTATTAAATCATATACTTCTTTTATTCCCCTGCCGACGTCCTCGGGGCGGTGAGCGTCGGAACCGCAGGTAAACGTTACGCCCTGCGCTTTTGCTATGTGCAAAAACTGCTCATTAATGCCGAGCCCCTTTGACGTGTTCATTTCTATTGCCACGCCGTGCTGCACAGCCTTTTTGCAAAGCGATTCGTACGTATCCGCAAGGTCGTAGTCGGGGTAAATTCCGTGGCAGCGAATCAGATCGGGGTGCGCGATAATATCGAATATTCCGCTTTCAATCAACGTTTCGGACATCTCGTAGTAGCGACGGTAAATCTCGTTTACATCCCTGCCGCGCCACTGGTATTTGCGCTGATTAAAAGTCCAGTTGTCAACCCAGTGAACAGAGCCGAGCACATAGTCAAAATAGCCGTCGGACAGCATATCGCGCAAAAAATTCTCGTGCTGCTCAAACCAGCAGACTTCAAGCCCGAAGTTGACTTTTACTGGGTAATCTTCGCTTCTGATTTGCTGAATCAGCGCCTTGTATTCGTCAAGCGTGTGCGCCTGCTTTTCCTTGCCGTCAAACCAGCGTTTCTGGTAAAGGTTATACTCCCTTGCCTCTTTAAATGCAGGGTGAAAATCGCGTATGCGGATGGTGTGCTCAAGCAGATTAATCTCGTCAATATTCATTTTTACTGCCTGCGCGACAAAGCGGTCAATCCACTCTTTTTTGTACTCGCCGCGCTCAATGTGAATATGTAAGTCCTTCATATCAGCACCTCAGAATTATTATAAACAATGTGGCAACCTTTTTCAATAAAAATCTTGACAATCGCATTATCATTAGTTATAATACAAAGGCACTACAAAAAGCACTTTGAAAGTGGCCCGGTAGTTCAGTTGGTTAGAACGCCAGCCTGTCACGCTGGAGGTCGACGGTTCGAGCCCGTTCCGGGTCGCCATTTTTTGCTGATATAGCACAGGCGGTAGTGCGCATCCTTGGTAAGGATGAGGTCGGCGGTTCAAGTCCGCCTATCAGCTCCAAAAAAAGCACCTTGCGGTGCTTTTTTTGTTTTTGCGGAACTTTGCGTTGCCGTTCCGTGCTATCTGTCGGTTTTAAGGTTGGCGAGTTTTATAAGCCCGACCTTGTAGCCGCCGGTAATATTGTACTGAATAATCGCAAGCACCTTGCCCTTCATACGCACCTTGACTCTTTCGCCCTTGGTGACAGAGCCGACTGCCGAGGTGAGCTTGTTATCCGAGTACACCTTGCACGCGGTTTTGACGGTTGCATCGGGCACAAAGTACTTTTTCTCATCCGGCTTTTTGTATGAGATCAGGTAGTACGCCGGATTTCTGTCCTGCGTTGCTTTTGCCATCATAGAGGGCGTTACAACGCAGCCCGTGGCTGTCTTTTTGACAATGCGGTTTGGTCTCGGCGACTTATCGTACTTGCCGCTGTACATTGACGGGTCTGCGACCTCGATATTGCTGCCAACCATACGCCAGGCGCAGACAAAGTGCCCTGCGGTGGAAAACACGTTGAACGCGTCGCCCTGATTGCAAATGGCAACGCCGCCGCTTTTAAGGTGCTTAACAAGCTCGTTTACGTTGTTGCTTGTTTTGTATGAAAATGCAGTGTGCTTTTTGCAAAACGCAGTGAGCAGCGTGCTTTCGTCAGTGCCGTCGTAAACCCTTGCGCCGCACGCCTTTGCGAAGTCGCGCATCTGCCTGACGGTAAACACGGTTTTCTGCGCCAGAGTGTTAATCGCAATGCAGGCGGAAACCACGCCGCAGCCGCCCGAAGCAATTGTTGCAGACGAGCCGTCGGGCTTGTTGTAGGACAGGTTGTCGTAATCGTTCTGATTATAGTAGAATAGTTTTTCAGCCATATTCTCACCTACTTCTGTTCAAGATTCATAACCGCCGCAAATCCTGCCGCTGCAGAGGCAACAAGCAGCCCGATAAACACTGATTTGAGGGCGTCCGTTTCCTGCATATAATCAACTGTTGTGAAGTTTACAACCATGTAGGAAAGCGCCGCCTGCAGGAATGTGCGAGCTGCGCGGCGAAGTGTTTCTTTAGTAAATTTCATCGCTTTAACAACTCCTGTTCTATATTGTCGGTACGGTGGCTCAGCACCTTAACTTTCTCCTCTATTATAGGTATGCGCTCGGCGAAATTATTGTGCGTGTCCACCTTCTGTTCAAGCTGCTGAATCCTGTATGCCGTGAGTTTTGACGACGTAACAATGCCGCCGAAAGTGCCCGAAAGCGTGCCCACAAGCGCCAGCAGCGCAATCATAATTTCATTATCCAAATTAATCCTCCTTGTAAAAAATTCAGGCACGGTTTCTACCTTAGAGATGCAGGCGAAAATGTCAATGCGACGTACAATAAATAGGATTGTATAAATACATTATTAGTGTATAACAAACATAATTGTAGCCGAAATTATTGCATATTCTTGCATAATCTTTGTATATTTATAACATTTTGAAATAAATGTATTGACACGAACATTCTTTTGCGTATAATATAATTAATATTTAGCGAGGTAATGTATAAAAATGACGAAAATATTCATTGACGGTTCGCAAGGCACAACCGGTTTAAAAATATACGAACGCCTTGAAAATCGAAGCGATATTGAGCTGCTGAAAATTAACAGCGACAGGCGCAAGGATGCAGATGAGAGAGCAAGACTGATTAACGAATCGGACATAACTTTCCTCTGCCTGCCCGACGCAGCGAGCATTGAGGCGGTATCGCTTGTTAAAAACGACAGCGTTAAAATTATTGACACATCAACAGCGCACAGAACCAATGCAGACTGGGCGTACGGCTTTGCGGAACTCGACAGCAGTTTCAGAGATAAGATTAAGAGCAGCAACAGAATTGCGGTACCGGGCTGCTACGCAAGCGGTTTTAACTCGATTGTGTATCCGCTTGTAAAGCACGGTGTAATCGCTGCCGATTATCCCCTTACCTGCTATGCTGTAAGCGGTTACACGGGCGCGGGCAAAAAAGGCATTGCGCAGTATGAGGATGAGGGCAGAGATTGCGAGCTTGACTCACCAAGGCAGTACGCGCTGACGCAGGAGCACAAGCACCTTAAAGAGATGAAGGCAATCAGCGGACTGACAAGAGTGCCGTTCTTTGCGCCGCACATATGCGACTATCCGCAGGGCATGGTTGTATCGATTCCGCTGTTCACCGATATGCTCAACAAGAAAATGACTAAAGCGGATTTGCAAAAGTTATTTGCAGAGCATTACGACGGCGAGCCGTTTGTGAAGGTGCGCGACCTCGGCTACAGCGAAAGTATGATTGGCGCAAACAACTTTGCAGGGCGCGACGATATGGAAATTGAAGTAAACGGCAACGATGAGAGAATACTCATCACCTCTCGCTTTGACAATCTCGGCAAGGGCGCAAGCGGCGCTGCAATACAGTGCATGAACATCGCGCTGGGCGTTGACGAAACTACGGGATTAAGAATTGAAAATTGAGAATGGAGAATTGAGAATTGAGGGTGGGCTTCGCCCACACCCATTGTATAGCGGGCTGTCGAGGACGCCAGCCCCTACAAACACTCACGAACAAGCAATCGTAGGGGACGGCGTCCTCGACGTCCCGATTTATTGTCCGAGCGTAGCGAGTCACCATAATTCATAATTAATTTAGGAGAATGATATGAAGCTGGATTTTACTTATATCGACGGCGGCATCTGTGCCGCGCAGGGCTACAAGGCAAGCGGCACTTACTGCGGCATCAAAAAGCCTGCAAACGACAGCCCCGACATTAAGCATAAAAATGACATATGCCTTTTTACATCCGACGTGCCTGCTAACACGGCTGCGGTTTACACGCAAAACAAGGTTAAGGGCGCGCCCCTGCTTGTTACAAAGGCTAATCTTGAAAAGTCGGGCAACAAGGCGCTTGCGGTAATTGCGAACTCAAAGAACGCGAACACCTGCAACGCGGACGGTGTTGAAAAGGCGGAAAGAATGTGCGAGCTTGTAGCTGACGAGATGGGCATTAATACGGAGGACGTACTTGTTGCGTCTACGGGCGTTATTGGTCAGGTGCTTCCGATTGAGCCGATTGAGGCTGCTGTGCCAGGTCTTGTAAAGTCGCTTGACTACGGCAAGAATCTTGAGGCGGCAACTGCGATTATGACGACCGACACGGTAAAGAAGGAATTTGCCGTTGAATTCAAAATCGGCGGCACTACCTGCAGAATCGGCGGTATGGCAAAGGGCTCGGGCATGATTCACCCGAATATGGCGACCACGCTGAACTTTATCACCACCGACTGCGCGATATCTGCCGAGATGCTGCAAAAAGCGCTTTCGGACATTGTTCAGATTACTTACAACTGCCTTTCAATCGACGGCGACACATCAACAAACGATATGGTGCTGCTGATGGCAAACGGACTTGCGTGCAATGATGAAATCACCTGCGATGGCGAGGCGTACGAAATATTTAAGAGCGCGCTGTGCGAGGTTATGGCTAACCTTACAAAGATGCTTGCCAAGGACGGCGAGGGCGCAACAAAGCTGCTCGTCTGCACCTGCTGGGGCGCAAAGGATGTTGAAGCTGCAAGGACGGTTGCAAAGAGCGTGGTTTGCTCAAATCTGCTTAAATGCGCGATTTTCGGCGAGGACGCTAACTGGGGCAGGATTCTCTGCGCTGTAGGCTACGCTGACGCGGAGTTTGACATCAATAAAGTTGACGTTGATATTACAAGCGAATTCGGCACAATCAAGGTTTGCGAAAACGGCGCAGGCGTTGACTTTTCCGAAGAAAAGGCGGCTGAAATACTGAAGAGCGATGAGATTGCGGTTAACGTTTACCTCAACGAGGGTGAGCGCTGCGCAACCGCATGGGGCTGCGATTTGACGTATGATTATGTTAAGATAAATGGAGATTATCGCACTTAATGATAATTTGTAGGGGTCTATCACGATTGACCCGCGGGTGATTTATAAATCGCCCCTACAGGGGTTGAAACAATCCCTCCGACTGCCTGACGGCAGCCACCTCCCTTTACACAAGGGAGGCAATAAGGTGTAGGAGATTTTATATGAATATTGACAATATGCAAAAGGCACATATACTCGCGGAGGCGCTGCCGAATATTCAGCTGTACCGCGACAAGGTTATTGTTGTTAAGTACGGCGGTAACGCTATGATTAACGAAGAACTTAAAGAGGCTGTTATGCGTGATTTGGTGCTGCTGACGACTATCGGCATCAAGGTTGTGCTTGTGCACGGCGGCGGACCGGAAATCAACAAAACGCTTGACAAGATGAACATTGAGAGCAAGTTTGAGGACGGTCTGCGCGTTACAGATAAGGACACGGTTGACGTGGTGCAGATGGTGCTTGCTGGCAAGGTTAACAAGGATCTTGTTTGCAAAATCGGCAACCTCGGCGGACACGCGCTCGGTCTTTCCGGCATGGACGCAAATATGATTAAATGTGAGCCGTACGACGACACGCACGGCTTTGTGGGCGAGATTGTTGAAACCGATATGGAAGCCGTTACGGAAATACTGAACAACGGCTGGATTCCCGTAATTTCGACCATCGGATACGGCGAAAACGGCGAATGCTACAACATCAATGCGGACACAGTTGCAGCGGCAATTGCAGGCGCGCTGAAGGCGGAAGCGCTTATCTCTATGACCGACACGGTTGGTCTTTGCAGGGATAAGGACGACCCGAGCACGCTGATTCATCGCGTTTACGTTTCCGACACGCCTGCGCTGATTGCAGAGGGCATTATCAGCGGCGGTATGATACCGAAGATTGACGGTATGACCAAGGCGCTGCGCCAGGGCTGCAGAAAAGCGTTTATTATCGACGGACGTGTACCCCACTCCATACTTATGGAAATGCTTACAGATGAAGGTATGGGTACGATGTTCCGCATTACAAAATAGATTGGTTTTATGCTTTAAGTTTTAAGCTGTTTGGTGGACTTTGTCCACACCTATTATAATAGCTGTGCGCAGCACCCGATAGCTTAACACTTAATACTTAACACTTAACACAAAAATCGGAGATTATATATGAACACTAAACAACTTGACAACGAATACGTTGCACATTCGTACGGGCGGTTTGACGTTTGCCTTGCAAAGGGCAAGGGCGCCGCGCTGTACGATGAGGACGGTAAAAAATACATAGATTTTACATCGGGCATCGGCGTTAACGCGCTTGGCATTGCTGACGACGAGTGGAAAGCGGCTGTTATTGAGCAGCTTGACAAGGTGCAGCACACAAGCAACCTTTACTACACGCGTCCGTGCGCTGAGCTTGCGCAGCTTCTGTGCGAAAAAACGGGGATGAAGAAGGTATTCTTCGGCAACTCGGGTGCAGAGGCTAACGAGTGCGCAATCAAGTTTGCGCGCAAGTACAGTTTTGACAAGTACGGCGAAGGCAGAAAGACGATTATCACACTGTGCGATTCGTTCCACGGCAGGACGATTACAACTCTTGCTGCGACAGGACAGGATGAATTCCACACAATTTTTGCGCCGTTTACAGAGGGCTTTAAGTACTGCCCTGCTAACGACATTGACGCGATTAGAAAGATGGCAACTGACGACGTGTGCGCGATTATGTTTGAGTGCATACAGGGCGAAGGCGGCGTAAACTGCCTTAACCACGATTTTGTTAATGCCCTTGATGAGATTGCAAAGGAAAAGGACATTCTGCTTATCTGCGATGAGGTGCAGACCGGCAACGGCAGAACAGGCAGATACTTTGCGTACGAGAACTTTGGCATCACGCCCGACATTGTGACTACCGCAAAGGGACTTGGCGGCGGTCTGCCGATTGGTGCGGTGCTGTTTGGCGAAAAGGTTGCAGACTGCGTTACGCCGTCGAGCCACGGTTCGACCTTCGGCGGCAACCCGATTGCAGCGGCAGGCGCGGTTAACATTGTTAAGCGCATTGACGATGAGTTTATGAAAACCGTCAGCGAAAAGGGCGAATACATAACAGCCAAGCTGTATGAGATTGACAGCGTTAAAAACGTTACAGGTCTGGGCTTGATGATTGGTATTGAAACCGACAAGAACGCCGCGGATGTTGCAAAAGAGTGCCTTAAAAATGGTCTGCTTGTGCTGACGGCGCACCACAACAAGGTGCGACTTCTTCCGCCGCTGATTATTGATTACGATGATATAGATGAAGGTATTAAGATTCTCAAGGAGGCAATCGAAAAATGAAGCATTTACTCAAGTTACAGGATTTAAGCAAAAAGGAAATTCTTGAAATACTTAACCTTGCCGACCAGCTTAAATACGAAAGCCACAACGGCATTGAGCATCATCACCTTGCAGGCAAAACGCTTGGTATGATTTTTCAAAAAAGCTCAACGCGCACACGCGTAAGCTTTGAAACAGGTATGTATCAGCTTGGCGGTCAGGCGCTTTTCCTCTCCAACCGCGACTTGCAAATCGGCAGGGGCGAACCTGTTGAGGACACGGCAAGAGTTCTTTCGCGCTACCTTGACGGCATTATGATACGCACCTTTGAGCAGAGCGAAGTTGAAGCGCTTGCAGAGTACGGCTCAATCCCGATTATCAACGGACTTACAGACTACTGCCATCCATGCCAGGTGCTTGCCGACCTTATGACAATCCGTGAGTACAAAAAGAGTTTTGACGGGCTCAAGCTCTGCTTTGTGGGCGACGGCAACAACATGGCAAACAGCCTTATTGCAGGCTGCGTAACAATGGGCATTGAGTGCGCAATCGCCTGCCCCGACGGCTATGAGCCTGATGCAGATCTGATGAAGTGGGCAGAGGAAAACGGCAAACTCACCGTGTCTGACGACATTATGGCGTGCGTAAAGGACGCGGACATCCTCTACACAGACGTATGGGCTTCCATGGGTCAGGAGGAGGAAAAGGCAGAGCGCGAAAAGGTGTTTAAGGACTTCCAGATTAACGACGCAGTTATGGCTGCGGCAAAGCCCGATGCAATGGTGCTGCACTGCCTGCCTGCTCACCGTGAGGAGGAAATTACTGCAAAGGTGTTTGAAGCACACGCAGATGAGATTTTTGACGAGGCGGAAAACAGACTGCATGCGCAGAAGGCGGTTTTAGTAAAACTACTTGGATAATTCGGAATTCGGAATGCGGAATTAGGAATTGATTTTATGGATAAAGAAGTTTACATTTGCCTTGAAAACGGCGACGTTTTTAAGGGCTACAGATTCGGCGCGGACGGCGATGTGCTCGGCGAGCTTGTGTTTACCACAGGTATGGGCGGCTACATTGAAACGCTGACCGACCCGAGCTACTACGGTCAGATAGTAATGCAGACCTTCCCTCTCATCGGCAACTACGGAATTATTGCCGAGGATATGGAAAGTAAAAAAAGCTACGTCAGCGCATACGTTGTACGCGAAAAATGCGATGAGCCAAGCAACTTCAGATGTGAAGAAACGCTTGACAAGTTCCTTAAGAACAACGGCATTGTGGGCGTGTACGGCGTTGACACGCGCGAAATCACAAAGATTATCCGTGAAGCAGGCGTTATGAACGCTATTATCACGTCTGACCCGAGGAATATAGATAACGAAAAGCTTGCCGCGTACAGGGTTACTGACGCGGTTAAAAGTGTTTCCGACACTCGCGCGCAGCTGCACCCGAGCGAAGAACACAAGTACAACGTCGTTCTTCTTGACTTCGGCGCGAAGGGTAACATTGTGCGTGAGCTGCAAAAGCGCGGCTGCAACGTGGCTGTTATGCCGCACGACACAAAGGCGGAGGATATTCTGAACCTCGGCGTGGACGGTATTATGCTCTCAAACGGCCCCGGCGACCCTGCCGAGAATACGGAGATTATTGAGGAAATCAAAAAGCTTGTGGGCAACGTGCCGATTTTCGGCATCTGCCTTGGTCATCAGCTGCTTGCGCTTGCCATGGGCGGCGAAACGACCAAACTCAAATACGGTCACCGCGGAGTTAACCAGCCTGTTAAAAACCTTGAAACGGGCAGGACTTACATATCCTCGCAAAACCACGGCTACGCTGTTATTAACGAAAGCGTTGAGGCTGCGGGCGGCGTTGTGTCGTACATCAACGCAAACGACGGCACCTGCGAGGGCGTTGATTATCCCGATAAAAGGGCGTTTTCCGTGCAGTTCCATCCGGAAGCCTGCAGCGGTCCGCACGACACGCGGTTTATATTTGACAAGTTTATAGGTATGATGGGAGGTAGCGACGATGCCTCTGAATAAAGACATAAAAAAGGTACTTGTAATCGGTTCCGGACCTATTGTTATAGGTCAGGCGGCGGAGTTTGACTACGCAGGCGCGCAGGCGTGCCGCGTGCTCAAGGACGAGGGCATTGAGGTTGTGCTTGTAAACTCCAACCCTGCAACAATTATGACGGACAAGGCGCTTGCCGACCGCATTTACCTTGAACCGCTTACCGAAAAAACGGTTAAAAGAATTATAGAAAAAGAGCGCCCCGACTCAATCCTTTGCGGACTTGGCGGACAGACGGGGCTTACTATCGGTATGCAGCTTGCAAAAAACGGCTACCTTGAAAAGATGGGCGTTAAGCTGCTCGGCACAAACGCCGAAGCTATCGACAAGGCTGAGGACAGGCAGATGTTCCGCGACACGATGGTTAAACTCAACCAACCTGTTGTGCCGTCTGAAATCGCAAACGATTTAGAAAACGCAAAGCGCATTGCAAGCGAAATCGGCTACCCTGTTATTATCCGCCCTGCGTTCACGCTCGGCGGTGCAGGCGGCGGCGTTGCGTACAACGAAAAGGAACTCTCCGTTATTGCCAAAAACGGACTTATGCTCTCCCCCATTACGCAGGTGCTTGTTGAAAAATACATCGCCGGCTGGAAGGAGATTGAGTTTGAGGTTATGCGCGACAGTGCGGGCAACGTTATTGCGGTTTGCTCTATGGAAAACTTTGACCCTGTGGGCGTGCACACTGGCGACAGCATTGTAATTGCGCCTGCCGTTACACTTGCCGACAAGGAATACCAGATGCTGCGCACGGCTTCGCTTGATATTATTACAGAACTCGGCATTGAGGGCGGCTGCAACTGCCAGTTTGCGCTCAATCCCGAAAGCTTTGAATACAGCGTAATAGAGGTTAATCCGCGTGTAAGCCGCTCGTCCGCGCTTGCTTCCAAGGCGACGGGCTACCCGATTGCCAAGGTTACAACAAAGATTGCGCTCGGCTACACGCTTGACGAAATCAAAAACGACGTTACAGGCAAGACCTGTGCCTGCTTTGAGCCGACTCTTGACTACGTTGTGGTTAAGGTACCGAAGTGGCCGTTTGACAAGTTTGTGCAGGCTTCGCGCAAGCTCGGCACGCAGATGAAGGCAACGGGCGAGGTTATGAGCATTGCGCCCTCGTTTGAAGCGGCGATTATGAAGGCTGTTCGCGGTGCGGAAATCGGGCTTGACACGCTTAACAATCCTGCGCTTGACGGCGTGGACATCAACGCTAAACTGCACAGTCAGGACGACCTGCGCCTGTTTACGGTGTTTACCGCACTAAAAAACGGCACAGGCGTTGACGAGATACATAAGATTACCCTTATTGACGAGTGGTTTTTATACAAACTCAAAAACCTTGCAGAGTATGAAAAGGCAATCGCCAATGAGCCCCTTTCAAAAGAGATGTACATCAAGGGCAAAAAGCTCGGCTACACCGACAAGGCGCTTGAAAAAATCAGCGGCAGCTCGCTTGCATACCACCGCGACTGCGTTTACAAAATGGTAGACACCTGCGCCGCAGAGTTCGCCGCGCAGACGCCGTACTTCTATTCTACTTACGACGAGCACTGCGAATCGCGCACCCTGCCCCAAAGCGGTAAAGAAAAGATTATTGTACTCGGCTCGGGTCCTATTCGCATAGGTCAGGGCATTGAGTTTGACTATTCATCCGTACACTGCGTATGGACGCTTAAAGAACTTGGGTACGAGGTTATACTCGTCAACAACAACCCCGAAACCGTATCCACCGACTTTGACACGGGTGACAGGCTGTACTTTGAGCCGCTGACTAACGAAGATGTGATGAACATCATCAAGGCGGAAAACCCGATTGGCGTTGTGGTTGCCTTCGGCGGTCAGACTGCAATCAAGCTCACAAAGTTCCTTGACGAAAACGGAATTACCATCCTCGGCACTTCGGCTGAATCAATCGACATTGCGGAGGACAGAGAGCGCTTTGACGCGCTGCTTGAAAAGTTCGACATCTTCCGTCCGAAGGGCACAAGCGTTATGACGCTTGACGACGCGCTAACGGCGGCAAACGACCTCAGCTACCCTGTTCTGCTGCGCCCGTCTTATGTAATCGGCGGTCAGAATATGACTATCGCCTACACCGACGTCGACACAAAGCAGTATATGGAACTTATCCTTGCGCAGCACATTGAAAACCCTGTGCTTGTGGATAAGTATATGATGGGTACCGAGCTTGAGGTTGACTGCATCAGCGACGGCAAGGACGTGCTTATCCCCGGTATTATGGAGCATATCGAGCGCGCAGGCGTACACAGCGGCGACTCAATTGCCGTATATCCGCCGTACAACCTCAACGACCTTATGCTTGACAAGGTTTGCGATATTTCCGAAAAGCTGGCGCTTTCCCTCGGCACAAAGGGACTTGTTAACATCCAGTACCTGATTTACCAGAACGAATTGTATGTTATTGAGGTTAATCCGCGTGCATCGCGCACAATCCCCTACATCAGCAAGGTTACGGGCGTGCCGATGGTTGAACTTGCGTCCAAAATTATGGTAGGCTCAACGCTCAAAGAACTCGGCTACGGCACAGGGCTCTATCACGTTCCGCCGTACTTTGCGGTAAAAGTGCCTGTTTTCAGCTTTGAAAAGTTAAACGACGTCAACTCACAATTAGGACCTGAAATGAAGTCCACGGGCGAGGTTTTAGGCGTTGGTAAAAACCTTAAGGAAGCGCTGTTTAAAGGTCTTGTAAGCGCAGGCTTTAACGTTGACGGCGCAAAAAAAGGCCACGGCGTGCTAATCACCGTAACCAGGCAGGACAGGTTTGAAATTGTAAATCTTGCAAAGAAGCTTGACGACCTCGGCGCAAAAATCTGGGCAACGCCAGAAACCGCTAAGGAGATTGAAAAGCTTGGCATTGAGGTTAGCGTAGTCAACAAGCTGCGCGAGGATAACTCGATTATGGACCTTGTGGAATCGGGCGAGCTTGACTACATTGTTTACACCGGCAAGAGCGACAAAAAGTCGATTGCCGACTACATAAAACTGCACAACCGCGCAAATCAGCTTGGCATCGCTACGCTGACTTCTCTTGACACGGCAAACGCGCTTGCGGACATCATCGCTTCGCGTTATAACGAAAATAACACCGAACTTGTGGACATAAACGATATGCGCACCGACAAGGGCATACTTAAATTCTCAAAGATGCAGGGCACGGGCGACGACTACATATTCTTCAACAACCAATGCGGCATCATCACCTGCCCCGAAAGCTTTGCCATTGAGTTCTGCGACCGCAACTACTCAATAGGCGGCGACGGCATTGTGCTGATTGAAAACAGCGACATTGCGGACGCGAAGATGCGCATATTCAACCTTGACGGCTCTGAGGGCAAGATGGCGGGCAACTGCATACGCTGCGTGGGCAAGTTCCTTTACGATAATGATATGGTTAAGAAGGACAAGATGTCCATTGAAACCGCGTCGGGCATCAGGCACATTCGCGTATTCACGCGCGAAGGCAAGATCAGCAGCGCAACCGTGCAGATGGGCAAGGCTGTGCTTACGCCTGCAGATATTCCCGTTGCCCTTGACGGCGACAGCGTTATCGACCGCAAGGTAAAAATCGCGGGCGACAAGTACCACATCAACTGCGTATCAGTCGGCAACCCGCACTGCGTGGTGTTTGTTGACAACGTTGATAAGGTTGACATTGCAAAAATCGGTCCGCAGTTTGAAAATGCAGACATCTTCCCCGAGCGCGTCAACACTGAATTTGTTAGGGTGGTTAACGCCTCTACAATCAAAATGCGCGTGTGGGAGCGCGGCAACGGCGAAACTATGGCTTGCGGCACGGGCGCGTGCGCGGCAGTTGTTGCAGCGGTAGAAAACGGCTACTGCAAAAAGGGTGAGGACATCACGGTTAAGGTGCGCGGAGGCGACCTTGTGGTGAACTATACCGACGACGGCATTACCCTTACGGGCGACGCAAGCCTTGTATACAAGGGCGAAATTGAGTATTAAACAATTGGAGGCACATTATGTCACAATGGGATAAAGACTATCTGGCGCTGTGTAAAAAAATTATTGCAGAGGGTACCGAGGTGGAAAATCGCACGGGCGTAAACACCATCAAAGTGCCGTCGCACCACTTCCACTTTGATTTGTCAAAGGAATTCCCTATTCTTACAACAAAGCAACTGTTCATCCGCCAGGCTGTTCTGGAGATGCTGTGGATTTACCAGGCGCAGTCAAACGACGTACGTTGGCTGCAGGAGAGGAATGTTCACATCTGGGACGAGTGGGAGATTGACGAAAACGGAATCTGGACGGCAACGCAAATGCTGCCCGACGAAAACGGCACGCTCAAAAAGCAGGTTATTCACAAGCAGTTCCCCAAAGAGTTTGCGCACACAATCGGCACGGCTTACGGCTATATTGTAAACAAATTCCAAATGACGCAGGAACTGATTGACAAAATCAAAAACCACCCCGAGGACAGACGTATGGTGATGACTCTGTGGCAGAACGACTACCTTGCTACGGCGGTGCTGCCAAGCTGCGTGTGGTCAAGCGAATGGGATGTTACCGACGGCAAGCTCAACTGCTGGGTGCATCAGCGTTCCTGCGATGTGCCGCTCGGTCTGCCGTTTAACGTAACGCAGTACGCAACGCTGCTCTGTATGCTTGCAAAGGTCTGCGGTTTAGAGCCCGGCACAATGGACTGGAGTATCAAGGACGCGCATATTTACGTTAATCAGGTTGACGGTATTAAAGAGCAGATACGCCGTTTTGACGAGGACGGCGACCTGCCTGCACCTCAGCTCTGGCTGAATCCTGAGGTTGACGATTTCTTTGCCTTTGACAACTCAAAGGATTGCAAGGACGTTAAGCTTATCGGCTATGAGCACATGGGCAAAATCGCGTTCCCGATAGCGCAGTAGGTGGCAGATATGAGTATAAAAATTATTGCAGCCGTTGGCAAAAACAACGAGCTTGGCAAGAATGGCGATTTGATCTGGCATATCAGGGAGGATATGCAGTTTTTCAAAAAAACCACCACAGGCTCTGCGGTGATTATGGGCAGAAAAACGTTTGACTCGCTGCCAAAAGCCTTGCCGAACAGGCGAAACATTGTTATTTCATCAAACAAAAACTTCCGTGCAGACGGCGCAGAGGTGGTTGACAGCATACAAAAGGCTATTGACCTGACTGCAGGGCAGGACGCTTTTATCATCGGCGGCGCGTCGGTTTACAAGGCGTTTATCCCCTATGCAGACGCAATCTACCTTACGGAAATCGAAGCCGAGTGCCCCGACGCGGACACCTACTTCCCTACCTTTGACAAAACCGCCTATTCGCGTGAGGTTATAAACTCCTCAACCGAAAACGGAATAAACTTTGCGTTTGTGAAGTATACAAATAAGTAAGTATTATATTATCGAGTGAAAACTATGAAAAAATTGTTACCGTTTAAAATTCGACCGTTTAATATGGCTAACTTTTCTTCGGGGTCGGGATATCTTGTTTTTTATTATATATTTTTAATGCTCGGAACACATTTGTTAAATGTTTTGGTGAACATTCCGCTTACGGTTATTTCATCAAAGCTCTCAAAGAATCAGGGCTGGGTTAAAACGCGAAGCATCAAAAGAGGGCTTAATTTTGTTTATGTTCCAATTGCAATAGTTTTGTCCGTAGTGCTGACCTTTGTTTATATGTTGCGCTTTGAGTTCATCTACAGCTACGGAGTTATTGCAACTATCGCATATGCTTTTTGTGCTGCAAGCCCGTTTGTAATAGTATATTTCGCAATAATAACCGCTTTAAAAGTAGCAGACAGCAAAGATAAAACCATAATTGACGATAACGGCGATGAGAGAGTAAAAGGATTATTTGTTTTTTCAGTATCGTTTCTGTTTGTACTGCTCTACACCTTTGCAGGCTTTAGTATTTGCCTGATATTATCATTGTTAGTTGAAGCAACGTCGTGATAATAATATGAAAACTGTAAGAAAAGTTCGACCCGAGAGCTTTGGCGGTCTTGTATTTAGTGAGAAGCCCGGATATGTTGCATATCTAAATAAAACAACCGCAAGGCTGTTGGGGATAAAAAACGATGACAATATCATATTGCCCGAGGGCATTTTCAGTTATCCTATGGACGCTCATTTCGCGCTTACAACAAGGTGCAATCTGTATTGCAGGGGTTGCTATACCACAACAGCAGCAGATGAAAAGAGCGATATGGATTTTGAAAAGGCAAAAAGGATAATTGATAATCTTTCTAAAATGAAGGTTTTTTCGGTTTCCTTCGGTGGCGGAGAGCCAACGCTTTATACGAAGCTTTTTGAGCTCGCCGAATATGCAAGAAGCAAAAACGTGCTACCGAATATCACCACAAACGGAGTAAATATGACCGCCGAGTTTGCAAATCAAATGAAGGTTTTCGGGAACGTTCATTTGAGCCTTCATACGATGAAGGATAAAAACCACCTTGAAAAAGCCGTATGCTTGCTGAAAAAGGCAGGGATTAAACAAATTGGCTTGAATCTGCTGCTGTCAACAGACACAATCCCCCATATCGAAAGCATTTTTAAATGGGCGAAGGAACAGCGGTTTAAAAGGGTTTTATGCCTCAGATATAAACATACTGACAAGAACAAAGAAATCAAAGATTTATCAATAGACGAAAACTTTTATTATGTATTTAATGATATATTTCGCTTTGGAAAAAAATACAAGATAAAAGTTATGACGGATTGTTCTGCAGTTCAGGAGTTTATTGGTTATGGAAAAGCATCAGAAAAGCTTCTCTATTATTTCGATACAAACGGCTGTCAGGGAGGAAATGCATATATTGCAATAACTGTTGACGGAATGGTTAAACCCTGTTCGTTCTGGGGTGAAGCATTTTTTGATGCAGAAACAATGACACAATACGATTGGCTGAATAATGAAAAAATCGTTGCGTTTAGAAATGCAACACATAGCGAACGCTGCAAAAGCTGTGAACATATTAAAATTTGCCATGGTGGCTGCAGACTGCCGGATTTAAATTGCTGCAAAGATTAACTATTTGATATATTCTTGAAAATATTGAACTGTTTGATTCATAATAAACGCAAAAACAGCAGTCGAGTTGACTGCTGTTTTTAGTTTAGTGATAATAATAGATACAACGGATTGTTCTAATTTTTTAGCATAATTCGATTGATGTTTCAATGATGTCGGCGCAAACGCCTAATGATGTATCGGCAAAGCCGAAATGATGTATTTTCGCTCCGCTCAAAAATGATGTGATGTTTGCCAGAGAATCCATGTGCGAAGCGCACATCATAAGCGCAGCGACATCATTACGCAGTAACATCATTTGCAAAAAGCAAACATCATTGAAAAAAGACTTGCCGATGCAAGTCTTTTTTCATGGTGGAGATGATGGGAGTCGAACCCATGTCCAAAACCAGATTCCCAAGGGCTCTACGGGTGTAGTTTGTTATTTGTGATTCCCCTCGCCGAGCGGCAGCAAACAGCCTATCGGTTACGGTAGCCCCTGTTACCTGACAGGGATCGGGACGCTTCCCTGTTCATGTTCGCCGCTAAGTCGACGCCCTTACATAAGCCGCGGCGGTCTTATGCAGGACGAAAGGCGCTTACGCAGCCTTTAAAACTGTCTTATTAGTGTCAGTTAATTTTAAGTTGTTACTTTTAAAGCGGTGCAACTCCGCTACCCGCTGACCGAGGTTCAATAGCCCTGTCGAAAGCCTTTCATCCCCGTCTTCGCAGTGATTTCGTGATTGAAAGAGTTCGCCTTGCAAACTCTTAATAATCACTTCATCACGACTCATCCTCCGAGCAAAATTTCGCTATCGCTGTTTTTTGCTCTGCATGCAGGCTTCGCCTGCTTTTTGGCTTGTATAATTCCGAATTCCGAACTCCGAATTCCGAATTAATTAATAGCGTTCCTTAAACTCACGTTCCATTGTGCGGTTGGCTGCTTTTTTGGCAGCGTCGGCGCGCTTGTCGTAGAGTTTTTTACCTTTGCAGAGTCCGATTTCAAGCTTGGCTCTGCCGTTTTTTATATACAGTTCAAGCGGTATGATTGACAGCCCCTGCTGCTGCGATTCGCCGAAAAGCTTCATAATCTCCTTTTTGTGAAGCAGCAGTTTCTTTTTGCGCAGGGGTTCGCGGTTAAAGCGGTTGCCCTGCTCGTAGGGCGAGATGTGCATACCTATGGCGTACATTTCGCCGTCGTCAACCGAGCAGAAGGAATCCTTAAGGTTAACCCTGCCTGCGCGGATTGACTTAATCTCCGTGCCAAACAGCTCAATGCCTGCCTCGTACTTTTCAAGAACAAAGTAGTCGTGGTAGGCTTTTTTGTTTTTTGCTATGGTTTTAATTTCATCAGTCAAGCCTATCACTCCTTTTTGATTTATTAGTTGTAGGGGCGATTCGTGAGATTCCCCTATTAGGGGAAATGCCACCATATGTGACAAAAGGGTCTGGCGACCGCCCCAAGGTTCGCCCGCGTGAGTGTTAGGAAGCACTCCCCTACTTGAACCTTGAGCCTGATTAAATTAACGATCTGCCTTCGATTGCGCGCGTGAGGGTTACTTCATCGGCGTACTCAAGGTCTGCGCCGACCGGCACGCCGTACGCAAGGCGGCTGACAGTAATGCCCATAGGCTTTAGCAGGCGCGAGATGTACATAGCCGTAGCCTCACCCTCAACCGTGGGGTTGGTAGCCATAATGACCTCCTCAACCGTGCCGTCGCCGAGGCGCGCAAGGAGTTCCTTAATGCGAATCTGATCGGGACCGATGTTGTCCATAGGCGAAATCACACCGTGCAGCACGTGGTAAGTGCCGTTGTACTCGTGCGTGCGTTCAATAGCAACAACGTCGCGCGGATCGCCGACAACGCAGATAACGCTCTTATCCCTTGCAGCATCCTTGCAAATCGGGCAAAGCTCGTCGTCCGCAAGGTCGCAGCAGACCTTGCACTGCTTTATTTTAGTATGCGCGTCAGTAATCGCTTTAGCAAAAGCTTCCGCTTCGCCGTCGGACAGACCGAGCACGTAAAACGCCATGCGCTGCGCCGTTTTGTGACCTATGCCCTGCATACGCTCAAACTGGTCTATTAAGTTTTGCAGTGGTGGTAAATTGTGCATAGTTCTTTGTAGGGAACGATGACCACATCGTTCCGTTTTCAGTTTTCGGTTTTCAGTTTTCGGTTTTCAGTTTTCGGTTAATAGGTGGGCTTTGCCCACACCCATTTTATTAAAGTCCGGGGATATTAAGTCCGCCGGTTGCGGCGTCCATTTCGCGCTCTGCTTCCTCGTCAATCTGGCGGTTAGCCTCGTTGAGTGCGGCAACAAGCATATCTTCAAGCATTTCTACATCCTCGGGGTCAACGACCTCGGGGTTGATGCCGATTGCCTTAACCTCGTGCGCTCCTGTGATAGTAACCTCTACCATTCCGCCGCCCGATGATACAACGTACTCTTTTTCCTTAAGTTCTTCCTGCTTTGCTTCAATCTGCTCTTGCATTTTCTGTGCCTGCTTGAGCATCTGCTGCATATTCTGCGGGCCGCCGCCCATACCTTTTGGAAGTCTTGCTTTCATAGTGTTCTCCTTTATTTCAGTTCAAAATTTATGTTGCTGCCGGTCGCTTTTGCAATCAAGTCCTCAAGCGGATCGCGTTGCTGCGCTTCGGCATTAGTATTGTCAGATTTGCGCAAGCCGATTCTGTACTGCTTGCCCGTAACTTCGTAGACCGCTTTTCTGATAGCGCGTGCGTGGGTGGGAATTTTGATGAACGTGCGCACAGCCTCATTCTTCGGCTCAATCATAAACTTGTCGCCGCTGACTACCGCACGCGAGCCGTTGAGTATGCCGAACAGCGGAATATCAATGCGGTGGATAACGTCAAGGAACTCGCCCCACTGTAAAAACTCCGTTTCTGCGGCAACATCGTTTACACTGTCTGCCGGCTCGTCTGCAGGTGGATTTTCCTGCGGTGAAGGCTGTGGCTCCGGCTGCGGTTCGGGTTCTGGTTCAGGCTGCGGTTCGGGCTGCGGCTGAACCTGCTGTACGGGTTCCGGCTGCGGCTCGGGTTCCTCTGTTTTGATAACAGGCTCTTCCGCCTTTGGCGCTATCTGCGGTGCAGGCGCTGCCGTTACGCCGCTTTTAACTGCACGCTCAAGGTCGGATAATCTTGAAACAAGCGACTGCTGCGACGCGTCGAGCTTTGGCTCGCAGAGTTTGATGAACGCCATTTCAACTTCTATTCTTGCAGTTGCGCCGCCCTTGATTGTAACGAGCGTGTTCTGGAACAAATCAAGCGCAAACAGCACATTTTCCACAGTAAAGTTCTTTGCAGATTCAAGGATATTATTGTACTCGTCGTCGGTGCAGATGATGAGTTCCCTGCTCTTGCGAACGGTCTTGACAATGAGATAGTTCCTGAAGTGGTGAATCATCTCAACGCACAGGCGTTCCATATCAAAGCTGTTTTGGTAAAGCTCCGAAATCTCGGACATAGCGGCGTTGGAGTCCTTTTTTGCGATGCAATCGGCAAGGCGGAACATAGCCTCTTTACCTGCAAGCCCTGCAACCTCGCTTACGAGAGTGCTTGTAATCTTTTTGCTTCTGCCTGCACACTGGTCGAGAATCGACAAACCGTCGCGCAGCGCGCCGTCCGCAATTCGTGCAATCAGAATAGCGGCGTCGCTGTCGAGTTCCAGCCCTTCAAGCTCTGCAACCTGATTGAGCCTTACCGCCATGGTTTCCGGCTGGATGCGCTTGAAGTCGAAGCGCTGGCAGCGCGAAAGAATTGTTGCAGGCAGCTTGTGAACCTCGGTAGTTGCAAGGATGAATATAACGTGTGCAGGCGGCTCTTCCAGCGTTTTGAGCAGGGCGTTGAACGCGCCTGTTGAGAGCATATGCACCTCGTCAATAATGTACACGCGGTACTTGCCCTTTGACGGCGTATAGTTAGCCTCGTCGCGCAGGTTACGGATGTTATCAACACCGTTGTTTGACGCAGCGTCAATCTCAACCACGTCATAAATCGCACCGCTGTCAAGCCCTTTGCAAACTTCGCATTCGTTGCACGGCTCGCCGTCAACACTGTTTGAGCAGTTAACTGCTTTTGCAAGAATTTTTGCGCAGGTGGTTTTGCCTGTGCCGCGCGAACCGGTGAACAGATACGCGTGCGAAACTCTGCCGTTTTTAATCTCATTTTTAAGTGTGGAGGTTATATGGTCCTGACCGTAGACGTCGCTAAACACCTTTGGTCTGTATTTTCTGTATAAAACCTGATACATCATTTTCCTCCTCTATGAATTCGGGCGGGTTGGGAAACCCGCCCCTACGAACAATAAATGCTTCTACGCCCTTTGCATAGCGTACAGACTTGTCTGAGGCACACAGAATAATCCACTTATTGCTGCTCGGTTCCCCGCCTGACAAGGTTCGTAGCATCCCGTCGCACAGGGCCCATACGCTACGCAAAAGACGCAAAAGCACTCTTTTCGTAAAGTATTATACTATATTAATATTATAAAATCAATAGTGAATTTGCATAAATGCAAATTCAGTGGACAGTGTACGTTATATTGATACAATGAAGGAAATTGTGCTGTCCTTGTAGGCTACTGCGATTTTGCCGCCGAACTCCTCTGCGTAGCCCTGCGCCATCGCAAGACCTATTCCGTAGCCCGACTTTTCGCTGTTGTGCGATTCGTCGCTGCGGTAAAAGCGCTCAAAAAAGCGGTTAACGTCAATATCCTTGCCGTCCCTGTATGTGTTGGACACAGTAAGCCTCATACCCTTGCTGCCGCTTTTGTGGGCGAGCGCAAGGCTTACCTTGCCGCCATCGTCGCAGTATTTTGCGGCGTTATCAAGCAGTATGCCTGCAATCTGGCGGATACCCTCGTCGGCGGCCTTTACGGTTACATTTTCCGCAATATCGGCGGTAAACTCTTTGCCCTGCTGCGTGATAACCGTTTTGAAGTCGTCGGCGCAGTCGCTCACAATTTTTGAAGCATTGACCTGCGTTAACTCTTTTTTATCCTTTTCGCCGAATTTTGAAATTGTAATAAGCTCGCCGATAAGCGTGTTAAGGCGGTTAACCTGGCTTATAATACTGCGCGTCCACTCGCTTTCGCCGTTTGACATTTCTATTACTTCCGTGTTGGCGGAAATAACCGCAAGCGGCGTTTTAAGCTCGTGCGAAGCGTTGGTGATGAACTGCTTCTGACTTTCCATATTACGGATTACAGGCGCAATCGCCCTGCGCGAGTAGATGGACACAATTATCACAAACACAAGCAGGCAGACCAGGCCGAACAGCATAGACATCTCGCGGAAGTCATCAGTTGTTTTAACCTCGTTAGTGCAGTCGAGGAAAACGATAACCCTGCCGCTGTTGGTATCCTTAACCGTGTACGCGTACTCGCAATTGTCGTAGGTAAAGTGTCCGCGTTTAAAATCGCGGCTGCAGACCTCGTTAACAAAGAATTCAAGCTCGTTTTCGTCAACCGCTGCAATCCTGCCTAAGTTTGAGGAAACAGTCTTGTTTTCGCTGTCAAGCTGCACGGAAAAATAGCGCACCCTGTACATATCGTCATCTGTAAAGTCCTGCTTCATCTTCTTGCGGTCGGAGGGCATTTTGCCGTCGTTTTCCGCAATAAACGCCGCAGTCTGGTAAACACTGTCGAGCGTTTTATGGTACATAACGCTGTTGACAAGCCCGAGCAGCGCCACAATAACAAGAGTGACGGCAACCGTGGATATAGCAATAAATTTGAGTCGTAATTTAGCAATCATAATCTTACCTCGATACGGTCAGTTTGTAGGATTTATCCTTTTCGCCTTCAATGACAATGTCGGCGTTTACGCTGCGCAGCTTCTGCCGCAGGTAGGAGATGTACATATACACAAGGGCAAGGTTTTCCTTCTCCTCCTCGCGCCACACCTTGCGGTAGATTTCCTTTGTGGTGAGTTCCTTATCGGAATTGAGCATAAGCAGTTCCATAAGCTGTGCTTCCTTGCGTGCAAGGCGGATTGAGTTTTTTGCAAGCAGTTCAAGCTGCGCGGTGTCGAGCGTCAGATTGCCGAGCGTGAGCTGCGTTGCGTTAAATGAGCCGAAGCGCCTTGTCTGCGACTTTATGCGTGCGATAAGTTCTTTCATCGCAAACGGCTTTGTAAGGTAGTCGTCCGCGCCTGCGTCAAGCCCCGTTACCCTGTCGTCCACCTCTGCCTTGGCGGTAAGCATAATCACGGGCGTTACGTCGCCGCGCGCTCTGATTTGCGTAAGCGCCTCTATGCCGTCCATTTCAGGCATCATTATGTCAAGCACTATGCAGTCAAACGCACTTTGAAAAGCCGCTTCAAGCGCCTGTTTTCCGTTATAAACAGGGGTTACGTCAAAGCCCTGCGCTGTAAGTACTGTGGTTACGGCGCGCGATAAATCGCGCTCGTCCTCTGCAAATAAAATCTTCACGGCTATCCCTCCCTTATTAAATCGCGTATTGTCTGCATTGTGATATCGCAGGAAGCAAGTTCATCCGCGCAGCGCTTGAGTTCCGATTTGATAAGCTCGCGCGACTTGATTTCACGCTTATAGGTCATCTCATGTTCAAGCGCTGCCCACGAATCCATTGCGATGGTGCGCAGCTGAATCTCGGCATAAAAAGTGCCGGGGTTGTTGCCGAGCGCGTCCTCAAAAGGCACGGTGACTGCAAGGATAAGGTGGTAACTTCGGTAGCCGTTTTCCTTCGGCGTTGTGACGTAATCTTTCTCGTTAACAACGGTGCAGTTATCAAGCGTTTTGATGAAGCCGACAAGTTCAAAAATATCGTCAACAAAGCGGGTGACTATGCGCAGACCGATTGCATCCTTAATGTCGCACAGCGCGCTTTTTTCGTTTTGCAAAAGCGACTTTCTGTCGCACTTTTCGCGCATACTGGCGTCTGTTTTGATGCGGTAGTTCAGGTGCTCGTACACATGGTGACCGCTCGCTTCGTAATGCGATTTGTTATACGCTTCAATGCTGCTGACGAGCGTATTCATCGTGTATTCAAGTGTGTTTTCGTATAAACCGTAAATGCTCATAAAACAAAATTCCTTTCGTCTTACGAGCATTTTAGTATGCAAATATTAAATGTAGATTAATTATTGCTGCGATTTACAATAATTATTCCTGCCACCGCAAGCACGAGCGCAGGTATTGCGATGAAGCCCGACGCGGTTGACGAACTGTCAAACAGCAGCGACAGTACGAAGCCGAATACAGGAGTCATAAAGCCGCACACAGCGATTTTTGACACATCATTGTGCTTGATAAGTATACTCCACAGCGAGTAAGCGAGGGCGGACACAAGCATAAGGTAGACCGTTATGATTACGCCCTTTGCGCTGATATGCGAAAGTGTGCCGCCTGCGAGCAGACCGACTGCAATCATAACCGCACCGCCGAGCATAAACTGGCAGCCGGAAAGCATTGCAGGGTCGGCGTTTTTGCTGTACTTTTTCATAAACACCGACGAGAACGCGTACGACACGGACGACAGCAGAATAAAGCCCTCGCCGAGAAGTGAGCCGCCGCTTTGAAATGCGTCAAGGCTAACGAGTATTACGCCTGCAAAGCCGACTGCGCAGCCGATGATTTTTGCAGCGGTAAGTTTTTCCTGCTTAAACAGCAGCGCGGAAATCAATAGCGCAAAGAACACGCTTGTTGCGTTGACTATGGACGCCCTGCTGCCTGTGGTGAACGCAAGCCCGAGGTAGAAAAACAGGTACTGCAGTATTGTCTGGAACACAGACAGCACGCCGATTTTGGGCAAGTCCTGCTTTTTAGGCAGCAGCGGTTTTTTGCCGATTGCGGAAAAGATAATCAGAGTCAGCACCCCTGCGCCGAAAAAGCGCACGCCGGCAAACAGGATAATAGAAAATGTGTCGCCGCCACCAATATCAAGCGCCGCGTACCCCGCGCGTATCGCAGGAAAAGCCGACCCCCACAGCAAGCAGCAAAACGCCGCAACAAGCCATATTATGCAGTTGTTTTTAATCAATTTTTCATTCTTCATTTTACGTGTAATACTTGTCCTTACCCATCACCCATTTTTTAGGGTTTTCGTCGATGTACTGCAGGTGCATCAAATAATCCTCATCATTGCGGATAACGTGGTCAAAGAAGGAACGCTGCCACAGATGGTGACCGGATTTTCTTGAAGTATAAGTTTTAATTCTACGCACAATTTCTTGTAGGGGAGGGTTTCCCAACCCTCCCGAATTATCTGCATTTTCAATAAGAAGCAAAAAATGCACATGATTTGGCATAATTATGTAGCTTATTATTTCGATATTCGGTGTGTTTTTGCTTGTGTAAACTATCGTTTCATCAACGATTTTTCCAATATCCGTTAACTGCACTAACGGGAGGGTTGGGAAACCCTCCCCTACATTATTTGTGGTAACAATATTAGACAGAATACACTTCATATCCTTGGTGCAGATTGTTACAAAATATGCGCCGTTGGTTGAGTAATCAAAGCTTTTTAAACGCGGTGTTTTTCTGTTTGGTAATTGCTGCATTGTGAATAAATAAGGGCGGTCGTTAAACCGCCCATAATCTGTGATTTTACTTTCTTGTGATGTTTCTTGAATCCTTGAGGAACTGGTCTGACGCCGGGAAGTGGTTCTTGTACACGATGTCAAGCGATGCGCTCTTGTTCTTGAGAACTGCAACGTTTGCGTGCTTAACGTCGATATGTACGTCCATTTCGTAATCAGCTTCAACGATTTCCTTAGTCTTTGTGTCAATCTTAACGGTACCTGAACCGCCTGCGTAGTTAACTACAAAGTTTTCCTCAATAGTGCCTTCGGAGAAGGAGAGAACGCTGATTGATTCAACCGTGCCGCTGATATCGCCGAGTACGTTGAAGTAGCGACCCTGCGGATCCTGATCAGCCATTGAGAGCAGCTGTGCTTTAGGCTGGATTGTGATGCTGATTGTGCCGTCCTTATTATCAACTACGTTGCAGGCAAGAACGTCGTCAGCAGTGAGGTGAGATTCAAGCTGTGAAATCTTTGTGCCGTTAGGACCGTCGTCACGCTCGTCGTACTGAGGATCGCGGTTTGCAGCCGGCGGAAGTCCCTTTGGCGCGCCCTTGAACAGACCGCCGAGGATGGAAGGAACGAGCTTGTTGATAGTAGCATTTTCCTGACCTTCTACAAGAAGATTCTGAACCTCAAGAGTTTCGTCACCGAGGAGTTTGTAGTACTTTTTAGCCTCGCCGTTTTCGGTATAATCCGCAGTGAGGGTTTTGTTGTAATTAAAACATTCAACGTAATACTTAACTACATCTTCCGTTGAGTTAAACGCAACGCCGCCGTAGGTGCCGGGCTTTAATTCTTCAATCTTAATTTCGTCTACAAATTCAGTTTCCTCTTTAGCAGGCATTTTTGCAGATGAAAGCGCAACGTAAAGAATTGTACCGATAAGCAGCACAATGAAGATAATAAATAAGATTTTATTAATCGTTGAAAGCGCCGATTTTTGTTTTACCTTTGCCATAAGTATTTCTCCTTACAAAGTTTTCTACAAATTATTACTTCTATATAATACATTAAAACAAATGCAATTTCAATATTTTTTTTTAAATTTACCAAAATATATGCTATAATATATATAAATTCATATAAAAAGGACAAAAAACTAATGGAAATTCAGCCGATTGCAACGATAAAAAATGACTTTACCGGCAAATTCGGAATACCGCGGCAGAGCGGACTTGCCGACATTAAAAGCGAAATTATTTTTGAAGATAACTACCGCGACGAAAACGCTTTGCGCGGACTTGAGGATTTTACGCACATATGGCTGATATGGGGTTTCAGCGAAAATATACGCGATAAACACTCGCTCACAGTCCGACCGCCGCGGCTCGGCGGCAACGTGAGGATGGGCGTTTTTGCAACGCGTTCCCCTTTCAGACCGAATAACCTGGGGCTATCGTGCGTGAAGATAGAGAAGATTGAAAACGGCGTTATCACCGTAAGCGGCGCGGATTTGATGAACGGCACGCCGATTTACGACATCAAGCCTTATGTGCCGTACAGCGATTCGCACCCCGAGGCTGCAGGCGGCTTTACCGATAACAACGAATTTAACGAACTGACGGTTTGCGCAGACGATGAGATTATAAGCAAACTCGGCGACAAGTGGGACGTACTTAAAGCCGTGCTGCAAAACGATCCGCGCCCTGCGTACCAGGAGGATAATGGGCGTGTGTACGGCTTCAGCTTTGCACACAAGGAAGTAAAATTCAGCGTAACAGGCGATATTCTGACGGTTCTGGAGGTTTGCGATGAACAGTGATGAGCTGCTTAAAAGCAGGCTTGAGGATTTGGCGAGGCGTGCGTACGAGCGCAATTACTGCACATTTTCCGACTTCCTGAATCTGGAGGAAGCAAGCGCGCTGCAAAGCCTTAAACTGCCGACAGAATACGTTTTATTCGGCGGATATGACGGTGCGGAGAGATGCGTGGCAGGGTTTGGCGACGAGGTTGCCGACAGCGACTTCCCGATTGTGTGCGTGGAAATTGCGCCGCTGCAGCAGAAGTTTGCCGATAAACTCAACCACCGCGACTTCCTCGGTTCGCTGATGAACCTTGGCATCAGCCGCGGCACGCTCGGCGACATAATAGTTAGCAGCAACGTGGGCTACCTGTTTTGCCTTGATTCAATCAGCGAGTACATAACGGAAAGCCTTACGCGCGTAAAGCACACAACGGTGAGCTGCAGGGTTGTTGAAACGCTGCCCCACTGCGCGATGAAAGAGCCGCAGGGCAAGGAGATAATAGTGCCGTCGCTGCGCGCGGACGCGGTGATTTCCGCGATATACCACCTGTCGAGAAGCGATGCAAAGTCGCTGTTTGCGCAGGACAAGGTGTTTGTAAATCACAAGCTGATTGCAGGCGGCGCGCATATGCTCAAGGACGGCGACACGGTCAGCGTGCGCGGTTATGGCAAGTTTGCAGTACACGAAATTTTGCGCAGCACAAAGAAGGACAGGATTGTTCTTGCAGTTGGAATATATGTGTAATAAAAAACGGAGTGATGTGGTCATCGCGCCATACTTTTTTGGAGTGTCGGGGTCGCCACTCCCTACATTTTTGGAGTGTCGGCGTCGCCACTCCCTACATTTTTGGAGTGTCGGGGTCGCCACTCCCTACAAAAAAAGAGCCTTGGGGCGCCCTACATAAATAGGGTTAGGTTTTGGCTTTGTCATTTTGCCCCTAAAGACATTAAAAACCGCCTGAATACGCGAGTATGCAGGCGGTTTTGTAATCCCTTTATGACCTAAAATTACTTTGCCAAAACTGCTTCGCACCCAAAAATGAGCATATTTTTTGTTAGAACAAAGCACAAAATCACCGTAAG
>JAFSRN010000005.1 GCA_017446095.1 Eubacterium sp. | reverse complement strand
TTCCGAACTCGGAATAAAGGTTTTACGTTACTCAAACTATGATATAAATAATCACTTTGACAGCGTGTGTGAGGATATACTTAAATACCTTTAACACCTCATCCACCGCAAGCGGTCCCCCTTCCCCTCAAGGGGAAGGCGTAACTAAAAAGCACCCTCACGGGTGCTTTTGTTAATTCATCGCCGATATCATCCTACCGTCCTTTGTCCAGATGACGAGGGCTGCCGGGCTGTACTCGTTGCCGTCCTTATCCTTATAGGCAAGCGAATCGGCGCTCTGCGTGAGTTCGCCCTTTTCGTCGTAGTAAAAGTAGCCGTCCTTGTCAACAAAGCACTTGGACGATTCCAGCTTTTTAGCCGTGCCCTTTTTAACAAACCACATTTTGAGCTTGGAGTCCTGCTTAATCAGGTAAACGTTGCCGTCCCTGTCGTAAAACGGCACCTTTTCGGGCGCGTCGTACGCCTTGCCGTCGCGGTCGTAGTAGGTCAGGTTATCCATAACGTCGCCGACGTCGGTAGTTGTTTCGTCGCCTGTCGTGGTTTCGGGCGCAGTGGCGGTAGTGGTTTCGCCGCTTTGTTCCTGCTTTTTGGAATACTCCTCAAGGAAGTCGTCAGCCCACTGCTCAATGTCCTCTTCGCTGTAGTTTTCCGCCAAATCCGTGGCGATTTTTGCTGCAAAAACAGTCCTTGCCACGCCTGCGCCAAGCGCGATTGCGCACATCACAACGGACAGTATAAACAGCCTTACGCCTGATTTTGCAAGCTTTGCCGCGTCGGGCGGAAGCACTGCGTTAAACGTCATACACCGGCACTGCGGACACTGATTTGCTGCGCCGTCAACCTGCGTCAGGCACGCGGTGCAAGCCTTTTTGTTAACCTCCGCCTTATCCCTGACTGCGGCGTAAATTATGCCGACAATTACGGGGAAGAAGAACGAAAGCACTGTGAACAGCGAGGTCGTTTTCAGGCTGCGCGAGCGGCAATCGAGGTTGATTGCAACCGCAAAAATCGCCCTGAAAAGCAGCGCAAACGCAATGCTGATGACCGTGAGCGCTACCACCAATCCAACTGATACTACCATTTTTATTCCTCAGCCTGATCGCCGTTAACTTCGGCGTTCTTTTCTTTCCAGTGCATCTTGCAGTACTCCTTGCCGTCGATTGCAGGGTACTTTTCATCCTCGTGCCTTGCCTCGTTCTGGCAGTCGTACTCCTCGTTATACGAGCAGCGGATTGCGTCCTCGCCGCCCTCTGTTAACGACGGGATAAACGCAACGCAGAACAGCGCCGCAACTGCAAGACAAATTGCACATTTGTTGATTATGTACTTGGGTTTCTGCTTTTCGTCGAACTTCTTGAAAAGCTTGTCAACGTCAATGGCGTCGAGGAATTTAACCTTTTCAAAAATCTTGCAGATAAGTACGGAAATGAAGTAGCCGCATACGCCAGCGATTGTGCCGACTACGAGTCCGCAGAGCACGTCGCTTGCGTAGTGAACCATAAGATAAACGCGCGAGCCGAGCGTGCATACTGCGATTACGGGCAGGATGCAGGAGAGCTTTTTCTTACCCTCGCTGCGCAGAACAAGCGCCATTGAAACAGCGATTTCAAACGCTGCGGTGGTGTGACCTGACGGGAAGGAGTAGTCGCTTTCGGAAAGCTGACCTGCGCCGAGGTACCACGCCCAGTAATCTGCATTATCCTGCAGGGTGTTGTAAGGTCTGATACGCAGCGCCATCGGCTTAACAACAATGTTTGTAACAAGCGTGCCTATTACAATGGCAAAAATAAGCGCAAAGCCGTATTTTCTGGTCTTTTTAAAGAAGCAAAGTACCACGCCGACTATAACCATCGGGATTACAAAAGCCTCGTCACCAAAGGTGGTGAAGAACTTTGCAAGCACGGTGAAAAAGCCGTTTTGAATACTGCCGAAAAAGTGGAAAGCCCACATATCGAAGCCGTAAAAAGCGTCGTTAATTTTGTCGCCGAGCGTTACCGCGGCTAAAAGTATAGGATTCATAATTAACTCCTTTTATAATGATAAGTGATGAATGATGAATTAATGGCGGGGCACCCGCACCCGATTGTATTTCGGACGACCGATGGTCGTCCCTACGGTATGCTAAAAATTTTGATGTCATCGTAGGGACGAGCGAAGCGAGTAACCATCACCTTGCGCCTGCATTTATGCTAAAATTAGTAGATTTTTTCGTTTGACAAGGCTTGGCGAAAAATCGGTCGACAGGAGCATATATACGATATGTGACCGAGCCGATTTTTCGGCGTAACGCAGTCAATGATATAAAGACGCCACATATATAAAATGCGCGGATTTTTTCGTTAGGCAAGGCATTGGCTGAATTTTGACGAAGGGAGTGTACTTTGTGTACTCGACCGAGCGAAATTTAGACAATAACGACGCATAACGGAAAAAGACGCCATTTTAAGCTCTTGCAACCATTTCGCCGTACTCTGCCTTGCACTTGTCGATATACTCCTGCACCTGCTGTGCGGACGGCATTGCGTCTGAGCAGGAGTGAGCAGCAATGAGGATTGATGCGGATGCCGAGCCGAATTCAAGGCAGTCGATGATATCCTTGCCCTGAAGCAGCGAATACAGGAAGGACGAGCCGTAGCCGTCGCCGCCGCCGAAGCCCTTGAGAAGCACTGCAGGGAAAGGCTTGATGTTGTAGAACTTACCGTCGTTTGTGTAGGCGGTTGAACCCTGCTTGCCGTGCTTGATTACGCAGATTGAAGCGCCGAAGGACTGCCAGTATTTTGCGGATTCGGGATCGCTTTCACGCACGCCGACAATGCCTTCGGTAAGGTCAAACTCCTCGCGGGAGCCCATAATAACGTCTGCATTCTGGGCAACAAGGGAGTAGTAAACAGCGATTTCGTCCTTTGACTTCCAGGTGTATTCGCGGTAGTCAATGTCAAAAATTATGCGAGTGTTGTTCTTTTTAGCAAGCATCATCGCTTTAAGGCAAGCCTCGCGCGAGGGTGACTGCGCAAGCGCCGTACCGCTGATAACAATTGCCTTTGATGACGCGATATACGCTTCGTCAATATCCTCGGGCGCCATGCAGAAATCAGCCACATTGTCGCGGTACATAAGGATTGACGACGCTTCTTTGGACAGAATTTCCGTAAACGTAAGACCAAGGTTTTCGCCGTTTTTTGCACGGGTGATGCGCGAGGTGTCAATGCCCTCCTTGTCAAAATAATTCACCACAAAATCGCCGAACTGGTCGTCGCTTACGCATCCCTGGAAGCCAACCTTGCAGCCGAGACGTGCAAGACCAACCGCAATGTTTGCAGGCGAACCGCCCACATACTTGTTGAAGTTTGCCGATTCGGAAAGCGGCATATACATATCCGTGGGGTTAAAGTCAATCGCGATTCTGCCAATCGGGATAAAATCAAGCGGCTTTGACATATCGAATGTTACATAGTTTTGCATAGTTCTTCTCCTTTATGCTTTGTTCTCTGTGCCAAAAATCAGAATGTGAGTTTTAGCGTTTTGGTATGCGCCCTCAACCTCTGCGCCCTGAAGGTCGTAGTAACCTGCGATTTCGCCGTTTTTATACGCGGCGCGCACGGTTTGCTCAACGCGGTCAAAGGTTGCGGTGGCAATGTTAATCTTTTTTATACCCGTTTTTGAGCAGCGCACAAAATCGTCGGGCGTGATGCCTGTTCCGCCGTGAAGCACAAGCGGCGTGGTTGTGATTTTGTCCACTTCCTCAAGGATGTCAAAGCGCAGCTTCGGCGTGCTTTTGTAGTTGCCGTGAGCGTTGCCGATAGCAATTGCAAGCGCGTCCACACCCGTTTCCTTTTCAAACCTGACAGCGTCGTCGGGCTTTGTGCAGTTGATTGCAATGTCCTCGCTGCCGTCCTCGCTGCCGCCTACGCAGCCGATTTCCGCCTCAACAGCGGCGCCGTATTCGCGCGCCTTTGCGATAACCCTGTTAGTTTGGGCAATGTTTTCGTCAAGCGGAAGGTGCGAGCCGTCGAACATAACGGACGTAAAGCCCAAGTCGAGCGCCTGACTGATTTTTTCATACGTTTTGCCGTGGTCAAAATGTACTGCAACAGGCACCTTTGCGCCCTTTGCCGCAGCGACCATAAGCGGACCTATAACCTCAAGCGGCGATTGTTTAAGCCGCACTTCCGCAATCTGCAGAATAATCGGGGCGTGCAGTTCCTCTGCCGCTTTGATTACGCCGAGCACCATCTCCATATTGGCAACGGAAAACGAGCCGACTGCGTAATTCCCCTTCTCTGCGTATGCAAGAAGTTCCTTCATATTAACAAGCATAATGTTTCCTTTCGTTAATCCGTGGATATAATCATACATAGTAATTTTACTACACTTGCGATTTGTTTTCAACTAATTTTTAATAATTCTTGATTTTATTTAAGAAATATCTTATTATATATAAAGCAAGTTACCCGTACGGTTGCGCGCGAACGCGTGAGGAAAGTCCGAGCAGCGCAGAGCAGGATAACGGCTAACGGCCGCCGAGGGTGACCTCCGGGATAGTGCAACAGAAATAAACCGCCTGCCTTGCAGGTAAGGATGGAAAGGCGAGGTAAGAGCTCACCGAGGGGGTGGTAACATCCCCTGCCATGTAAACCCTATCCGCTGCAACGCCGACTGGGGAGTTGTTTGCTCGACACATAACCCCGACGGGCGGCTTGAGCGCAGTGGCAACACTGCGTCGAGATAGATAACCGTACACGACAGAACTCGGCTTATAGGGTGACTTGCTGTTTCAGGCGACCCCTGAAACAGAATTCAGTTTACAGTTTACAGTTTTCAGCATACCGTAGGGAGCGGCCACCGGACGCTCCACATTATAATAGGTGTGGGCAACGCCCACCCAATAGCTTAAAACTTAAAACTTAAAACTACTTATCATTACAGAGGTGATATTTTGCCACGATTTGATAACGAGGGGTTTAACCCCAACAAGCGAATAAATAACGACTCGCGCGACAGAAGCGTGCCCGAGGGCGAAAACTATTACAAAAACCCGGGCAACGACTTCGGCTACGGCGACAGGCGCATGACAGGCGACGTGATTGACAACCAGAACAAGTACACCGACGTGTGGTCAAGCCCGAGGGACGAAAACCTTGAACCGCCGCAGCGCAACTACCGCCAGATACAGCAGGAGTACAACCCCGAGGTGCTGCGCGACTTTGACGCCCAACGCCGCCGCGAAAACCGCGAGATAGCGCGCCAGAGGCAGCAACAGCCGAAGCAACGCAGCGAACGCCCGAAGCACAGCGGCGCAGCAGCAAAAAAGCGCTCAAAGCCAAGCGCAAAAAAGATACTCGCGGCAATTATCGCGGTGCTGCTGGCAATCCTGCTTTCCGGCATACTGCTGCTGACTGCGGTGCTGAGCAGAATCAATTACGACGACAGCATCCCCAACCAGTACGTGGCAAGCGGTCAGCTTGAAAACAGTATGAGCGTTACGAACATACTGCTGCTGGGCGTTGACGCAAGACCTACCGAGGAGAGCGAAACAAGCCGCGCCGACACGATGATGCTTGTGTCCATAGACAGGAAGCACCACTGCATTAAGATGACGTCCTTTTTGCGTGACACATGGGTTTACGTGCCTGCAATGCAGGGCGAGCAAAGGCTCAACGCGGCATCCGCATACGGCGGCTACAGCGGCGTTGTGGACGCGATTGAGTACAACTTCGGCATTGATATTGACGGCTACGTTGTTGCCGATTTTGAGATGTTTAAGGTGCTTGTGGACAGCATCGGCGGCGTTGACGTTACGGTTACTCAAGCCGAAGCCAAGGAGGTTACAAACCACAAAAAGCGCTACGGCAACGTAAAACTTGACGCAGGCGAGCAGAGGCTCACGGGCGAACAGGCGCTTGCGTACTGCCGAATCAGGAAAATCGACACCGACTTTGTACGCACCAAAAGGCAGCGCACGGTAATTCAGTCCATCCTCAAGGAGGTCAAAAAGGGCAACCCGTTTAAGCTTGCCAAAATGGCGCTGAACAGCGCGCCGTATATAGAAACCAACCTTTCCAAGGGCAAGCTGATGCTTGTGGCAATGGCGGCTGCAACCTGCCTGCGCGGCGATATGGTGCAGCAGAAGGTTCCGTTTGAGGGCACCTGGGAATACGCATACAAAAACGGTATGAGCGTTATCGCAATCAACATTGAGCAGAACAAGCAGATGCTTATTGACGCGATTTACAACAAAACAGCAGAGCAAATTAATGCAGAAAATGCAAATGCGGAGAACGGTTAGTTCTCCGCGTTTTTAATTATGAATGGTGAATAGTTTTGAGTTTTAAGTTTTGAGTTTTAAGCTATTGGGTGGACTCGTCCACGCCTATTATAATGTGGAGCGTCCGGTGGCCGCTCCCTACGGTTGTAGGGGTCGGCGTCCTCGACGACCCGTTTATTGTCCGAGGCGTAAGCCGAGTGACCAACACCTTGAGCCTTGAGCCTTGAGCCTGAAAAAGAGAAAAGAGCGCGGATTTCTCCGCGCCCTTCTCTTTTAGCCGATAATCGTGAGATTAATCGTCGTCGTCGCCGTTGAGCTGCTCTGTCTGTGAAGTAGCAATTACATCAACAGTTTCGTACTCATCAACGATAACCTCTGGCTTTGTGTAGAGTTCTTTCATAATTGAACCTCCTGTATATCTTCCGCACTGCCCCGAAGGGCAGAACGGTTGATGATTAATAAAGTTATTGTTGATTGTTTAATTAAGACTCGTAGCTAACCATATCTGAGTAGATGGTCTGTACGTCTGCGCCCTTCTTAACAACGATGAATGACTTAGCAGTTACATAGTTACCTGCAGACTTGATACCATAGTTGAGAGCGAATTCGCTTGAACCGCTGTTCTGAGTACCAGCGCGAACAACCTTAACGTTACCGCTGTTGTTGCCTGTGCCAGCCTTGCCTTCGTTCTCTACTGCGAGGTCAGCGTCTGTGAGGTTCTTACCGTATACGAAACCATAGTCAACAAGAGTGTAACCAGCCGGTACGTTTCTTGTAGCCATGATGTTGTATCTGTAAGTGTTGTCAATCTTGTTGCCGCCGATAATTGTTGTTGTCGGCAGAGCATCAACATCGTCAGTGATCATCTTAACAGTTACGTCTGCGCCTACGAAGAATGAGTAAGTATCCTCAGTAGAAACTACAACGCCGTCGATCTCCCAACCCTTAGCATTGTCGTTAGAAACTGTAGCCTTAGTATCGTAAGGAACAGCATCCTTTGCGATGCCTGCAGGAAGTGTGAGAGCCGTATCAGTGATGTCAGCGCCTGCTGCATCCTGAACTGTTACTGTGAACTTCTTCGTTGATTCAACATCGTTGTAATTAGCGAAGATTGTCTTGGAAGCTGTAAGACCAAGAATTTCGTTATCGTCTATATCCCAACCAGCGAACTCGCAGCTCGGATAATTCGGAGCCTGCGGAATGCCTTCAGAAGCGATTGCATCCTGATAGCCGTCAACAGTGTAATTTCTGTAAGCCTTAACTTCGTTACCGAACTTATCGTAGAATACTACAGAGATAAGGTTGGTGTTCGGAGCCTCGAATACAGGTGTGAATTCCATGTTGGTGTAAGCATAAGTTGTGAATTCTGTGTCTGTGGATACGATCTTCTTGTTGGATTCCCAACCCTTGAAGTACTCAGCATCCTCTGTTACCTTAAGAGTAACTGCGTTGTTGTACTTAACGTTGAAGGTAGAAACCTTTGTGCCGTCAGCAACTTCACCGTTAACTGTTACAGTACCGATATCGTACTTGTTAACTGTGATTGTCATGCCTGATGCAGGAACAACAACGTGCTCTCTTGAAAGTTCGTTACCGCAGTTGTCGCAGTATACAACGTTGTCGTAGCCGCCGTCTGTTGTAGCTGTAGGCTCAACTTCGTTCTCCTTAACAGGTGCAAGCGGTGCGTGACCTGTTGCAGGAATTTCTACAGGATTCTCAATCTCGTTCTGTGCGTCAGCGTCTGAGAACATCTTGTGGCAAGTGCCGCAAGTCCAGTAAGCTTGTGTACCTGCTGTTGTGCAGCCTGCAGGAACTTCGTCAGTCTTAGTAAGGTCGTGACCGTTAGGAACGCCTACTGATACGTCCTTAGAAATGCTGTCAAGTCCATCGTAAGATGCTGTGTAAGTGTAAACAGCAGCCTCTGTGCAAGTAGCGTCGCTCTTCTTAACGTTATTTACTGTAGCAGCAGTTGTTGTTGTAGCTTCACACTTGTTGCACTTGAGTGTAACTGTAGCTGTTGTAGCGTTTTCGCCGTCCCAAGCAATGCTTACAGGAACGGTGTAGTTATGAGTTGTGTGACCTGAAGGATTCTTTGTCTGTACATCCTTGTAATCGCTGAATTCGCCTGCTGTATAGGTGAATCTTGTGATTTCAGGATCGTCTTCAGACTGCTGCTGGATAACCTGTGAGGTTGTCTGAACAGTTTCAGTCTTTGTATGTGTATCGTCGTTAGCACATACATAGTTAGCTGTTACTGCACCAGTCTCTGTGTTGAGAGTAGTCCAATCGATTGAATTGATTGCATAAGCGTGACCCTTTGCAGGTACAAAGTCGCCTGTGTAAGTGTCGCCGCAGTTGCCGCATACATATGTGGTGTAACCCTGCTCCTCACAAGTAGGCGCTGTTACTGTGCCTGCGTAGCTGTGACCTGGTGCAGGAATGTTATCGCCGCCACGGGTTTCAGTATGATTACTGTCGTTCTGACATACTCTTGTTTCAATAGCGGTTGTACCGTCTGTTGTGCAGCCTGCAGGAACTGCAGGAGTGGTTTCTGTCCAATCGCCCCACTTGTGGCCTGTAGCGTCTGTAAAGTCGCCGTTGTAGCTTTCGCCGCAGCCGTTAGCACAAGTGTAAACTGTGTAACCCTGCTCTGTGCAGGTAGGTGCAACTGTTACGCCGGCAACATAGTTGTGACCTGTTGCAGGAATTACAACACCCTCTGTTACTGAAATTGTTTCGCCGCAGTCGTCACAAGTAACTGTAACAGTCTTGGAACCGGGCTCTGTGCAGGTAGCAGGAACTACGTTGCTATCTGTAGAAGTTGTGTGCTCGTGTGAGCATGCGGACTGAACGTTTTCGTTCTTGCCCATGAATGTCATGTGGTATGAACCGGGGTTCGGATTTTCAGCGCCCCACTGTGCCTTAGGACCTGCAAACTTATTGAGAGCATAAGTTGCATATGTTGCAGTGTTATCGTCTGATTCCTCAGCATAGTAACCTTCCATGAAGGTTGAGAAGAGGTCAGCACCTGTGTTGATGTCCTTAGTGTGAGCTTCTGTGTTACCGTTGTGTACCCAGAATTCAATCGGGTTTTCAGCGCTCGGTGTGCTCTTAAGAACGAACATAACAGTAACGATTACAGGAGTGCCTGCATATGTGTTGCCGTATGTACCGTCAGCGTTTGTAAGGTTAACGTCAGTGTTAGTTACTGCGGACCAGTCAATAACACCGTCGCCGATAAGCTCAGCCTGGATGTAGTGCTGTCCGTCGTAGTCAGTCTTAACCTTTGTTTCTGTAAGATCTGATACGCCATCGTAAAGAGATGCAGCGCTGTAATCAGCAAGAGAGTCTGCTTCTGATTCGTCCTGATTGAGCTGTGAAGCTGTACCAACCTTTACGGTACGTGTGCTTGATGACATCTTACCGTTTTCTACAACGTAAACGGGCTCGATGTTATTTGAATAAGCGATTTCTGCACCGGCAAGTTTAACTGTATCGCCAACGTTGTTCATAAGAACGGATACAGTAAAGCCGTCGCCTGCCTGCAGGTTGTAGTCGTAGTCAGAGATGTTGAAATCAGCTGCTGTGCGGTCTACATCCTCAGGAACGAGAGAAGCCTTTTCAGCCTCGCAAGCATCTTCTGCAAGAAGATTATCTACGTCGGAAGCCTCAAGCTTAAGGTTAGTAATGCTGTACTTAGCAGCGTTTGAAACTGAACCTGTAGCTACGAGCTGCGGGCCGCCGAGAGATGCGTATGTGAAGTCTGCAGATGTGTTTTTACCCTTCTGGTCGATTGAACCTTCAGAGAAGTTTGATACCCAGCTTTCGCTGTCAGCTGCGGACTCACTGAGAGTGCCGAACTGAAGACGTACGTCCGGGTTGTAGTCAGAGCCGAGTGCGAATGCAGTAAACGGTACTGAGAACATTACCATAAGTACTGCAAGCAGACAAGCAATGACTTTTTTAAATGAATTGCTCATTTAAAATTACCTCCATATTTTTTTACATAAATTGTTTACTGTTAAAGTGTAAAGCTGTTGTAATCGAATGCAACGCCGGTCTTAAAGCCTGCAAGCACGCTCTTATCACCCGGGCTCGGTCCGCCGGAACCGTCAAGGTCCGAATCGGTGTTGCCGTCGTTATAAAGCGTAGCAAAGTTACTCTTATCGCCGGGGCTCATTGTACCTGATTCGTCAAAGTCAATGGCAATTACAGGAATTACAGGATAATCCGTAACCTCATTGCCGCTGAGAGTGATTTCTCTTTCAGGTACGCAGTACTTAACGATTGTAAGCTTAACTGCGCCTGAAGGTACGCTGATTGAGAACTTACCTTCGTCGTCAGTAGTTACAGTGGCAAGCACGCCGCCCTGATCGTCAACTGCGTTAACAGTTGCGCCTGCAACATATGAGTAAGCCTCATACGTATCGCCGTTAACATCCTTTGCAACCTTTACTGTACCTGTAACAGTAACAGATGATGACGGTGACATATCGTAATCAAGGAACGGGAAGTCAGTCTCAGTCTGCTCACAGTCTTTGTAAACGTATGCGGACTCGTTACCCTCTTCAAGATTTGCGATGATGAACGTATGATTTCTGTCGGTAGAGAGGTCGAAGAAATCTGCGAAGTCACCGTTCGTGTTTACTTCAACAGTAAGGGTAACCATTACAGTGTCGCCGTTAAGCTCGGTGTAAGTGGTGTTGTTTACCGTTGAAATTACAATAACAAAAGCGTTATTGTCTGTGTCGTTTTTGTAGCCGCCGTACTCAAAGCCTGAATTTTCAACCTCGGCAATCGAAGAAACCTGTGTGATATTGATATCACTGGTATAGTTCGCTGTCATGTTAAAGATTGCAACGCTCGAAATATCGGACAGTACAAAATTAACTGTGTATGTTTGACCTGCAGCAAGTGAGTTGCCGTCTACTTCCTCATTGTTTGAATCGATAAACTGAGTCTTGATGAATGGAGATTCTCCACCAAGCGGCACAGCCTCTGCAAGAGCAGTAAATGGCATTGCTGCGATAATTAATACAATGGAAAGGGCAGTAATCATTATTTTAAAAAGTGTCTTTTTCATAATAAATCACTACTCTGTGAGGCAGGAGCTTTTTTGGCTTCCCCTTGAGGGGAAGCTGTCACCGAAGGTGACTGATGAGGTGTAGCCACAAAGTGGCGTTAAAACGGTTTCCACCTCATCCACCGCAAGCGGTCCCCCTTCCCCTCAAGGGGAAGGCAAGCCCTGTCACAAATTATTCCTTGCTACGAGCTGCCCCTTGCGGGGCAACCCGTTATTTAATGTTGTTAATAATACTATCTAATACTTATATATTAGAGAGTTAAATCGTTATAGCTGAACGATACACCTGACTGGAAGCCTGCAAGTACGCTCTTGTCACCCGGGCTCGGGCCGCCGGAACCGTCAAGGTCCGAATCGGTGTTGCTGTCGTTATAAAGCGTAGCAAATCCGCTCTTATCGCCGGGGCTCATTGTACCTGATTCGTCAAAGTCGATAGCGATTACAGGAATAATAGCGTCTGCTACTTCTGAACCGCTGAGAGTAATCTCTCTCTCAGGTACGCAGTACTTAACGATTGTAAGCTTAGTTGCGTTTTCAGGAACTTCAAGTGAGAACTTACCTTCTGCGTCTGTTGTTGTGGTAGCAAGTACGTTACCGCTTGCGTCAACAGCGTTAACAGTTGCGCCTGCAACGTATGAGTAAGCCTCGTAAGCATCGCCGTGAACATCCTTGGATACCTTAACGGTAGCAGCTACAGTGTAGCCTGTCGGCTCTTCTTCTGCAACAAATTCTTCAAGGTTGTTTTCAGCAATAATAAGGTGTGATTTAGCAGTGTAGCAATCGCTTACTTCTGCGTCTTCAGAGCTTGAGTCAGCGCGACCTGCCTTAGCAACTGTAACTGCCTCGCCAAGTGCGTCGATGTAAGCCTTCCACGATGTTGCAGTGTAGAGCTGTTTGCCCTCTGCGTCCTCGTTCACGATAGCGCCGTCCTTAACTGTACCGAAGCGTACTGTTGAAGCAGTAGTTGTTACCTCGTACGGATATACAGGATCACTTTCGTGAGCGTCCTTGCTTGAGTATGTGAATCTGTATGCGTCGCCGGTTACAGTAGCTGTGTAAGCGCTGTAAGCATTGTCGGAAGCATGGTTGATTTCAGCCTCAAGTCTGTTGTTTGCATGGTAACCAAGGTGAGTTACGTCAGCTCTTGCCTTGTACAGGTTGTATACACGGATAGCTTCGTCAATCTCAACTGCGGAAGCCTCTGTTGAATAGGTTGGCTCGTAAGTGTAGATACCTTCTTCAATCTCGTCGCCGATAGTGTAGTTGGTATGTGACTTATATTCGTTGCCGTCCTTCCAATAGTAAGCTGTGTCGTACTGGTATGTGCCTGTTGCAGCAACAGGATTCCACTCAGTCTTAAGCAGGCCTTCAGCTTCCTTAGCAACCTTAACCATTGCCTCGTAGTTAGCTACTACGAAGTTTACATTGTTCAGACCTTCGCGGTCTTCGCTTACGCCTTCAACGATTCTGTTAGCAGCGTTCTTAACGTTCTTTTTAACCTGTTCCATTCTGTAGTTGAGGTTATCGTTAAGCTGCTCGTAACGTGAACGGTACTCAGTGCCGTCGTAAGGCTTTGTTACAACTTCGCTTTCAGCGAGTTTGTAAGTAGGATCATCTGTTGAGTTAACCTTATTACCGTCGCCGTCTCTGTATACGAACTGAACGCGCTTGTACAGAGGCTGACCGCTATCGTTAGTAGCCTGATCGTCAGTGTCGTCAACGAGAATCGGGTAATCGCAAGATGTTGTATCCCATACCTGATTATACTTAGGTTCGTTTGCAACATACCATACGCCGTCAACCTTAACAACAGGAGTGCCTGTAACGTCCTTGCCGTTAGATACGTCAGAGTCTGCAAGTGCATGAGCCTGGTCAGCATAATAAATCGGGATATTTGAATCATCGTCATTATACCAGTAGCCGTCGCTACCCTTAACAGCGTCAACAAGCATTGCAGACGGAAGTGCAACAGTAGTCGGAACAGGCTTGAACGCCTGGTCGCCCTTAGTTTCTGTGCTGTCCGCTGTAACAGGAAGTCTGGTTGTTACGGAGCCGAGGTCACGGGCATTAGATGCGTTGATTGGCTTGGAGATCTCTGCTACTGCGAGCTGGAAGCCATCCTGAAGTGCAGCATAAAGTGCAGATGATGTGCCGTCGTAGTCGTTAAGGTCGGACTCCTGATAAGCAGCCATCGTCTGGATGTCAGCCTCGTAGGACTGCTGAAGTGTTGCAGCCTGCGTATCGTCAGCTACATAGAGATCGAATGTTGTAAGTGCCTCTTCACCGTTTCTGAACAGGTCGATCTGTACAGTATCAGCGAAGGTGCTGAGTGTTGAAGAACCGTCGTACTTAAGGAATACCTTAGTTTCGTCGGCTGTGTTCTTCTTAAGTCTGTTCTTACCTACACCGAAGTAGATACCGGGAACAGGAGTACCCCAGGAGATAGATACCTTGGAATCCTGACCGTAGTTACCCTGAAGAAGACCGGTTGTAGGCTGAATGAATACAGCGTTGTAGATGTATTCTGTTGTGCCGTCGCTCTTAACACGTGCAATTTCACGGTCAACACCGGTGCAAGCGCCGGAAGCAAGAGCTTCGGTAAATGTCCAAACAACGTGAGGACGGGTTGAGAAGCCGTCGGAGTTCCTTACTGAATCAGGAAGTGCACCGATTTCTGCAGCTGTGTAACCCATATAACCGCCGCTCAGACCGCCGCCTGTATTAGCGCTACCTGCGTCATCGGATACGGATGCGGAGTAAGAATTGGTATTCTGGGAGCCGCGGTACCATGTGCCGTTGTAGTAGTAGTCGTACAGGTCGTAGTTGAGAACGTCACCTGTTGTTCTGTCAATAGCAGCATAAGCAAGGCTTGTGTTAGAGCCGCTTGCTGTTGACTGAGTAGAAGCAACAGAGCCGTTTGATACAGCATAATACTTCGTACCGCTCTTTGCATATGTGAAGATACCGTCCATAGCTCTGTATCCGTCGCCGAACCAGTCTGTACGGATGTTCTTCATATAGAAGCACTTGGAGTTGATAGAAGTAGGATTACTCATAGGAACGATAAATGCCTTCGGAGTGTAGTACTCGAAGTTTGAACCTGCCTTTGAGTAATTTGAGTAGTTGCCGTCTGTCTTAAGCGTATTGCCGTTATAAGTTGTTTCAGCCCAACCCTTTGCAGTTGTGTGGTACATATAGGTCTTTGTCTGAAGACCTGTGTAAAGGTTTGTGCCGCCGTTACCGAGAGTAACGTTGTAAGTAACAGTAAATGTGTACAGGATGCTGTCAACACCTGATGCAGGTGCCTTACCTGTGATGTTGATGCTTACACTCTCTTCAGGTGCGATGTCAGCAGTTGTCTTTGCAAGGCTGATCTGTGAGGCTGTAGGCTGTGTTGTGCCGCTGCTGTTAGTAGTAGCTTCAACAGAGATGCCTGTTACCTTAACATAAAGTCTTGGATCCTGAGTAACTGTGCCGTCGGTCTTACCTGTTGAGTTATAAGCTCTGTTAACACCGATAGAGCCGTTCTTGATTACAAGAGTATTTGTATCAAGAGTAGCGCCTGCTGTAAGTCCCGAAACAGACGGGTTAGATACTGAAGCAGTAACTGCGCCGAACTTGTGAGCGCCAACCTGCGGAACGAAATCAGGAATGAAGCTGTTAACTGCTGTTACAGCAAACATAAGTGCCGTCCAAGCGCCCTTAGGACCTGTACCGTTTAAGCCGTCGAAGCCGCCGAGTGCTGCATAAAGGTTAGCAACAAGAAGCGACAGATAGCCGAGCTCGTTACTTGCTGTTACGCCGCCCTTAACGCCGTTGCCCTTGTAGTTACCAAGGCTGTTTACGTGAAGCATTGCGTCAAACGGTGTGTCTGAGCTGAGCTCTGCAGATGTAGGAAGAACCTGATTGTAACCCTTGCCGTAACGCGGGCCAAAGAGGTTGTTGATGAATGATACAAGAATATCGTCGTAAACGAGCTTGTCAATACCCTTTGAAGAAATCGGGCTTGAGCAGCAGATAGTATAAACTCTCTCAAGGAAGTTTGTGATACCTGTGCCGCCTGCAGCTGCGCCGCCGATGTCAAGAATATTCTTAATAATATCATTGTAGATAAGATCTTCCGAACTGAACTGACCGTTGTAAGCAGATGTGCCGTACTGAAGTTCACCCATAACCGGAAGAAGCTTGTTAACAACGTTGTCGATATTAACCCAAAGTGTGTTGGAAGGCTGAACAAGAGCGTTGCCGCTGTCGTCTGCACAACCGAGAAGAGTAGCAACAGACTTGCTCTTAACTGTTGTAGCTGCGCCGCCCTTAACACCCGGATACGTGCAGTCGGAAGCATAGTAGCATACTACCGAGTTAGCAAGATCCCAGATTGAAGAATCGTCAGCAGTTGTTGTGTTGTAAATGTTCCACTCGTTGCCGTCAGCATCTCTGATCGGAACGAATGCCTGACATACGTAGCCGATTGCGTCACGAGCCATCGGAAGGATGCAGGTGTTGAAATCTGCAACAATCATGCCGTCAGCGTCGTAACCAATAAAGCTGTCGTAATTTCTGTCAGGAAGAACGTAAGAAAGGTATTCCTTAAGAGCAAGATAGCCAGCGCCCTCTGCGTCCTTAACCTTATCCCATTCTGTGCGGTGGATTGTGTCCGCAAGGCTTACGTTCTGTACTACACAAGCAATACCAAGCGGGATAGCAGCCTCTTCAAAGTTAGCCTCTGTAAGGTTGCAGGTGCCGTTATAAGTAATGTTGTGCTTTGTATAATACTGGTTAAAGATATACGGATCTGCAGCGTTTGCAGCATATTCAAACATAGCGAGTGCGTTGGAAACAAGAGTTTCTGCGCTTATTCTGATGTTTGTAGCCTTGTTAGCGCCTGTGAGATCCATGTTACCTGTTGTAACCATGTTAGGTACGTGAAGGTCTGTGCCTACAACGCCTCTCTCTGCGCCCTGGAAGCCGATATTTGCGCTTTCGGGGAAGAGAACCTTTGTAGCAGCAACGAGAAGGTCGTTGAGAGCTGCGGGGATTGACGAATAAGCATCCTCGTCAAATGCCGATGTGATGAACTCGTCAATTTCCTTTGTGCCTGTCTGCTCAAAGTAAAGGTTGATAGGACCTGTCTGTACATCAAAGTAGTAGTCAGCCATCGGGCTGTAACGAAGCTTAACAAAGAGTGACTTTGACTTGATATCTCTCCAGTTGCCGTTTGCGTCTTCAGCGATGCTGCGGTCAAATGTGAGGTTAGTCTTAACGTAGTCAAGGAACTCTGCTTTGGTCATTTCGTAATTACCGCAAACCTCTTCTGCCCACTCGTCAACCTTATCATACATGTCAGCGCCCTTATTAGCTGTTGACCAGCCGTATTTAGCTGAACGCCAGTAATAATAATGGTTATCGAAGTTTGTGCCGTGATTATTCTCGGTATCGTCTTCGTTAGAATAGTTAACGTGGATAAGGCCGAGAGTATCCTTAAGTGCTGTATTCCATGCAATCTTTGCTGCTGCGTAAGCGATTTCAAGAAGAGTGTCGCTCTTGTCAACAACAAGCTTCTGGTCGCCGTAACGGAAAAGACGTACATTACCTTCCTCTGTATAGTAGAGGTTTGTGTCGTATGTAGTGCCGTTAGCAGCGTTATAGCCAGCAATAATGTCTGCAGTGTTCTCTTCTGTGAACTCGATGTCGTTAGCCTCTGCATAAGCTGCAAATTTATCATAACGTGTTCTTGAGGAGTCCGCTGCAATGTCTTCATCCTGGTTAGCTTCAGTATAAGTGATTTCAGCATTGATCTGCTGAAGAAGCTGAGTGCTTAAAGCCTCAAACAGTCTTTCATCAAAGTTCCAGTTTCTCAGATTACCGTTGCTGTCTGTCTGCTTGTAGTAAGCAAGCTGTTCCTCATCCCACCACTTTGTGTTGGTGAAAATAAGATTTGCTACAACGTTGTAAGCAAGGTCGTTCTGATAACCGTCCCACATGCCGAGAGTATCCTTAAGGATATCAAAGATATCGCTGCTGCCGGCGAGGTTGCTTACAACGCCGCCGAGGATAGTACCAAGGTTGAAGTCACCGATGATGAGCTTACGGAATACGTTGTTACCGTCCTTAGTGTTGTCATAAAGCAGCTGTGCAACTTTAAGAAGGATTTCTTTAGCAGTGTAATTTGCACGGTAGTTTCTGCCGCACTTTGAAGCAGAGCCGGATCCTGAATAGGAAAGACCTGAAAGAGCGTTGAGATTAATGTTTTTAATGTCGCCGCCGATAAGTCCGCCGTATGAATCAAGAAGTCCGTCAGCCTGCTCGATAGTGTAAATAAGGCCGTCTACGCTGTCAAGATACGCATCAATTTTGATGGTAGCAACAACGATGTTCTGGCTGAAGTGGTACTCATCAAAGCCGATGAGGTTCTTCATTGTCCAGGACAGGTTTGCGTCTGCCCAGTCAAGAAGTGCTTCAGCAGTCTGCTCGTCAGTCGTTTCAGCCCATGCAAGGAAGTTGTAAGCGAGGTTCTCATCATGATAATCCTCTGCTCTACCATATGCTGTGAGCACGCCTGTAAAGCAGGTTGCAGCCATTAAAGCAGAAAGGAACAAAGCAATCAGTTTCTTTGTGAAAATCTTAGATTTTTTTGATTCCAATTTTAAATTTTCCTCCGTATAAAATATTACGAATAACGCGGTTCTTTGATTTTACGGTACGTCACAATCTCTGACCTCGCTGCAAAAATTGCAGCAGACTGAAGGCATTATTGCCGCCGTCAGGACGAATGCCCCGTCAAAAAAACGCATATCACGCAAATATATTAAAACACTAAACCTTTATAAAGTCAATAAATTTTTTTGTTTTTTTAACCTATTATATACACATCGGCTAAAATGTGAATATTTTGTGAACTTGCTATTGACAAGCAGACGGAAATATAGTATGATTCAAATGTAATATTTACAATTTGTTCATAATCTTTTTACATTTGTTCAAAATTGCGTTTTACATTTTTACAAATGTGTATGTAAAGCGGCAAACTTTACACAGGCGGCTTTCGGCAAGTTAATCCCCTTTACACAACACCATTTTGTGGCGTGTTTCGGGGCTTAAAACAACATATTGACCTGCGTGTAAAGCAAGACGGCTTGCGGATTTTTCGGGCTCGTCTTGTTTTTGGCGTCTTTTTTGCCGGAATTTGTCGCAGCAAAACAAAATTGTTGCGCAGATATTGACAAATATTGATGAAAAATTTAATAATTTATGAATTAATTTTGAATTTTATATTGACTTATTCTTTATAATCTGTTATATATATACTTGAGTTTGCTTGGCGCAAAGCGAAATCCGGAATTGCTTTGCGTTCTCATATGTGGGGGCAGCCCCATAAATCTTATACAAAGGAGAGATGATTATGAAAACGAGCAAAAAATTACTGAGCCTGTTTCTGGCTTTAGTAATGGTCATTACATCATGTAGTGTCGGCTTCACCGCCTTTGCAGCAGACGGTAACAAAACTGATGCCAACAATACATATTGGAATGACGGCACGGATGCTAAAGCAGCATTCGAATCACTCAACACACTCACCGATGCTTATGTACCGCAGCTGCTGAATATTCCGGCAGTAAAGAAGATTCTTGAAGATAATCTTGGTATGACGGTAACAAGCAAAACAAACATCTCTGATGTTATTGCAGGCGCTTCACCGATGGTATTCGGTTTACTTGGCGGCGCAGTAGACAAAGAGGCTATCATCGCGGAATTAAAGGGTTCGGCTTACTCAAAGCTGGATGACTATTACTTCTCATTCCTCGATAATGAGGAAGCGCAGGTAGACTTCTACACACTCTACAACTTCTGCAAGCAGAATCAGAGCGCGGACGGCGAACTTGGCGAATATGCACGCGCAACACTGCCCAAGCTGCAGGAGCTCGGCGGTCAGTACAATGCTGCAGCGGCTGCATTCAGCCAGAAGCTTCAGGCCGCACAGGACGCTATCGGTATGGATTACGGCGCATACCTTCCTTCTTCTACAGACAAAACTAAGGTTGAAGTCAGGAACATCGACGTAAACGGCACACCGTTCAGCGAATGTCCTGCAGGCAACGGCCAGTTCCTTATCGACTACATCAACGGTATGTTTATTGCTTACGGCTCACCCGAAAGGGCGGAGAATATTGCCGACGCAGTATACTTTATGATGATGGACGAGGGCGGACTGCAGCTCGGTCTTGCAAGATTCCTTGGTACTGCCCTTCTCGGCGGCGCACAGATTAAACCTATGGGCGCTACCACGGCAATCTCCTGGGATAATTACGAAACTGTACTCGGCACCGTATATCCGTTTGCTGCATTCCTCAGCGATAACGGTATGTCACAGGCTGACTACGACTCCCTTCCTGCCGACCAGAAGGCAATGATTCAGGAGCATTACAAGTCAACTCTGGCGGGTATGATTCTTTCCGAAATGTTCCCGACGGGCGACAACAGCGGTTCCGTTAACTCCCCGTTCTATGAGGAAATGTGCCTCGGTCTTATGGTATTCACCGATTCCTTCGGCGATCTTGACGCTTGCAAGGATCTGGTTAAGTCCAAAAAGATTACGGACGCGCAGTTTGACACATTCTGCAAATACCTCAAGGACGAACTTCACCTCACAGGTTACGATAAGAACAAGATTGTTGAATACCTTAACAACAACTCTCCGTTCTCCGACCTTGCTACAAAGTACTTCCTCGGCTACATCACAGACCCCGGTTCGGAAAACCTTGTATCCGGCTTCTTCGAGGAATGTATAGATAATCCGGCAGCCGCAAAGGCTCACATCCTTCAGGATACGGACTACAACAAGGTATACTTATTTAAGAACGGCAAAAACGGCAGCGGCGCGCTCACAATGATTGAGCGACTGAACGCAATGATGGCTTCCGAAGTCCTGATTGACAAGTTCGGTACCGACCTGCAGACAAAGGGTGTTAAGGCGCGTGACGCAGCAGAACCCTGCCTGTTCACAGAGGACTTCTTTAACTACATCTTCGGCATCAAGCCGGGCATCACAAAGAAGTACGAGTACAAGGGCGACATCAAGATTAAAGACGAGCTTATGGTTGACGCTGTTAACACAACGCTCAACGCCCTGCTTGCAAAGTTCTTTGACCCGTCCGACCCGAACTACGACGCAACAATCGGCGGCATCATCAGCAGCGTGCTTGACGGACTGCTTGAAACAAAGATTGAGCTGTTTAACCACGCAGGCACAGGCATCCTCAACGATATCTGGCTCAAGCTGTATGAGAACCCGGTTGAGGAGTTATTTAACCTCCTGCCGACTCTCACAATCCTTGTAGACGAGCTGCTTGTACCTATCCTTCTTAATAAGGAAGGCGACAAGTACAACGGATTCCTTTACGACCTGCTCTGCACGGGCGACGGTATCCTTGCAAAGTATACACAGACTGCGGGCAGCGACATCGGTCTTGGCGCGCTCAACATCAACCTCAACACTGCTATTCCTTCAATCCTCAGCTGGCTTGTAGGCAAAAAGGACGCGGCTATCGCACTCGTAGGCACATACGGCGGCGGCACTTATGACAGCAGCGTGCCGAAGTTCCTCAACATCTACGTTGCGGATAAGGCAATCGCAGGCGCAAGCCTTAACGGCGGCCTTGCAAAGGTGCTTAAGAATACAGACACCTTCAAGGGCGACAACGCTTACCTTGCAGACGCTATTGACGAGGCTGTTACCGAAATCGCTAACTTTGCACTCACTGCAGTTAACACCTACCTTGCACAGAACGAGGGCGACAAGAGGTACGACAGTGAAGGCACCGTTACACAGAACGGTCTTAACAACGTATTTGTAGCGCTTCCCGAAGTGCTTAACATAATGGGTCAGCAGTACGTTAACAAGTACAAGGTTGACTCCGACTGGGAGTACACATACCCCGGTAAGATTGAAACAATTACCAAGAACACTACGGGCGGCGACGTTCAGCAGAAGCAGAACAACACGCTTCAGGACTTCAAGAACCTCGCTACAGAGAACAAGCCCGCGCTGGTGCTCAACAACTTTGTTGACATCCTTATCGGCAACTGGCTCAACAGTGTGCTTGATATTGTTAACGACACGGTATCTGACGAAAACAACAAGATTTCCTCAAATCTTCCGCTTGTTCAGGGCTTACTTGACGCATTCGGCGGATTCGGCGAAAGGTCAGTTATCACAGATGTGCTTGACGGTCTGTTCCAGCTTAAGAGAAGCGACAAGGCTGCATTCACACTCACCAAGAGGGCAAAGACCAACTTCGTAGGCTTCAGCAACGAAAGCGGCTTCTTCCTCATCTCGAACATCCAGTTTGAGAAGGGCGGCAAGACGAGAGGTCTTATCCCCTTCATCTCCACAATTATTAATCCAAACGACAGTACCAAGGCGAAATACAAGTTAGGCAACGCGATTACCGCAACCTCGCCTAAACTTGCAGGCTCATCAAAGGCAAAGAAGTCGGCTGCAGGCACGGAATACAGCAAGCTGCTCAGCAAACGCAACGTTAAGGCTGCGCAGAAGCTTGTAGACGCGCTCGACACATTGCTTTCATCTCTCCTTGAAAATACTTCAGTAAACGGATTTGATTTAGACGCAAACGATAATGTACTTTCCGGTGTTGTATCATTTGCATCTGCTTATCTCGGATATCAGAACACTAACGATATAGTTAAGCTTATCAACAACTACCTGTACTACATCAACGGTGAAAAGAGCACCAAGAAGAGTAAGTCGGGCAAAATCGGTAACGCACCGACCAAAGCGGGCAACGTTGATAAGAAGAAGGTTTACACAACTGCAAACCTCTCTAACCTCGTTATTCAGACTTACTCACTTGTTGAGAATATCATCGACTACCTGTTCTACAACTCGGAGACCGGCTTCCTCACAACAAGGGATCCGAATATGCTTATTGCAGACGCTGCTTACGGTCTTATTTCACCTGACGCAGTTGCAGTTCGCCTGAGTTCAAAGTACAGCGAAACCGCAAAGGTTCTTAAGAGCAAGGATCACCACAACTGGAACTCCTTCAAGATTAAGATGACTACCGCTAATAAAGAGAACGGTAAGTACCAGAAGAACTACCTTAAGTTCGACTTTGCAAAGGGCGATAAGAAAGCCTTCTACAAAGGTCTGGGCGAAACCTTCTCCGGCGTGGCAGCAATCATCGGCGTTCTGCTTACAGATACCTGCGTATCCGCGAGCCAGCGCAGCACAAACCTTTACAGCGAAATTCTGTACCCCGTAATGAACAAGCTCGCTGACGCAACGGGCGGCAGCGGTGTTATGAAGCCGGCTGACTTCACAAAGGCAGCAGCGTCAAAGCAGCTTATCGACGGTCTGCTTGCACCTGTATCAAGCGTACTCAGCCAGCTTTACCCTGCACCTGCTTCCTTCCTGCTCAACGTGGTTAAGGGCGTTGCAGGCGTGCTTGATGACGGCTCAATCAAGGGCTTCATCAACTCGATAGTTAAAATTCTCAAGGGTCAGGCAAAGGGCGTAGTTAACGTAGTTAAGTTCCTGTCGCCGACTCTGGCAAAGAAGCTGAACACAGTATTTGGCGACCTTATCGGCAAGCTTGTGGGCGCAACCTCGGTAGTACCTAAAAAGGATATTATCGTAACGCTGCTCAACAACATCTCAATCGGTAAGATGAAGCTCAGCGACGTTATCAACCTCAAGTCCATCAACTGGAAGAAGCTCGCTTCAGCTAAATCCCCTGCAGAGGTACTGCTGCTCGTTTACGGCTATGTTGTAGACACAGTACTCGGCTCGGAACTCATCACCGGTCTTATTGAAAGCTTCTCACCCGGTCTTACCAAGATTCTCAAGAAGCTCAACGCTGTTGAAATTCTTAACATCCTCGCAGACGTAATCGCGTCTGTTCAGAGCCCGACAGAAATATTCTGGACGTTCAAAGAGTATGCAGGCAGAATCACAAATACATTCATCTATCCGCAGGGCATCCTCGCTTCCGACGCGTCAAAGGCAGTTGGTCAGCTTGACGACCTTGTAGCAAATGTATTCCCGCTTCTCAACGCACTCGGCGTAACGGATATTGAAGGTCTGGCACAGCTTGTTAACGACAAGCTCTATACAAACGACCTGCTCACAAAGGCTACAAAGGGCATCTACGGCGCACTCAGCAAGGGTACGCTCGGCGACATCCTCAAGGCTGTAGGTCTTGACCTTTCACCGCAGGGCATCGCAGATTACCTTACGGACAAGAGCTTCGGCGCAACGTACACAAGCGCTGCTAAAACACTCCGCAAGGCGAAGAACTGGGATAAGGTTGAATCACTTAACTGGGGCTTCACAGACGGCAGTGCAAAGGCACAGAGAGGCTTTATCAACGGTCTTGCAGCCGTTCTCCGTCCGCTTAACGACCTGCTTGCAGTTCTGCTTGCAGAGGGCAGCATTAAGGACGTTATCGACCTTGACGTGGTTAAGATTGCAAAGATGCTTGACCTCAAGGGCAAAACAAATCTCGGCTCCGGCGAATACGGCGCAACGCTTGATTACAAACTCAAGAACGGCATCCTTGTTATCGGCATCCGTTCAAACGTTAAGACTGCAGACGGCAAGCCGAATGTACGTAACGAAATCAAGGTTGACGTAAACGCTATTGCCAAAGAACTTCAGGCAATGCTTGACGACGCTAAACTCAGCTTCGGCACCAACGGTTACGAAAGTGCTGTTATCCCGATTCTTGAGGCATTTATGTGCAGAGGCGTCAAGACATACAAGACCTACGTTAAGGAGTACAAGAAGGCAAAGGATAACCTGCTTATCAACGTACTCAACCCTGTATTCAACCTTGTTAACGATATTCTTGACAAGCCGTTTGATACAGTTACAAAGATACTTCCGAACGTTGCTTACTTTATCGACAGTAACGGCGTGGCACAGGCAGTGGGCAATCTTCTTGCACCGATTACGGGCAAGGACGGCATACTCGGCGTACTCAGCAAGCACGGTCTTAACATTGATAAACTCATTGAACTTATCTTTGCAAAGGACCTCGGCACTATCGTGACGGACGCGCTTGACATCAACACCAAGCTCACAATCAAGCTTACGGATATGAGCAAGACGAACGTTCAGGTAATCGTGCTTCCGCTTATCAACAAGATACTTAAGGACAACGACCTGCCGATTACTCTGCCTGAGTTCACGTTTAAGAAGATTGCAAGCCACGGCACAATCGCAGTGGTTAAGAGTGCCGCAAGGAACGACCAGGGCAAGTTCACCACACGCCGCGTAATCTCCAGACAGGGCGAAACTCTGGTGGCAGTGCTCAGGTATGTATCCACAGTTCTTATCAGGAACGCATACGGCATCAAGTCAATCATCTGCAATATCGACGCACTTAAGGATAACGACAAGGTTAAGAACATAATCGGCGTTGTATTCAACCAGATTGCACTCGCTGTACCGGACGACATCGTTCGCGCAGTATTCTACTTCTTAACCGAGCAGGAAACCGATAAGTTCTTCGATTACAGAAACTTCAAGTACGATACCTCTTACAAGTTCTCCTGGGGCGACATGGACGAAGAGTTCTGCCGCAAGCTTGCACCGATGCTCGACGGTATGATAGGCTCGCTTCTCGAAGGCGGTCTTGCAGGTCTTGTTGAGGAGAAGCTTTACACAGACGAGCTTGTTGCAAAACTTGCAAAGGGACTTTACGGCGCGGTTGAAGGCGTTAAGATTAACGACGATATCGGCTCGCTCACAAACCTCCTTGCAATGACGGATATCGACTTCTCAACCGGCAACGTAGCGTCGCTGCTTATGAACCAGAGATACGGTCTTACCTATCCTGCAGCCGCTACAATCATCCAGACCGCAGGCTCTTGGGAGAACGTTAAGGCTGAAGACCTTAAGTTCGGCGTTAAGGACAGGAACTCCTTCCTCAATGCACTCGTTGCAGTACTTCGTCCGCTGTTCGGCGTGCTCGATGTAATCCTCAACGACGCAGCGCTCAACCTCTTCGACCTCGTTAAACTTCCGGGCTCTGACGGCTACACATCAACAATCGTACCGCTGCTCGAGGCATTTGGCGTTTACAACATCAAGACTCAGTATCAGTACAGAGAGGACTGCTTCAGGGCATACGACAACGTCCTGCTCGACATCATCAATCCGCTGTGGGATAAGGTAGAGGATATCCTCAACGCCCCGCTTCAAACATTGATGAGCATTCTGCCGAACCTGTCGCTGTTCTTCGCAAACGACGGTCTGCTGCAGATTGTTGATAACCTTCTCACACCTGTAACTGCATTGCTCGACGCAATCAGACCTATCGCTGACATCAACAAGATTATCGATGCACTCGGCGTTGACATCCCCGGTCTCCTTAAGGAGAAGGTTGGTCTTACACTTGAAAAGTTTGACCTCTACGACCTGCCGGGCACACTCAAGCCGCTTGTAGGTGCAGATAACGTGGTTGGCACAATCAACAGCGTACTCGGCATTATCAAGATTAAGGATAATCCGCTCGGTCTTGAGCTTCCTGCAATCGACTGGTTCCAGCTCGCAAGCCACGGCAAGTTCATCACAAACGGAACTTCGCAGGTAGCGGCTTACGGCAAGAGAATTTACGTTAAGGCAGACGAGGACGAAACGCTTATCGCTCTCCTTCGCTTCCTTATCAACACAATCAACTATAAGGATAACTACGACCAGATAGTTAAACTTATCACAGGACTCCTCGGCGACAACGTTGACGAAAGCCTTGCAGGCACAATCAACGATGTACTCGGAATGCTGAAGGGCGACGCGGACTCGGTAATCTCCGACCTCGTAGAACTCCTCCAGCAAATCGCAGGATAACCACATAGTAAAAAAGGCTTCCTTCGGGAAGCCTTTTTTAAGTGGACAGTGGACAGTGGACGGTTTATTGTAGGGAGCGATGACCACATCGCTCCGCGGGCGATTCGTGAATCGCCCCTACGTTGATACGCGACTTGTAGGGGTCAATCACGATTGACCCGCGGGCGATTCGTGAATCGCCCCTACGTTGATGCGCAACTTGTAGGGAGCGGCGACCCCGACGCTCCGATGGTGTCATTGGGGACTGTCCCCAATGACAAAGGTGTAGCTGATGTAGCTAATAGAATTGGTATTTTTTAACATTTTATTATTATATAGAAAAATATGTTTTTTGTTAGCTACATTAGCTACATTGTTTTAAAAGATAATAAGCATTTAGTGACAACACCGTTTTTTCGCTTGTCCTTTACCTCCCCATACCTCTTCAACCTCTCGCTGAACTTATTCTGCGCCAGGGGCTGCATACCGCCGCCTATGCACCAATTGCGGTACTCGCGGTAGACCTCCGCGGTGGGGGTAGCCGCGCCTGCCTCACGCACAAGGCGCTCATCAATAAACTGCTTAATCTTGTCGCTCGCCGCCTCGTAGTCCGAGGTGGCTTTTTTCACGCTGTCGGGCGGCGTAAGCCCCTCGGCAAGGTACATAAAGTAGCCCTCAACAAGCCACATACCAATGGCGTTTTTAACGTCTTGCCCGGCAAAATACTCCTTCAGGTGCCTGTCCTGTTCCTCGGGCGCAAAGTGGCGCTCAAACGGAATAATGTGCAGCCTGTTCGAGGCAAACAGCGTGGTGTCGTTTACAACAGGCAGGTGGTTTGTGTTGATGTACATCTTGAACTGCGGCTTAAAATCAAAGCTGTTTTCGTGCAGAAAGCGGGCGTTTATCGTGTCGCTGCCCGTCATCGTTTTAACGCGCGCCGCGTTCAGCACCAGGTTCTGCGGCGGCTCGCTGATATTCACAAGCCGCACACCGCGCAGCCGCGCAATATCCTCGCTCGGCGAGTTGGAATTAGTCTGCCGCAGCGCCACGGTTTCCGGATTAGAGGCGCAGGCGTATTCGCCCATAACGCCCAGCACGCTCTCCATCAGGGTGGACTTCCCGTTTCGCGTAGTCGCGCCGTAGAGTATGAACAGGCACTCCTGCGTGTTGGCGCCGCACAGCGCGTAGCCAAGCGCCTTTTGCAGGTAGGCAGCCTTGTCCCTGTCGCCGCCGCAAACCTCGTCAATAAAGCGCTCAAAGCGCTTGCTGCGGTACTTTTCGTCGTACTCGGTGTTGGTGCATTTGGTGATGTAGTCGTCGTAAAAATGCTCGCGGAACACGCCCGACTGCAAATCAAGCGTGCCGTTTTTGAAGTTGAGCAGGTACGGGTTGTCGTCAAACTCGGCGATGGACATAGGGTTAACGCTTGCGGCGTCGCGTATCAGCGTTTCGCGGAAGCGGCGCTTGTGCCACCTGACTGCCCTTTTGATGTAGTCGTAGTCCTCGCCGTACTTGTCCATAGCGTACTGCACCAGGCAGTAGGCGATTTGCTTGCTTTTTTCCATCACCTTCAGCCCGCCCAAATCGTGCTGCCAGCGTATGCCGTCGTACACAAACCACGCCTTGCGCTCGGGCACGTACCGCGCCTCGCAGTAGAACACGCTGGCAAACACCTTGGCGTACTTGCTCTCGTTTTCGTAGCTGAATATGTCCGTTTCCTCATCCGCGATTTTGATTAGATGTTTTATTTGTTCGTTGTGCATAGTTTTCCTCCCTTTGGTCGTTTGAATGGAGAGTTGAGAATGGAGAATGGAGAATTGTGGATACTCGCTGCGCTCGGACAATAATGTGGAGCGTCCGGTGGCCGCTCCAAGGGCTCGACATTCCATTATATAATCGGGTGAGGGCGAAGCCCTCCCGAAATTCTCAATTCTCAATTTTCAATTCTCAATTTAAAAACCCCTCCCTTAAATAGACCAAAAACCGCCCTTTTATTCACGTTTAACGCATAATTGGACGGTAAAAATTGCAAAAAAATATTTTTTTGGCAAAATATGCACAAATCCTGCATAGGTCTAACTGTTTTTGACCTTCGGTCAATTGGGGTACGACCCCAATTGAACAAGACTCAAGGCTCAAGGCTCAAGGCTCAAGGTGTTGGTTACTCGGCTTCGCCTCGGACAATAAACGGGTCGTCGGGCCCTTGGAGCGGGCGCCTCACCCTTTTGTCTGCTGTGCAGACATTTCCCCTCACAGGGGAATTTCGCCGACCCCTACAACCGTAGGGACGACCATTGGTCGTCCGCAATATAATCAGGTGTGGACGAAGTCCACCCAATAGCTTAAAACTCAAAACTTAAAACTTAAAACTCAAATCTGTCCCCTGTCCACTGTCCCCTGTCCACTCCTTTTTTGCCACCGCAAAAAAGGTCTTGTATATTAATATGTTTTTTAGTATAATAATACTATGTTATCTATGGCGGGGGCTGAAACGGCGGCGGCTCCGTCAACTGGTGGTGAAAAAATGCTCGGAAAATACGTTAGAGTCAAGGTCGTTAAACCTATCGGCTCTGATGATGAAGCGGGCTACACCTATCCACTTAATTTCGGCACGGTTTACGGCAACGAAAAACAGTGGGCGTTCATTATGGGCATTCATCATCCTGTGCGCAATTTTGACGGCAGGGTTATTGCGATTTTGAGCGACCGCAAGGCGAAGAAATATATATGGATAGTTGCACCTAAAAGCACACGCTTCATTATTAACGATATTAAAAACTATATTAATTTGAAAAAAGACTTCCCCACTTACCGCATTGACTGCCTGTACGAGAGCAGCTGCGGCGCTGTTGTTTACAGGGATATAAGGGGCGAGGTCAGATTTTTGCTGATTAAAAATAACCGTTCTGCGCACTGGGGCTTCCCCAAAGGGCACATTGAACCCGGCGAAACGAAGAAGCAGACCGCCTACCGCGAGGTGCTGGAGGAAACGGGTATTCACATCACGATTCACGACGGGTTTGAGTGCGTGTCGCGCTATAAAATACGCGATACTATTGAGAAAACGGTGTCCATTTTCGTCGGCACTACCAAGGACACAAACACGTCCATTCAGGCAGAGGAGATTGAGGATTACATCTGGCTGACCTATGACAGAGCCATGAGCCTGCTGAAGTTTGAAAACGATAAGAATATACTCACCAAGGCGAATGAGTTTCTTAATGAGAATAATTATATCTAATTCGGAATGCGGAATGCGGAATTAGGAATTTCGGGTGATTCCCCTGTGAGGGGAAATGTCCGCTTGCGGACAAAAGGGTGAGGCGCCCGCTCCAAGGGAGCTCCGCTCACACTCATTATATTATGGAATGTCGAGGTCGCCATTCCCTACAATTGTAGGGAGCGGCCACTGGACGCTCCGCATTATTGTCCGAGGCGAAGCCGAGTAACCAAAAGCTTAACACTTAACACTCAACACTTAACACTAAAAAAACGGAGTTTTTACTATGCAGGAAATTTGCAACACAATACAGGAGTTTTTGTCTGCACACGGCGTGCCGAACGGCTTAATCGCCTTCATTATCTCGCTGTGCCCTATTCTGGAGTGCAGGCTCGGACTCATCACGGCAATCGGCGTGCTCGATATGAACAAGTTCTGGGCATTTATCATCTGCTTTATCGGCAACATTCTGCCCATTCCGTTTATCCTGCTGCTTATTAACAAAATATTTGAGCTGCTTAAAAAGATACCGTATGTAAAAGTGCCGATTATCTGGCTTGAGGAAAAAACGCTTAAGAAGAAAGATAAAATCGACAAGTACGGCATCTGGGGGCTGCTGTTTTTTGTTGCGGTTCCGCTGCCCGGCACAGGCGCGTGGACGGGCTCGCTGCTCGCCGCACTGCTGCATCTGGACTGGAAAAAGAGCTTTGGCGTAATCACCGTCGGCGTATTCATCGCAGGGCTGATAATGACCGTTGTAAGCATATTTGTAAACATTGCAGTATTTGCTTAAAGTATGAAAGAATATCTATTAACCCTTTGCCGTGCATTTTTGTGCGGCGAAAAAATTGTGCTTGACAAGTCAGCCGATTACGAAAAGCTGTACAGGCTGTCAGGCGTACATAATTTAAGTGCGGTTTTGTTCTGCGTTATCAACACCGCAAGTAACAAAGAGGTTGTGCCGCAGGCAGCCTTTAAACGCTTTGAAAATGACTTTTTGGAAGCTGTGGTGCGCTACGACTTTCAGGGTGCGCAGATAGCCGAAATCGACTCCCTGTGCGAGGGTGAGGGCATACGCCGCGTGTTCGTTAAGGGCGCTGCAATCCGCGACCTTTTCCCCGTGCCGCAGGCAAGGGCTATGGGCGACGTGGACGTGCTTATCGCCACAGAGGACAGAGAGCGCGTGAAGCGGCTGCTTTGCGCTAACGGCTTTGCCTGCCAAAGCGCCAACGGCAACGTGTACGAGTACACGAAGGGCGACCTGCTGACCGAGGTACACACCAAACTTTTAAGCGGCAAAATCGGCACGCACGACCTTGAAACCGCGTTTGAAAATGCGCTTACTCACGCCGAGTTTGACTCCACTCGCGGCACGCTTAACAGCGACTACCACCTTGCCTATATGCTTGCGCACATTGCGCACCACTTCTGGTTCCACGGCGCAGGGGTTAAGCTGATACTCGACCTCGCCGTTATGCTCACGAAGTGCGATATTGACCTTGACCGCGTGCTTGATTACCTGCAGCCCTGCGGACTTTGCGGCTTTGCAAAGGTGATACTCACCGTCACGCACAAGTGGTTCGGCTGCGGACGTGACTTTGGTGTGGACACTGCACAAACCGAGGCGTTTTTGTTAAACTACGGCGCTTTCGGCAACGCCAACCGCAACGACGCTGCGGTTATTATGCGCAAGGATATGGAGTCGGGCGGCAGTGCTGTCGGCACTCGGCTGCGGCTGCTGTTCCCTGCATACAGCAAGGTTAAAAACATACCGTACATCAGGTTTATCGACGGCAGACCTTACCTGCTGCCTGCCGCGTGGGTGTACAGAATTTACTACAATTTCAGGCACAGGCGCGCCTATGTTAAATCGTCAACTCAAACCCTCGGCACAAAAAAGACTACAACACAGGCGAAAAAAGAATTTGAATATTTTGAGGAGATTGGTCTGTTATGACAGGATTTTTAGTGTTTCTTGTAATATTTGTTATTCTGCTTTTACTCATTGCGGTGGGCACATTTATTGTGTATATGCTGCAGGGCAAGTGCCTTTTCTGCGCGCTAAAGCACATCGGCAGGGGTAGGCTCACTGTGGACATCAGCAAAGAGCCTGACTACGATAACAACGCCTCAACCACGCCCGTTATGGGCTGGTCGAGCTGGAATTTGCTGCGCAACCACATTGACGAGGACGCTATTCACGACACCGCGAAGGCTATGGTTAAAAGCGGACTTGCCGAAGCCGGCTACGAATACGTTAACATCGACGACTGCTGGCAAAGCTCTATGCGCGACGGCGAAGGCAGGATTCAGGCTGACCTGGAGGCGTTTCCCTCCGGCATCAAAGACTTGTGCGAAAAGGTGAATTTCCTCGGGCTGAAGCTCGGCATTTACTCCTCAAACGGCACGCTGACCTGCGAGGATATGCCAGCCTCGCTGAATAACGAGGAGCTTGACGCAAAGACCTTTGCCTCCTGGGGCATTGAGTTTGTGAAGTACGACTTCTGCCACAATCAGAAGCTGACGGGCAGGACGCCGATTATCGAATTTGCGGACATCAGCAAGCCCGGCGAGCGCAGCGAAATGCGCCTTCGCCCCGATAAGGCACACTACACGGGCAAGGCAAGGGCTGTTAAGTGCAGCACTCTGCCGAGCAAGCAGGGCATGGGCTTTTTGAACCACGGCGCAGGCACGGCGGAATTCCACGTTGACGTGCCTTACAGCGGCGATTACATTATGACTATCCACTACCACAAAACCGCCTACCACAAAAGGCAGTATTTGCAGGTAATTGTTAACGGCAGGGTTAACGAAGTGCATATGCCAAAGGGCTTTTCCATGTCGCACGACGCAAAGGTGCAGACTGTGCTGCGCCTTGATGCAGGCGATAACAAAATTGTTTTCTGCAACCCGATTGTCACTATGGCGGACTCCTCGTATATGCAGTACAAGCGCATGGGCATGGCGCTGCAGGAGGCGTCGCGTGCGTGGGCAGAGCACACAGGTAATGAGGAAAAGCCGATTACTTTTTCCATTTGCGAATGGGGCTTTTCGCACCCGTGGCACTGGGGCGCGAAAGCCGGAAATATGTGGCGCACCACGATGGACATTACGCCCAACTGGTGGCGCATTGTGAGCATTTACAACAAGTCGGTTGATTTGTTTGAGTACTCCTCCCCTGCCCACATCAACGACCCCGATATGCTTGAAGTCGGCAACGGCAAGCTTACGCCTGACGAGAACCGCGCCCACTTTACGCTGTGGTGCATGATGGCGGCTCCGCTTGTGCTGGGCAACGACCTCAGGAAGCTCACCGACGGTTCGTCCGAAAGCCGCTTTTTGCTCTCCGTTCTGACTAACAAGAGCCTGATTCTGATTGACCAGGACCCGCTTGTTAAGGCTGCGCAGAGGATTAAGAAGTCCCCTGTTATGGACATCCTTGCGCGTCCGCTTGCAAACGGCGACACGGCTATTTGCTTTTTTAACAAATCAGGTAAGGAACGTCCCGTTGAGTTCAGCCTTGATTCGCTTCGCGATTACGAGTACCTTGACTTTAAAAGGGCGTCCGGCAATTACGAAATACACGACCTCTGGACAGACGAACGCTACGCAAGCACCGAAATCACCGCAACCGTGCCCAAGCACGGCGTGGCAGTGTTCAGGATATCGCAGTAAAAAAGCCCCGTGTGGGCTTTTTTTAGTGTTGAGTGATGAATTATGAATGATGAATTTCGGGAGGGCTCCGCCCTCACCCATTGTAGGGGCGATTCACGAATCGCCCGCGGGTCAATCGTGATTGACCCCTACTTATTGTCCGAGCGCAGCGAGTAACCACAATTCATAATTCATAATTCATAATTATCTGTCCCCTGTCCCCTGTCCACTGTTCACTAAAAAAGTATTGAAAATACTTTTTTATAAGTATATAATAAAACTAACTAAAACAAATGGAGAATCCTATGAACAACTTTATGGACAAGGACTTTTTGCTTGACACAGAGAGTGCAAAGCATCTTTTCCACGATTTTGCGGAGAATATGCCGATTTGCGACTACCACTGTCACCTAAGCCCTAAAGAAATCTACGAAAATGAGCAGCCGTCCGATATCTCGCAGCTCTGGCTGTCGGGCGACCACTACAAGTGGCGCGCAATGCGTTCCTGCGGCGTTGATGAAAAATACTGCACGGGCGACGCCACGCCGAAAGAGAAGTTTGTTAAGTTTGGCGAAACGCTTGGCTGGTGCATCGGCAACCCGCTTTACCACTGGGCGCACATCGAGCTGCAGCGCTACTTCGGCATTGACACACCGCTTTGCGCAAAGACTGCAGAGGACATCTACGAGCGCGCAAACAAGGCGATTGCAGAGGGCGACTTCCGTCCGCAGAGCCTGATTACAAGGTCAAATGTCAAAGTTGTATGCACGACTGACGACCCGATTGACGACCTTGAGTACCACAAGTTGCTCGCAGACGTTGACGGCTTTGACTGCAAGGTGCTGCCGTCCTTCCGCCCCGACAAGGCGCTGAACATCAACCTTGACGGCTTTGCCGATTACATTAAAGCGCTCGGCGAAAGCGCTGATATAAAAATCAAGTGCGTTGACGATGTTATTAAAGCACTCTGCAAGCGTGCCGACTACTTTGACAGCGTCGGCTGCAAGGTCAGCGACCAGGCGTTTGACTATGTGCCTTACAGAGAAGAGGACAAGGACGACCTTGACGAGATTTTTGAAAAGGCTATGAAGGGCAAGCGCCCCAAGCAGAAGGACACCGACAAATACCGCACCGCCGTTATGCTGGCGCTCGGCAAAAAGTATGCCGAACTCGGCTGGGCGATGGAAATACACATCGGCGCGATGCGAAACAACAACACGCAGATGTTCAACAAACTCGGCGCGGACACAGGCTTTGACAGCGTGGGCGACTGCGAAATCGCGGCTCCCCTTTCCCGCTTCCTTGACGCGCTGAACAAAGACGGCAACCTGCCCAAAACGATACTTTTCAACCTCAACGACAAGGACAACACCGTGCTTGCAACGATGCTCGGCAACTTCCAGAGCAGCGAAACAGCCGGCAAAATCCAGTTTGGCCCCGCGTGGTGGTTCCTTGACACGATGGACGGTATGACCGCGCAGATGAAGTCGCTGGGCAACCTCGGCGTGCTCGGCAAGTTTGTGGGTATGGAAACCGACAGCAGGTCGTTTACATCCTACGGCAGGCACGAATACTTTAGACGCATTATGTGCCGCCTGCTCGGCAGATGGGTAGAGGACGGCTGGTACGCAAACGACGACGAAACCCTGAAGCAGATTGTTGAGGGAGTTTGCTTTGATAATGCGATGGAATACTTTAAATTTTAAGTATACCGTAGGGACGACCATTGGTCGTCAGCAGACTCGAGGCTCAAGACTCGAGGCTCAAGGCTCAAGGTGTTGGTTACTCGCTGCGCTCGGACAATAATGCGGAGCGTCCGGGTGGCCGCTCCCTACGATTGTAGGGAATGGCGACCTCGACATTCCATAATATAATGGGTGAGGGCGGAGCCCTCCCGAAAGCTCAAAACTTAAAACATAAAACTTAAAACCATAGTTATTTGGAGGACAAATATATGAACCTTAATCTTAAACCCAGAGAAGAATGTACATTTGATGAAATTTCGCTTGGCGAAATTATGCTTCGTCTTGACCCGGGCGAGGGCAGAATCAAGACCGCGCGCTCATTCAGAGCGTGGGAGGGCGGCGGCGAATACAACGTTGCCCGCGGTCTGCGCCGCTGCTTCGGGCTGAAAACGGGCGTTGTTACCGCTTTTGCCGAGAATGAAATCGGCTACCTGCTTGAGGATTTAATCCTGCAGGGCGGCGTGGACACAAGCCTGATTAAGTGGGTGCCGTACGACGGTATCGGCAGGACTGTAAGAAACGGTCTTAACTTCACCGAGCGCGGCTTCGGTATCCGCGGCGCGGTTGGCGCTTCGGACAGAGGCAACACCGCGGCTTCCCAGCTTAAGCCCGAGGACATCGACTGGGATTACATCTTCGGCACTCTCGGTGTGCGCTGGCTGCACACGGGCGGCATTTACGCTGCGCTGTCCGAAACCGCTGCCCAAACCACAATCGCTGCCGTTAAAAAGGCTAAAGAGTACGGCACAATCGTGTCCTACGACCTCAACTACCGTCCGTCGCTGTGGAAGGATATCGGCGGTCAGGCAAAAGCGCAGGAGGTTAACCGCGAAATTGCTAAATACGTTGACGTTATGATTGGTAACGAGGAGGACTTTACCGCCTCGCTCGGCTTTGAGGTTGAGGGCAACGACGCCGACCTTAAAGAGCTGAATATGGACGGCTACTACAAGATGATTGAAACCGTGACCAAGGCGTACCCGAACTTTAAGGTTATTGCAACCACGCTGCGTACGGTTAAAACCGCTACCGTAAACGACTGGAAGGCTATCTGCTGGGCAGACGGCAAAATCTACAACTCGCTTGAGTTCCCCGGTCTGGAAATTCTTGACCGCGTTGGCGGCGGCGACAGCTTTGCAAGCGGACTCATCTACGGTCTGATGACTTACGAGGACGCGCAGAAGGCAGTAAACTACGGCGTAGTTCACGGCGCGCTTGCCATGACCACCCCCGGCGATACGTCGATGGCGTCGCTTAAGGAAGTAGAAGCAAAAGTCGGCGGCGCAGGAGCGAGAGTACAGAGATAATTAATTGAGAATTGAGAGTTGAGAATTGAGAATTAAGGGCGGCGCAGCCGCACCAGATTATATAATAGGTGTGGACGAAGTCCACCCGAAATTCTCCATTTTCCATTCTCCATTCTCCATTCAACAAAGGAGTAAAACCATGACTCACGATAATCTTAACGGCAGGGTTGCCGTTGTTACGGGCGGCGGCGGAGTGCTTTGCGGCGCTTTTGCCAAAACGCTTGCTAAACAGGGCTGCAAGGTTGCAGTTCTTGACCTTAACGAAGAAGCTGCACAAAAGTGCGCGGACGAAATCAACGCCGACGGCGGCACGGCTATCGCCGTAGGCTGCAACGTGCTTGAGCTTGAATCAATGCAGGCGGCGCGCGATGTTATTAACGAAAAGCTTGGCACCTGCGACATACTGCTTAACGGCGCAGGCGGCAACAACCCCAAGGGCACAACCACCAAGGACACGCTTGAAAAGATTGACCTTGTGCAGAAGGACGAGAACGTTAAGACGTTTTTTGACCTTGACCCGAACGGCATCAGCTTTGTGTTCAACCTCAACTTCCTCGGCACGCTTATCCCCACGCAGGTGTTTGCCCGCGATATGGTGGAAAAGGAGAACACCTGCATCGTTATGGTGACTTCGATGAACGCTTTCCGTCCGCTTACCAGAATCCCTGCGTACTCCGCGGCGAAGGCGGCTGTGAAAAACTTTACCGAGTGGATGGCTGTGCATTTTGCACCGATGGGCATCCGCGTTAACGCGATTGCACCGGGCTTCTTCTCCACAAAGCAGAACGCGGCGCTGCTCTGGAATGAGGACGGCTCGCCGACGGAACGCACGGGCAAAATCCTTGCCGCAACGCCGATGGACAGATTCGGCAAGCCGGAAGAGCTTGACGGCGCGCTGCTGTTCCTTTGCGACGAGGCGTACAGCGGCTTCATCACCGGCGTGAACATCCCCGTAGACGGCGGATTTAATGCGTATTCGGGAGTATAAAAAAGAGCCTTAGGGCTCTTTTTTAGTTTTGAGTTTTTAAGGCTCAAGGCTCAAGACTCAAGGTGTTGGTTACTCGCTTCGCTCGGACAATAAAACGGACGAGCACTGCTCGTCCCTACGGAGCGATGTGGTCATCGCTCCCTACTGTCCACTGTTCACTGTACACTGTTCACTAAAAAATGCTACCCACACGGGTAGCATTTTTTATTCCTCATTTACTTCTTCAAATTCGACTTCCTTCGCGCCGTGGGGCGGTTCTTCGGGCATAATTACAGCGCAGATGATGTACGCTATCAGTCCGCTGCCGCCGAACATTGTGATAATCACCCACAGGATGCGGATCAGCGTCGGGTCGAGGTCAAAGTACTTTGCGATACCTGCGCACACGCCGGAAATCATTTTGTTGTTAACGTCGCGATAAATTCTCTTCATTATTTAGCCATCTCCATTCTTGCTTCCTTGATGCGCTCAACGAAAATCTTGCCGGTTTCGGTAATCTTTTCGTACTCGCCGGTCTTTGCGCCTGCGGTGAGCGACGAGCCTGCGCCGACTGCGATTGCGCCCGCCTTAATCCACTCCTTAACGTTGTCAACATCAACGCCGCCCGACGGCATCATAACAGCGTGAGGAATAGGACCGTGGATGTCCTTGATAAAGCGAGGGCCTGCAAGGTCGCCCGGGAACACCTTGAGCACGTCTGCGCCGCATTCCATAGCCTGCACAGCCTCCGTAGGCGTGTAGATACCGGGCATTGACGGGATGCCGTAGCGGTTGCAGCAGCGTACGGTTTCGGGGTCGAAGTAGGGCGCAACAACGTACTCCGCGCCTGCGAGAATAGCAATTCTTGCGGTGGCAGCGTCCATAACGGTGCCTGCGCCGATGATAATTTCGCCGCTGTTGTACTTGGCGCGCATAGCCTCGATAAGCTTATCTGCGTGCGGAACAGTGAACGTGAGCTCGATTGCAGCAACGCCGCCTGCGATGCACGCGTCCGTGATTTTTTCAGCCTGCTCGATTGAGGTAGCACGAACTACCGCAACAATGCCGACTTCCTGAATTTTTGAAAGAGTTTCGATTTTGTTTGACATAGTTGTTTTTCTCCTTTTAGTCGAAAACAGTTTTGAGTTTTAAGTTTTAAGCTATTGGGTGGACTTCGTCCGCACCTATCATATTACGGGCTGTCGGGGACGCCAGCCCCTACAAATCAAAAAGCAGCGAAAGCGAAATTTTGATTTGAAAAGGAGAAACAGACGAAGTGATTGTTAGTATTTTGCTTGCAAAATGCTTTAATCACGAAATCTGTTTGGACGTGGCTTCCCATAAGCCGTTGAGGTAGCACACGCCGAGGGCTCTGTCGTAGAGTCCGTAGCCGGGACGTGCAACCTCGCCCCAAATCATTCTGCCGTGGTCGGGGCGGATATAGCCGTCAAAGCCTTCCTCCTGCAGCGCCTTAACAATCTCGTACATATCAAGCGAGCCTGCCGCGCTTTCGTGCGCGGTTTCGTTAAACCACTGCTCGTTGTGCTGGACGTTGCGCAGGTGGGCAAAGTAAATTCTGTCCTTTGCGGTGTGGATAATCTCCACCATATCGTTATCAGGGCTTGCGCCGAGCGAGCCGGTGCAGAGCGTTATGCCGTTGTATTTGCTGGGGACAAGTGCGAACAGCTTTTCGATAGCCTCCTTGCCCGTGATAATCCTCGGCAGACCGAAGATGCCCCACGGCGGATCGTCCGGATGGATAGCCATTTTGACGTCGCACTCCTCGCAGACGGGCATAATAGCGTCAAGGAAGTACTTGAGGTTTGCCCACAAATCGTCGGCGGTAACGTCCTTGTACTTAACAAAAAGCTCCTTGATTTCGCCCATGCGCTCGGTTTCCCAGCCGGGCATTGCGTAGCCGTTTGAGTTGTCGTCAATCTCCTTGAACATATCCTCGGGGCTTTTGCCCTCAACCTGCTTGCCGTCGTAGCAAAGGCAGGTAGAGCCGTCGGGAAGCGGCATATAGAGGTCTGTCCTCGTCCAGTCGAACACCGGCATAAAGTTGTAGCAAATCACCTTAACGCCAACCTTTGCGAGGTTGCGGATAGATGTTTTGTAATTCTCGATATATTTATCCCTCGTGGGCAGACCGATTTTGATGTCCTCGTGTACATTCACACTTTCGATACACTCCATTGTCAGCCCTGCGGCGGTGATTTCGTCATACATCGCCTGAACGCGATCCATAGTCCACGCTTCGCCTGCTGGCAAATCGTGCAGCGCAGGTACAACGCCCACCACGCCGGGAATCTGTTTAATCTGGTCAAGGGTTACCGTGTCCTTTTCGGCACCGAACCAGCGAAAAGTCATTTGCATAGCATTACCTCCTTTGATAAATTTATATTAGCATATTATTAAATGATGTTCAATATATAAATTGTTAAATATAAAAAGCCTTCCCCTTGAGGGGAAGGTGGCACGAACGTAGTGAGTGACGGATGAGGTGGAAAATATTATAACGCAACTTCGTTGCTACACCTCATCCGCTTCGCTTGCGCTCAGCACCTTCCCCTCAAGGGGAAGGCATATTTTTTATCGTCTTATCTGCACCTTATCGTCCTCGTAGGTTACGGTGTACGCGCCCTGGAGGAGGCAGGTGGTGTGGGGGTTAATGCCCATTGCCGACCTTGTGCAGTTGAGGCATATCGGCGCGGTTTGGTCGCCGTAAATCAGGTGGGGCGTGAGCTCTGCGGTTTCGCCCTCCTTAAGCTTCAGCTTCAGTCTGAATACGCAGGACGAGTAATAGTACTCGCCGCCGTTGATATCCCTTGCGGTTTTGGGCGCGTATTCAAGAATTTCCTTTGGCTTTACAAAGCGTTCGCCGACTTTAAGCACAAGCCTGCCGCCGCTTGCGGTAGACCTGAGCAGCCAGTTTGCAATAAGCACTTCCACACGGAAGGTATTGCCGCTTGCCGCAATGGAATTGAGCACGCAAAGCGTGTTGTGCTGCGACATATCGAACACGTTGTATTTGCGGTAATACAGGCTGTTATCCTTTAGCTCAAGCGCCTTGAAGTAGTCGACGCCGTACTTGAAGTACGCGGCAGCCGAGCGCCTTGCATACGCCTTGTGCATCGGGTGGTTGAAAACAATATCGTCGTCAAGCTGTTCCAGAATCACTTTAAGTGTTTTGCTGTAAACGGTAAACTCATCGTCATTGAGCACCTTGTGAGTTTCGCACGCTTCAAAGCGCCACATCAAATCGTTTGTAACGGTAGCCTGAACAAACGGCAGAACCTTGCCGAACTGCTGCCTTGAATACTCAATGAGGCTGAGGTGGAAGTAGTCAAGCATCTCGTCGTAATAGAACTTGTTGGTTCTGATTCTGTCCATCGTCGAGTTCTTTGCAGAACGCTGCCTGTAGTAATACAGTGCCTCCTTGAGGAGCCCGATTTTGCACTTTTTGAGTATGATTTTGGTGCTGAAAAAGGTGTCCTCGCTGCAGATTAAGCGCGTGTCAAACTCAAGGTCTTTGATAGCGTCGGACTTTGCGATTACCGAGGTGATTAACGTCTGGATGGAAAAGTATTCCTCGGGGTCGTTGATGTCCGCAATGCGCGTGCCTGCCTTGAACTTGTAGTCGAGCACGTGGTAGTTTGTCTGCGCCTCAAAGCGCTTAACACGGCAGCAGACAAGGTCGATTTCGTCATAATGCTTTTCGATAAAATCGTAGGCTTTTTCAAAGGCGGACAAAGCCCACTTGTCGTCAGAATCGAGGAAAGCGGTGTACTTGCTATCAATATGCTTAAGCGCCTCGTTACGCGCAGCGCTGACGCCCGCATTCTCTTTTTCTATATAAACAACGTTATCGGGGTACTTATCTTTATACCTTGCGCAGACAGCGCCGCTGTTGTCGGTAGAGCCGTCGTTAACGAGGATAAGCTGGATATTATCCTCAAAGCCGATAGTCTGGTTAACGATGCTGTCCAGCGACTCGGCAAGATATTTTTCAACATTGTAAACAGGCACAATTACCGCAAATTTGTACTTGTAGTTCATAGTATATGTCCTTTGTTGTTAGTTTTTGTGGTTAGTGTGATTAAGCCTTCCCCTCGAGGGGAAGGTGGCACGAACGTAGTGAGTGACGGATGAGGTGGTAAACAATTTAACGCAACTTCGTTGCTACACCTCATCAGTCTCGCAAGCTCGACAGCTTCCCCTCAAGGGGAAGCCAATTAATTCCGCATTCCGAATTCCGAATTCCGAATTATTCCTTTCCGTCCCAGCAGTATGTACAAAGTCTTTCTTTGTCAATGCCCACCGACGCAATCATATCGTCCAGGCGGTGGTAGCGCAGCGAGGTAAACTTCTGCTGCTTGCGGATAGCCTCAATCATATTGGCATATCTTTCGCTGTCGGGGTTTATGTAATCCTGCAGCACCTCGTCGGTGACGTCGCCGCCCTCAAGCTCTTTGATAACACGGCGCGTGATGAGTTCCATTTCGCTTGTTGAGCGGGAGAAGTTGAGGTACTTGCAGCCGAAGAACAGCGGCGGGCAGGCAGGTCTGATATGCACTTCCTTTGCACCGCTTGCAAACAGGTATTCCGTAGTTTCGCGCAGCTGCGTGCCGCGGACGATTGAATCGTCAATCATCAGCAGGCTCTTGCCCTCGATAAGTTCCTTAATCGGGATGAGCTTCATCTTTGCGATAAGGTCGCGCTTGGACTGAATGGTAGGCATAAACGAGCGCGGCCAGGTGGGTGTGTACTTAACAAACGGGCGTGTGTACGGTATGCCCGATTCGTTTGAATAGCCGATTGCGTGCGCGATGCCCGAATCGGGAACGCCTGCAACTACGTCGGGCTTGATGCCGCTTTCGCTGTCGCGCTTTGCGAGGGCTCTGCCGCAGTTGTAGCGCATAGCCTCCACGCTGATGCCCTCGTATGACGATGACGGGTAGCCGTAGTAAATCCACAGGAAGGTGCAGATTTTCATCTTATCGCCGCCCTGAATCAGCGTTTTAACGCCGTCGGGAGTCATAACGACAACCTCGCCGGGGGCAAGCTCTTTAAGCGGATTGTAGCCTAAATTGAGGTAGGCAAAGCTCTCAAAACTTGCGCAGTAGCCGTCCGCCTTTTCGCCGAGCACAACGGGTGTTCTGCCCATTTTATCCCTTGCGGCGTACACGCCCTTGGGGGTGAGAATAAGCATACTGATTGAGCCGTCCACCGTGTCCTGCACGTAGCGGATACCGTCGACGAAGTTATCCTTTTGGTTAATCATCGCGGCGATGAGTTCGGTCTGGTTGATGTCGCCGTTTTGCATCTCAAAGAAATGCGTTTTGTTCTGAATAATCTCTTCAACAATTTCGTCGCTGTTGTTCACCTTGCCGACCGTGGCGATGGCAAAGGTGCCGTGGTGCGAGCGCACAAGAATGGGCTGCGCTTCAAAATCGCTGATGCAGCCGATGCCCATTGAGCCGTGCATCTCGTTAGATTCCTTGGTGAACTTGGTTCTGAAAGGTGCGTTTTCGATATTGTGGATTGCCTTGTCAAAGCCGTTTTCGGGGTCGTAAACCGCAAGACCCGCGCGGCGTGTGCCGAGGTGCGAATGATAGTCCACACCGAAAAACAAGTCAAATACACAATCGTCTTTAGAAACTGCTCCGAAAAATCCTCCCATAATTGCCTCCTGTGGTATTATTAATTATGAGTTTTAAGTTTTAAGTGTTAGGTTTTAAGCTATTGGGTGGACTCCGCTCACACTCATTTTATTATGGAATGTCGAGGTCGCCATTCCCTACAAGTTGTTCGCCACCGTAGGGAGCGGCCCCTTGGAGCGGGCGCCAGACCCTTTTGTCCGCAAGCGGACATTTCCCCTAGTAGGGGAATAACCCGGACGCTCCACATTATTGTCCGAGCGCAGCGAGTATCCTCAATTTATCATTATAACAAATGTAATTTAAAAATTAAATAGTGAATTAACACAAAAATATGTCTGTTTTTTAATGAAATATTGTCCGTGTATCCGCCACTGTACCCCGTCCCCTGTCCACTGTCCACTAAAAAAAGGCACACCTGTCGTGTGCCGTTTTTTATTTAAACTTATCAAAAAATCCTTTTTTGCCGGGGTTTTTGGGCGGGACGTATGTTTTGTCGAATTCGCGCAGGAGTTTTGCCTGCTCGCTCGTTACGTTTTGCGGAATATCAACCACGATTGTAACAAACATATCGCCCTTGCCGACGCCGTTGAGTCGCTGGATACCCTTGCCCTTGAGCTTAAACACCTCGCCGGGCTGCGTGCCGGCAGGCATATTGTACTTGATGTCGCCCTCAAGAGTCGGCACGCGCAGCTCTGCGCCGAGCGTAGCCTCAATAATGCTGACGTGCTTTTTGTACAGCAAATCAAAGCCGTCGCGCTCAAATTCCTTGTGCGAGCGCACGTTAACAACGACCTTGAGGTCGCCTGCAGGACCGCCGTTTATGCCCGTATCGCCGTAGCCGCGAAGGTTGACAACCTGCCTGTTATCAATACCTGCAGGGATGTCGATATCAACCTTGGTGCGCTTGCGCACCTTGCCCTTGCCCTGGCACTTTGTGCAGGGATTGGTGATGATTTTGCCCTTGCCGCCGCAGCGTGAGCAGGTGGTTTGCGTGTTGATTGTGCCGAGGATTGAACGCTGCTGAACGTTGATGAAGCCCCTGCCCTGACATTCGGGACACGTTTCGGGGTTTGAGCCCTCTGCCGCGCCTGTGCCGTGGCACTGCGAACAGTCCTCAACGCGCGGAACCTCAATCTGCTTTTTGCAGCCCTTTGCAGCCTCCTCAAACGTGATGGTGACAGCGCTCTGGATATCCCTGCCCTTGCGCGGTGCGTTTGGATTGCGCGCGCCGCCGCCGAAGCCGCCGCCGAAGAAGGACGAAAAGATGTCGCCCAGATCGATATCGCCGTCAAAACCGCCGAAGCCGCCGCCAAAGCCGCCTGCGCCTGCACCGAAGTTAGGGTCTACGCCTGCGAAGCCGAACTGGTCGTAGCGCGCCTTTTTTTCGGGGTCGGACAGCACCTCGTACGCCTCGTTACACTCCTTGAACTTTGCCTCTGCTTCGGCATTGTCGGGGTTGAGGTCGGGGTGGTACTTTTTCGCCGTTTTTCTGTATGCTTTTTTAATTTCATCTTCGGAAGCGCCTTTGCTTACGCCCAGCACTTCGTAGTAATCTCGCTTGTTTTCAGGCATTCACTTGCCTCCAAGAATTATGAATTATGAGTTATGAATGATGAATTATGAATTTCGGGCGGGATACCCGCACCCATTATATTGCGGAGTGCTGTGGTCAGCACTCCCTACAATAAACGTTAAACCGTAGGGAACGATGACCACATCGTTCCGTTTTATTGTCCGAGCGAAGCGAGTAACCACAATTCCGAATTCCTAATTCCGCATTACGAATTAGTTCTCGTCTACCTCGGTATAATCAGTATATCCGTCATCCGGCTGTGCGCCTGCGTTCGGGTCGCCCTGCGGCGCGCCCTGTGCTGCCTGTGCCTGCTGGTAGAGCTTCTGCGATACCTCGTAGAACTTGTTTGTAAGGTCTTCCTGAGCGGACTTAATAGCCTCGCTGTTGTCGCCCTTAAGCGCATCCTTAAGTGCGCCGAGCTTTGTTTCAAGCGCAGATTTGTCGTCTGCGGAGAACTTGTCGCCGTCGTCTGCAAGCATCTTTTCGGTCTGGTAAACCATCTGGTCTGCGTTGTTGCGAAGGTCAACGTCCTCTCTCTTCTTCTTATCCTCTTCTGCAAACTGCTCTGCTTCGCGGACAGCCTTTTCAATATCCTCCTTGCTCATATTTGAGGAAGCGGTGATGCTGATCTGCTGTTCCTTGCCTGTGCCGAGGTCCTTTGCGGAAACGTGAACGATGCCGTTTGCGTCGATATCGAAGGTAACTTCAATCTGCGGAACGCCGCGGCGTGCAGGAAGGATACCGTCGAGGTGGAACATACCGAGAGTTTTGTTATCCTTTGCAAACTCTCTTTCGCCCTGCAGAACGTGAACCTCAACAGAGGTCTGGTTGTCGGCTGCAGTTGAGAAAATCTGCGACTTCTTGGTCGGGATAGTGGTGTTACGCTCGATGATTACGGTGTTTACGCCGCCCATAGTTTCAATACCGAGGGACAGCGGAGTAACGTCGAGAAGAAGGAGTCCCTTAACGTCGCCGCCGAGTACGCCGCCCTGAAGCGCTGCGCCCATTGCTACGCACTCATCGGGGTTGATGCCCTTAAACGGCTCTTTGTGGGAGAAGTTTTTGATTGCGTCCTGTACTGCAGGAATACGTGTTGAACCGCCGACAAGAAGAATCTTGTCAATCTCGTTCATTGAAAGTCCGGAGTCGCTCATAGCCTGGCGAACAGGACCCATTGTAGCCTCTACAAGGTCTGCAGTCATCTCGTTGAACTTTGCGCGTGTGAGCGTGGTTTCAAGGTGCTTGGGACCTGTTGCGTCCGCTGTGATGAACGGAAGCGAAATCTGCGCTGTGGTCATGCCGGAAAGGTCAATCTTTGCCTTTTCTGCGGCTTCCTTAATGCGCTGCATAGCCATTTTGTCTGTGGAAAGGTCGATGCCGTTTTGCGCCTTGAACTCTGCAACGAGCCAATCCATAATCTTTTTATCGAAGTCGTCGCCGCCGAGACGGTTGTTACCTGCTGTTGCAAGAACCTCCTGAACGCCGTCGCCCATTTCGATAATAGACACGTCGAAGGTGCCGCCGCCGAGGTCGTAAACCATAACCTTCTGGTCTTCCTCTTTGTCGATACCGAATGCAAGCGCAGCAGCCGTAGGCTCGTTGATGATACGCTTAACGTTAAGACCTGCAATCTTGCCTGCGTCCTTTGTTGCCTGACGCTGTGAGTCGGTGAAGTATGCAGGAACGGTGATAACTGCGTCGGTTACAGTTTCGCCAAGGTAAGCTTCAGCGTCGCTCTTGAGCTTCTGCAGGATAATCGAGCTGATTTCCTGCGGTGTGAAGTCCTTGCCGTCGATGTTTACTTTGTAGTTTGAACCCATGTGACGCTTGATGGAAGAAATGGTTTTATCCGGGTTTGTGATAGCCTGACGCTTTGCAACTGCGCCTACCATTCTTTCGCCGTCTTTTGAAAATGCTACTACTGAAGGTGTGGTTCTTGAACCCTCTGCGTTAGCGATAACTACGGGCTCGCCGCCTTCAATAACTGATACACAGCTGTTTGTTGTACCTAAATCAATACCAATAATCTTTGCCATAATAATATCTCCTTTTGTTTTGAGTTTTAAGTTTTAAGTTTTAAGCTATCGGGTGAGCTCCGCTCACACTCGATTTTGTTGCGGAGTGCTGTGGTCAGCACTCCCTACAATAAACGTTAAACCGGAGGGAACGATGACCACATCGTTCCGTTTTATTGTCCGAGCGCAGCGAGTAACCAACACCTTGAGCCTTGAGTCTTGAGCCTTAATTTGCTGTTTTCACCATCGCGGCTCTTATTACTCTGTCGCCGATTTTGTATCCCTTCTGGAACACGTCGCACACGACATTTTCGCCAAGTGATTCGTCATCAACGTGCATAACCGCGTTGTGGAAGTTCGGGTCGAAGGTATCGCCGCTTTCGCCGTACTGCTCTACACCGAGCTTTTCAAGCGACGCCATAAGACCGTCCATTGTCATCTGCACGCCCTGTTTGAGCGCGTCGTAATCGTTGCCTTCGCCTGCAAGCGCGCGTTCAAGATTGTCGATTACAGGCAGGATTTCCGCAATCACGCTGCCCTTGGCGTTGTTGTAGGTCTGCTCTTTTTCCTTTGCGCTGCGCGCCCTGTAGTTTGCGTACTCGGCGGCAGTGCGAAGAAGCTGATCCTTGGTTTCCTTAAGTTTATCCTCAAGGGTAGGCTCTTTGGCTTCCTGTTCGGGTTCCTGAGCCTGCTCTTCGGTAACTTCCTCTGTTACTTCCTCTTTAATATCTTCGGGCTTTTCCTTACTCATATCTTATTCCACCCTCCTTTAAATATGTTCTTGTCAGTTTAATTATATAATCAACTCTCGGCAGGATTGTTTTGTAGTCGATTCTGAGCGAACCGATTATGCCGAGCGTTGCGATTTGCGAGTTGTTGTAATCGAACCTTGCAATCGCCATTGCGGTGTTTTTAAGCTCGTACACAGGGTTTTCGTCACCCAGCACAAGCGACTGCTGCACGTTTGATTTTGCAAAACGGGTAAGCAGATTTTCAAGCTTTTCTTTGCCGGCAAGCAGCATCAGCAGGTTGAACACGCTGCCTTCAAGCTCTGTTTGCGAGAGCAGCTTTGTTTCGCCCACGACCATCAGCGAGCCGTCCGCCGCTTCCCTGCACAGTGAGCAGAGAGATGACAGAAGCGGCAGCATATCGAACACGCGAAGCCCGAGCACGGGCGCTGCCGACTGGATGAACGACAGGTCGATTTCCTCAAGCGGAGTGCCAACAAAGTATTCGCGCGTGAAGCTGTAGAACAGCGACTTGAACTCATCGTCCACCTTGCAGTGCAGCGTGCAGACCGACGACTTGATTTTGCCGCCGAGGGTGAGCATTACGAGCATTACCTTGCCGCCGCCCGCGGGGATAAGCTCAACGCCCTGCACGCAGTCAATCGGGTCCTTAACCGTGCTGTAAAACGCCGCGCAGCCCGTGATTTCGGACAGCATACGCGCTGCGTCCGCAAGCAATCTTTCAGGGTCTGACGCGTTGGTGGACAGCCGTTCTGCGATAAGCTGCTTTTCGTAAGACGTGAGGCGCTGCGCGTTCATCAGGCGGTCAACGTAATACCTGTACGCCGCCTTTGTGGGCACGCGTCCGCCGCTGGTGTGGCGCTGCTCAAGGTAGCCCATTGCGGTGAGCGCCGCCATTTCGTTACGAATAGTTGCGGAACTGATTGTGTAAGGAAGCATTTCGCACAGCGATTTTGAGCCAAGCGGTTCGCCGGTTTTGATGTAGTAGTCAATTATCATGCCGAGAATTGCTGCCCGTCTTTCGCCAATCATTGCGCTGCCTCCTCTCTTTTCTCGGATTAGCACTCTATGCTTGCGAGTGCTAACTCTATATGTATATTATATCCAAAACTCTGTTTTGTCAACAGTTTTTTTAAAAAATTTCAAAATTTTAGCACTCGTGCACATTTATTGCTAACAAATGGTAAAGATTTGATAAATTTTTGCCCACGCGTTTGACACCTATTCGGCAAAGGTGTATTATATAGTGGAAATAAATATTAAAGGAGATGTCTTTATGAATTGTCCGAATTGCGGAAAAGAGCTTGCAGAGGGTGAAGTTTGCACCTGCGCAGCAACAGTAAACGCCAACGCAGCACCTGCACCTGCAGAACAGCCGCAGCAGGCACCGCAACCGCAGCCACAGCCGCAACCACAGCCGCAGCAGCAATACGCACCCGCGCAGGAGGCTTACTACACACCGCCCGTTGCAGGCGCAGAGCAGAACTATTACACACCGCCGCAGCAGCCGATGCAGCCAATGCAGCCGATGCAGCTTGTTATGCCCGTTGTGGCAAGAACAGATTACCCCGAGGGCTACAGGATTAAGAAGAAGTTAGTTGCAGTTATCCTTGCGGTAGTGCTTGGCCCGATTGGCGTGCACAACTTCTACCTCGGCAACAACAACAAAGGTCTTGCGCAGCTGCTTGTATGCGTGCTCGGCTCGCTTTTGTTCGGCCTCGGCTTCTTTGTATCGTGGACTTGGGCGCTCGTTGAAGCAACACTTATGTTCACCGAAAAGAACGATATGGACGCAAACGGCTACAAGATTATGACCTTTGAGGAATCAATTGCAAGAGCAATCAAAGAGTCCAAGGAAGAAGAAACGGAAGAATAATACATAAGTAAAAGGACGGGGTGACCGTCCTTTTTGTTTTAAGTTTTAAGCTTGCGGTTACTCGGCTTACGCCTCGGACAATAAACGGGTCGTCGGGGACGCCGACCCCTACAACCGTAGGGACGACCATTGGTCGTCCGCAATATAATCAGGTGTGGACGAAGTCCACCCAATAGCTTAAAACTTAAAACTCAAAACTCAAAACTTAAGCCTTCCCTCGAGGGGAAGGCTTTTTGTTATTCAATATTAATTGTAAGATACAGCGAATCGTCCTCAAGAAGCTCGTCCTCGACGATTGTCATATCGTCGGTGAGGTTTTTCTTGATATGGTCGTAGGTGTACGCCTGCACATTCCTGCCGTAATCAAACTCGAACGACCTGATGTTCTGAACAAGTCCTTCAACGTCGTTGATTTCGTCAAGGTACAGTTTGTACGCCTCGCCGACAGCGCCGCGCTGATAAATCAGATTGCCGCAGGTGGTCTGCACGTTAATCTGATTTTCGTTAACCTGCGTGAAGTGGCAGTCGAAGCCCTGCAGGGTTTTAAGCAGGATCTGGGTATCAACAAACTGGGTTTCAAGCCCTTCGTTGATATTTTCCTCAAGCTCGTCGTTATCCTGCACTATAAGCGCCATGGACGCGGTCTGCGTGATTGACAGACCTGCGATGATGGCACAGGAAGTTAAAGTAAGTACTACTGACATAAGCCCCTCCGATTATAAATTAAAGTCTACGATTCTGCCGCCCTGCGAACCGAGGAACTTGCCCTCATCGTCCGAGCCTTCACTCTCCGACTGCTCGCGGTCGTCCTCTGCAGTTGCAAGCACAGCCCTCTCCTGCGCCCATGCGCGAAGCTGGATAATCTGCTCGCGCTGCGTTGCGGAAAGCGGAACGGTTTCCCTGATGGATTTAACAATATCCTCTTTGCGCAGACCTCTGTCCGCATAAAATGCCTCGTACATAGCGGCGATAACAATCTGCTCGATTTCCGCGCCAACATAGCCTGCAGTGAGGTTTGCAAGCTCTGTGCAAACTTCGTCGCTTACAGCAATCTCGTGCTGGATTACGGAGTTCTTGATGCGCTTGTTGATGTGCAGGCTGAAAATCTTTTTGCGCTCGTTCGTGGTAGGAAGGTCAACGAAAAAGATTTCGTCAAATCTGCCCTTACGCAGAAGCTCGGGCGGAAGCGAGCTGATGTCGTTTGCCGTTGCGATTACGAATACGGGCTCTGTTTTTTCCTGCATCCAGGTGAGGAAGGTGCCGAAAACTCTGGCAGATGTGCCCGAGTCGCCGCCGCTCTTAAGACCTGAAAAGCCCTTTTCAATCTCATCAACCCAGAGGATAGACGGCGAAACAGCCTCCGCAGTGGCGATAGCCTTGCGCATATTCTCCTCCGAGCTGCCGACGATACCGCCGAAAATCTTGCCCATATCGAGTTTGAGAAGCGGAAGTCCCCAGATTGCGCTCATAGCCTTTGCCGTAAGCGACTTACCGCAGCCGGGAACGCCGGTAATCAGCACGCCCTTGGGTGCAGGCAAGCCGTAAGCCTTTGCCTTTTCAGACCAGGAGTTGTTTCTGCGCAGCAGCCAGGTTTTAAGGTTTTCCAGACCGCCGATGTCGTTGATATCAAGGTCGGACTTAACAAATTCAAGCACGCCCGTTTTCTTTACAACCTGATTCTTTTCCTCGTGGATAATTGAGATTGCGCTTTTGTCAAGCCCTCTGAGGTTAACAATTGCGCGGCAGAATGCGTTTTCCGCCTCCTGAAGGGTAAGACCGAGCGCGGAACGCGAAAGCAGAACGATATCATCCTGCGTGAGGTTAACGTTTTCAGGGTTGAGTCCGCTGATTAAATCAAGCAGAAGCGCCTGGATATCGTCAACCGTGGGAAGCGAGAAGTCAAGGATGGAAATCTCTTTTTCCATATCGCACGGGATAACGAGCTTTGACGAGATAAACACAACGGTTTTTCTGTTAGCCTTGAGGGTTGGAATAATGTCGCGCAGACGGCGGATAACCGCATAGTCGGGGCGCGAAGTACGGTCGCCGCCGAAGTAAACGTGGAAGTCTTTCATCAGATACACGGCAGGCTCGTTGTTCTTTGCAATTGCTTCAATCGCTTTGAGCGGCGCCTCTGTATCGCGCAGGAAGTTGCCCTCGCAAACAAGGCCGTCGGTCTGCGTCCAGCTGTAAAGCTTCCTCGGAACTTTAACAAGTTCGTTGTTGCCCATAACAGCCGTTACGGTGTTTGTGATGCGCTCTTCCTCATATGAAGGGATGTATATGTACGGAAAGCCCGCGTTAACAAGATTGGAAAAATCCTGCATAAATTTAGTGTTGCTCATTCTTTAACTCCTTAATTTTTTTGTGTATTCTTTAAGCTTTTCAATGTTGCCCATGCCGTTGAAGTAAACTTTGCCGTTCTCGTCGGTGCGGATTTCAAAACGGTTTTTGTAGCAGTCAATTTCGGCTTTGGCAATGGCGTCGGTAAGATATATAAACCGCTGATTTTTTGAACCGACAAGCGGTCTGGAGAAGTCCTGCTGCTCTGCCATATACCTGCCGTCAATCAGCAAATCGACGTTTTTAAGCAGTTCGCAATTAGCGGAATCGGCAAGCAGTTCCTCGTATGTATAGCCTGAAAACGCTATAACGTCAAGCCCGTTGCTTTTTGCAAACTGCGCGACCTTTGCAAGCCCGGCAGCCTGCTCAAACGGCTCGCCGCCCAGCAGCGTAACGCCGCGCACGGCAGGCAGAACACTTTTCATTTTGCCGATGATGTCCTCTGCCGTCATCTCTGTGCCGCCGTTTTTATCCCACAAATCGGTTGCAAAGCAGCCCTTGCACCTGTGGGAACAACCCTGCACCCAGATGCTAAAGCGTACGCCGGGACCCTCCGCCTGCGTTTTTTCAACAATTCTGTTAATTTGCATTAAAGGTCAATCATTCTCCTGCCGCTGCCGCTCGGCTCGTTAGTCGGCTTGGGCTGCGGCGCGGACGCGGTAATCATGGGCTGAATCTTAACCATAATGTGCGGTTTAGCCGAAATAGCCTCAAAGAACGCGTCGGTGTTTGCAAAGCCGCCGTTTTCGTTGCGGTAGGCAACTGCGCGCCTTGCATCGATAATGGTAAGACCGGGAAGCGCAGCGATTTCGTCCTCTGTGGCGCTGTTGATATCAAGCGCGCCCTGCGGTGCTGCCTGCTGAACAGGCGGCTGCTGATACTGCTGCTGCGGTGCAGGCTGAGTGAAGTTCATCTGCTGTTGCGGTTGCGGCTGCGCATAACCCTGCGGCTGACCGTAGTTTGCAGGCGGTGCCTGCTGCGGCTGCGGCTGCGTAAATGTTTGCGGTGCTGCCTGCTGTGCGAAACCGTTACCTGCAAGCCTTGACATTGCTGCATCCTTTTTGCCGTCCTGCCTTAACAGATACTCATACTTGCGTTTTTGCGAAACGACATAGCAAAAGGCAACAGGATTAACAATTACCCACGCCATAAATAAACCTGCCGAAATTCCGGCGACTATTGACTGAATGCGGTCATTCTTGTCGTCTGCCTCTTTATATGCTTTGTATTCAGACGTGCTTTCGTATTCTGCTACAGCCTTATCATATTCAGCTTGCTTCTTTTCATACTCTTTATATTCTTTTTCGTATTCTGCGTAATCCTTTTTATACTGGTCGGATTTTTTATACGCTTCTTCTTCCTCTTCCCACTTATCGTGCGCAGCCTTATACTCAGCATATCTGGAGTCGTCTTTAAACTTTCCGTTGAGTATGTCGCCGGCTTCTGCCTCAGGAATATAATCGTATACATTCGGTTCGTTTCCGTATGTTGGCACATCGGGTGCTACAACTAACGTGGAATCAGGTTTGCCAATGGGTTCATCGGGAACATTAACATAATTTACTTCAGCTGCAAAATCCGTAATAAAAAACGTGATGAAGAAGACAATGTTCATAAACAAGAAAATCCATGCGTTGCGTTTCCATTTTTTGTTAAGCGTCCTGTTGTTCATATGGAACAAGGCAATCGAGTTAACAATAGGAATAAAGGATAAGAAGATCAGCGCTTTGTCGCCGGTAGTCAAAACTTGACTTTTAGGTGTGGCTGCCTGTTGGTTCTTTGCCATTATGCGGTTACCTCCTGTTCAGTTTCCTGGGTGAGTATTTCGGGGGTTTCGTAATACTCTTTGGTAAACTCGGAATCATCGCAAACGGCGTTTGCAAGGCGTTCCATTTCGGCAATATATTTAAGGCACTGCTTGCCCTTCATGCCAAAGGTTTCCGCTTCGATTCTGCCGTCGGGCGAAATCTTGATTTTAATCTGCTTCATTTTTACCCTCCATTTTAAAAAATAATACCCTTTTATGATACCACATTTTTTCGCCGCACACAACATATATTTGTAATTAATATTATATTTATGCAGTAAAAAAAGAGTGGTGCTCACTCTTTTTTCTCTTTGGCTATATTCTTTACGCAGGTTATCTGCCCTTTAACTATTGCGCTGTCGGCAGTGATTTCCGTGGTCAGCCTTTTGCTGATTACGGTGCAATCGGCGTAGTCGGATTTTAGTTTCTTTGCCGTTTCACTCTCCGCAAGGCGTGCAAGCTCGCGGTCGGTGAGCGACTGCGGAATGTTCCTGTACCTGCGCGCGGTAAGCGTGATAACGCCCACGGGAACAGGCTTTTCGTTGACTTTGAGGTAGTCGCTTGATGTTTTGCAATCGGCGTTTTTGAGGTCGGCGCTGCCGAGGTACAGCGGAATATACAGCCCGAAAAACGCAAGGGTTTTGTACTCCTTTTCGCTTGCAACGGCAAGGCTGCTCTGCGTGCGGTTAACCACAATTTCAAACGGCTCGGTGACCTGCGCCGTAACCTCGCCGTCGGCGTGAACGCGGTGTTTTTTGCCGTAAATATCGGTGTAAACGCCGTTAATCAGCACATCGCCCTTGCTGACAAAATCGCCCACGCGCGCCGCCGATTTGCCGTTTGCCACGGTGATTTTTGCGATGAAGCCGTCCTGCGCGGCAACAACGTTATACACGCCCTTTTTCTTCCTTTTTCTCGCAGGGGGCTTGCGAGTTTCGTTAATCTCAACGCGCGCGGTTGTGCCAAGCTCGTTTATGTGCACCCAGGCGCAGTCGTCAAACGACGCCATAATCAGATTTTCGACCTTGTCCTTGTCAACCGTACCCCAGTAAACGCCCTCGTACACGCCGTTTTGCATAAGGAAATCGCGCAGCTCGGCGTCCGTAATCCTGCTGTTGCCGACTACCTGAACCTCCCAGATGAAGCCCGACAGAAAGCTGAGTATAACCACAAACAGCAGCGCGCCGACCGCCAGACCGAAGCGGTTTCTGAGCTTGAGAAACGGGAACACTATCCCCCGTTTTTTTACGATTTGCAGCCGTCCGCCGTGGCGTTTTGCCGTGCGGCAGAACCGCAGATACTGCGAGGCAGGACATTCGGCGCACAGCACGTCGCCGTCGTAGTGCAAATCGCGCACTGCAAGCTGCTGCATATAGCAATCGTTTATAAAGCCGTCCGCAAAGCCGCCCTCAAACCTGAACTGCACAAACCCGATGAGCCACCTGAAAAACCTAACCATTGCTGCAAAACTCCATTGTAACCACCGTGCCCTGCACCACCGCGCCCTCGTGCGTGAAGGCGTTTATGTACAGAGCGTCGCCGTAAAACGCAACGCTGTATTTGCCGAGGTCGATTTTGATTTTTTCCTTCGTGTACTCCAGAACGGACTTCAGCCCGTCCACAACAAACTCGCTGTTGCCGATAATCTCAATGCGCGGCTGCGCGGTGTAGGCAATAATATCGTCGCGGTTTTTCATATGCATCACCCGTAATTTATATGCAGAAAAACGGCAGGATAAAACAAAACAAAAAGCCTTCCCCTTGAGGGGAAGGTGGCACGAACGCAGTGAGTGACGGATGAGGTGAAAAGCACAATTTAACGCCACTGCGTGGCTACACCTCATCAGTCACCTACGGTGACAGCTTCCCCTCAAGGGGAAGCCTTAATTATTAATCACTTTATTTAACCGTGCGATTGCTATGCCCGAGATGATTCCTACAAGTACGCCGGTCAGGGCGCCGGAAAGGAGCAGCACGGGCAGGTAGTACACGATGCGCGCGGTCTGCATTACGAGCGCTGCGACAATGATTTGCCCCACGTTGTGCACCGCTGCGCCGAGCACCGACACGCCGACTGCGGACAGCTTTTTGCAATTCATTGCTGCAAGCATTACGAAGTACGACAGCAGTCCGCCTGCGAAGCTGTAAACCAGCGAGAACGCGCCGCTGAACAGCAGTCCTGCAAGCAGGATGCGTATCATCGATATTGCAAACGCCTCTTTTTTGCCGAGCAGGTACAGCGCCACCAGCACCACGGAATTTGCAAGTCCGAGCTTTACGCCGGGGATGCCAATGTTTATTGGCACAAGACTTTCCAGAAACGAGAGCGTGAACGCAAGCGCAACGCACAGCGCGAAGGTTGCGACTTTTTTAGACTTACTCATCGCGCAACACCGTCCACTTCCCCGTCGCTGCCGCTGACGGTAATAACAACCCTGTTCGGCAGGCAGACAATACTTTCGCCCGATTTGCTTACAGGTCTGTGCTTTTGGCAAATTTTATCCGGGCAGTCGGCAGAGGTAACGCTAACCTCGCCGTTTTTAACCTCAACAACATTGGTAACCTTGCCGCCGTTTTTTACTTCAAAGGTTGCATTTTCGTTAAGCGGAAGCTCTGCGACAACCGCGCCGTTTTGCTCAACAACCGCAACGCTGCCGCCTGCGGCAAACAGGTTAAGGCACAAAAAAGCCAGAGCCGCGGCGCACAGCACTGCAGCGATAATAATAAAATCTGACTTTTTAATCCCCAAAAGCTTCATAATTAAAGTATACACGGCGCATAGCGCATTGTCAATTGACATAAGTTTTTTAATGTGGTATGATAAATAGACAATAAAAACCTGAAGGTGATTATATGGATAGTTTGTTTATAATAAACAGCGTGCTGTTTGGCTTTGCGCTTGCGATGGACGCATTTTCGCTGTCAATCGCCAACGGTCTTGCGGAACCGCATATGAAGCGCAAAAAATCCGTTATCATAGCAGGCGTGTTCGGACTGTTCCAGTTTGGTATGCCGCTTGTTGGCTGGGTTATGGTGCACTGGGTAGTTTCCATATTCAGCGCGGTTGAAAAGGCTATACCTTACTTTGCGCTTATCGTTTTAACCGTTATCGGCGGCAAGATGATACTGGAATACATTAAAAACAGAAAAAGCACCGAAGAGCCGTCAAAGGTTCTGCTCAGCGTGGGTATGCTGATTGTGCAGGGCATTGCAACCTCGATTGACGCGCTGTCCGTAGGTCTTGCAACGCAGGGCGTTAAGTTTTACATGGCGGCGGTTTCCGCACTGATTATAGGCGCTGTTACATACGGCGTGTGCCGTGCGGGTATTGAAATCGGCAAGGTGTTCGGCGACAAGTTTTCCGGCAAGGCGACTCTCCTCGGCGGTATTATACTTATCGCTATAGGCGTGGAGATATTTGTGAAGGGTGTGTTCTTTTAATTAGGAATGCGGAATTCGGATTAGGAATTATGCGGGCGGGTTAGGAAACCCGCCCCTACTTTTTTGTGGAGCGTCGGGGTCGCTTGAGAGTGGTTGTTTGCTCGCGGAGCGATGTGGTCATCGCTCCCTACAAAAATCGTTGAGTCAAACGTATTCCGTAGGGACGACCGTTGGTCGTCCGTGGAGCGTCGGGGTCGCCGCTCCCTACAAAAAAATGTGGAGCGTTTGCTCCACATTTTTATTTTGTGTGTTCGTCAAGGGTGAGGTAGTAGGACGGGAGGAAGTGGGTGCGGAAGTACTGGACTTCGGGGAGGTCGATTGAAGCGATTTTTTCCTCCTGCGCTTTGAGCGCGAGGTCGAATTCGCGGTTGCCCATACGGTTTTCCTCCACGCACTTAATCAGCGCGCTGATTTTGTCCGCCGCCTTTACGAGCGCCCAGAGCTCGCTGTCGCAATCCTGCTTTTCAAACATCGGCTTGTAATCGGTGTGAAATTCTTCAGGCAGCATTGCAAGCAGCCTCTCGCCTGCGGCACTCTCAATTTCCTTGTAAGTGTTCTTTATATCGTCGTTATAATACTTCACCGGCGTGGGCATATCGCCCGTGATAACCTCGGTTGTGTCGTGGTACAGCGCAAGCACCGCCGCGCGGTCGGCATTGTAATTTTTGCCGAACTTTTTGTTGCCGATGAGCGCAAGCGCGTGAGCAATTACGGCAACGGAGTGGCTGTGCTCGGCAATATTTTCCTTTGAAGTATTGCGCATAAGCGCCCAACGGTCAATCAGTTTCATCCGATTGACCATTGCAAAAAAGTTGTATTTACTCATTAATCCTCGTCCTTTGTGATGGCGATTGAAAGTTCTTCAAGCTGCACCTCGTCGATGAACGACGGCGCGCCGCTCATAAGTTCGCTTGCATTCTGCACCTTCGGGAAGGCAACAACGTCGCGCAGGGAATCTGCGCCGCAGATGAGCATTGCAAGCCTGTCAAGACCGATACCCATGCCGCCGTGAGGGGGTGAAGCGTACTGGTACGCGTCTACAAGGAAGCCGAACTTTGCGTCGATTTCCTCCTGCTGCATACCTAAAAGCTCGAACATCTTTGTCTGCAGCTCGCAATCGGTGATACGCATTGAGCCGGAGGACAGCTCTGTGCCGTTGAGCACAAGGTCAAACGCCTGCGCCTTAACCTTGCCCTTATCGGTATCAAGGTACTGCACGCTCTCGTCCATAGGCATGGTGAACGGGTGGTGAGCCGCAACGTATTCGCCTGTTTCCTCATCAGGCTCGAAGAACGGCATCTCCGTAATCCAGAGGTAATCCCACCTGCCCTCGGGGATGATATCGAGCTCCTTTGCAACGATAAGGCGAAGCGCGCCCATAATCGTGAGCGCCTTGCGCGTTTTGTCGCTGACGATAAACACAACGTCGCCCTGCTCTGCGCCGAGTGCGGCAAGCAGAGAGTCGAGTTCGCCCTCTTTAAGGAACTTTGCAAACGAGCAGTTAGGTGCTTCGTCAGCCCAGCGGACATAAGCAAGTCCCTTTGCGCCGATGCCCTTTGCGTGCTCGGTGAGTTTGTCAATCTTTTTGCGCGAATAGTGCTGCGCCGCGCCCTTGGCAACGATAGCCTTGACTGCGCCGCCGTCTGCAATCGCGTTTTTGAACACGATGAAGTCCGTGCCGTTTGCCCAGTCGCTTACGTCCTGAATGAGCATATCAAAGCGCGTGTCGGGCTTATCCGAGCCGTACTGATTCATCGCGTCCTCAAAGGTCATACGCGGCAGTTTTTCGGGGATATCAACGTCAATCGTTTCCTTCATCAACTTTTTGATAAAGCCCTCCGCCATATCCATAAGGTCGTCGCAGTTGACAAACGACATCTCAAGGTCAATCTGGGTAAATTCGGGCTGACGGTCTGCGCGTAAGTCCTCATCGCGGAAGCAGCGCGCAAGCTGAACGTAGCGGTCGAAGCCTGCAATCATGCAAAGCTGCTTATAAATCTGCGGCGACTGCGGCAGCGCGTAAAATTTGCCGCTGTGGATGCGTGACGGCACAACGTAGTCCCTTGCGCCCTCGGGCGTGGATTTAATCATCATCGGGGTTTCAATCTCGATAAAGTCATTGTCGTAAAAATAGTCGCGCGCAATCTTTGCAATCTTGTGGCGCATAAGGATATTTTTAGTCAGCTTTTCGCTGCGCAAGCCGAGATAGCGGTATTTAAGCGTGGTTTCGTCGCCGACGGTGTCAATCTTTTCCACCTCAAAGGGCGGAGTCTGCGCCTTTGAGAGGATGCGGAAATCGGTAACCATAACCTCTATATCGCCTGTGGGGATTTCCTTATTCTTGCTTTCGCGTTCGGCAACCGTGCCGACTGCCGCTACAACGTATTCGCTGCGGACGGACTGCGCTTTTGCAAAAATATCCCTGTCCGTTTTATCGTTGAATGAAAGCTGAATGATGCCGCTTCTGTCGCGCAGGTCAACGAAGATGAGGTTGCCCAGATCGCGCTGCCTTTGCACCCAGCCGAAAACGGTGATGGTTTCGCCGACATTATCCATATTGAATTCGGCGCAGTACGCCGTCCTTTTAAGTCCGTTAAGTGTATCCATTATTCTTCCTCCGTAACATCCGTGCCGAAAAGTGAGGCAAAATCAAACGCCTCGCCGTTGATTTCGAGGTCTTTAAGCTGCTCGTCCATACTGATGCGGTAAAAGTCGTTTACAAACGTGATGAGCGAAATATCGCACGAGTCGCCGCTTTGCATATTCTTGAGCGTTGCGGACTTATTCTCCACCTCGTTATCGCCGATAACCACGTTGAACGCGGCGTTCATCTTATCGGCATACTTCATCTGCGCACGCAGTGAACGGGCGTTGAGGTCGTACAGCACGGTAAAGCCCTCCGCGCGCATATCCGCCGCAATTTCCACAGCCTTGAGCTGCGCCTTTTCGCCGAGTGCGACAATAAACAGGTCGGGCTTTGCGGGCTCGGGGAACTCGCAGCCCTGCGCTTCCATAACGAGCTGCAGCCTTTCAAGCCCCATGCCGAAGCCGAGCGACGGTGTGTGCTGACCGCCGAACTCCTCAATAAGTCCGTCGTAACGTCCGCCGCCGCAGACCGTGCCCTGCGCGCCGATTGAATCGGCAACAAATTCAAACACGGTTTTTGTGTAGTAGTCAAGTCCGCGGACGATGCGCGGATTAATCTGATATTCAATGCCCATTGCGCCGAGGTAGCTCTTAACGCTTTCAAAATGCTCGCTGCACTCGTCGCAGAGGTAGTCGAGCACCGCGGGTGCGTCCTTTGCAATTTCCTGATCCTGCGGGCTCTTGCAGTCGAGAAGGCGCATCGGGTTGCGCTCTAACCTCTCCTGACACGTTGCGCAAAGCTCGTCCCTGTGTGCGCCGAAGTAATCCTTAAGCGCCTGCTGGTACTTTGCGCGGCAGGTAGGGCAGCCGATTGAGTTAAGCTCGAGGTGCAAATCCTTTACGCCGAGTTCGTCGAACACCTGCTTTGCAAGGGCAATCATCTCCGCATCTGCAAGGGGCGAAGTCGCGCCAAAGCACTCTATGCCGAACTGGTGGAATTCGCGCAGTCTGCCTGCCTGCGGCTTTTCGTAGCGGTAGCAGGAGGTGAGGTAGCATACCTTTTGCGGCAGCGCCTCGTTTGAAAGTCCGTTTTCAAGGAACGCACGCGCCGCGCCTGCAGTACCCTCGGGGCGCAGAGTTATTGAGCGTCCGCCCTTGTCATCAAAGGTGTACATCTCCTTTTGCACAACGTCCGTAGTGTCGCCAACGCCGCGCTGAAAAAGCTCCGTGTGCTCAAACACAGGGGTTCTGATTTCCCTGTAGCCAAACTTTTCCGCCACGCCGAGGCACGTGCTTTCGATATACTGATTTTTGTGCGCTTCGGCAGGTAAAACGTCCTTTGTGCCCTTGATTGCTTTAGTAATTAACGCCATAGTTTTCTCCTATATATGAATATTGCGGGCGATTCGTAAATCGCCCCTACGGTTGTACGTTTGAGCGTATTTGTAGGGAACGCCGTGGAGCGTCGAGGTCGCCGCTCCCTACGGTTGTTCGCCGAATATTGTACAAACCGCCTCATCAGTCGCAAAAATGCGACAGCTTCCCCTCAAGGGGAAGCCTAATAAGTTTTATCTGTTAATTTCTGTTGTAGCGTGGATTTACAATCTCTCTCCACTCAAAGTCGCCGCGCTCAACGCCGCGGATAAGTGCTTCCGCCGTTGCAATATTTGTTGCAAACGGGATGTTGTGAACATCGCAAAGACGAAGCAGGTCGTTATCGTTAGGCTCGTGCGGCTTTGCCGTAAGCGGATCCCTGAAAAAGATAAGCAAATCAATTTCGTTGCAGGCGATACGGCTTGCAATCTGCTGACCGCCGCCCTGCGAGCCGCTTAAAAAGCAGTTGATATCAAGTCCTGTTGCCTCTTTAACCAGCTTGCCTGTTGTGCCGGTGGCACAAACATCGTGCCTGCTGATAATTCCGCAATAAGCGATACAGAACTGGACAAGTAATTCTTTTTTTGCATCGTGAGCAATTAAAGCGATATTCATAATTTCCTCCTTTTAGGATAGGGGTAAGTGCCGTGGGTGTGCTTATATTTATAATAACATAAACGATTTATTTACACAAGGTAAATTTTGTTAAAAAATTCATTTTGCCGCTTTGTGCGACATATGGTTACAGAAGTGTCGAATAACTCTGCGCCCGTTTTTCATTAGTGTTGTGGTTATAGTAGTAGTTGATGATGGATTTTGTGATTTCCGCAGTTGAGGTACCCGAGCCAGCCATCTCTATAGCGGTTGCAACGCTGAGTTCCGGATTTTCGTACGGCGCAAAGGTGATAAGGAAGCCGTTGTTGTGCTTAATGCCGTTGATAATAACCTGCGAGGTACCTGTTTTGCAGGCGATATGCGGGCTGAAATCCGCAAACACGGACGAAGGTCCGCCGCCTGTTGCAACCATACGCATACCCTGCTGAACGATTTTGATGTTGCTTGATTTAACGCTGATCTGACCGTTTGAGGCAATCGGCGTTTCCGTAACCGCGCCTGTTGAACGTGAGATGTGCGACTTTACAAAATGCATTTTGTAGCGCGTGCCGCCGTTTGCGATTGTGCCGACGTAGTTGCAAAGCTGCAGCGGCGTAAACAGGTTGTCCGACTGACCGATTGCAGCCTGAACAGTGTCGCCTATAGCCCAGTCGTACGAGCCGATGCGCTTTCTGTATTCGGGGCCTGCGAGGATGCCCTTTGCTTCGGGGATTTCCACGCCCGTTTTTTCGCCCAGACCGAGCATTTTGCCGTAGGTATTCATACTCTCAATGCCGAGCCTCTGCGCACAGTTGTAGAAAAAGATATTGCACGAATCGCGCAGCGCGGTACGCACATTTTCGCCGCCGTGTGCGGCAAGGCACTCAAAGGTGAAGTTGCCCACATCGTAGTACTGACCGCAGCCGAAAACCGTATTTTCGGTGATAACGCCCTCCTCAAGCGCGGCAAGGCTCATCATCGGTTTGAAGGTGGAACCCGGCGCGTATGTACCGAGCGCAAAGCGGTTGTAAAGCGGAGTGTTAGCCTCCTTGGTAAGCTTGTTGTAATCCTTGTAGTAGCGGTCAAGGTCAAAGGTCGGGTAGCTTGCTGCGGCAAGAATTTCGCCGTTGTTGCAATCCTCAACAACCACCGCGCCGGTGGAAAGCGAAACGCTGACGCTGCGGCAGATATCGCGCAGCTTTTCCTGCGCAACGCGCTGCAAGTCCTTGTCGATAGTAAGCACCACGGTGTCGCCCTGAACAGGCTCTTTTGTGATTTCCTCCGTGACGTTGCCCTCGCCGTCTATGGTGACGGTTTTTTCACCTGCAACGCCGCGCAGATACGATTCCATAGCGGACTCAATACCCGATTCGCCGATTTCGTCATTAATGCCGTAGCCCTCGTTTTTAAGGCGCTCGTATTCCTCGGCGTTAATCTTGCGCACCGTGCCGATAATATGCGGTGCGATTGTGGAATCGGCATATTCCCTGTAAGCCACAACGCGCACGTCCGCGCCGCGGTAAACGCGCTCATTTTCCTTAATCTGCGCAACGGTTGCGTCGCTTACATCGTCGGCAATGGTTACGGGGTTGGATACGGAAAACAGCAGCCTTGTGAGCTCGTAGTGGATGTTGCCCATTTCGAGCACTGTTTGGACGTCGAACTTCTTGAGGTAAACCTCGAGCGAATACTTTTCAACCATGGCGTCAAAGCAGTTCTGCGCCGTTGCGTAGGGCTGAAGGTTGAACATATCCTTGCTCTTCATAGTTTCTATAGCGGTTTCGTAATCCTCATCGTCGTCCTTGTCGAAGAACACGATTTTGCCTTTTTCGAGCTTAAGCGGCAGGTTGTGAGCATATTCCTCGCCGTTTTTGTTGAACAGCTGCATCAGGTTGTAGATTATCCTGTTGCGCTTGTTGCCGTCCTTGCCCGAGGGAAGATACGCCGCGTCGAGCATAACGCTGTTGCCCTGGCGGTTTGATACAAGCGGATTACCGTTGCGGTCAACAATCTCGCCGCGAGCCGCTTCGATAGACACGGTGTACGTTTTAACCGTATTGTTCTGCGCCGCGTAGTATTCGTTATTCCTGATTTGTATGTCGTAAAGTTCAGCCGCAAAGCCGACCATTACTGCAATAACAAGCAGCACCGCAACAGTTGTGCGCGTGCTTTTGTATATGTTACCCACGGTAATCCCCCTTTCGTCAAAATTTTGCTGAATGTTGTTTAATAATTATTCGATGATACCCTTATTGAGTTTCTTTTTTAGCGGTGAAAATGCTACGCCGAGCACAAAGCCAACTGCCGCGGTGTAGAAAAAGCTCGGCAGGTAGAAGTAAAACAGGCTGAGCACTGCGCCGTCGCCGCCGTGCGGCAATACGATGAACAGCCAGTAGAATATGCAGTAGATGAACGTGCATATAATTGCGCTGACCACCGCCACCCAGAACGTATTGCGCAGCAGGAAGTTGACAATTGTTGCGGCTATGTAGCACAAAAGCATTAGCAAAATGCCGTTAAAGCCCATATGCGCAGAGCTTACGCAGTCCCACAAAAAGCCTGCAAAAAGCCCCATAAACGCGGCTACGCGCTCATCCTCGCCAAGCGAGAGCAGCACGACTGCAGGCACCACGAAAAAGCACCGTGCGCCGCCTATCTGGAACCACAGCCCATGCACATTCTGCAGCAGCGCAGCCGCCGCAAGAATTACGCAGTAGAGGGTGTATTTAATTGTCAAATCTCTTTTTGACAGGTTCATAAGTTATGCCTTTTTAGTAGTCGGTAAGTACAAATACGGAGGTTATATCCTCAATAGCAATGCCGGGTGTGATAACGGCGTAGGAGGAAATGTCCGTAGTTTCGTCGTCAATTTCGTCAACCGTGCCGATAAGAAGTCCCTTCGGCACAGAGCCGCTTAAGCCCGCGGTGCAGATAATCGAGCCGTACGACACCTTTGTGGTGGACGAGAGGTTAGCCATTTTGCACTTATCCTCGCGCGCGAGCTTGGCGTTGCCCGTAACGTACGAAATCTCGCCCGAAATAATCTCATAAGCAGAAACGTTAAAGGTTGGGTCAAGCAGCGTTTTAACCACGCTGTAATCGGGGTAAACCTTATCGATAATGCCCACAAGGTACTTGCCCCAGAGCACCGCATCGCCCTTGCTGACGCCATTCAGCGAGCCCTTGGCGATGGTAAAGGACTTGTAGATATCCGCGCTGTCCCTGCCGATAACAGAGGCTTCCGCAAACTTGAACTGCGGATTTTCCTCCTTAAGTTCAAGGAACTCCTTGTAAAGCTCGTTCTGGTTTTTAAGATTCTCGTAGTCCACGAGCTTTGAGCGCAGCTCGCCGATTTCCTTATTCAGTTTATCAATCTCTTTTTCGTACTGGGCGTCGCCCTTAACGGTGCCGAAAAGGTCGTCCATACCGTTTGCGATTTTTTGCGCAACGTAGTGACAGGGCGTAAACACAGTGCCGACTACGGTGGACTGCACAGTTTCACCCCTGCCGGCAATGGCGGCGAGCAGCGCGCCCACCAGCAGCATTGCAATTACGCCCGATACAATTTTGAAGCGTGTGCTTTTAAACAGGTTTTTCATCTATTACTTAACTCCGTTGTTTGCTCTTTTGAGTTTGATTGCCGTGCCGATTACCACGCAGTGCTCGGGGTTTGGCGGGGAAATAACGGGGATGTGAATCTCGTCCTGAATAACCTCGCGCAGACCGCGCAGCTTGCTTGCGCCGCCCGTGAGGTAAATGCCGCGGTCAATGATGTCCGCCGCGAGCTCGGGAAGCGTAACCTCCAGCGTTTCCTTAATCGCAAAAACAACGGCGTTTACGCAGTCCTCAAGTATACCGCGCACGTCCGCACTTGTGAGCTCAACGCTGCCCGGCAGACCGTCGTCAAGATTGCGGCCGCGAACTTCCATAGCAGCCTCGCCGTCGTACGGTTTGGCAGAGCCGATTTTGATTTTAACGTCCTCCGCCGTATTTTCGCCAATAAGCAGGTTGTGCTTGCGCTTAACGTAGTTGATAATCGCCTCGTCAAACGCGTTGCCGCCCATTTTTATGCTTTTGCTTGCGGCAATACCGCCGAGCGATACCACAGCGATATCGCAGGTGCCGCCGCCGATATCAACAATCATAGAGCCTGTGGGCTCGTACACCGGCAGACCTGCGCCGAGCGCTGCAGCCATTGGTGCTTCAATAAGCTCAACCTCCTGCGCGCCTGCGGAACGCACAGCGTCCTCAACAGCACGGCGCTCAACCTCCGTAACGCTTGACGGCACGCTTACAACAACCTTTGTTTTTGTAAACATACTGCGCTTGCTTGAACGATCAATAAAGTCGTGCACCATGTCGGAAGTCATATCGAAGTCGGCAATAACGCCTGATGTAATCGGGCGCACCGCAACGATGGAACCCGGTGTTCTGCCAATCATTTTTTTAGCCTCGTTGCCCGTTGCGAGCACGCGCTTTGACTTGACGTCAACCGCAACCACGCTGGGCTCGTTTATGATAATATGACCTTTTCTGTCGGCAACCTGTGTGTTTGACGTGCCGAGGTCAATTCCGATTTCTCTTGAAAAAAGCATTATGTATCTCTCACTTTCGTGTTAATTTCATCAGGTTAATATTATATAATATCGGGGGTGTAATCTCAACACAAAAATTGAAATATTTAAAAAATTCATTATTTATCAAAATATGGGAAGGCGCGCTGCCTTCCCCTGCATATTTAGATATTAACCGTGAACGTGTAGCCCTGAAAACGGACTTCGTCGATGACCTTGCCGAGTATATCCGCATTTGTTTTGCTGACCGCGTGCAGCAGCAGAATTTCGCCCGGGTGCGTGCTGTCGCAGATATTCTTAAGCGCCTGCGTTTCGTCCGGCTGGTTTGAGGTGTCCCAGTCGGCGTAGGCAAACGACCAGAACACGCTTTTGTAGCCGAGGTCGCGCAGGATGCCGAGGCTCTGTTCCGAGAACTCGCCTTTAGGGAAACGGAAATAACTCATTGTATAATTGTAGTTCTGCCTGATATAGTCGTGCAGGAAGCGTACCTCCTCCTTTGCGGTGGGCACGTCAAGCTCGTCCATCGAGTAGTGGTGGTAGGAGTGGTTGCCCACGACGTGCCCCTCCTTAATCATACGCTCGATAAGGTCGGGGTTGTCCTTTGCAAAGTCGTAGGTTACAAAGAAAATCGCTTTGACGTTTTTCTCCTTCAAAGTGTCTAAAATAGCGGGTGTGTAGCCGTTTTCGTACCCCTCGTCAAAGGTGAGGCAAATCATCTTTTTGCCGTCTAAAAGCCACTTTGCGCCGAGGTCTGCATAGTTGGTTTGCAGCTGCAACGGCTCTGTTGGCTGCTTATGATTTTCGATATTCCCGAAGCCCCATACGACCTTTTTTGTGGACATCGCTTCCACGCTTGCGACCGCCTCTGCGGTGGGTGTTGTGCTTTCGTCAGTAGTGCTTTCCGTAGTAGTTGCAGTGTTCAAATTATTACTATCTGTATTATCTTTTTCAAGTTTCACCGTGCAGCCGCACAGCAGTAAAACGCATAAAAATGCTGCAAAAATCTTTTTCAAAATAAAAACCCCCTCGTAACTATTATTGTTAAAAAAGGGGGTGTAATTATTGGTAATTTTTATTGATTTATGATTTAGTTTTAAGCTTTAAGTTTTAAGCTTGAGGGTGGACTTCGTCCACACCTATTATAATCGGGTGCGGGTGTCCCGCCTTAAGGCTTAACACTTAACACATAACACTTAAAACATTAAAACATAAACGCATATCAATCATTCTCAACCTTCCAGCCTGCGGACACGATTTCCTCATTCTTGCCGACCTTGGTAATCAGCATTTCTACAAGCGAGTCATCGTCCGTCTTTGTGGAGATATGCGCGCGTATTTTTTTGTTGTGTTCGTCGGAGCGCGAAAACGTGCTTTCAAGCGTGTGCAGCAGCACATCAGGCTCGTTTTTGATAATGCGCATAATGCTTTTGCGCACCTCGAGTTCTGAATCTTCAGGGCATACAACGGAAATTCTGTAAAACGCCTCTTTATTCTTCTTTTTATCGTTTTTATCGTACTTGCGCACATGGCTGATATAGTCCGAAATCGGGTGCAGCACAAGATGCACAATTACGATGACAACGCCCACAATAATGGCGTATTCCAAATTTTTAACGCAGCATAAAATGCCTACCGCAGAGGTTGCCCAAACGGTTGCCGCCGTGTTAAGACCGCGGATATTTGAGCCTTCGCGCAAAATAAGACCTGCGCCGAGGAAACCGATGCCCGACACAATACCCGACGCCACGCGCGTGATGTCCACATGACCGTTAAGCGTGAGGAAGCTAAACGCCGTAAACGCATACGAACCGATACACACGATTACATTTGTAAGGATACCGGCCTGGTGGCGCGTCCATTGACGCTCAAAACCGATAATCGCGCCAAGCGCCGCCGCAACAAGCAGATGCAGCGAAAATCCCGTGGGCGAGGTAACCGCAAAATCCCTTAAAAAATGTAAAAACATAGTATCACCTTAATTATTTTCCAGACTCTTCATTTTAAGGTAGGCGTTGATGAAGCCGTCGAGGTCGCCGTCCATTACGGCGTTGATGTTGCCCATTTCAAAATTCGTGCGGTGGTCCTTAACCATTGTGTAAGGCATAAAGACGTAGGAACGAATCTGCGAGCCCCAGGCAATCTCCTTCTGGTCGCCCTTGATGTCCTCAATCTTTTCAAGATTTTCGCGCTCCTTGATTTCCACAAGCTTGGATTTGAGCATACGCATTGCAACCTCGCGGTTCTGGTGCTGGCTGCGCTCAATCTGGCAGGACACCACGATGCCCGTGGGAACGTGCGTTAAGCGCACCGCAGACGAGGTTTTGTTGACCTTCTGTCCGCCTGCACCGGAAGCACGGTAAACGTCCATTTTGATATCTTCCTCGCGGATTTCCACATCAACGTCGTCGTTGATTTCCGGCATAACCTCGAGCGAGGCAAACGAGGTGTGACGCCTGCCCGACGAGTCAAACGGCGACACGCGCACAAGGCGGTGAATACCCATTTCGCCGTGCAGGTAGCCGTAAGCATTTTCGCCCTCAATCAGTATGGTTGCGCTCTTTATGCCTGCAACGTCGCCGTCAAGGTAGTCAAGCGTGGACACCTTGTAGCCGTGGCGCTCGCCCCAGCGGTTGTACATCCTGAACAGCATTTCCGCCCAGTCCTGCGCCTCGGTGCCGCCTGCGCCTGCGTGGAAGGTTAAAATCGCGTTGTTATCGTCAAATTCGCCGCTTAAAAGAGTTGACAGCGTAAGGCTTTCAATGCGCTGCTCGATGTCCTTAACCGACTCGGTGCAGTCGTCAAGCAAGCCCTCGTCGCCCTCTTCATCAGCAAGTTCAATCATAACCATAGCGTCGTCAAAATCGTTTTTCAGGCTTTCGTACGACTGAACCTTTGCCTTGAGCGAGCCGATTTTCTGCATAACCTTCTGGCTGTTTTGCATATCGTCCCAGAAGTCGGGCGCGGCGCTCTGCTCTTCAAGCGCGGAGATATCCGTTTTAACGCCGTCGATATTCAGCGCTTCTTTTAGATTTTGAATTGGCTCTTCACTTTCCGCGAGCCTCTGTTTTAATTCTTCAAACTCAAGCATAACTAACTCCAAATCTCTTTATGAATATGATTATATAGCACTAAAGCAAATTTTTCAAGTTAATAATGTTGATTTTTGCGTTCTTTATAAGTATAATATAAATAGCATTTTTTAATCAATTTATTTCGGAGGACGATATGCCTGTACTTGAAGGAATTAAATGCCCCGTTTGCAAAAACGAATTTACCGACGGCGACGACGTTGTTTACTGCCCCGATTGCGGCACGCCGCATCACCGCGAGTGCTATAAAATGGCAGGTCACTGCGTTAACGCAGGGCTGCATCAGTCGGGCTTTGTTTTTGACGGCAGCGGCGCTGTAAAAAAGGACGCCGCACCTGTTCAGAGCAACCCTGTTAATACTAACGCCGAGGGATTTTACATCCCCAGGCAGGACAGCGGCGCAAAAAGCGGTGAAGCGCCTGCAAACACCGTGCCTGCAATGCAGATGCCCGATTTGTTTAAGCAGTATGAGGGCGACACCATTGACGGCGAAGACGCAAAATTTTACGCCGCCACGGTTAAAACAAACACAAAGCGTTTTATCGGCGTGTTCAAGAAGTTTGAGGGCAAAAAGAGCAAGCTCGGCTGGAACTGGGGCGCATTCTTTTTCGGTCCCTACTACCTGCTGTTTCGCAAGATGTACTCGCAGGGAATCGGCTTCCTTGTTATACAGACGCTTATAAGCTACCTCGGCAGCTTTTTCCTGAGCGCAAAGGCGCCGAAGTTCGTTGAGGCGACGGAGAGTATTGTGGCTGCAAAGACGGGCGGCACGTTCAGCTCAATGGGCTTTACACAGGCTGACCTTGCCGCAATGCAGAAGGCGGCGGACTACCAAACAGCGATTAACATACTGATGATAACCTTTGCCGCGCTTGTTGTAATAAGGATTATCACTGCGCTCGTTGCGGACGGAATGTATTTTTCCATGGTGAAAAATATGATTAAAAACATATCAAAGCGCCTTGAGGGAGGCGAGGTTATACCTATGGTTACCTTTGGCAACGCGCCCGCAGAGCTTACGGGCGACAAGGCAAAGATGTTCTTCCTCGCGCGCAGAGGCGGCACGTCGCTGTTCCCTGCGCTGATAGGCTATCTGGCAATCAGCATATTATCAACACTGTAAGGTGTGATTTAAGGAGTGGAATTTATGAAAATCAGAAAAGCAATTATACCTGCAGCAGGGCTTGGCACAAGAGTGCTGCCGGCATCAAAGGCAGTGCCCAAAGAAATGCTTAACATAGTGGACAAGCCTGCTATTCAGTACATTGTTGAGGAGGCTTTTGCAAGCGGAATCGAGGATGTGCTTATTATCACAAACCGCGGCAAGGGCGCGATTGAGGACCACTTTGACCACGCGTTTGAGCTTGAAACAAAGCTTGCGCAAAACCCTGCAAAAGCAGATTTGCTTAAGGCTGTTGAGGCTACCGCAAAGCTCGGCAACGTATACTTCCTGAGGCAGAAGGAAACGGGCGGACTCGGCCACGCTGTGCTGTGCGCAAAGGATTTTGTGGGCGACGAGCCGTTTGCAGTGCTTTACGGCGACGACGTTATTATTGCAGACTACCCTGTTACAAAGCAGCTTATTGACGCGTACGACAAATACGGCAAGGGCGCAGTGGGTGTTAAAGAGGTTGACGGCGACGCGATTATGAAGTACTGCTCGCTTGCAGTTGAACCGCTTGAGGGCAACTGCTACAACTGCACCGATATGGTTGAAAAGCCGAAGAAGGAGGAGATTATGAGCCATTTCTCCATCCTCGGCAGAGTTGTTATGCCGCCCGATATTTTTGAAATCCTTGAGAATACGGAAAAAGGCGCAGGCGGCGAGCTGCAGCTTACCGACGCTATGAAAACGCTTGCACAGCGCGACGGCGTTACGGCAGTTGACTTTGTGGGCAAGCGCTACGATATGGGCAGCAAGTTCGGTATTCTGCAGGCAAATATTGAGGTGGGCCTGAAGCATCCCGAAATCAGGGACGAGCTTATGGAATACCTTAAGAATCTTGAGTTATAATAAACTTCCCGGAGGGGGAAATAATCACAAATGAACTACAACCCTTATAACAACGGCGGCTATCCGCCGCAATATCCGCAGCAGCCGCAGTATACGCAGTATCAGCAACCGTATCAGCCGCAGCCGCTGACGCCCGAGCAGATTCAGGCGCAGCAGCAGATGTATATGCAGCAGATGCAGATTAAACGCGCTCGTTCTGCGGAAAAATCGCAGATACTCACTGCCGGAATTGCACTCGGCGGCGCGCTGCTTGCAAACCTGCTTGCGCAGGTAATCTGCGTGTTTGCGATTCAGGCGCTCGGTCTGATGGACACGTACAACAACTCGTTTTTGTTCCAGCACGCATTTAACATAATCGCGGTTGACATCTGCGGGCTTGTAATACCGTTTTATGTGATATCGCTTATGCTTAAAAACCGCTACACAGTGCCGCTTGTACCCGTAAAAAAGGTGGGCTTTGTGCAGGGTGCAGCGTGGGTATTTTTGGGGCTTGCAATAGCCTTTTTGGCAAACATCTTAACGCAGGGCGTAATTGAGCTGTTTAAGCTCGCAGGCTACAAGCTGACGCAGCCTGAACAACTGAAACCAACCACAGCGCTCGACTGCGTTTTGCTGCTGTTTTCCACCGCTGTAGCGCCTGCGATATGCGAAGAATTTGCTATGCGCTGCTCGGCGCTCGGCGCTTTAAGGCGGCACGGCAAGGCGTTTGCGGTAGTGGCTGTGAGCATAGTTTTCGGCTTAATGCACGGCAACATGATTCAGTTTGTGTTTGCGTTCACGCTCGGTCTGATTTTGGGCTACATCACCGTTAAAACGGACAGCGTTATACCTGCGATGTTTATACACGGGCTGAATAACGGGCTGTCGGTAATACAGGACTCGCTGAAGCTTGTGACAAGCGGCAACACAGCGTCAACAATCACATCGGTGATAATGATAGTGTACTTTTTCCTCGGCGTTGCGGCGCTGATTTACCTTGCGGCAACGCGCAACCTGCTGCCGAAAAAAGAGCCTGCGGAAATCAAGCCGTACACGCTCGGCTTCGGCACAAAGCTGTTGCTGCTCGCGCCGGGACTGTTCATTCCGTTTTTAATACTGATTGCGTTTACAAGCCAGTATGTTACAAAAATATAGCGTGGTATAGTTATGGAAAATAAGTATATGCGCCGCGCGCTCACCCTTGCCGAAGAATGTGAGGCGCAGGGCGAAGTTCCTGTCGGCGCGGTTATAGTTAAGGACGGCGAGATTATTGCCGAGGGTGTGAACCGCCGCGAAAAAGGCAAAAACGCGCTTTACCACGCGGAAATTGAAGCGATTGACAACGCCTGCAAAGCGCTTGGCGGCTGGCGGCTTGACGGCTGCGATTTGTATGTTACGCTTGAGCCGTGCCCGATGTGCGCAGGCGCGATAATCAACGCGCGGATTAAGACGGTGTACTTCGGCGCGTACGACAGCAAAGCGGGTTCGTTCGGCTCGGTAGAGGATTTCAGCCGATTTAAGTATCCGTACACGCCCGAAATAATCGGCGGCGTTATGGAAAAAGAGTGCGAAAAGGTGCTGACAGAGTTTTTTAAGAAATTGAGATAAAAAGTAAGGGCGGGTTTCCTAACCCGCCCGGTTTTTCATATTGTAGGGGTCGGCGTCCCCGACGACCCGCGGGCGATTCGTGAATCGCCCCTACGTTTTTATAACAAGCTTGCCACAAGGTCGCCCATCTGCGAGGTGGTGACAGCCTCAAAGCCGTCCTCGTAAATATCGGGTGTGCGCGCCTTGGTGAGCGCGGTGTCAACCGCCTTTTCGATATCGTCTGCCGCTTCACTCTCGCTGAAAGTATAGCGCAGCATCATCGCGCAGGAAAGGATTGTTGCAAGCGGATTTGCCTTGCCCTGACCTGCGATATCGGGCGCAGAGCCGTGGATAGGCTCGTACAGACCGAAGGTGCCTTCCGCGAGCGACGCGGACGCGAGCATGCCGATTGAGCCGCTGATCATTGAAGCCTCGTCGGACAGAATGTCGCCGAAGATGTTTGAGGTAACAATCGTGTCGAACTGGTTGGGGTTGCGCACAAGCTGCATAGCGCAGTTGTCAACGTACATATAGGAAACCTCAACCTCGGGGTAATCCTCGGCGGTTTCCGCCATAACCTTGCGCCACAGGCGTGAGGAATCGAGCACATTTGCCTTGTCAACGCAGGTGAGGCGCTTGTCGCGCTTCATAGCATACTCAAAGCCTGCAACGACGATGCGCTTGATTTCGGGATACGTGTAGCGCTCGGTGTCGTACGCGCCGACCACGCCGTTTTCCTCATAAGTGCCGCGGTCGCCGAAGTAGATGCCGCCGGTGAGCTCGCGAACAATCAGAATGTCCAGACCGTCGCCGATGATTTCCTCTTTAATAGGTGACGCGCTCTTGAGCGGCGCAAAGATCTTTGCAGGGCGAAGATTAGCGAAAAGTCCCAAATCCTCACGGATTGCAAGAAGTCCTTTTTCGGGGCGGTTGGAGCCGGGCTGGTCGTCCCACTTGGGACCGCCTACAGCGCCGAGCAGAACTGCATCGGACGCCTTGCACGCGTCGGCAGTAGCCTGCGGATACGGCACGCCTGCCTCGTCAATAGCGCAGCCGCCGAGCAGCTGATAGTTGTAGTTGAACTTAAAGCCGAACTTCTCGCCTGCTTTGTCGAGCACCTTGATAGCCTCGTCAACAATCTCGGGTCCGATTCCGTCACCCTTCAGAACTGTGATATTATAATTTTTCATACTTATTCTCCTTTAGCAGATGTCGAAGATGCCGGGCATTGTGTCGTCGCGGAAGGTGTCGGGCTGGTCGCGGTTGATAGCGCAGATGATGCCCTTCATTGAAGCGTAGCTGATGTTGTGGCTTACGCCGATGCCGAACACGTCCTTGCCCTGCGGATTTTTGAGGTGAATATAGCTGATAGCCTTTGAGTCCGAGCCGACTGCGATTGCGTGCTCGCTGTAGTCGATGAACTCATAGCCGGTGATACCGATTTCGCGGATTGCTATGAAGAACGCGCCGATTGGACCGCTGCCCTCGCCCTTTATGCTGATGGGCTTGCTGTCCTTGTAGGTGATTGCGCCCTCAAACTTAACCTTTGAAAGCTCCTCTTCCTCAACCTTTTCTTCATAAACCTTGTAGTTGCGGAGTCTGTAAGGACCTGCAACATTGCGGTATTCCTTCTGGAAGAGGTCAAATACCTCTGTTGCGGAGAGTTCCTTGCCCTTTTCGTCGCACGCTTTTTGCACAACTGCGCCGAATTCGGGGTGCATTGCCTTTGGCATTTTGATGCCGTAGTTATTTGACAGAATAAACGCCGTGCCGCCTTTACCCGACTGCGAGTTGATGCGGATAATCGGCTCGTACTCTCTGCCCACGTCGGCAGGGTCGATAGGAAGATACGGCACCTCCCACATATCGGTTTTGCTCTCGTCCATATAGATTTTGCCCTTGTTGATAGCGTCCTGATGAGAGCCCGAGAATGCGGTGAACACAAGCTCGCCTGCGTACGGATGGCGCGGTGGAACCTGCATTTTTGTGCAGCGTTCATACACTTCTTTAATCTTATTTATTTCGTGGAAATCAAGCTCGGGGTCAACGCCCTGAGTCCACATATTGAGTGCAAGAGTTACGACGTCAACGTTACCCGTTCTTTCGCCGTTGCCGAAAAGCGTGCCCTCTACGCGGTCAGCGCCTGCCATGAGCGCAAGCTCTGTTGCTGCAACGCCCTCGCCGCGGTCGTTGTGCGGATGAAGCGAAATAATCGCAGCCTCGCGGTTAGGAAGATGACGGCAAAAATACTCAATCTGGTCTGCGTAGCCGTTTGGTGTTGAGCATTCAACGGTTGACGGCAGGTTGAGGATAATCGGGTTGTCCTTTGTGATATGAAGCGCTTCCATAACCTGGCGGCAAATCTCGACAGCGTTATCCATTTCCGTGCCGGTAAACGACTCGGGCGAGTACTCAAAGCGTATGTTCATATCGGGGTTGTTAACCTTTTCTTCCTCGGTGAGTTCGTAAATCAGCTTTGCGCCCTTAACGGCAATATCGATTACGCCCTGCATATCGGTCTTAAACACGACCTTGCGCTGCAGGGTTGAGGTTGAGTTGTAGAAGTGAACGATAACATTCTTTGCGCCGTGGATAGCCTCAAACGTCTTTTTGATAAGGTGAGGTCTTGCCTGAACAAGCACCTGAATAGTTACGTCGTCCGGAATGTAGCCGCCGTCGATGAGCGTGCGCAGAATTTCGTACTCCGTTTCGCTTGCAGACGGGAAGCCCACTTCGATTTCCTTAAAGCCGACGTCAATAAGAGTCTGGAAAAACTCTAATTTTTCCTGCAAATTCATCGGGTCGACGAGCGCCTGATTACCGTCGCGCAGGTCGACAGAGCACCATACGGGTGCCTTGGTGATAACATTGTTCGGCCACTCTCTGTCCGGAATGTTGATGGGTTTAAACGGTGTGTACTTTTGATAACCTTTTTTCATAATTACTGTCTCCTTCCTGTGTGAGGCATATAATAAAGCCCCCACACAAACGTATAGGGGCGTAATAACACGCGGTACCACCCTACTTCGGAGGCAAGGTTGCGCCTCCCTTTAGCATCTATCAATGCCTTGACCGATAACGAGGTTAACCGTCTGCCCCTATTGATTGCTATTCAGGGCAGCGACTCCGCAGGGAGTTATGCATTTAACACTTTGTATCGGCTTACACCAACCGCCGACTCGCTGAAACTAAAATGAAAAATCTTTATCTGCATCAAAGTCTTTTGTGGGTACTGTTAAATTTTCAGTAAAAGTATTATAACATATTAAAATGTTTTGTCAAGTATGAGTTTGCGGGGCGTCGAGGACACCGCCCCCTACAATAAGAAAACCCGCAAAAGGGGCACCCTACATAAATAAGATCAGCCCAAAAATGGCATCTTTTCCGCTATAACTGTATTAAAAATCACCGCAAGGCGTCAGCCTTACGGTGATTTTGTGCTTTGTTCTAACAAAAAATATGCTCATTTTTGGGTGCGAAGCAGTTTTGGCAAAGTAATTTT
>JAFSRN010000004.1 GCA_017446095.1 Eubacterium sp. | reverse complement strand
CCTGTGCCTGAGCCAGAACCTGAGCCCATGGTGAAGAAAGAACCTACCACCATCGATAAACTGAAGATTTGGCTCAGTAATTTTATGAAGGATGAATCAGATTGAACAGCTGACGCCAGAGGAGATGGCCTTGGAGGTGAAGCGTCTCGCAGGGCAGCTACAGGCAGAGGGTAGGAGTGACCTTTTGCTGAAGGCCCTTGGTGTGCCCCTGCTCGAAGAACTGCGCATCGAGGCTGCCAAGGGAAAGCTGAGCCGTCTGGTCATCACTAAAGACTATCGATTTATTCTTGAAGATTATAACCATCGCGAAGTGGAACTTCAACCTGTGCATAAGGCCGTCTATCTGCTCTTCCTGGCGCATCCTGAGGGCATCGAGTTCAAGCGACTCTCAGATTATCGTGAGGAATTGACGCGTTATTATATGGCGACTGCGAAACTGATGGATAAGGAAAAGATTATTGAGGGTGTGGATCATCTCGTGAATCCTCTCGACAATGCCATCAATGAGAAGTGCTCGCGCATCAAGAAGGTCTTTCTCGACATGATGGATGAATACACAGCGAGCTATTACATCATCAGTAGCCACACCCAGCGTCATGTCGCAGGCTCCTCCCGCATCTGGTACCAACGCCTGAAGGTCATCACCCTGCCCAGAGAATTGGTGATTTATAGAGGATAAAAGTTTCGCCGCACGTTCACGCCCGCAGAGATTAGGCTTCTCAGGAAATAAGACCATCTTATTTCTGATTAAGCGTCACTTGTCACACGATAAGCGACGCTTATTTTATGTCCTAACAATCTAACAATCTAACAATTTGGGTTTTCAATATAAATTATTTGTTTGATGTCATCAAATATAGCAAATGTTAGATTGTTAGATTGTTGGATTCTGCGACAATGCGACAATGCGACAATGCGACAATTTTGGTTTTTGAATAAATGGCGACAGGCGACAGACTGCAAAATGTTCATTTGTTCAAATGTTCAAAATTGATCTTTCAAGAGGACGATACGACACGAAGGAACAACAAGATTACCATTTTGCGACAAAGATAAAGAGCTTCCCACCCACACGGACGCTTTTAACGAGGTTAAGTACCTCATCTCCGAAAGCGAGCATAAAGTTGTTGACTCTTTCAGCGAGATTGACGCTATCGGTCACCGCGTAGTACAGGGCGGCGATAAGTATAAGAAGTCTGTTCTTGCAGACGACGACGTTGTGGCAACCGTTAAAAAGCTGTCACCGCTTGCACCGCTTCACAACCCGGCTAACCTTCAGGGTTACGAGGCTTGCGTTAACGTAGCAGGCAAGGACGTTCCGCAGGTATTCGTATTCGATACCGCATTCCATTCAACAATGCCGGCAAAGGCTTATATGTACGCAATCCCGTATGAGTATTATGAGAAGTACGGCGTTCGTAAATACGGCTTCCACGGCACATCGCACAAGTTTGTATCGCACAGAGTTGCGGACAAGATGGGCGTTAAGTTTGAGGATATCAAAACAATTACCTGCCACCTCGGCAACGGCTCTTCAATCGCCGCTGTTAAAAACGGCGAGGTTATTGATACATCAATGGGCTTTACCCCGCTTGACGGCTTTATGATGGGCACACGCTCGGGCGCAGTTGATCCGTCCGCTGTTACATTTATTATGAAGCAGGAGAATCTCACTCCCGACGAGATGGACGCTATCCTTAACAAGAAGTCAGGCGTTAACGCCGTATCAGGCGTTTCGTCGGACGACAGAGACATCTGCGCAGCACAGGCAGAGGGCAACGGGAGAGCTATCCTCGCTCACGAGATGCAGGCATACGAAATTGCAAAGTTCATCGGCTCATATGCAGCTGCTATGAACGGCGTTGACGCAATCGTATTCACGGGCGGCATCGGCGAAAACGGCGTATGGCTTCGCTCAAAGATCTGCTCATACCTCGGTTTCCTCGGCGTTAATATTGACGAGGACGTTAACGCTAAAACCGTTAGGGGCGCTGAAGCAGAGCTCACAAAGCCTGAAGATAACGTAAGAGTATTTATCCTTGCAACAGACGAAGAACTTATGATTGCACAGGATACTAAAGAAATTGTCAGTAAATTATAAATCTAATATAATCAATAAAGGAGGAGTGTAAAATGCCTGAAATCAAGTATGAAATCACAGAGCATCTCGGTGTCATCAGCGAAACTGCAAGAGGCTGGACAAGAGAGGTTAATATGATTTCCTGGAACGGTCGTGAGCCTAAGGTTGACGTAAGAGATTGGTCACCTGAGCACGACAAGATGAGCAAAGGTCTTACCTTTACAAAGGAAGAACTTCAGGAACTCGCAAAAATTGTTGAGAAAATGTGATTAAGTGAATTAACGCTGCGGTTATTTAATAATAATCGCGGCGTTTGTCCGCTTAAAATTAATTAATCAAACCGTGAGGTATAACATATATGGAATGGACATCACTCAATGATTTAAGGGAAAAATATCTTTCGTTTTTCGAGAGCAAGGGGCATCTGCGCCTTCCGAGCTTTTCCCTTGTACCTAATAACGACAAAAGCCTGTTGCTGATTAACTCGGGTATGGCACCGATGAAAAAGTACTTTACAGGCGAGGTTACGCCGCCCAGAAAGCGCGTTACAACCTGCCAGAAGTGCATCAGAACGCCCGATATCGAGCAGGTGGGTAAAACAGACCGCCACGGCACTTTCTTTGAGATGCTGGGCAATTTCTCGTTCGGCGACTACTTTAAAAAGGAAGCCACCGCTTGGGCTTGGGAGTTCTGCACACAGGTGCTTGAAATGCCTGTTGACAAGCTCTATGTAACTATTTACGAAAACGACGACGAGGCGTTTGAAATCTGGACAAAGCAGAACGGCGTTGACCCGTCGCACATTGTCCGCCTCGGTAAAGAGGATAACTTCTGGGAGCATGGTTCAGGTCCTTGCGGTCCGTGCAGCGAGATTTATTTTGACCGCGGCGAAAAATACGGCTGCGGCTCACCCGACTGCGCACCGGGCTGCGAGTGCGACCGCTTTACAGAATTCTGGAACAACGTTTTCACTCAGTTTGACAACGACGGCAACGACAATTACACCCCGCTTGACCACCCGAACATTGATACGGGTATGGGGCTTGAGCGTCTTGCCTGCATCCTGCAGGGGGTTGACAACATCTTTGAGGTTGACACCGTGCAGAATATTATGAAAAAGATTTCCGAAATCTCGGGCGTTAAGTACCACGAGAACGACAAGGACGACGTTTCCCTGCGTGTTATCACCGACCATGTGCGCTCGTCAACCTTTATGATTGGCGACGGCGTTATTCCGTCAAACGGCGGCAGGGGATACGTTCTGCGCAGGCTCATCCGCCGCGCTTGCCGCCACGGCAGACTCCTCGGCGTTAACGAGCCGTTCCTCTATAAGGTATGCGACACCGTGATTAAAGAGAACGAAACTGCTTATCCCGAGCTCAAGGATAAGGCAGAGCTCATCAAGCGCGTTCTTCTGTCCGAGGAAGAATCCTTTGGCAAGACAATCGACGCAGGTCTTGAACTGCTTGAAGAGCATATGAAGCATATCAAGGACGGCGTGTTCAGCGGCGACGACGCGTTCAAACTCAACGACACCTACGGTTTCCCGCTCGACCTCACAAAGGATATCCTTGCAGAGCGCGGTATAAAGGTTGACGAAGCACGCTTTATGATGCTGCTTGATAATCAGAAAAAGACTGCCCGCGCTGCACGCAAGGACGCAGGCGCAGACGCATGGAAGGGCGGCTCGGTTAAGATTGAAACAGAGCCCACCAAGTTTGTCGGTTATACCGATTTCAACGCAGAGGCTACCGTTAAGGCGATAGTAAACGCTGACGGCGAGCTTGCAGATATGCTCGGCGCAGGCGAAAAGGGCGCGGTTGTGCTTGACACAACGCCGTTTTACGCAACTTCCGGCGGTCAGGTCGGCGACAGCGGTGTAATCACCAGCGGCGCAGGCGCGTTCAATGTTGACGATACAAATAAAAACGAGGACGGCATTTACCTTCACAGCGGTACTGTAAGGGACGGCGTTATCTCTGTGGGCGACAAGGTGTCCGCACAGATTGACGAAGCACGCCGCCGCGCTATTATGCGCAACCACACCGCGGCTCATCTACTGCAGGCAGCGCTGCGCCAGGTGCTCGGCAACCACGTTGAGCAGGCAGGCTCACTCGTTGATAACAAGATTATGCGTTTTGACTTCACTCACTTCAACGCTATGACGCAGGAGGAGATTAACGAGGTTGAAATCATTGTAAATAACTTCATTATGAGCGCAACCCCCGTGCAGATGCTCGAAATGCCGATTGAGGACGCCAAGAAAATGGGCGCTATGATGCTCTTTGGTGAAAAGTACGGCGATGTTGTCCGCGTAGTTAAAGCAGGCGACTTTTCAACCGAGTTCTGCGGCGGTACTCACGTTGCAAACAGCGGCGAGCTCGGACTCTTCAAAATCGTGTCCGAAGCGTCTGTTGCAAGCGGCGTGCGCAGAATTACAGCGCTTACGGGTATGAACCTTCTCGGCTCGATGAAAGCGATTGAACTGCAGGTTAAAACCGTGGCTTCCGCGCTTAAGTCCGGCGAAAGCGAGGTTATCAATAAGGTAACCGCACTCGTTAACGAAAACAGGGAACAGCAGAAGGAAATTGCAAACCTCAACGCTGAAATTACCAAGCTCAAGAGCGCGGATATGTTCTCATCACCCGAAATTATTGACGGTCTTGAGGTTATGACCGCAAAGATTGACGGCGCAACGCCCGATGCACTTCGCACTATGGGCGACGACCTTAAGGCAAGCAACGACAACGCGGTTGCAATCATCGCAGGCACCAACGGCGCAAAGGCTACAATTGTTGCAATCTGCGGCAAAAACGCCATTGCAAAGGGCGTTAAGGCAGGCGACGTTGTGCGCGAGGTTGCCAAGCTCGCGGGCGGCGGTGGCGGCGGCAGACCCGACAGTGCTATGGCAGGCGCAAAGGATCTGTCAAAGCTCGATTCTGCAATTGCCGCAACAGCAGATATTGTTAAAAACATCTTAGGATAGGAGAATAACTATGTGCGTTTTTTGTGAAATTATAAACGGCAACATTCCGTCCACAAAGGTTTATGAGGACGATATGATGGTTGCTTTTAAGGACCTCAACCCCGTTGCACCTGTGCATATCCTCGCTGTGCCTAAAGAGCATATCGAGTGCGCAAACGGCATCAATGCGGATAATAGCAAGTACGTTGCCCATATCTTTGAAAAGCTTGGCGAAATCGCAAAGTCGCAGGGCATTGAGTCTTACAGAATTATCAACAACTGCGGCGCTGACGCAGGTCAGACCGTTATGCACCTGCACTTCCACCTCATCGGCGGAGTTAAACTCGGGGAGGGTTTGATATGATTACAAATGATATGAAGAGGAAAGACAAAGAGTTTTACGAACTTCACATTGCAGGGCTTACACGTCAGCTGCAGAAGTTTTCCGTATCCGACAAACTTGACATCGCTGCGTTTATTCTGTTCGGCGATGTTGAGCTTGCAGAGTGCTGCGCAAGGGATCTGCTCAAAAAGGTTCCCGAGTTTGATTACATCGTGACACCTGAAGCAAAGTCGATTCCGCTTGCATACGAAATGAGCAAGCAGAGCGGCAAAAAGTACATCGTTGCCCGCAAGTCGATTAAGGTTTATATGGATAACCCGGTTAAAGTAAGCGTAACTTCAATCACCACGCAAAAAGAGCAGACTCTCTACCTCGGCCACGAGGACGGCGACCTGCTCAAAGGCAAGCGCGTACTTATCGTTGACGATGTTATCTCAACCGGCGAAAGTCTTAAGGCGGTTGTTGAACTTGTTAAGGAATTCGACGGCGAAATCGTAGCCTGCTGCGCACCTCTTGCAGAGGGCGACAGCGCAGACCGCGATGATATTGTATTCCTTGAAAAATTACCGCTTTTCTTTAAGTAAAAAATTCCCTTATGTAAAGGGATGATATAGAGTAACGTGAGGACTTGATTCCCCTCATCCGGCTGCACATAGTGCATCCACCTTCCCCCCAAGGGGAAGGCTTGGTATGTTACTCGCTACGCTCAAACAATATTAATTGGAGGACTAAACTATGCATATTGTATGCCTTGATTTAGAGGGTGTTCTCGTGCCCGAAATCTGGATTGCGTTTGCCGAGGCAAGCGGCATCCCCGAGCTCAAGCGCACCACGCGCGACGAGCCCGACTACGACAAGCTTATGAACTATCGCCTTAACATCCTTAAAGAGCACGGTCTCGGTCTTAAGGAAATTCAGGCTACTATCGAAAAAATTGAGCCGATGGAAGGCGCAAAGGAATTCCTTGACGAACTTCGCAAGCTCGGTCAGGTTATCATTATAAGCGACACATTCACACAGTTTGCGGCGCCGCTTATGGCTAAACTCGGCTATCCCACAATCTTCTGCAACGAGCTGATTGTCAGCGACAGCGGCGAGGTTACGGGCTTCAGAATGAGATGCGAAAAGTCGAAGTACACCACCGTTAAGGCTCTGCAGTCTATCGGGTTTGAAACTATCGCAAGCGGCGACAGCTTCAACGACCTCGGTATGATTCAGGCGAGCAAGGCAGGCTTCCTGTTCAGAAGTACCGAGCAGATTAAAAAGGATTACCCCGAGCTTCCTGCTTTTGAAACGTACGACGACCTGCTTGCTGCAATAAAAGAGGCTATATAACACAAAACCTTGAAGCTTTGCTCAGCTTCAAGGTTTTATTTTTTTTCTTTATTCGATAAATCCGTAATCAGTGTTGCAACCTGCTTTTTTTCGCTCTTTTTGAGCTGGCGGAACTTCATCAGCAGCGACTGCTCGGATTGAGTCAGCTCGCAAAAACATTCGTCCTCAAAAAAGTCACTGTCCGTGTTCACCTTTAAAAGTGCGGCATCAAGGTCATTCCTGTAAAAGCAGTCGGGCGAAATGTTGTAAATCTGCGCAAGCTTTATTATCAGGTGTTGCGGCGGCAACGACCTGTTTTCGTAATTACAGTACGTGCCGCGGTTTATGCCGAGCGCGTCGGCAAGTGCTTCCTGCGTGAGTCCGTATTTTTTACGAAGCAAAACAATGTTTTTCTGCAGCAATGCTTTTGCCTCAATGTCAGCAGCTTTAAGTGCTTCTGATTTCTTACCGGGCATAATCCTTCTCCTTTTTAGTGATAAAATTATTATACCTAAAAAGCCGCAGATTATCAAGACCGATTTTTACAAAGTTCGGTTTAATTCGACAGAGGTAGCGTAAATATGGCACAAATTTGACAAAACGGTTACAAAATGGTAATATATAAATTAAGGCTGTTCTCTTGATTTAATAAGGAGATGGAATAATGAGCAAAAAAATCCTTTCATTATTGCTTACATTAGTAATCGTATTTATTGCGATTTCGCCGGTTTCTTACGCAGTTTCTGCCGCGACTTATGCACAGTCATTGCGCGATAAGGGCTTCCCGAAATCGTACGTTACTATACTTACAAAGCTGCACAGCAAGTACCCTAACTGGAAGTTTGAGCCGTTTAAAACAGGGCTCGACTGGCAGACCGCTATTAACGGCGAGCGTAAAGCGCGCCACGGTCAGCAGTCTATTCAAAAGCTCTCCACGCGTTCAAACGCATATTACTGCAAGTGCTCAAACTGCTACAGCGGCGGTTACTACCACGTTACGGAGTCGCCCAACTGGGTTGCGGCGTCCGAAGCGGCTGTTAAGTACTATATGGACGCGCGTAACTGGTTAACGCCAAAGTATATATTTCAGTTTGAGTCTATTGATTACGATAGCTCGGCAAAGCAGGCAGGCGTTGAAAGCATACTTAATGGCTCGTTTATGCACAACGCGTACATTACTTACAAAAACGCTAACGGCGATACCGTTACTTACAAAAACAGCAGCGGCAACAAGGTTAAGTATTCGCAGGCATTTATTCAGGCAGGTAAGAATGCCAATATGAACCCGTACTTCCTCGCCTCAAAGGTAAAGCTGGAAATCGGTTCGTACGACGCATCACTCGCAGGCGGTTCAAGCGGCACTAAAGAGCCGTTTCGCGCGATTTATAACTACTATAGCATAGGCGCAACCGCAAACGCTACAATGGGGCTTGAGTGGGCAAATGGCTATCTGCGCACAAGCAAAGCCACAACAATGTATTCAAAGTACAACACAAGCACCAAAAAGGTGTCCGGCACAAAGACAAATCTTAAAGCTTCACAGTACTTTGCTTACAGAGGCACTTACGGCGATTACTATAAGGGCAAGCTTTACAGCACTATTTACGACACAAGCGGTAAAGTGGGCTACATCAAAAAGAGCGACGTAAGAACAAAGTACCTCACCTACAATAGACCGTGGTCAAACCCGTACAGAAGCATTTACGGCGGCGCTTCGTATCTGCGCAACACGTTCGGTAAGTACCAGTTTAACGACTATCTGCAGAAGTTCAATGTAAACAAAAACAGCGGTTGTCTTTATGCGTGCGAGTACTCAATCACGGTTAACGCACCTGCAAAAGCGTCGGAAACCACTTACGCTGCCTACAGGGACGCAGGTATTCTTGCGGAATCGCACACGTTTTATATCCCTGTTTTCAAGAATATGCCGGCTAAAAACTGCATTGTTGACGGCACTGCTTCCGAGGTTACGAGCGACACAAGTATGTCCGACTCAACAACCTCAACCACATCGAGCACCGCAAATATGGTTACTGCGCTTAAGATTACAAAGCGTACGCAGAACTCGCTTTCGTTCAAATGGAAAAAGTACCCCGGCGCTACCAAGTACTATATGTACATCAAAAACCAGACAAAGGGTACTCACTTTGATAAAACCGTTACCACCAACAGCGGCACAATCCGCGGTCTGAATCCCGGTAACAAATACAGCGTTCGCGTTAAGGCGTACACAAGCAAGGGCTGGACAAAGTATTCAAAGTACAACACCAAGCATACCACGCCGCCCAAGGCTTCGGGACTTAAGCGTAGAAGCGCGCCCACAGCGGCAGGCGTTTCGCTTAAATGGAACAAGGTAAACGGCGTAACAGGCTACAAGGTTTACACCTATAATAAAAAGAAAAATACCTACAGGATTGTAGGCTACTTCTCAACAAACAGCGGCACCGTTAAGCTTACAAGCGGTAAAACGCACACCGTGTGCGTTACGGCGTACGTTAAGGACGGCAAGGTTGTAACAACGGGCGGCATCAGTAACAAGATTACCGTCACCACAAAGCCTGCGAGCGTTAAGCTTAAATCCGTAACCTCGCCTGCACCGGGTAAAATCAAGGTTTCCTGGAACAAGGTAACGGGCGGCGAAAGCGGCTACCAGATTATCTGGGCTAAGGACAGTAAGTTTAAAAACAAGATTGCCACTACAAATATCAAGGGCAAGGCAACCACTTCCTACACAGGTCAGAACTTTACAAAAGGGCACACCTACTACATAAAGATGCGCACCTACAAAAAGACTTCCAACAAAAAGGTTTACGGCAAGTGGTCGGCAACCAAAAAGGTTGTAAGCAAATAATAAAAAAGTTCCCCGACTCTGTCGGGGAACTTTTTTATTCCAGCGTGTCGAAAAACCCAAGAAACAAATTCGACACGCTGTGAGGATGAACGAAAAAGATGCAGAATCCCGTTTTCTTGCGAACTTTGCTGTACGACGGTACCGCTTGTGAGCAAAAAACGGGAAACGCAAAACCCGCAGGAACTTAATGTTTCTGCGGGTTTTCATAGATATTATTTATCAGGTGCTTCGCACGCGGAGCGTCGGGGTCGCCGCTCCCTACAATTCTTCGCTTATAGAGCTTCGGCGTGGTTATGCGCTTTTTCGTCAGCCTCTAATAAAAAATCTCCCGACTCTGTCGGGGAACTTTTTTATTCATCTTTGTCTATGTATGTGCCGTCGTAGCTGCACAGTATGCTGAATCTGCCAAGCTTGTAAAAGCGATTCGGTGTGTCAAAAATACCTTCGGCGTCACTGACGGTAAGGTTTTCTTTGCTGATTTTGCGCACCTTGTCCGCGCAGCAGATGTAAACGTATTCGTCGTCAGATGAAGCAAAGTAAGGCGCGGTGAACGTGTCCTGATCCTTGCCGCCGATTCTGATGTCAACGTTAAAGTTGTCTGCATTAAAGCGGATAACGCAGTTTTCGCCTTTGCACACCGACCAGAAATAGTCGTCGTCGGCAGCGAGCGAAATAACAGGCTCGTCGTTGTATTCGAGCTTCTTCGTCCACAGCATTTCGCCTTCGCGGTCAAACAGACCTGCTTCACCGCCTTCAAACATAACAAGCACGTTCCTGTCCTTGAGCATTACCGCGCTGCAGTTAACGTAGTCGGTAATGCGCTCGCATATTTTTTCGTACGCGTGGCCGAACTTCTTCATTTTGTATACGTTCGTTGTAACAGCTTCTTTTTCGCCCGACTCAAAGTCGAGGATAAAGAATTTGAATTTTGCCTGCGTAAGCTCGCCGAGCGAAACTTTTTCGGCAAAAATAACCTTTGTATCCGAGTAGTTTACAACATCAATTACCTCTCGGTTTGTTATCTTAATCAACGTTATACTCCTTTTAAGCAGGGCAAAGCAAGGCGTTTACTTTGCTTTGCTTATCTCATTAGTCAGATAACTGAGCGTCATCAGACTGTCTGTAAGATGTACGTTTTCAACAAGTACTTCGGGATGCGCCATTGCAATATCGTAGTTTGAAAAATTCCAGAAGCTCGTTATACCAAGCCTGCACAGCAGGTCTGTAAGTTCCTTCATATCGTTTTCAGGTATGCAGATTACAGCGCAGGTCGGCGCGTTGTCTATGCAGAAATTTTCAAGATAATCAATATGCCTCACGGGGATACCGTGAATAATCTTGCCCGATATAGCCTCATTCTTATCAAAAATGCCCACAAGCTGAAAACCGCTTTCCCTCGTGGAAATCTTCGACGATACAGCGCGTCCGAGATTACCGGCACCGATAAGGATGGTTTTAACCTTGTTGTTTACACAAAGAATCTCGCCGATTTTGTTGTAGAGTTCCGGCACATTATAGCCGTAACCCTGCTGACCGAAGCCGCCAAAGCAGTTAAAGTCGTGCCTTATCTGCGACGCGGTGAGCCCCATTCTCTCGGCAAGCTCTTTGGAACTTATCCTTACAATACCGTTTGATTTTAAGGTTTCCAAAAACCGGTAATATCTGGGAAGTCGCTTGATAACCGAAATAGAAATATCGTTCTTTTCCATTTTATCACCCGATTTTATTTAGTCATTTCAGTGATTGTGTCCATTACGTAGTTACCGAATTCCTCGCAGGTGCAGCCTGTGTCGCGGCCTGTGATAGTGAGCTTCTTCTCTTCAAACATACACTTGTCAAGCGCAGCTTCAAGAGCGTTAGCCTCTTTCTGGTAGCCGATGTGCGACAGCAGCATTACTGTTGCCCTGAGCATTGAGCACGGGTCAGCATACTGACCTCTGCCTTCGCTGATCATACGCGGTGCAGAGCCGTGGATAGCCTCAAACATAGCGTACTTCTTGCCGATGTTTGCAGAGCCTGCAGTGCCAACACCGCCCTGGAATTCGGCAGCCTCGTCGGTGATGATATCGCCGTAGAGGTTAGGCAGTACAAATACCTTGAAGTCGCGGCGCCTTGCAGGGTCAATCAGTTTTGCAGTGGTGATATCAACGTACCAGTCGTCGGTAACGATGTCAGGATACTGCTCGCCGATAGCCTTTGCCGTGTTGAGGAACTTGCCGTCGGTCGTCTTGATGATGTTAGCCTTTGTGATAATCGAAACCTTGCCCTTGTTGTTCTTCTGCGCATAGTCGTAAGCAAGCTTTGCGATTCTTTCGCAGCCTTCCTGCGAAGCAACCGTAAAGTCAACAGCAAGGTCGTCTGTGATGTTAACGCCGTGCGAGCCTACAGCGTAGCCGCCTTCGGTGTTCTCACGGAAGAATGTCCAGTCAATGCCTTCCTCGGGAACCTTAACGGGGCGCATATTTGCAAACAAATCAAGCGCCTTACGCATTGCAACGTTAGCGGACTCTACGTTTGGCCACGGGTCGCCCTGGCGCGGTGTGGTTGTGGGACCTTTAAGGATAACGTGGCACTGCTTAAGTTCTTCAAGCACGTCGTCGGGGATAGCCTTGCCCTGTGCGGCTCTGTTTTCGATGGTAAGACCGTCGATAACCTTAAACTGCACCTTGCCGCTTGCAACCTCATCCTTGAGCAGGAATTCAATCACTCTCTGGCTCTCTTTGGTGATAATCGGGCCAATGCCGTCGCCGCCGCAGATGCCGATAACGATTGTGTCAAGCGCCTGGTAGTCGGTAAAGTCCTTGTCCTCTTTAATCTTCTTTGCTCTTTCGAGCTGTGTTTCCATAAGCGCTCTGAACTTTGCAACAGCCTCGTCCAGAGCCTTGTTTTCAATATCAGTCATAAGTCGTACCTCCTGTTTATTTTTATGTTACTACACTGCAGTGTAACCGGTGTAACTGGTAAATATGGTGTTTTTTCATAATTGATATTTATATAGAAAAATATACTTTTTGCTAGTTACACTAGTTACATTTATACTATTTATTCATCTCTCTTGTGTAATCAAGCAGTCCGCCGCAAAGCAGCATTGCTCTCTGACGCTCTGAAAGGTGTGAAGAATCAAGCGCGTACTCCTCACCTTTGGTGATGTTCTTAAGCACAACGGGCTTGCTGTTTTCAATGCAATCCCTGATGTCGGCAAGCTCAAGCTTGTCGCCCTGCTCAATCTTATCGTAGTCAGCCTCATCAGCAAAGGTGAAGGGGAGAATACCTGCGTTAACAAGGTTTGCAACGTGAATTCTTGCAAAGCTCTTTGTGATTACTGCCTTAACGCCGAGGTAAAGCGGAACAAGCGCTGCGTGCTCTCTTGACGAGCCCTGACCGTAGTTAGCGCCGCCAATTACAAAGCCCTTGCCCTCTGCCTTAATTCTCTCCGGGAAGCTCTCGTCGCAAACGCCGAAGCAGTACTGCGAAAGATGAGGAATGTTTGAACGGTAGGGAAGTATCTTCGCACCTGCAGGCATAATGTGGTCTGTGGTGATGTTGTCGCCAACCTTAAGCACAGCCTTTGCCGTAATGCTCTCGGGCAGCGGCTCTGTTTTCGGGAACGGCTTGATGTTCGGACCGCGCAGAACTTCAACATCCTTTGCTTCCTCGGGAGTTGCAGGCGGTTCAATCATATTGTCGTTAACAATGAACTCATCGGGCATCGTAATGCTCGGTGCCTCGCCCAGATCCCTCGGGTCAGTAAGGTAACCTGTAAGCGCAGACGCCGCAGCAACCTCGGGCGAAACAAGGTAAATCTGTCCGTCCTTTGTGCCGCTTCTACCTTCAAAGTTACGGTTGAACGTACGCAGCGAAACACCGCCGCTGTTCGGGCTCTGTCCCATACCGATACACGGACCGCACGCGCTTTCAAGGATTCTTGCACCTGCGTTAATCATATCGGACAGCGCGCCGTTGAGCGCAAGCATATTGAGCACCTGCTTTGAGCCGGGCGCAATGCTAAGCGATACGCTCGGGTTAACAGTCTTGCCTTTAAGAATAGCGGCAACCTTCATCATATCCGTGTAAGATGAGTTTGTGCACGAGCCGATTGCAACCTGGTCAACCTTAATCTTGCCGATTTCGTCGGTTGTCTTAACGTTGTCGGGCATATGCGGGCAAGCAGCCATCGGTGTAAGCGAGCAGAGGTCGATGTCGATAACCTCGTCGTATTCTGCGTCAGCGTCGGGAAGAATTTCCGTCCAGTCGTTCTCTCTGCCCTGTGCCTTGAGGAACGCAAGCGTAATCTCATCGGAAGGGAAGATAGAAGTAGTTGCGCCGAGTTCAGCGCCCATATTTGTGATTGTAGCCCTCTCGGGAACGGAAAGTGTCTTAACACCCTCTCCGCCGTATTCAATAATCTTACCAACGCCGCCCTTAACGCTCATAATGCGCAGAACTTCAAGTATAACGTCCTTTGCGGAAACCCACGGCTTGAGGTAGCCTGTAAGGTTAATTCTCGTCATTTTAGGCATCGGGATGTAGTAAGTGCCGCCGCCCATTGCAACAGCAACGTCAAGTCCGCCTGCACCCATTGCAAGCATACCGATACCGCCGCCTGTTGGCGTGTGGCTGTCCGAGCCGATTAAGGTCTTGCCGGGGATGCCAAATCTCTCCAGATGCACCTGGTGGCAGATGCCGTTACCGGGGCGCGAAAAGTAAATGCCGTGCTTTTTGGTAACTGTCTGGATAAATCTGTGGTCGTCCGCATTTTCAAAGCCTGTCTGCAAAGTGTTGTGGTCGATGTAAGCAACAGAGCGCTCTGTTTTAACTCTGTCAACACCCATCGCTTCAAATTCAAGATATGCCATGGTACCGGTGGCGTCCTGTGTAAGAGTCTGGTCAATGCGAAGTCCGATTTCTGTTCCGACTTTCATTTCCCCCTCAACAAGGTGCGCCTTAATGAGTTTTTGCGCAAGTGTAAGTCCCATAGTATTCCTCCTGTTTTATGACTTGTTTAAAATTTTAACGAAGTTATTATAGTATATTAATATATTAAAGTCAAATTTATAACAAGATTGTTAATCTTTTTTAATATTATAATTTAACACATCGCTTTACCTGTGTAATAGAGATAAAATATTGACAATCTGCCCGTTCATCCTGTATAATATCATTGGGCAATTCTACACTTTTTTTAATACAAGGAGTATGTTATGAAAAAGTTATTAAGTTTACTGTTATCGCTCGTTATGCTTCTCAGCGTAACCGCCGGCTTAAACTTCACTGCAAAGGCTGCAGTGCGTTCCGGCACCTTAAGCGTTAGCTCGCTTTCAAAGGGCGATGAACTGCAGTACGGCTATTATCCGTCTGCAAGGGTTACTTCAAGCAGCACAATTGCGGAGTTTGAAAAACTGAATATTCCGCTAAAGCACAACACAATTCCGTACTACTGGTACCAGGGCTCAACGGGTAATCCCACGGGCTACGGTATGAGCTATACCGACTTTGTGTTCCGCGACAAAATGTACCGCAAGCTTGAAATTACAAGATACAAACCAAGGCGTAATTACCTGAAGCCGTCTGCGGAAAACTCGTATCAGGACGACAACGGCTACTACCTCGGCACATATTATTTTGAGTGGCAGCCAATCACATGGGTTGTTGCTGTTACGGAAAGCGGCGGCGTTGTTCTATGGGCAAAGAATATCATCGACGCAGAGTCGTTCAGGGGATACGAGAATAACCTCAATTTTACCTACACAGAGCTTACGTGGGAAAATTCGACTATCCGCAAGTTCCTCAACAACACGTTCTACAACACCGCTTTCAGGGATGAAGAAAAGGCAAGCATAGTTTCGCGTACAAACGCAAACCAGTGCTTCTGGCAGCAGGAGTATAAGGACGGCGGCTGGAGTAAGTATCATATTAAGGAAAACGGCAAAACCTTGTCCTCAACGAGCGAAAAGGTGTTCCTGCTTTCCATTCAGGAGATGATGGACACCTCGAGCAACACGATATTTACCCAGAGCAGCACCTATGCGCAGGACGATGCAAGGAAGCGCACTAACGCCACCGACTACGCCAAGGCGATGGGCTACGGCTTTAGTAACCCCGGCGTTGACGTGTTTGTGGAGGACAGCACTCCAAGCGCTAAATACGCCACAAGAACAACGGGCGAGCCGGGATCATCGGACTTTGACACAACCGGCGCGATTGAGGCTGTTATCAGCAACAGCGGTAACGTCGGCAGCAACTGGGACTACGCTTTCGGCTCTGCTAACGACCCGACAGTGCACCGCAACCAGTTTGATACAGGTATGGGCATCTGCCCTGCAATCAAGCTCAACAGCTCGTACACAATCACAACGTCTGACAAGTCAAAGGCTAATTACAGCATTGCGGATATGTATTACAAAGTCTGCGGCGAATGTGTTCTGATTGCAAACAGATCCACCAAAATTATCTCTCTTACTGCTTTCGGCGACGGCTCTTGTCAGGATTACACCGCGTCATCTACGCCTTTCTACTACGTCAGCAAGAGCAATACTATTTGGGATACCGAATTTACCGAAGGTATGAACAGGCTTTTAATCAGGAAGTCGGTTAAACGCGTAGGCGCATATCTGTTTAAAGACTGCGACTTCTATACAATTGAGTTTGAGCAGGACGCATCAAGTACCGGTTATCTGTGCATCGGCAAGTATGCTTTTTACGACGTTAACGCAAAGGACGCGCCGTTTGAAATCGAACTGCCGTACCAGCTGCAGGAGGTTGAGGATTACGCATTTGCAAATGCCGAAATCGGTAACCTCAACGCAATAAAACCAAAGAACTGCACTTACGGTCAGCACTTGTTCAATTACTGCACAGACCTCACAACCGCGCAACTCGGCAAGCCTGTATATATAGGCGCATCAATGTTCAGCGGCTGCACCAAGCTCAATAACATCCAGACCAAATACTGCACGCACGTGTGGAGCAACAAGGTTGCAAATAAGTTTGATACTAACGGCAACCCGTGGATGACAGATACTTCCAAAGTAAAGCCTGCCAACGAAAACTATTCAATCACTATCAAAACACCTGCAACCTGCACCACAAGCGGCAAAAAACAGGTTAAGTGGGATTGCGGCTTCACCGAGAACGGCGAAGAAATACCGCCGTCAGGTCACTACTTTGTTAGTGGCGAAGAGTATTGCCAGAACGGCTGCGGCACGAAGAACCCGAACCACAAAAAGTCTATCGGCGCAGCGGATGTTACAAACATCAAGGCAAAGGTATATAACGGCAAGGCGCAGAAGCAGAAGCTTACCGTAAAACTCGGCAAGGTTACGCTTACAGAGGGTACGGACTACACAGTTGCTTACAAAAACAACACAAATGTCGGCACGGCTAAAGCGGTGATTACTGGCAAGGGCAAGTACACGGGCTCGCTCACAAAGTCGTTTAACATCAATCCGCAGGCGACCACGCTGTCAGCCGTTACAAGCCCCAAGTCAAAGAACATTAAAGTAACCTGGAAAAAGCAGGCAACACAGACTACGGGCTATCAGATTCAGTACGGCAAGACCAATAAGTTTGAAAAGGGCGCAACAAAAACCGTTACGGTTAAAAACAACAAATCCACGGCAAAAACCGTTGCAAACTTCGCAGGCAAAACAAAGTACTATGTGCGTGTGCGCACCTTCAAAACAGTGGACGGCAAAAACTACTACTCAGCGTGGACCGTAGCAAAAACAGTAACTACTAAAAAGTAAAACAAAGGGGCGCCCTATTTATGCAGGGTGCCCCAAGGGGCGTTTCAAAACGCCCCTGTTTTTTTATGCCTAATATTCAACTTTTAATCCTTCTTCTGCCTCTGCAACCTTTAGCATTATTGCGCACTCAATGCGCTTGCGATGCAGCTCGCATCCAAACTCGTAAACACCGTTAACACTGCCTGTTGTGTGGTACGCGTTTGCCGCGCAGCCGCCCGAGCAGTACAGCTTTGCAAAGCAGTTGCGGCACTCCTTGTGAGAATACACGTTGCACTGCTTAAACTGCTCAAGCACGTCGGGATTTGTAACGCCGTCGTATATGTTACCAAGGCGGAACTTGTCGTCGCCCACAAACTGGTGGCAGGGGAACAAATCGCCGCTCGGTGTAACCGCCATATACTCTGTGCCGACTCCGCAGCCGCTTACGCGCTTAACGATGCACGGCCCGCCGTCGAGGTCAATCATATAGTGGTAAAACGTAAAGCCGTCGCCCTTCCTGTAGCGGCGCAGCATTTCGTTTGCAAGGATTTCGTACTGTTCTTTGAGTACAGGCAAATCGTTGTCCTGCAGCGCCCAAGGCTCGCTTGGCGGACTCACAACCGGCTCAACGGAAAGTTCCTTAAACCCAAGGTCTGCCATATGTATCAGATCCGCGGCAAAGTCTGTGTTAAAGTGCGTATACGTGCCGCGCATATAGTAATCCTTCTGGTTTCTTGAGTCGGCAAACTTCTTGAATTTATCCACAATCAAATCATAGCTTCCGCCGCCTGCAGGCGTTTTGCGCAGGTTGTCATGCACGCTCTTTCTTCCGTCGAGCGACAGCACAACGTTGCCCATTTCCTTGTTGCAAAAGTCTATAACCTCGTCGTCAACAAGCACGCCGTTTGTCGTAAGCGTAAAGCGGAAGTTTTTGTCATGAGTTTTTTCAAGCTCACGTCCGTAGCGCACAAGCTCTTTGCAAACCTCCCAGTTGAGCAGCGGCTCTCCGCCGAAAAAGTCAACCTCAAGATTGCGCCTTGTGCCGCTGTTTTCCACAAGGAAGTCGAGCGCGCGTTTGCCCGTTTCAAGGCTCATCAAGCCTTTGTCCGCGCCGCCGTATTCGCCTTTACCGGCAAAGCAGTATTCGCAGTTGAGGTTGCAGCCGTGCGCAACGTGCAGGCAGATTGCCTTAATAACCCCCTGGCGCGTTTTAAATTCAGCCGCCATATCCTCAAACTTGTCGGCGGAAAACAGCCTGCCGTCGTCGATTAGCGACTGTATATCGCCAAAGCACAGGTCAATGTCCTTGCTTGTAACATCCTCGCGGTCGCTGTATTTTGTGAGTATAAACTCTTTTATTTCGTCTTTTGTATGTGTTTCAAACATAGTTATAATATCGTAAGCAACCTCGTCAACGCTGTGAACACAGCCGCTGTTCTGGTCGATTACGATATTGTAACCGTTCATTTTGTAAGCGTGTATCATATATAATCTTTCCTTTTTGCCCCACTTGTTAAAAGGGTGGTGGCGGCAAAGCCGTCGGAGGGAATGTAAAAAATAAAAACTATGGGAGGGCTGTACCCTCCCGTGTTTTACTTATTTCTTGTTCTTCTCGCACTGCTGATTAGCTACCGAGCAAGAAGTTTTGCTTGCTGACTGGCAGGATGTCTGGCACTCGCCGCAGCCGCCTTTTTTAGCAGATTCGCAAAGATTTTTAGAACTTAAAGTGTTAATTCTCTTCATAACAGATACTCCTTTATTAATTTCTCATATATTATAATTAATTACTATCCTTTTGTCAATACCTGCGGCAAAATACCGCTGTCGCTGATCACATTAACGCCTGCGTCCAAAAGGTCGGTTATGTATTTTGCGATTTCCGCGGTAATAACCTCGCCCGGCACAATCAGCGGAATATCCGGCGGATAGGCGTAAACGTACTCATTTGCGGTTTTGCCTGCCGCATTTTTTATGTCGCAGCGTGTGCCGCCGTCGCAGTCGCTTATAGTGATAATACCGTCGGGGCAGGGCGGCTTTTCAAACGGCTTTCTGAAGCTTTTTTTGTCACATTCGCAGTCGATAGTAACAAGCGCCGTTTTAAGCTGCTCAAACGCCTTTTTCGTGTCCGCAACCGAGGTCATAAGTATGATGTGTTCGCAAAGCACCGCTTCAATTTCAATATTATACCGTGTGCGAAGCGCGTCAGCCAGATCCTGCGCGTTTATGCTTGCGCCTGCAGTGGATACAACAATCTTGCCCAAATCATCGGTGCGCTTAATCTTAAGCCACTTAAGCCCGAGCGTGTGTATCTTCCGCAGTTCGCCGTAGTACTGTGCAAAGTCGCTGCCGCTGTGCTCAAGGTATTTCAGGCACAGGTCAACGGAATTCATCAGCACGTAGCTCGGTGAACTCGTTTCAAAAATATCAAGGTACTTCTTAAACCTGTCAACAAAGTCAACGTTGTATATGCTTGCAACTGCTGTCTGCGTAAGCGCAGGCAGCGTTTTGTGCAGGCTGGAAATCACTATGTCGCCCTTCGGGTATTCGGGGAACGGCTTTGTGCCGAGGTGTGCGCCGTGCGCCGCGTCAACAATCAGCGGCAGGGAAACGGTAATATTGCTGATTATGCCCTCATATGTGGGTGAGGTAATCACCACCGCTTTGGCGTCGCCGTGCGCCCTGACAGCCTCATCAACCGCGCTCTGCGTGACCTGAGTATAGTAGCCGCATTCGCTGTCAAATTCAGGCTCAATATACGCGATTTTAAGATTCAGCAGATAGCAAGCATTAAACACGCTTTTGTGGCAGTTGCGCGCAATAATAATTTTGTCGCCCCTGTTGCACACCGCGTGAACAGCCGCAAGCACGCCGACAGTTGAGCCGTTAACCGTCATAAACGACTTTGCGCTTTTGTAGTGCCGCGCAAGCCTGTTTTCTATATCAAGTATCACACCGTCGGGGCTGTGCAGGTTGTCAAAGCTTTCAATTTCCGTTACGTCAATTTCCGCACCTGCGATGCCGAATTTTTTGTTGCGTTTGTGCCCCGGCATATGGAAGGGGTAGCGCTCAACGCTGTTTAATTTATCGTTTAATCTCAACCTTATCCCTCCTCAAATTTGTTAATCCAAGCATAAGGTATCCTGCAAAAACGGGCAGCGCTTCAATTAGCCCCGTTTCCTTAAATATCAGCAGGCATATCAAATCTGATGCAAGTATTATTCCTGTTATCCACGTAAACGCGCAGAACATCTTTGCCTTTTTGTAAGTCAGTATAAACAGTATCAGCACCGCCCCTCCCGTCACTGCGGAAAATGCAAGCGAGCCCGCGCAGTGCAAATAGTAGTCGGGCATTTTGCGGTATTCAAAGTCAAACATCAAAGTCAGCAGCATACCTGCGCCGGATACCGCAAGCAGGGGAATGTACGCCTTTGTTTTTGTGTACCTCCTGTACGAAAGCGCTAAACCGATTGCAAGAGTGGCGTAAGTCAGTACGCCCCACACCCAGAACGCGCCCCTGTGCTCAAGCCCAATTTTGGACAGTGCGCCGCTGTTTTGATACGGTACGCCGTAGTGCATATACCACACCGTGTACGCCGTTGAAATCGCGCCGAGAATCAGCGATATGTACCGCTTTATCATAAGTCAATGTCCAGTTCAACGGGGCAGTGGTCAGAGCCTAAAACGTCCGTGTGAATCTTTGCGCCCACAAGCTTGTCGTTAAGCCTTTTTGAAGTAACAAAGTAGTCTATGCGCCAGCCTGCGTTCTTCTCACGCGCCTTAAAGCGGTACGACCACCAGGAGTATACGCCCTCTGTGTCGGGGTAAAAATGGCGGTATGTGTCGGTAAAACCGCTGTCAAGCACAGCGCTGAACTTTGCGCGCTCTTCGTCCGTAAAGCCTGCGTTTTTGCGGTTGGTTTTCGGATTTTTAAGGTAGATTTCCTTATGCGCAACGTTCAGGTCGCCGCAGTAGATAACGGGCTTCTTTTCGTCAAGCGACTTGATGTAGTTAAGGAAGTCGTCCTCCCACTTCATACGGTAGTCAAGGCGCTTTAACTCGTTTTGCGAGTTCGGCACATACACCGTTACAAAGTAAAAGTTATCGTATTCAAGCGTAATAACTCTGCCCTCGTGGTCGTGCTCGTCAATGCCTATTCCGTAGGTAACCGCAAGCGGCTCGGCTTTTGCAAAAATCGCCGTGCCCGAGTAGCCCTTTTTATCAGCATAGTTCCAGTAGCAGCAGTAGCCGTCGGGCGCAAAGTCAATCTGCCCCTCCTGCAGCTTGGTTTCCTGCACGCAGAAAATATCCGCACTCTGCTCATCAAAGTACTCTGCAAAGCCCTTGTTCATGCAGGCGCGCAAGCCGTTAACATTCCATGATATAAACTTCATTAAATCACCCCTTATTTATTTACATTAATATAAAGTAGGGGAGGGCGTCCCCGCCCTCCCGCGAAAAAATAAACGATTTTTTCGATTGCCCGCAGGGCAATAAAATGTTTCTGTTTTAAATGTAATCAGAAATTTACTATTCCGTTGCCGCCGTTTGCAATCATAAACGATGCCGAGAAAACGAGCGAAACGATTGTCATAAGTTTAATAAGGATGTTGATTGACGGTCCCGACGTGTCCTTGAACGGGTCGCCAACCGTATCGCCGACTACGGCAGCCTTGTGCGCTTCCGAGCCCTTGCCGCCTTCGTGAAGTCCCTCTATGTACTTCTTCGCGTTGTCCCACGAACCGCCCGAGTTCGCCATAAATATCGCCATCATAACGCCGCTTACAAGCGAGCCTGCAAGCAGACCGCCAAGCGCCTCAACGCCGAGCAGGAAGCCGATAACAAGCGGTGAAACCACTGCCATAATACCGGGAAGTATCATCTCGTGCAGCGCCGCGTTTGTGGAAATTGCAACGCAGTTTTTGTAATCGGGGTCGTCCTTGCCTTCAAGGATTCCCGGCTTCTCGCGGAACTGGCGCCTAACCTCTTCAATCATCTTGTTAGCAGCCTTGCCCACGCTGCTCATCGTAAATGCGGAGAACAGGAACGGCAGCATACCGCCGATAAACAGACCGACTACAACCTTCGGGTTGAGGATGCTCATACCAGCGCCGTTGATTTTAGTCGTCTGCGCGTAGCTTGCAAACAGCGCAAGCGCGGTGAGTGCGGCAGAGCCGATTGCAAAGCCCTTGCCTATAGCCGCAGTCGTGTTGCCCACAGAGTCAAGCTTATCTGTAATCTCTCTTACTTCAGGGTCAAGCTCGCTCATCTCCGCAATACCGCCTGCGTTATCCGCAATCGGGCCGTAAGCGTCAACGGCGATTGTCATACCTGTTGTTGAAAGCATACCCACAGCCGCAAGCGCAATGCCGTAAAGACCGTAGAACTTGTACGATACAAGAATACCGATTGCGATGAAAAGAATCGGGAAGCAGGTCGACCTCATACCAACGGAAAGACCGCTGATGATGTTTGTAGCCGCGCCTGTTTTTGAGGATTCCGCAATCTCTTTAACCGACTTGTACTGGTCGGATGTGTAAATCTCCGTAAGCTTGCCGATAACCGTGCCTACAAGCAGTCCTGCAAATACGCAGGCAAAACCACTCCAGTTGCCAAGCAGCCTTACGGAAAGCAAAGCGCCTGCGCACAGCACAAGACCCGTGGTCAAATATTCGCCGATGTTGAGCGACTTCTGCGGATTCTTGCCGCCCGAGTTCGCTACAACAACCGTAGAGAGGATGGAAGCGATGATTCCCGCACCGCAAAGGATAATCGGGAACAGCGCCATTCTAATTGCAATATCGCCTGCCTGCGATGCAAACGCAAGCGTGATGGCGGAAATAATCGAGCCAACATACGATTCAAACAGGTCTGCACCCATACCTGCAACGTCGCCAACATTGTCGCCAACGTTATCCGCAATAGTAGCAGGGTTGCGCGGGTCGTCCTCGGGGATGCCTGCTTCAACCTTACCAACAAGGTCTGCGCCTACGTCAGCGGCTTTTGTGTAAATACCGCCGCCCACACGCGCAAACAGCGCAATTGAAGAAGCACCGAGGCTGAAGCCCGTGAGGATGCTGAGTGCGTCGCCGCTGTTAACAAGCTTTGTAGTACGGCTGACAATCAGGAAGATTGCCGCAATGCCGACAACGCCGAGACCTACAACCGAAAGTCCCATTACCGCGCCGCCGGAAAACGCAACCTTAAGCGCGTTTGACATACCGCTTTCCTTTGCGGCGTTCGCCGTCCTTACGTTTGCTCTTGTGGCAACCGTCATACCGAGGTAGCCTGCGAGTGTTGAGAACAGCGCGCCGAGCAGGAAGCAAAGCGCAGTTTTGTAGTCGATAAGTATTGTAATAAGTATTGCAAGTGCAATTACAAAGAACACAAGAATTTTATATTCGCTGTAGAGGAACGCTTTTGCGCCGTCCTCAATGTTCTTTGCGATTTCGCGCATACGGTCGTTGCCTGCGTCCTTTTTGTTAATCGAGTGCGCCGTAAGCAGTGCAAACGCAAGCGAAACAAGACCTGCCGCAATACCGATGATTAACAGAATTAATATTGTTGAGTTGTTCAAAAAACCACGTCCAATCTTTTGCTGTGTTTTATCTAAAAAGGCGACTGCCCAGCCGCCTTTCCAAATCAAAGTTATTTAATTATTCGCCGTCAGCTTCAGATGCTGCGCCGAGTGCCTCTTGTTCCTTAAGCCTTTCAGCACGGATGTCAGCAAGTTCAACAACCATTTCCTGCTGCAGCTTGCCGTGAATCGGGTAGAGGATGAACGATACGCCGTAAAGTCCTCTTGCAAGAGCAGGGAGGATGCAGAATACCGCCCAGATACCTGAAAGCATCTTCGGGTCAGTCTGCGGAATAGCGTTGCCCAGCGAGTCGGTAAGAGGTATGTAGTTAATCCAAGTAAGTACCATACCCGACAGCCAGCCTGTAACAGATGTAGCAAGCTTGATGAAGTAGCCCTGTACCGTGGTAACAAGCGCTTCGTTCCTCATGCCGTGCTTCCATTCCATCCAGTCAAGCGCTTCGGCTGTAAGAATCGGGTTAGCAACCTGAATAATCTTGTTCGGCAGACCGCAGATTGTAAGACCTACAATTACAAATGCAAGGTTAGCAATCTTGTGCTGCTCAAATGTTTGTCCAAACGGGTGATAACCGCAGATAAACAGTCCCATATATGCAACGAAACCGAACACACCTGCGATGATAGCAGTCATTCTCGCGCCGAGCTTTTTAACCATCTTGGCAGCGATAGGTACCATAACGTAGTTAGGAATACCTGTAAACAGACCGCAGATTGTCTGGTTCATAAGCGAACCTGTGTTGTTAAGCCAGAAGTACTGCTCCGACGAGCCGCCGACAGCCTTGAAGTTGTTAAAGAACTCTGCAAGAATCGTAACAAGCAGCGGCTTGTTCGAGAAGATGTTCTTGATTGATTCAAGTACCGAGGTTTCGTTCATTTCCTCACGGCTCATAAGCGGAACTCTTTCACGCATATTGAAGAAGCCGAATACGGAGAACGCCGCGGCAAGTATAAGCATAAAGTACGCAAATCCGCTATAAATGCCAACCATTGTAAACTTGGGGCTTACCTTCGGAAGCAGGGTAACAAGTACAGGTACGAGCGACGGAAGCCATACGCCGAACAGCTCAAAGAACTTTGTAATCGTAATAAGGTTGTTACGTTCGTTCGTGTTCGGGGTGATGTTGTAAATCATTAGTCCCCAGGCGCCGAAGTAACTCATACCAAGACCGTAAATTACAATAGCGATTGACGCCCATGCAACCTTGAAGCCGGAACTCAGATGACCGCTCGGTACGGTAAACATCATATATCCGCCGATAATCCAAAGCGGCAGCGGCAGGATGAAGAACGGTCTTACACGTCCCCATCTGGTACGCGTTCTGTCGATAATAAGACCGGAAATCGTATCGTCAACAGCGTCGTATATTGATGCAAACAGGTTGATGTTAGCATATGCGGTTGTGTTCAGTTTAAGGAACTGAATCATAAAGAATTCCTTAAACGCCGAGGTAAACTGACCTAAATTCTTTTGTCCGAAGTTTACAAGAACGTAAGCAGCGATTTCCTTTGGAGTAAGATAATTCTTTTTGGTGTACGCGAGTTTGTCAAGCGCGTCCATTTCTTCGGTAGTAATTTCTTCGTTAACTACTGTATCCGCCAAAACTTTCCCCTCATTTCTGCACCGGAAAATAAAATATCCGAATAATAACAATAATATATTATCATAGTGTAATAATTAAATCAACACTTTTTTTGCTTGAAAACAAATAATTAGTCAAAACAACATTTATTATTGACATTCGACTCAAAAGAGGATAAAATGATATTTGAATAACTATTTGAATTATCGTTAGAGAGGTGTCATTATGGCAAGTACCTGTCCTAATTGCGGTAGAAGACTGCGCTGGTATGAGTTCAAAGCGGAATGTAAAGAGTGCGGTGTTTCTATCCCTAACTTTAACTGGGAAGCACGTCTTGAAGAGGACGCTGAAAAAGCTGCCGAAAGGTCGCTTGCATTCCACAAGACTATGAATATGTTCACATATTCTATCTGGGGAACCAAGCTTCGTATAGTGCGTATTATTATGTCCTTTATACCTGCAATCGGCTACATTCTTCCGTGGTATAAAATCACAAGCGACGCACAGAGCATCGGCATTGACTTGTTTGGTATCTCCACCGACGGCAAAACGCTTCTTGATCTGTTCAAGAGCTTCTTCGGCAATATGGGGCTGTATTTCACCAATATGGGCTATGAGGGCAAAAGCGGCGTTCTTACATATACTATGCTTGCCGTTTTCTTTATGGTGCTTAGCCTGCTGTTTATGGTAATCGCATTCTTTATGATTCTGTTTACCAACAAGCACCCCAAGTCAAAGCTTATGGTGATTTTTGACGCACTTGGCATCGCAAGCTGTATCCTTTCGTCAATTATGTTCACAATCGGTATGAAGGGTACCGGCGCGGAAACTGCAGTTAACTTCGGCGATATTCCGCTTTATAACATCAGCGGCGGAGTTATGTGGGGCTACTTTGTGGCACTGCTTCTGCTCGTTGTTGCACTTGTGTTCAACTTCCTTGTAATGCGCGCTCCTGCAAAGTCGCACGAACAGCTTGAGGAAGAACGTCTTGCACGCAAGGCTGAAAAGGAAGCTAAAGAAGAGCAAAAGAGAATTGAGCGCGAAAAGGCTCAGGAAGAAGCCGAGAAGAAGGCTAAGGAAGAGCAGGAGAGAATCGTTGCCGAAGCAAAGGCAAAGCTCGCTGCCCGCAAGGAAAAAGAGAACAAGAAAAAATAACCCGGGAGTAATTTCAAATGAACACCAAGCAAAAAAAGAGAGTAATAATCATCGGCGTCATCCTCGGCGTGCTGCTTGTTGCAGGCATCACGGGAACGTTGCTTATCAAGCTTTCGCAGCCTGTTTACACCAAGCTTTCCATAGCGCTTATGCCCGAAACGCTTGAGTACACGGATTCCGACGGCAAAAAGCTCACGTTCTATATTGAGGAAAATAAGAAGTTCGACCCTAAAAAGAACGACCCGATTGAAGCATACAACACCTACTATCTTGATAAAAATGATAAAAAGGTTTACCTTGAAGGCGGCGTTTATATGACCGACAAGGAGTATGCCGAGTCCAAAAAGCTTAAGGGCGAAAACGATAATAAAAAGAGCGACACCGGTGTCAAGGAAAACATTGGTCAGGGGCAGCTTGTAACAGTCGGCTTCCTTGTATCCGCGCAGGAAAATGCAAACAAGGTGCTTGCAGGTTTCCGCTGGGCGGTTGCAGTGTTTGCAGTCTGCTGCGCAGCGTACCTCATCTATCTGTGGTACCTCAGCTGGTCAAGACGCGAGGATAAGAAAAAAGCGCAGCTCGCCGAAGCAGAGGCAGCCCTTGAAGAAAAGAAAAAAGACGAAGAATAATATTAAAGAGGTTGCTTGCAAAAGCAGCCTCTTTTTTGTGCGTTATTTTAACGGAGCGTCGGGGTCGCCGCTCCCTACAATGAATATACCAACATAACTGTAGGGGCGATTCACGAATCGCCCGTGGGAATGATAAACGGAGCGTCGGGGTCGCCGCTCCCTACTTTTTTATGTTTTTGTTGACTATAATACTATAAAACAGTATAATGGAACTATATTGATTTAGGGGAGTGAATTTATGGCTGGTAAATTGGCTAAAGCCAAAAGTACTATCAAGGACGTAAAGACCTACTGGAAAGTGCCGCCCAAGGGCAGGTATATGACTTTTAAGGAAATCGGCGCTTACGCGTTCGGCGGTATCGGTGCATATTTCCTTATCCAGCTCGGTTCAACACTTATTGTAAGTACTACAAACATTATTGTAAGTACCGCTATCGGTGTAAGTCCGTCACATTCGTACATAATCTATCTTATTGCAACCATACTCAATGTGCCGCTGACTGCAGTCAGGGCGAATATGGTCGACAACACGCGCGGTAAGGGCGGTAAGTACCGACCGTACCTGCTTTCAATGGGTATACCCACCGCTGTTGTTGCGCTGATATACGTCTGGTTCCCGTATGAACTTATGTACAGTATGTTCCCGGGCAAAGTAATGGGTTACGAAAAAGGCTACTGGATTAAGTTAATCGTAGTTTTTATCTGCAACCTTGCGCTTCATTTCTTTTTCTTCTTCTTTAAAGACGCGTATGAGAACCTTATTCACGTTCTTTCGCCCAACACGCAGGAGAGAACTGACGTACTTGCAATAAAAGCAGTCGTTTATTCGCTTGCACCGTCGATAATGAACTTTGTAAATCCGCTTATCGCGCAGATTACAAAGACCGACCAGTCAAACATTCTCGTTTACAGAATCGCATATCCTATCTATGCGGTTATCGGTATCGGTCTTACCATTATCGTATTTGCCAATACGCAGGAAAAAATCGTTCAGGCAAAAACGCACACAATCCAGATTCGCTTTATGGACGCCCTCAAAGAGGTTGCCAAAAACAAGTACTTCTGGATTATCGCGCTTGCAGGTTGGCTCGGCTTCCTTGAGCTTGCTTACTACAACATTCTTTACTACAACCAGAACTACGGTAAAACAGTTGACCCCGCAGTTTACGGCACAGCGTGGATTATTATCGGTAATGCTTCATTCTGGGGTATGATTGCCGCGCCGTTCTTTGTAAAACGCTTCGGCAAAAAGACCGTGCTTGTTGCGGTTAACCTTATGAACGTTGTCTGCATTTTGCTTATGCTTATCAACGTCAAGAGCTTCTGGTGGCTCGTGTTCTGCATCTGGCTCAACTATCTGTTCAGCGCGTTTGAGCAGATTACCACGCCTGCTATTCAGGCGGATATCCGCGACTATCAGCAGTATAAATCGGGCGAGCGTATTGACGGTATGTTTGCCGCAGTTGCCACAATCGGTAACCTTGTAACTCTGTTCACCGCAGCCGTTATCCCTGCATTCCAGGAAAAATACGGCATCTACGAGGGTAACGGATATGAGAAGTCGTTTGACATTCTGTTTGTCGACACCGGCGAGCCGGGACTCCTCTGGAAATTCCTGCCTGCACTCATCATTATGTGCGCGGTAGGTGCGTTCCTCAACGTTGTACCTTACTTCTTCTACGACTTCAACGAAAAGAAGCAGAAGAGCATTATCCGCGTGCTTAAAGTTCGCTCACTCTTTGAGGACTACTCAAACAACGCGCTTGAAAACGCACAGATTGTTGAAGCTATTGAGCTTGTAGATAACGCACGCAAGATGGCTGACGAAACTCCTAAAACACTTGATAAATCGTCGTATAAATCGCTGAAGGGCGAGGACAGAAAAGCCGCTAAAAAGCAGTATAAAGACGACATTGCGTTTAATGAGGAAATCGATATTTCCAAGTTTGTATGCGAAGAGCTTGATAAGTTCGACAGCGACCTCGGCAAGCACAAGATTGAGGTTTACACCGATATCTTCAATCAAGGCTGCGACTACATCAAGACCATCGACCTCAAGAACACGCTGCAGGAACTCAAGGAAGCGCAGGCTCTGCCAAAAGACACTCCCGAGCAGAAGGCATTCCGCAAGTTCAGAATCCAGCTTGTTAAGGATAACCGCGCCGCAAGAAAGGCCTACGACAAGTTCTACGGCACAGTTAACGAGTTCAAGTCACCCGATATGGATGAGCTTATCGCCCTGTTTGACAAAGAGGACGAGCTCGATAAGCAAATCTTTGAGGCTGCAAAGAACAAGAGCGACAAGGCTGCCGCAAAGGCTCTGACCGAGCAGAAGAAAGAAACTCAGAAGGAAGCAAAGGCGCTTATGGACGAGTTTGCACGCTTCAACCGCGCTGCAAAGCCGTACAACGATGCAAAGAAGTTCCTTACTCAGTACGAAAACTACAGCCACTTTGACGAGATTGAAGCCCTCTATGCCGACGCAAAGGCACAGGAGGAAGCAGAAACTGCCGAAAAGGAACCGGCTGAAGAAGTAACAGAATAATTAACTGCAAGGAGCATTTATGAACAACATCTCTAAATGTCAGCAGATTATCAAAGACACCGGCGCTGATGCGCTGGTGCTTTGTAATGAAGCGAATATGCACTATTTATGCGGCTTTTCACCGAGCGAGGGCATCGTGTTAATCACGCCCGATTGCGCGTACCACATTGTTGATTCGCGCTACACGGAAACCGCGCAAAACCACGCAACCAAAACAGGATTAACGGTTATTGAAATTACCAAGTTCTTTACCGATGAACTTACCGCGCTGTTTGAAAAACACGGTATTACCTCCTGCGTTTTTGAGGACGAAACCATTACCCTCAAACGCTTTGAAACCTTTAAATCCGCTTCGCCGTCAGTCGAGTGGCTGCCGCTCGGTAACCGCCTTATGCGTGCGCGCAACTGCAAGGAAATGGACGAAATTGTGCTGATGAAAAAGGCAAACGAAATTGCCGAAAAGTCGTTCCTTGAGCTGCTTAACCACGTTCAATCAGGTAAGACGGAAAAAGAGCTTGCCGCATACTTCGACTACCTTATGGCTAAAAACGGCTCGCACGGGCTGTCGTTTGACACAATCCTGCTGTCAGGCGCGCACACATCTATGCCGCACGGCGTACCGGGTGACAACGTTATTAAGGACGGCGATTTTGTGCTGTTCGACTTCGGCGCAACGTACGAGGGTTACCATTCCGATATGACGCGCACCGTTGCAGTTGGCAGCGCAACGGATGAAATGCGCGAGGCATACGACCTTGTGCTTATAGCGCAGCTTGCTGGCATTAAAGCGCTCAATGCAGGCGTGCCGTGCAAGGACGTTTACAAGGCGGCGTACGACGTGCTTGACGAAAAGGGGATGGCGCAGTATTTCCGCCACGGTCTCGGTCACGGCGTGGGGCTTGAAATCCACGAGGGCTACAACGCTTCGCCCTACAGCAGCGATACATACGAGGTAGGCAACGTCACCTCGATAGAGCCGGGAATCTACCTGCCGGATAAGTTTGGCATCCGCATTGAGGATGTATGTTACTTATCGCCCAGAGGACGCGAAAATTTGAGCACAGTTACCAAAGAATTGATTGTTCTTTAGTGCAAATTACCAAAATTTTGGCAGGACCTACAATCAATTTGAAATAACTTGACTTTACCACAATATTATGGTACGTTCAACGTGAATACTATTGTGAGGTACCCAATATATGGAAAAGTATTTAATCAACCCCAACCAGAAAATCGCCACCATTAACAAGGATATTTACGGCCATTTCAGCGAGCACCTTGGCAGGTGTATCTACGACGGCATTTTTGTTGGCGAGGATTCAAAAATCCCCAACGTTAACGGTATGCGCACCGACGTTGTAACTGCGCTTAAAGAGATGGGCTTGCCTGTCCTGCGCTGGCCGGGCGGATGCTTTGCCGACGAGTACCACTGGAAGGACGGCATTGGCGAAAAGTCACAGCGCAAAAAGATGGTTAATACCCATTGGGGCGGCGTGGTTGAGGATAATTCCTTCGGCACACACGAATACTTTGAACTCTGCCGCCAGATCGGCTGCGATACATACGTTAACGGCAACGTGGGCTCAGGCACCGTTCAGGAAATGAACGAGTGGGTTGAGTATATGACCTTTGACGGCGTTTCGCCAATGGCAAAGCTGCGCGAGCAAAACGGCGACAAAGAGCCGTTTGACCTCAAGTACTTCGGCGTCGGTAACGAAAGCTGGGGCTGCGGCGGATGTATGGACCCCGAGTATTACGGCAGCCTGTTCAAGCGCTATAACACCTATTGCCGCGACTATAAGGCAGGGGAGCACCTTCTGCGCATTGCCTGCGGTCCGAATGTTGACGATTACAACTGGACAAAGAAGGTAATGGAAAAGGTCAAAAACCACGCAGACGGTCTTTCGCTTCACTATTACACAGTTCCCACGGGCAACTGGCACCACAAGGGTACGGCTACCGACTTTGACGCAAAAGAGTACCGCTCAACGATTTACAAGGCTTGCCGTATGGAGGAGCTTGTTAAAAATCATCTTGCGGCTATGGACAGCGTCAGACCGAATTCACGCGTCAAGCTGATTGTTGACGAGTGGGGAACGTGGTATGACGTTGAGCCGGGAACTAACCCCGGATTCCTCTATCAGCAAAACACAATGCGCGACGCTATTGTTGCAGGTCTTACGCTCAATATTTTCAACAAGCACGCTGACAGAATTATGATGGCTAACATAGCGCAGACTGTAAACGTTCTGCAGGCGGTTATCCTGACTGACGGCGAAAAGATGCTCAAAACGCCGACGTACTATGTGTTCAAGATGTATAAGGAACACCAGAACAACACGCTTGTCGGCTCGTATATCACTACTGAAAATATTCATTCGGAAAATGACAACAGGGACTTCCCGCAGCTTGTTGAGTCCGCTTCCGTTGACGAAAACGGCACGGTTTACTCAACAATCACCAACACGTCCGCTACCAAATCTGCCAAAATCAGGTGCCAGATTGCGGACACAAAGGTTGAGAGTATTACAGCGCAAATTCTTACGGGAGAGTGCCACGAGCACAACACCTTTGATGATGCAGACAAGGTTAAAACCGCGGAGTTTACAGATTTCAGGCAGCTGCGCGACGGCTTTACAACTACAATTCCTGCCTGCTCGGTTGTCAAGTTCACAATTAATAAGTAATGCAAAACTGCAAAAAATGCCTGCTGCTTGAAGCAGGGGAGAGCGTGACGTACAGCGAGATTATGCAGTACGTCGCCACGCTTGATAAGGAGTCGCTTTGCGACGAAAATACGTTAAAACAGCGCCTTGCCGTGTGCAAGGCGTGTGATAATCTGCTGTCGGGTATGTGCCTTAAATGCGGCTGTTATGTTGAAGTGCGCGCAAGGCTTGCAGCGTCCGACTGCCCCGACGCGGATAACAAAAGGTGGTAACTATGGAAAAGTTTAAATTTTACCTTATAGCAGACCCCCATTTTTTCAAAAACTCGCTCGGCGCGTTCGGCAAAGAGTACGAGGAATTTATGCGCTACGAGCAAAAATGCTTTGCCGAAACCGAGAGTATCAACAACGCCGTGTTTGATTGGCTCGGCGAGGCTGACGAGGCGGACACAGTACTGATTGCAGGCGACCTCACCTTCAACGGCGAGAAAGAGAGCCATCTCGGCTTTATTAAACTGCTCAACGACCTTAAGGCAAAGGGCAAAAAGATTTACGTAATCACAGCCGACCACGACTGCAAGGACGACCCGTTTGCGTTTAACGAAAACGGCAGATATCAGCCCGAGCCGACTTCGTACGAGGAACTGTACGACCTCTACAAGGACTTCGGTTTTGCCGATGCTATTGCGGTTGACAGGGAACATATGTCTTACGTTGCGCAGCTTGCTGACGGCGTACGCCTGCTTGCGCTTTGCAACGACGGCGATGTTAACCACTCGCACAGGTTTGACGAAAAGCACATTGAGTGGATTAAGGAACAAACCGCCAAGGCTCGCGAGGACGGGCAGATGATGTTTGCGATGAATCACTATCCGCTTTTGCCCGGTCAGCCTATTCTGTCAGTAGTCAGCGGCACTTATCAGAAGGATGCCGAGGCTGTCACAAGACTGCTTGCAGACGAGGGCGTGCATCTTGTGTTCACAGGTCATATGCACAACCAGAGCATTAATGTGCGCGAGCTTGAAAACGGCAACAAGATTTACGACGTCTGCACCGGCTCGATTATAGCCGACCCGTCGGTTATCCGCCTTGTTGAAATTGAGGACGAAAGTACTGTGCATATCAAGTCAATTCCAACCCCCGATTTTGATTGGGACACAGGCGGAAAGTCCTGCAAACAGTACCTTTCCGACCTGTTTGACAATATGCTGCTCAATATGTTTGCCGACCTGCGCGACAACCCGTATAACCCGCTGCGCAAGCTCGGAATGGGGGACAGGAAAAAGCTGTTCCCGATTGTTAGCATGCTGTTTAAAAAGCTCAACAAAATCACAGTAGGCTCGCTGTGCAGAAAAATGTTCATCAAGTGCAGCGACCCCGAGGTTAAGCAAATGCAGGTTAAACTCTACGCCGCAGAGCTTGTGCGCAATATGTTTGAGGGCAACCAGACCTTCAAAAAAGGCACGCCCAAGGGCGACGTTTTCATCGCCTTCCTCGGTAAAATCAGACCGATACTTCGCAAGATTAAGGCAAAAACCTTTGACGGCAAGGATGCCGATCTCTACGACCTGCTTGTTAACAGCGCGGGCAACTATGATATTGACGACTACAACGCAACGCTTATCCTCAAATAACTGTATAATTTTAGCAAAATCGTTCATACTTACGGTATGGACGATTTTTTTGATTTTGCACTCAAAACTAAATACACAGCGGCGTATCCTGCCGTGTTTACAGCCGCCGCAATGGCTGCGGTTTACCTCGTTTTTATTGTTCTTGATTCCGCAGAGCACGAATTTTCAGCCGCAATAAACGTAGTTTTCGCAGTTCCGTTTTGCACTTTTTCCGTTTACAAATTCTGCAAAAGCGCAAAAAAAGCGGTAGCCGCTGTCTGTGCGTATCTCGTAAGCGATACGATGCTGTTTGCCGCGTGCGGCGCGCATTTCAGCCTGTTGTTCGGCGTGGGCATAACGCTACTGTTCTGCCTTGTTCTGCGCAATACCGACCTGCTGATCGGTTATATTTCGGTGCTGGCAATCAGCGTAACTTTTGCGGTGATTTTTATCCTTTTGTATGAGCGCTATACCGCGTCTTTGCAGGCGTTTGCTCAAATAATTGAGGGCAGGGGTGCGCTGTTCGGCACGCTCGATAACCTATCTCGGTTGCTTTTCGGCGACTATTTTGAGGGGCTGTTTTACCACAAGTCATACTCTGCCGCAACGGTGGTCGACGGCAGCATCACAACGGGCGCGGTGGATATTTTCAAGTCGGCAGACAGCCCCGCAACAAGTACTGCGGAATTCCTTACAGGCAGGTACTTTGCAACTGTTTTCATCCCCCTCGGCGTATTTGCCGCGCTGTTTAATCGGCTGAAAAACGAAGCGGTATTTGCTTTCTTATCAGCGCTGTTGCTGTCCGTGATCTTTGGTGATGAGCGCCTGTTTTACCTGCTTTTGCTGCTTGTCAGTCCGCTGCTATATGTAGGCTCGCTGATAGTTATTTATCTGAGTTACGCGGTTACGGCTTTTGTAGACATCCGCATCGGCTTTACAAATTTGCCCGATATTATTTCGATGTTCAGGAATATGCACAAGCCCGTGTACTTCCTGGTTGTCGGCGCAGTTGTTGCGCTGCTGTCATATTTTATGTGCCGCCTAATTGCTGCGCGGTTTAATCTGCTTTCGCAAGATGAACTTCCGCGCGACGTAAAGCGACTTGTGAATTGCCTCGGCGGCAGGGAAAACATCGTAAGAATCAGCGACGGACTCGTCACAGTATCAAACCCCAACCTTATCGATATCCTTCGCCTTGATTGCGAGATTCACGAAAACACGGTTGAGCTTTATCCTGATGATTTTGAGATAATTAACAGACTACCCGGCAAATTCAGTTGATTATTTAATTTTTATTTAATCTTTATTTAATATTCAATTGACATAATAATTCTAAAGTTATATTATAATAGTACACTTATGCGCAGATGTATATTTTTTAGAGAGGAAGTGATGTTTTGGCGATTTCTACTTTCAAACGGTATGAGAAAAAGTATATGGTCACAAAGGACCAACTTGACGCCATTATGCCGCTTCTTCTTGAGCATATGGAGCTTGACCCGTTTTGCATTGGCGGAAACGAGTACAGGATTTACAGCATCTACTACGATACGGTTAACCACGATGTAATCCGCCAGAACTCGTCAAAGCCCGTGTATAAGGAAAAAATGCGCATCCGCTCTTATTACGACCGCAAAGACCCGGACGACAAGATCTTTATGGAGCTTAAAAAGAAGAGCGAGGGCGTGGGCAACAAACGCCGAATTAAAATAAAGATTAAGGAAATCGAGCCTTTTGTTAACGAGGGTGTAATGCCTGAAACAAAAGACTACCTGTCGCAGCAGGTGGCAAAGGAACTCAGGTACTTCCTTTCCAAAAACGAGGTTAAGCCTGCGCTTTATGTTCAGTACGACAGGCTTGCGCTCTTCGGCAAGGAGGATAAAAACTTCCGTATGACGTTTGACCGCAACCTGCGCACGCGGCGCAGCAACTTTGTGCTTGGCGAAAGCGACGAGGACGAGTTCCTGCTGCCCGATGATACATATATTATGGAAATCAAAATACTCGGCGCAATGCCGATGTGGCTCACCAAGATTCTGAGCGAAAACAATCTTTTCAGCCACGGCTTTTCAAAGTACGGCTCGCGGTATAAAAAGGAAGCCGCTGCGCACGAGCTTATCTACCACCTTGAAGATGAATACGGAAACGAAGTCGACTTCGACTATTTCAGCGATAAATAAAGGAGAACTGTTATGAATGATTTCTTTTACAACCTCACCAGCGGCGAATACGCCCACGAACTGACCTGGCAGAACACTCTGCTTGTGCTCGGCTCGGCACTCGCAATCGGCTTTGTAATAAGCCTTGTTTACCTGTTCACGCATAAAAAAGAGGGCTACTCGCAGGCATTCTGCGTAGCGCTCATACTGCTTGCACCTATCGTAGGTATGGTAATCTACGTTATCGGCAACAATATTGCAACTGCGTTTTCACTCGCAGGTGCGTTTGCACTCGTAAGGTTCCGTTCCGCGCCCGGCGACCCGAAGGATATCGCATACGTATTCTTAAGCGTAACTATGGGTCTTACCTGCGGACTCGGCTACTGGATTTGGGCGGCGCTCGCTTGCGTAGTTATGTGTGTTGCAATTCTTGTGCTGCACTTCACAAACTTTGCAGGCAAAAAGGGCAACTTCTACGACCTTAAAATCACCGTGCCTGAAACGCTGAATTATGTCGGTGCGTTTGACGAAACGCTTGATAAGTACACATCCTACTATAAAATGAAGCGCGTTAAGAGCGTTGATTTCGGCGCGCTGTTCGAGATTACATATACAGTTAACCTTAAAGACAATTCCAAAATGCGCGAATTCCTTGACGAAGTAAGAACGCTCAACGGCAACCTCAAAATAGTTCTTGCGGAAAGTGAATCAGCAGTAAAGAGCTTCCATTTTCAATAAACACCGGGGGGGATAACCCTATGAAACTCAAAAGCCTCTTATCAATTGTATCGGTGCTGCTGTGCGCGGTGCTGATATTCAGCGCCTGTTCATCGGGCGGCGAAACCTCTGCAGACGCAGGGGTTGTTACGCGTTTGGCAGATGACGAGCAGGAGGCGCAGGCGGCGTCCGTTGCATCAGAAGATATCTCGTTTTACGAGGTTAAGGACGGCGGCTACACAATCAAAATCTCGCCGATTTATGACAGGGACGGCAAAAAGGTTATTGCCGCATACATAATTTCCGCCATCAGCGCTGATAACAAGGCCGTAACCGCGGATAAGTTCCCGATGCTTATGAGCATTGTTGAGGCTTCGAGCAATGAAACCGAGATTAAGCTTTCAAAAGGCAAGGACGGCAAGTACATAAAAATTGAGTCTTACGCAGATGCAAAGGGTAACCTCCTTGCGATTTGCGACACGTCCGATTCAAACGGCAACGGCAACAAGACCGAGTACCTTAAGCTGAAAAAGGTAACTAACCAAAAGGGCTCAACGCACTACCTTATAACCGACGAGGTTATTGACATTGTTAAGGAAAAGGGCAAGGTTTACGCCGTTGAAAACGGTAAGAAAACCGAGGTTAGCACAGTAGATTCCAAAAACAGCCACGTTAAAGTGACTATCGAGGGCGAAACCGCATCAACTAAAGAAAAGGAAGAAATCAAGAAGAAAAAGGAATCCACTACAAAGAAAAAGCCCGCAGATAAGTCGGGTAATAAAAGTAATACAGAAAATTCAAGCGACTCGGGAAGCAGCAATAGCAATTCGGGCAGCAACACCAACGATATGGGTGCTGATACCAACGACAAAACCAAAGAGTACAAGCAGATTATGCTGCTTAAAAACGGCAACGCAAAAAGCGGTGCAGACGGAGTTGATATCTCTTCAAATGAAGTTAAAATCACCAAGGCAGGCGATTACCTCATTGCTTCGGAAACCGGCTCGTGGCATGGTATAATCAAGCTTCAGCTTAAAAACACGGAAGAAGCAGAGCTTCGTTTTGAAGATGTAAACATCTCATATAACAAGGGCAGCATTATTCAGTTAATCGACTCTACCGAAAGCGCAGAGCGTAGCTTCCTTGAAGCTGAAGCGTCAGTTGATTCTACCGCTGACGACGCGCTCAACAGAGCAATGGAGGATTCGTCCGATACAACGAGTGCGCCCAACGTCAGCCTGACCTTCCCAACGGGTACTTCAAGCTCGTTTGAAAGTTCGGCTAATTCTTCCACAGGTGTAATTTATAACGAATCAAAGCTTACAATCAAGGGTAACGGCAACATAAAGGTTGCTGCAACCACAAATGCAAATAACGCAATTTGTTCTTCAAAATCAATAACGGTTAAAAACGCAAGCGTTAAACTGCAGACGGAAGCATACGGCGCAACCTCAGGCATCGGCGGTGCGCGCGGTATATTCTCCTACGGCAAGGTTAACCTTGAGTCAGGCAGTTTAACTATTCACTCAAACGGCGATTCAATTCGCTGCACAAGGTATAATCAGGAGGGCGGCACGCTCAGCGCCGTTTCCTCTGCTTGCGATGGTATTGACAGCGAAAATTCAATTACTATCAGCGGCGGCAAGGCAAATGTTATTGCCGTGGAAAAATCATCTTATAAGGTTCGCCGCGTTAACTTGCAGGAAAATAATGATAAAGAAGTAAAGGCGTCTAACGGCAGAATCAGAAGAATTGAGTTTGTCCGCACAGAGAAGGGCGACGGCTTCCACATCAGCGGCGGTACGGTAAGGGGCGAGAGCAAAAAGGTTTCAGACTATGATATGAAGCCATCGCAAAACACACTTGTCTGCCGTACAGTTAAAAACCAAAGGGGCAGCACTGCCGAGGTTAAAGCGCCTGTTAAGTGGGGCATCAGCTCGTTTGCTTCGTCTGAAAATAAGTGCGTAAAATTCCTGTATTCCTCGTCAGGAGTTAACAAAAAGAACTATTCGATTAAGGTTAACGGCAAGGACAAGGAGGACGGCGAATACGAGTGGCAGTGGAACGGCAACCACGGTGCTTGCTACGTTACATACGGCAATCCTAAATAATTAATTATCCTACCTCTCTGAATCGGCAGGGAGGTAATCTTGCTTGCAAAGGAAATGATATTATGAAAAATCTGTACAAATCTGCATTATCAATTCTGCTTGCGCTCACGCTTGCCGTGGGCGGCTTGGTCGCGGCACCCTTCGTTGCTGAAGCGGTGGACACGCCAAAGGATCTGGAAAGCAGCGCAATTGACTTCTGGGCTGACCCGGAAAACAGAATAAAGGCAGATGACCTTACTGCGTTTGCCGGCGGCGATAAAACCTCTATGGTTGGCGCGGTTGGCGTGTTTAAGCGCAGTAACAGTTCCGATAACTACTATCTTTTCCTGCCCTCAAACGCAAACTGCACCAGCCTTAAGGTGTGGTTTAATGCAGGCAACTGCACAGTAAACGGCAACGCAGTCAGCAGCGGTCAGGCAACAGATGTTTTTGCCAATTGCAACGGCGGCGGTGTTATGCGCACCTATACGCTTGTGCTTGACAGCACTTCATATACCCTTAACGTGATGAAGTCGGGCGACGTCGGCACTATTTATATCGACACAACTTCCGGCTCGATTTCCAAAATCACCAACAGTTCCGACCACTCAACGTATGAGGGCGGCACAATTATGGTCGTTAACCCCGACGGCACAATCGAGTATGACGGCGCGCTTGAAAAAATGAGCGGCCGCGGCAACGGCACCTGGAGCACGAGCAGCGTTAAGAACCCTTATAATATCAAGCTTGCAAACTCAACCAAGCTCCTTGGTATGCCGAAGGCTAAAAAGTGGTGCCTGCTTGCAAACAGGGGCGACGGCACTCTTGTTAAAAATCAGCTTACATACGATTTTGCCGACTATATCGGCGTTAAATATCAGCCGCACTGCAAGCCTGTTGACCTCTATGTCAATCAGCAGTACTACGGCGCATATAACCTTGCGGAAAAGGTCGAAATCAAGTCAAACCGCATTAACGTTACCGATAACTACGAAAATCTTGAAATCGCTAACGGTACAGTTGACGAGCAGACAGGTGTTGTTACTCCTGCGGATATGGACGCGCTTGGTTTGTCAACAAGAACTATTGACGCAAATAACAGCACTGTCTTGATTCAAAATGAAAACACTCCAAACTATTTTGGCCACGCTGTAGGCTCTCGCCGTTACAGCGCTTATGCAACAACTTCACAGACCGGTACTACTTACACTAATATTGAGGACCCCGAAGACCTCACGGGCGGCTATTTGTTTGAGCTTGAAATATCACAGCGCTGGGCAAAAGAAAATGCAGGCTTCTGCGGATACAACCGCCAGGGCTGGACTGTAAAGAGCAACGACTATATCAGTCGCCATCAGGTCGACTACTGCTATCCGCTTTTGTATGCGCTCGGCAGCTCGCTTTATAACGGCGGCGTTGTTCCGTCAAATCAGACAACCACCAACTGCAGTTCACTTTCAAACCTTTCGGTTTACACCCAGGGCGCAAAGAGTATTACAAACCCTGCACCCGCAGAGAAATATCAAGGCAAAAAATGGAACGAACTGCTTGACAGTCAGTCTGCAGTCAAGTATTACTGGACTCAGGAGTTCTTTAAGAATATGGACTCCTCAACCTCGTCAACATATTTCTACAAGGATGTTGACAGTAAGGACAGCAAGCTCTATGCCGGTCCGCTCTGGGATATGGATAACTCCCTCGGCTACGGCGGAAACGGCAGCAGATGGGGCTACAGCTATACTTCAACTGACGGCTGGTACACCAAAAACACCCGTATCTACCGTTGGAGAACTACAGACAGTACAACCTCATACAGCAGTGATTCTTATGCTCCGCTTTCGTTCTACGGTGCGCTTGCAACAAACTGTCAGGACTTCTGGCAGAGCGCGCAAAGCGAGTGGTACCGCAATGTTTCGCCCGCGGTTGATGTCCTCACATCGGAGGAGAGCGTAGATAATACAGTGCTTCATTCCGTTGATTACTACGTTGACACCGTTGCAAAATCTGCGGCTATGGACGCATACAAAATCAAGGGTGCCGAGTCCGACGACGCTTACGACACTGCGGCAATCAAGCGCGATATGAAGCAGTGGTTTGCAGACAGGCAGACCTGGATTGACAGTCAGTTTGAAAAGGTAAGCATCAACAACTGCACTATTGAAGTTGACGACATCACTTATGACGGCACGCCTGCCGAGCCGAAGGTTACGGTTAAGTATAACGGCGCAGAGCTTATCGAGGGCGAGGATTACACCGTTGAGTATTCAAACAACACCTCCGCGGTTAACAACGCTGTTGCAAACGTAACGGGTAAAGGTTTCTACACAGGCAGCAAGTCGACCTTCTTCAGAATTCTCGGCACTGCTGTAAGCACCGGCACGCTCACCATACCCGAGGCAGCGTACTCGGGCGACACGCTCACCGCGCTTTACCGCAATGCTGACGGTATTGAGGTTGATTCGCACATCACTTACCAGTGGTACAGCGGCGGCACGGCAATCAGCGGCGCAACCTCAAAGGAATACACCGTTACCGACAGCGACAAGGGCAAGGATGTTACCGTTGTTGTTTCAGGCGATGCGCAGGGCTTCTCCGGCACACTTACATCAAACGCCTGCAACGTAAAAACAGGCACAAAGCCCGATAATTATACTGAAATGATTGCAACCTGGTTCTACGATTATTCGATTAACCCCGATGACCTTGCAAACGTAAGCACCGACGGCGGCTACGCATACGCCGCAACCGACGGTCAGATGAAGGACAGCGCTCTGCTTACGGGCAGCGTTAACGCCACAAGTCAGTCCAAGATTAAGTGGTCAAGCGATTTGTACGCTAACGACACACTTGTATACGCAAGCGACTATTCACCAATTATCGGCACAAGCAAAACGGACGGCGTTGCGTGGGGAACATATCCGTACTTTGAAACCACGCTTTCAACAATCGGTTACGAGAATATTACTTTCTCCGCAAAGCTCGGCGGCACAAATAAAGCACCGAGCACGTGGAAGCTGCAGTACAGCCTTGACGGCAGCACCTACACGGATATTGATAACTCAACCTATGTTATCACCGCTAACAAATCTATGAAGGACGCGTTTGCAGATGTTCAGCTTCCCGATTCCTGCAGCAATCAGCGCACGGTTTACATAAGGGCGGTTGTTTGCAGCAACATTGCAATCAACGCAAAGGATAAGATTGTCGGCGTCACAAGCGGCGATGCGGCAATTAACAATGTTGAGGTTAAGGGTACGCGCGTCACTGCAATCACAAGCCTTGAAGCGCCTACAATCAGCACCTCGTCCCTCAACGGCGACGGCACAAGTCTGTTTGATACGGACGAAGTTTCGCTCAAGGATAACAACGGCGGCGCAGATGTTTACTACAACATCGGCGGCGAGGATATCAAGTACGACGGCGCATTCTCACCGTTTGGCGAAAATGCTGTTACAGGGGATACTGTCACCGTAACCGCCTTTGCAAAGTTTGAGGATATTGTGTCCGAGCCTGTAACTGCTACCTACACCTTTGCAGGCAACGATATTAACCACTTTATCTACAGCACATACACGGATAAAATCAGCGGCGGCGCTCTTTACTCAAACGGCGGTGCGTACGGCTCAAGCGCAAAGATGACCGCTTACACAGACGGCAATTCGCAGTACGTTCCTATCTGGAACGATAAAAACGGCGCGTTTATGCTTGCACCCGACGACGGCGCGTGCTGGTCGCAGTATTCGGGCTACACGTTCGCACTTTCAACTGTCGGTTATGAGAATGTAACCCTCACCGCAAAAGCGTACACCACTGCACAGGGACCGAACAGTCTTACCATGCAGTACAGCCTTGACGGCGGCACGTGGTACACCGTTCAGGAAAATAAGCAACTTAATGCAAACGGTGCGCTTGAACAGTACCTGACGGGCTATTCGCTTCCGTCCTCATGCGCTAACCAAAAGCAAATCTTTGTGCGCCTTATCAGCACGGAAAATGCTACTCACGGCAGTGCAACAACAGCGTCAACCACGCTGCACAACAACGCATCAAAGGGTAACCTTTACATTAATAACGTTATATTTGCAGGCGACAGAACTGACGACGCGCTTATGCCTTATACCAACAAGACCTCGGACTATTTCGGCGATACAGGCAGCCTCAAGTACTACAGCGCCGACGGCAGAAATATGCGCTATTCCGTGGTTACGGATAACAGCAAGATTATTATGTCCGGCGCGTATAACGAGCAAACAGGCATCGTAATTCCGAGCGATAACGACTTCAATCAGTACTACACAGGCGCGTACACGGTTTCCGTCTGGACGGGCGACAGCGACGACAGAAGCGCTGTTAACACACGCAAGTACTACTACAAGGGCAGCACAGTCTGCGAGTTCGATTACAACAGCTCAACAAGGCTGCTTGATTACTACCTTAATGCCGACGGCACGGTTGCGGAGAGTACGGGCGGCACAAACCTCGGCACGCTTGAGATGAAGCCTAACGGCGTTGATAATACCACTCTTGTAAGCGACGACACATACGGCGTCAAGGTTTCCTGGGCGAGCGATAATTACTTTAACTACAACAAAAACACTGCGCTCGACACACCTGACGGCGGCTACTGGCTGATTAAAACAAGCACCGAGGGCTATACAAATATTACCCTCAATGCAGAGCAGCTGTCCTCAAACAAAGGTCCGCGCGACTGGGGTATTGCTTACTCAACCGACGGCGTTAACTACACCTATGTGCCGGAGTCAAACGCTCACACAATCAGTAACGACGCGTCCGATTCCACGGTTGAAACGTATAACAACTTCGCCCTGCCTGCAGCGTGCAGCAATCAGGATGAACTCTACATCAAGCTCTTCATCAACGGCGGCGAAACGATTGACGGCAACGAGCTTGTGGATATGCTCAAGGGCAATACGGGCATTGAGAATATCGAAATCAGCGGTATCCCCGAAGCACCGAATGTTGACTTCAGCATCAACACCGTTATGCTCGAGCACGCTGGTGACACAAGCGGCACGTATCCCGTTGACGCTACCGTTACGGTTGACGGCAGGGAATACACCGCAAGCAGCGGCACAGTCGAGCTTTCGCTCAGAAGCGGCAGCACGCATATTGCAGAGGTTTCCGCAAACGGCACGTTTGTAAACCGCGTTGCATTTACAGTTTCGGAGGACGGCAGCGTTACCGTACCTGTTGTTGCAGTTGATATCAACGGCGACGGCATAGTAAACGGTCGCGACTACGCTGCAATAACACAGTTCACAAACAGCGAAAAGAAGGCTAAATACAAATCCGCTTTCGCTGCATTTGTAGGCACTGAATCAGACAACTTTACATACGAACAGTAAAAACACAAAACAAAAACCACCGTAAGCGTTTGACTTACGGTGGTTTTAATCTTTTATTCAACTGTCAGGTCGTTTGCGTTTTTCAGCTTAACGCTGTCAATATTGGTGAAAAACAGCTTTGCCTGCTTGTATCCGTACTGCTTGGGGTTAAAGTCCTTGTATCGCATTTTTACCTGCCTGTTAACCTCGCCTATGTTCAGCGTTTTGTTCTTTGACGAGCTGATTATGCTCACCACATACGCCTCAATCTCGGCACGGCGGTTGGACTTTTTAAGCTTTGCAATTATCTTCTGTCCGCTGTTCATCGAAACAATCTCAATCTTGTCCGAAAACAGCCCCATAAACTTGGAAAATTTGGACATACCGTAGTTACGTATATCAAAGTCGGAGTGCAGCCTCTGCAGGTACGAGCCGATTTCGCCGATGTTCTCAACCTTCGAGTTGTCCTTCGACTCAATGTAACTCACAATATCGTTTTCAATCACTTCAATCGGTGTTATATTGCTCTCGGCAGGGGATTCGTCGGAATAGTCGTCCATCAGCACGTTAAGGTACTTAAACGTGTCGCAAGCGTTTACAAGCGCTTTGGGCGTCTTACTTTCGCCCATACCGATTACCGTCTTGCCCGACTGCCTTATGCGCGACACAAGGCGCGAAAAATCGCTGTCGCTCGTCACGATGCAAAATACGTCAATCGGGTTGAGATACAGCATATCCATCGCGTCAATCACCATCGCCGTGTCGGACGAATTTTTGCCGCTTGTGTACTGGAACTGCTGCACGGGAATAATCGAATACTCGTTAATCACATCGCGCCACGGCTTTGCAGCGTCAAGGCTCAGGTCGCCGTACAGTTTCCTTATAGTTACCGTGCCAACGTCCTTAAGCTCGTCAAATATCGTGCCGATGTACCTGTACGATATGTTTTCCGAATCAATCAGTAGCGCTATGTTTTTGTTTATCTGTTCCATAGTTTACTCACTTAATTTCAATCGCTCTCGCACGCGTAATCAGGTCTTTCTTCACGGTGCTTTTTTCAAGCTTTTTAATCAGCTTCTTGGCGTATTTTACGTCAGCTTCTTTTCTGCTCTTTTCCGCCTTAACAACTGCTTTCTTCGCCGCTCTCTCTTTAAGAATGAGCTTATCGGTGTACTTAATCATCTCTTTAGTCCACACCTCGTACGCAGCGTCCGTAAGGTGAACGTAATTGTCGCTTGAATACTTGCGCATCAGGTAGCCGTTTTTGTCGTTGAGCTTGCTGCCAACGTCAATAAAGTACATATCCCTGCACTTTTTGCAGTATTCAGCCATAAGCTCGTTGAGCTTTGCAACATTGCGGCTGTTGAGGTATTTGCCCTGCCTGCTTGCAGTAACGCCCGTAGTGCTTTCAATAAATATAACTACGTCGGGATTAACCTTTCTTATACCCCTCAGGTATTCAACATAGTTGTTGAACACAAAGTCCGCGTCGCCCACAAAGTCGTTGCCGCCCATGTTGATGAATACGCGCTTGACGTTTGCCGCCTTGATTGCGTACTTCGCCTGCATCTTCTGCCCGTTGTAGGAAATCATCCATTCGCTTCTCTTATGCTTGTCGTTATAAAACGAGTAGCAGCCGCGAACAAGCATCTTCGGCGAACCGAGGTAGTTGTTGCCCTGGCGGTCAAAGTAGTACTTCTGTCCGAGTCCTACGGAGTTACCCACAAACGCAGCTCTTTTGTAAAAGCCGTCGCGCTGTTTTTTAGTAACCTTTTCTTTTTTTGCCGTCTTAAACTGTGCGGCAGATACGGTAGCCGTGCTGTCCTTTGCGCTTGCCGTTGCAACAGGCAGGCAAGCTGCAATAAGCATTACAGCGGCAAGAGTTAATGTAATAAGTCTTTTCATTATGCTTCAAGTTCCTTTAACTGTTTATTTAGGTTGTCTTTTACCGTGCTGTTGTCAAGCGCGTCCACAAGCTTGTGCGATTCCTCAATTGCGGATTCCGCCCCGGTTTCAACCGCAACCTTTACTGCGCTTTTTGCGTTGTATTCCTTAATCATAAGCTTGTCGGTATAAGCAATCATCTCGTTAGTCCACAGCTCGTATGCGCTTGTGGAAAGGTGAACGTAGTTGTCGCTCGAATACTCTGTTTTAAGGTATCCGTTGCCGTCAAGCATCTTTGAGGAAACATCTATGTAGTACATATCCTTCTGCTTTTTGCAGTATTCTTCCATCAGCTTGTTAAGCCCCGTAATGGTCTTGCTGTTAAGATATGTGCCTTGCTTTGCGGCTGTAACGCCCGTAGTGCTTTCAATAAAAATTACTACATTCGGGCTCTCTTTCTTAATGCCCTCAATGTACTTTTTGTACTCGTCAAACACGTAGTCGGCACCGCCAAAGCAGTCGTTTGTACCCATAGCAATAAACACGCGCGGCACCTTGGATGCCTTAACCGCGTCCTTTGCCATCATCGGCACGCCGTTGTAGGACAGCTTGTAGCCGCTGCCGGAACTTCTGTCGTTGCTGAACGAGTAACTGCCGGTCACAAGCATAAGCGGGGAACCGAGGAAATCAGAGCCCTTGTTCTTAAAGTACGCCTCCTGACCAACGCCTATGGAACTGCCTATAAACGCAGACTCGCCGTAGAACTTGTTGCGCGCCGCGTCGGAAATCTTGTTAATCTTCTTAATCTTCGGCGGCTCGGTGGTTCTTATCCTTGCTAAAAAGAAGTGGTGCTTTTGCTCTTCCTTCTTCGCCTTAGCCTTTTTTTCAGCCACGCTGCGCGATTCGCTTTGCGAAGCTTTGACCTCTTCTACCTTGTCCGCGTCGGGATTTGTTGTAAATCCGATGGTAAAAGAAATTGCAATTACTACAATGGTAATGATAAGCGATATCGGTGTTTTTTTATTCATAACTACTCCTTTCGCTATGCCTTTTAAACAGTCGCTAAACTATATTTTACCATATTATAATAAAAAAATCAAATTTGCACAAAAAAGGCAGCCGTTTAAGGCTGCCTGTAGCGTGTCGAAAAACCTAAGAAACAAATTCGACACGCTGTGAGGATGAACGAAAAAGATGCAGAATCCCGTTATCTTGCGAACTTTGCTGTACGACGGTACCGCTTGTGAGCAAAAAACGGGAAACGCCAAAACCCGCAGGAACTTAATGTTTCTGCGGGTTTTCATAGATATTTTTTATCAGGTGCTTCGCACGCGGAGCGTCGGGGTCGCCGCTCCCTACTATTTCTCCTAAATAGTATTTCGGCGTGGTTATGCACTTTTTCGACAGCCTCAAGGCAGCCGTTTAAGGCTGCCGGTAAAGTATATTTTATACGCTTTGCGCTGCTTCCTGCATCTTCCTCTGCGCTTCGTGGTGCGCTTTTCTGCGCAGCTTGATTTGCCTTAAATCGTAGGTGAGCAGCGTCATCACGCCACAAACTACAATTATTCCCACAAATACACCTATGTCAATCAACAGCGAATTGCCTGTTGAAAGCGTACTTCTAAATGCGTCAACACCGTAGGTAAACGGCATAAACGGATGTATAATCTGGTAGAACTTAGGCGACAGTTCTATCGGGTACGTTCCCGCCGCGCCCGAAAGCTGTAAGCACAGCAGTATCAACAGTGCAAACGAGCCGATTGAGTCGAACATCGTGTTCAGCATATAGACTATCGACATAAACGCCAGCGAAGCCAGCACCGCCATCATATACGTTTCTATCGGGTGAGCAGGGCGCAAGCCGTTGATTGCCGACAGCAGCGATACCATTATCAGTGGCGCAATCACAGCCACAAAGCCTGCAATTGCCGCATGGCGAAGGAATGTCTTTCTGTTCTTAAGCGAGGTGTTGAAAGGGGAGAACATAAGACAGAACGCAAGGCACGCAACCCACAGACCTGCGCACATCATGTATGCGCTCATCGCTTCACCGTTGCTGTTGATTGTGCGCTGGAACGTTTCGTCCGCGTCAACCGGCTGCGAGAACATATCCGCCGATTCCTTGCCTGTGTTAGTCTGCTCTATCTGAATTGCACCGTCGCGCAGTGATTCCTCAAGCGTGTTTGCGCCTGCAAGCAGCTTGTCGCAGCCGCCGCCCATTTTGCCCGAACCGTCAAGCAGCTTGAGCGAGCCGTCGTACAGCTTAAGCGCGCCGTCGTTGAGTTTGCCTGCGCCGTCGTTAAGCTTATCGTTGTTTGAGGTGAGTTTATCAAGTCCGTCACCGAGCTGCGACACACCGCCGCTGAGTCGCGTAATACCGCCGCCGACCTGCGCCACACCGTCGTCAATCTGCGTAACGCCGCCGTCAACCTGCGCCACGCCGCCCGTGTAGGTGGCAATGCCGTCCTTAAGCGTTGTCATACCCTCAATAAGACCTGTTTCGCCGTCTTTTGCAACTGTTCTGTCAAGACCGTACTGCACGCTTTGCAAGCCGCCTGTAAGCTTTTTCAGCGTGTCTGATGCAACAGGCAGCGCCTGATTACCGCCGTCGGACAGTTGCTGCACGCCGTTGGTAAGCTGACCGTATGCGTCAAGCAGCTTGTTTGCAGTATCTATAAGCTTCTGTGCGTTTTCAGGAGTTACAAGGGTGCGCAGGTGCTGCACCTTCTGCACGGTTTTTATAAGCTCCTTAACATCCTCAATCGTCTGCTTTTCATCGTCTGAAACAAGCATTTCAATTATGTCAAGGCGCTGCAGAGTTCTGTCAAAATCAATGCTTGTATATGCAACAATTCTGCAAAGCGTCTTAAAGCCGTCTGTGTTAACGATTCTCTGCGCTTCGTCAATATCTTTTTTTATCGTGGCGAGCTTTTCATCGCTGATTTTATAGTCCTCGTTAATCGCCTTCTGCAGTGTCTGGATACCGTCGTTTATGTCAATCAGTCCGTTTTCAAGGCGTTCAAGGTCGTTCAGATTTTCGGGCGTAAGCGATTCGCCGATCTGGTCGCTCATAAGGTTAAGTCCGTCAAGCAGCTGACCTGCGCCGTCGTTGAGCTTCTGATTATTTGCAACAAGCTGCGATGTGCCGCTTTTGAGCTGCGACGTGCCGTCCTTAAGCTGCGTTACACCGTTTGAAAGCTGCGACACGCCGTCCGATACCTGCCCAACGCCGTCTGCAACCTGCCCAACGCCGCCTGTGTACTGCTTAAGTCCGTCCTCAAGTGTGCCTGTGCCTTCCTTCAGCGTAAGGCAGCCTTTAGAAAGCGTATCAAGTCCGTTTGTAATCTGCAGGTTACCGTTTTTGAGCTGACCAACACCGTCGCCGATCTGTCCGCTGCCGTCAGCCGCGGCAACAAAGCCGTCGTGAATAGTGCCGAGTTTGCCGTAAACCGTGGTTGCGTAGTTGTTTATAACGGTTTTGTTAATCTGCTCTTTAATCGACTTGACAGCCGATTCGCCAAACTTGCTTGCGATGTAGTTAGTGCCGGGGTTTACGTAGTATTTTAGTTCCATCTTCTTCGGGTTAGGGGATGTAAGCGTAACCGAATTTGCGGAAAAGTCCTCGGGTATAACCAGCACCATATAGTACGTTGCATTTTCAAGTCCGCGTAGCGCGGTTTCCTCATCGGGGAAGTTAAACGCAAGCGAGTCGTTTTTTTTGAGCTTATCGCACAGCTGCTCGCCTATGTTGACAACTCTGCCGTCGTATACTATCGGTCTGTCCTCGTTAACAACAGCAACAGGCAGGTTACCTGTGTTGCCGTACGGGTCCCACATAGAGCCGAGGAACAGCACCGTGTAAATCGAAGGTATAAGCATAATAGCAAACACAACAATAAGCATAAAGTACTTCTTTATAAATGCGTGCGGCTTCGATTCAAATTTAGGTTTTTTGAATTCTTTCTTAAATTTTTTAGCCATTTATATCACCTATTACAAATAGTAAAAATCAAAAATACAAATAGTAATTATTGGTCGGTAGTATTATATTACTTAAAATAATAAAAGTCAACACTTTTTATTGATTTTTAGCATTTAGAATATTATAATAATTATATCATATTTTGAGGGGGCTAACAATATGCCATATGTTGATTTGAAAACAAATAAGCCGCTTACAGGCGAAGTGATTGAGCAGGTTAAATCCGACCTCGGCAACGCTATCTGCGCGATTCCCGGCAAGAGCGAGGCATGGCTTATGGTGCGTGTGGAAGGGGACAGCAATATGTTCTTCAAGGGCAGCGGCGACGACTGTGCTATGTTTGATGTTTCCATTTTCGGCTCGGCAAGTGACAGCGCATACGACAACCTCACGCAGCGCATCTGCAAAATATCGGAAGAAAGGCTTGGCGTTCCTGCCGCGCGTACTTACGTTAAATACAGCGAGTATGCACACTGGGGCTGGAACAATATGAATTTTTAAAATGACTCTTCAGGATATCATAAACAAATCACACAGAATCGTGTTTTTCGGCGGCGCAGGCGTTTCTACGGAAAGCGGAATACCCGACTTCCGCTCTGCAGACGGACTGTATAACCAGAAGTACAACTATCCGCCCGAGCAGATTCTCAGCCATACGTTCTACAAGCAGCACACAAAGGAGTTTTACGATTTCTACCGCGATAAGATGCTGTTCCTTGATGCAAAGCCAAACGCTGCGCACCTCAAGCTTGCAGAGCTCGAACGCGCAGGCAAGCTCACTGCTGTTGTAACGCAGAATATCGACGGCTTGCACCAGGCGGCAGGTTCTAAAAATGTGTACGAACTTCACGGCAGCGTGCACCGCAACTACTGCACAAAGTGCGGCAAGTTCTTCGGCGTTGATTACATTGTGAATAACACGCCTGTTCCCGAGTGCGACGTCTGCGGCGGCACCGTTAAGCCCGACGTTGTGCTGTATGAAGAGGGACTTGATAACAGCACTATTGAAGGCGCTGTGTCAGCAATCGCGGCGGCAGATTGCCTTATAGTTGCAGGCACGTCGCTCAACGTTTACCCTGCAGCAGGGTTTATCCGCTACTTTAACGGCAAGCATTTTGTGCTGATTAACCGTGACCCCACGCCTGCCGACAGTATGGCAGACTTGGTTATTCACGGCAAGGTGGGCGAAGTTTTGTCCGAAATCGAGGTTAATTAAAATGATAAAGAAAACAATATCGGTGTTACTTTGCGCCGTAATCGCATTTGCCTTTACTGCGTGCGCCGATTCAAAAAAGGACGAGCAAACCGAGGAAAAGGCAGAACTTGTCTATAACGTTGTTGACAGCGCATACTCATCGTATGATGCTAGCGCCGTGTCCGCCTATGCCGATTTGTGCAAGGCGGTTTGCAAGGGCGAGGGCAGCGTCAGGTTCAACGTTGGTTTGTTTGACAAGGTGATTCAGCTGTTCTATACGTCTTTTCCGCTCAACGTGCTTGTTAAGGATATTAAGAAAAACGAGGACGGCTCGGGCGTTACACTCACCTATAAGTACGAACAGGCGCTTGTTATCAGCAAGGCTGATGATTTCACCACGAAGGTCAACGCCGCTGTAAAGGATTGCAAGTCAGGCAGCGCAAGCAAGCGCGCATTTGCGATAAAGGCGTATAACTACACCGCGTCGGGCGTTACAAAGACTGATGCCGAGGATGCGACGGTTTACAGCACGATTATGACAGGCGAGGGAACTGCGCAGACAGTTTCGGGAATGCTCACATATTTGCTCTTGCAGGGCGGCATAAGCGCGTCTACGCTGATTGCCTCTGATGCAAGCGGCGCAGGCTGGAGTGTTTGCCTTGCTGAACTTGAGGGCGATAACTTCCTCCTTGACCCGACCACCGAGTCCGTTGCAAACGGCGGCACGCAGCTTGCATACTTCGGTATGACAAACGAGGATGCGGCAGGCGAGGGACTGTCAGGCTTTATGTTCTCAAACCGTGCTTCAGCACCTGCTTGCGACAATCCGTATTTTGATATTTGCAGGCAGTGCAAAGCGTGGGAAATCTCAAAAGATGGCAAGAATTTACTTGTAACTCAAAATAACGACGAAATTGTGCAAGTTGCACTATAAATGTGTAAATATACAAATAGTGAATAACCGCTCACTGTTAAACCTGCACAAAAATCAAATGTAAACAAATTATAAACTATTGGTATAATCCGTTGACTTTATCAGCCACCGGCATATAATGGCGTTGAAACGGGATGTTACATCTCACTATTTCAAATAAAGGAGGCGGATTTATATGTTCAAGCTGCTTATTAAGTGTGCTGAAATCCTTGCCAGCGGGGATAGAGCATATGTACAGAAATAAGACAAATAAGCACAACCATTAGCGTCACTTTGAAGTTTAGGAATTTCAAAGTGATGCTTTTTTCATTTTTAGTTGAATTACAATTCATATAATGTTATAATATTTAAAATAAATTATTAGGAGAATTGCAATGGGTTACAAGGATAAATATAAACTCTGGCTCACTTTTGATGAAAAAACAAAGGCAGAACTCGAATCAATCACCGACGAAAAGGAAGTTGAGGACAGATTCTACAAGGATTTAGCCTTCGGCACAGGCGGTCTGCGCGGCATTATGGGCGCAGGCTCAAACCGTATGAACCGCTACACCGTCGGCAAAGCAACGCTCGGTCTTGCGCAGTACATCAAATCGCAGAATGACGGCGAGATTTCCGTTGCCATCGCTTGCGACAGCAGGCTTAATTCCACGGATTTCCTGTGGTGCGCGGCGCGCGTGTTTGCATCGCAGGGCTTCAAGGTTTATGCATACCACACGATTGTGCCTGTTCCGGTGCTTTCGTTCACAACGCGCTACCTCGGCTGCAACGCAGGCGTTATGATTACCGCCTCGCACAACCCGAAAGAGTACAACGGCTATAAGGTTTACGACTCAAAGGGCTGCCAGTTCTGCACAGAGGATGCTAAAAACGCGATTGCTTACATCAATAAAATCGAGGACTACCAGTCGATTTACCCCGACTGTAAGACCAAAGAGGAATATATTGCAGACGGCAGCATCATTCCGATTTACGAAAACGAGCTTGCCGCATTTATCGATGCGGTCAAGGAACAGTCTGTTTATACTGAAAAGAGCGACCTCAAAATCGTTTACACACCTCTGCACGGCACGGGACTTGTGCCTGTTACCAAGGTGCTTGAAGGGCTTGACGTAACTGTTCTCGACTCACAGCGCACGCCCGACGGCAATTTCCCGACTGTTAAGTCACCTAACCCCGAGGATAGGGCAGCGCTCACTCTTGCTATTGAAAAGGCAAAGGAAATCGGCGCGGACATCGTCCTCGGCACCGACCCCGATTGCGACAGAGTGGGCATTGCAGTGCGTGACGGCGACGATTTTGTGCTGTTCACAGGCAACCAGACAGGCGCGCTGCTCGTTAAGTTCATATGCGAAATGCATAAGGCTGATCTCAATGAAAAATCTACGCTTGTCAAAACAATCGTTACTTCCGAACTCGGCGCGAACATCGGCAGAAGATACGGCGTGCAGGTTGAGGAAACGCTTACCGGCTTCAAGTACATCGGCGACAAAATCAATAAGTACGAGGCTACGGGCGAGCAGGAATTTGTTATCGGCTATGAGGAAAGCTACGGCTATCTTGTCGGCACTCACGCGCGCGATAAGGACGCTGTTGTGTCCTCAATGCTGATTTGCCAGATGGCTGCCTGGTACAAAAACAACGGCAAAACTCTGCTTGACGGACTCAATGATATTTACAGCGAGTTCGGGTATTATCTTGATTACCTCGATTCGTTTGTCCTCAAAGGCAAGGACGGCGCGGAAAAAATCCAGAGCCTTATGGTTGACTTCAGGTCAAAGGGAACTGCACTCCTGCCCGATATCAGCGAGATTATTGATTTCAGCACGGGCATCCGCGACCTTCCCAAAGAAAATGTGCTTAAATACATCTTTGCCGACGGCTCATGGATGGCAGTCCGCCCAAGCGGCACAGAGCCTAAAATCAAGGTTTACTACTCGATTGTTGACCCCGACAGGGAAGGTGCAAAAGCAAGTCTTGAAGCAATCCGCAAGGTGATTGGCGATATTATTAATTCATAAGGATACGGTTATGAAAATTCAAAGTTATGTAGAAAATGTACTTCAGCCCAAACTGCAGGGCGACGGCGGCTGGGTTGAATTTGTAAAATGCGAAAACGGCACACTCACGCTTATTTTCCGCGGCGAGTGTTCAAAGTGTATGATACTGCACCGCTGCTGCGACTGGATTGAACAGCAGGTAAAAACCGACCTCGGCATCGATGTCAGGGTTGAAGCGGTACGCAAAAAACCGTATTTTCAGGACGTATAAGGGGGCGTACTTATGGCACATATTAAAGTTGAGAGGCGCTCGCTGCGCCCCGAAGAATGGACTGCAATGCGCTTTAACTGGCTTAAGCGTCGCATCTACAGCGAAAAGTGGGAAATCACAAACCTTATGATTCGCGATGCGCGCCAGGTCGGCGAAATGGAATTTGAGTATTACTCAAACGACTATCGCCCGCTTAAAAAGGGCGATATGTACTTCACGCCCGACGGCACGGCGTTTATCAGGGCTGACGTTGATATCCCCGAACATCTGCGCGGCAAAGAACTGTGGTTTTCGCTCAAAACTGCGGCGGAAATCTGCGTAAAGGTCAACGGCAAGTACATCGGCGGCGTAGACCCTAACCGCGAGAGAATGCTGCTTTCGCCCTATATCGACGACAGCAAAACCTTACATTTTGATATGATGGGCTACAACCGCTCAAAGCCCGACGACGAGCGCAACCCCGAATCCCTTGCCGTGCGCGGCTGCCGCCAGATTTTTGAGGGTGCGTACATCTGCACAGTCAACCACGCCGTGCAGGATCTTGTGTGGGATTTCGAGCTGTTTCTCGACATTGCGCAGTCCGATAATTTTAACGAGGACTACCGTGCATTCCTGAACCGCGAACTCAATAACTGCATGAATTTCATCGACTTCGATTCCGACGAACTCACAGGCGTTGACGAAGCGAAAAATTATATGGACGAGGTCATCTATGCTAACGACACATACAAGGGCGCAGGCGACGTAGCGCTGATTGCGCACTCACACCTCGACCTTGCGTACTACTGGCGTAAAATCCACACGGTGCAGAAAAATCTGCGCACCGTGCTTATTCAGCTGCGCCTTATGGACAGGTACCCCGATTTCAGGTTCACCCACACACAGCCCTACGTGTACGAAACGCTTGAAAAGTATTACCCCGAAGTTTTTGACGAGCTTAAACAAAAGGTTGAAACAGGTCAGTTTGAGCCTGTGGGCGCGATGTACGTTGAGCCGGATTGCAACATACCGAGTGCCGAGTCGCTCATCCGCCAGTGCCTTTACGGCCAGCTCACATTCAGGCGTATGTTCGGCAAAACGGTGAATAACGCATGGCTGCCGGATGTTTTCGGCAATAGCTGGATAATGCCGCAAATCCTCAAAAAGTGCGGCGTCGAGTACTTTGTTTCCAACAAAATGTCCACATGGAACGACACAAACCGCTTCCCGCACAACAACTTTATCTGGCGCGGAATTGACGGCAGCGAGGTGTTTGCCTGCGTGCCGCCTACGCACTTTATCACATGGAACTATCCCTCGCAAATTCAGCAGAACTGGGACGCTTATATCGATAAGGACACCGGCGGCCAGACAATGAATATGTTCGGCTACGGTGACGGCGGCTCCGGCTGCACAGAGGAAATGATTGAGCTTATGCACCGCTTTGACAAGGTGTCGGTTATGCCCAAGTGCGAGCATATGGGCGGCGCTGAATTCCTTGAAAGGAATCTTAAGAATAACGAAAATCTTGAGGTCTGGGATGGCGAACTGTACCTTGAAATGCATCGCGGCACCTTCACCACAAAATCGGATATGAAGCGCGCTAACCGCCGCATTGAATACAAATTAAGGGATGCGGAAATCCTGTCCGTTATGCGCGGCGAGGGCAACCGTGATAAGATAACAGAGCTTTACAAAAAGTTCCTTGTTAATCAGTTCCACGACATTCTGCCGGGCTCTCACATTCACCCTGTATACGAGGACGCTATGCGCGACTACGCAGATGTTGAGCGCGAACTTGATTCGATTATCGGCAGCGGCAGCAAGTATGTAAATACGCTGAATGTAACGCGTGATGCGCTCACATTTGTAGAGAATAAAAAAGGCACCTCCACACGCCTCGGCAAGCGCGGCAACTGGCTTGTGCCGAATATCGCGCCTATGCAGTCAAAGTCGCTGCGCGCTGTTAAACACGGCGCCGACTGGATTGATGTAGACGGCAATAAGGCTGCAACGCCTTACTATAACATTGACTTTAACGCGGACGCTTCTATTGCTTCGCTATACGATAAAGAGCTTTGCAGGGAGTGGGCAAACGGCGATTTCAACAAACTTCACATCTACGATGACCGACCGGGCAACTACGATGCCTGGGACATTCTGCCGAATTACAAGGATAAGGAAATCGATATTACCGTAAAAGAGCCTCTTGCCCTCTGTGAACTTGACGGCGAGTGCGCGACCTTTAAGGCAGTTCTTGCTACTGAAAAATCGCAGTGGACTGTCCTTGTGCGTCTGTTCCGCCAGAGCAGGGGAATAGAGGTAGAGAACATCGTCGATTGGCACGAGAGCCACAAGCTCGCCAAGGCGCAGTTTGACTGCAACGTGCTTACGCGCAAGGCGCTTTGCGACACGTCTGCCGGCTACATCGAGCGCGAAACTCACCGCAACACCTCCTGGCAGCAGGCACGATTTGAAACCTGCCACCATAAGTGGTGCTCGCTTGACGAAACCTCGGGCGGCGTTGCGCTTATCAATAACGGCAAGTACGGCGTTAGTTTTGAGGGCGGCACCATGGCGCTGTCGCTCCTTCGTGCTACCGAGCGCCCGGATGTCACATCAGACCTCGGTCATCACAATTTCTGCTATATGATTATGCCGCACGCTGGCAGTGCAGTTACGGCAAGCGTTAACAACCTTGCGCTGCAGTACAACGCGCCACTTGTTAAGGGCGACTGTGTTTGGAATTACCCGACCTTTGAGCCGCTTTATCTGCAGGCTGCAAAGCGCAGCGAGGACGGCAATATGAACGTTTTACGCCTGTCCGAGCAGGACGGCAACCGCGGCAGCATCACGCTCAACAAGCCTGTTAAAATCCTCAATATGCTTGAGGAGGTTATCGGCGAAACCGAAGTGATTAATTACACGCCGTTTGAAATTATTACTATTGGGGTTGATTTGTAATGTCATCTGCACAGTTAGTTGCGCTCATCGCTGCTGTTGCCGTAATAATACTGCTCGGCGTGATTGTGCTGCCGCTCATCAACAAGCGGCAGTTCCGCCGTATGCCGTACGACCAGCAAATACGCATACTGATGAAGCAGGCAAAAAAACTCGTCTTTTTCAAAAACGTATCAAACGGCACAACAGGCACGCTGTTTTACGTCAAAAATAAGCGTAAAATCCTGATATATCCCTGGCAGCTTGTCGACGGCAAAATGCTCTGCACAAAGAAGAATCCTTATACAAACTGGGATTACCCTGAAGAACAGCCCGCAATGACAGAAGACGAAATCAAGCAGGCAGTCGCGGAACTTGATAAGTTTAACGAAAAAAGCCTTGTAAAACTGTATTTGCAAGACTGAACGCCGCATATAGCACCAGCCCGAACACAAACCATATTGCGGTAAACGGCAGGCAAATCTGCCCTAAAATATTCAGCGGCACGCCTGAATAATCCCACACGTTCATTTTTAAAAGCATATTAAAAACCACGCCGAAAATGAATTCAAGTGTCGTGATTACGGCTGCGGCAATCAGCGCAAACAGCAGCGGGTTAATCGCTCTGTGCTGTGCATAAATGTAATACAGCACAATAACCGCCATACCCGCGCAGAAAAACATACTGTAGTGCGTTCTTGCACGGTACAGCAGTTCAATCGCGCAGTAGGCGTTGCCGCCAAGCAAAAACAACAGCGTGTAAGTAGCATACGGATTCATCTAATCACCGCTAATAGTATTCGGCAATCCGGCAAAAATAACGGAAGTATAATTATGGAATTACCTGTTAACGCTAAAAAGTTAATAGCCACACTCACCGCCGCGGGGTACGATGCGTACGCCGTCGGCGGCTTTGTGCGCGATAGCATTATGGGGTGCGAAGCAGGGGATATCGATATAACCACTTCCGCAACACCGCAGGAGGTTGAGGCTGTGCTTGCCGATAACGGCATCAAGTTTGTCGAAACGGGTATCAAGCACGGCACGGTTACCGCTGTTATAGAGCGTGAATCGTATGAGATTACGACCTTCCGCACCGACGGCGATTATCTTGACAACCGCCATCCGGAAAATGTGCAGTTTGTGCGCAATCTTAAAGACGACCTTGCGCGCCGCGATTTTACGGTTAACGCGCTTGCGTATAATGACGAGGTCGGGATTGTAGACGAGTTCGGCGGCGTTGAGGATATAAATAATAAGATAATCCGCGCAGTCGGCGACCCCGACAGGCGTTTTAAAGAGGACGCGCTGCGCATTATGCGTGCGCTACGCTTTGCCGCAGTGCTTGGCTTTGATATTGAAGAGCATACTTCGCAGGCGGTTTTTGACAATAAAGACCTGCTTAAAAACATCGCAACCGAGCGCATTTATACCGAGCTTGTCAAGCTTTTACTCGGGGATTACTGCGAGGATATTCTGCTTAAATACCGCGACGTTTTTGCCGTTGTTTTGCCCGAACTTGCGCCGTGCTTTGACTTTGAGCAGCACAGCAAATGGCACCTTTACGACGTGTATACGCACATAGTTAAGTCGGTTGCTCTTACACCCAAAAAGGACTATATGCGCCTTGCAATGCTGTTCCACGACATCGGCAAGCCGTTTGTAAAAACGACTGACGACAATGGGCAGGATCACTTCAAAGGTCACCCGATTATCAGCGAGCAGAAGGCGCGCGTCATACTTGACCGCCTGCACGCAAGCAACGGGATTAAGCACAAGGTGCAGACGCTGATTGCAAACCACGATTATTACATCACTCCCAAGCCGTCAAATATCAAGCGATGGCTGCGCAATCTCGGCGAGGACCTGACGCTTGATTATATTGACTTCAAAATAGCGGATTTGATGAGCCACAACCTTGACTTGTCAATGCCTGAAATCGACACGCTCAAAAGGATTAAACTTCAGACAATCGAAATCATCAACAGCGGCGAACCGTACAGAATCAGCGACCTTGCAATAGGCGGCAATGAGTTAAAGCAAATCGGCTTTGAGGGCAAGCAGATTGCCGATGAGCTTGACAAACTGATTAGCGATGTATCCGGCAATCCAACCCTCAATCAAAAAGAAAAACTCCTGCACATCGCAGAAGCCGACTATAAACCCATTCGTAAACGCAACAGGTTAAAGAATTACGATTATTCATCAAACGGAGCATATTTCATCACAATATGCACGAAAGAAAAAGCAAAGTTTCTTTCAAGCGTTGTAGGGGGCGGCGTCCCCGACGCCCCGAAAATCAACCTTTCGTATTACGGCACAATAATTGATAACCAAATCATTGAAATGAATAATGTATATGAAAATATTGTTGCTGAAAAATATGTTATTATGCCAAATCATATTCATATATTATTAAACATAGTAACCGGGTCGTCGGGGACGCCGACCCCTACAAATTCTCTTGTATCAATGTGGGTGTCAACATTTAAACGATTTACAAATAAACGGTGTAATACTTCGATCTGGCAACGTTCGTTCCACGATCACATCATCCGTGACGAGGACGATTACTTATTGCACCTGCAATACATCGACGAAAACCCAAAAAAATGGCTCATCGGCGAGGATGAGTACTATTCATAAAGGATTAAGTATGAAATATTTTGAATATTCAGAAACACCAAAGGTAGTAATAATTGTGCTTTCAATTGCTTATTTTTACATTTGCGGTCTGTTTTGTGCACTCAATTATGTTACGTCAGATTATTCCATTCGGGTTTTGATTTATTCGATTGCTTTTTATATTTCCGTTTATATCATAATTGTCCTTTACAGAAGGAAACGATTATATGGCGTATTTTTGTACGACAATTATATGGAAATCAGCGGCTTTAAGAAAGTAAAAATGATAAAATATTCTGATGTTACAGATTATTGCTATTTTGGTGATTCAAAACGAGAGCCGCTGCTTTCCCATAATAGAATGCACACACGCGGTCTTGGCGGATTATTTATATATTCGATAATTATGTTTTTTCGCAGCTTTAATAAGGAAAAAGGGTATTTTACCGGAGGTAACAGTAAGGACTGTGTCAGACTTGCCGTTCAAAACGGCGAAGAACAATACGTTGTGCTGTTTTCACTAAAAGATAATGAAGGCTTTTTAGAAGCGATAAATGAGAAGATATAATAAAAATGACTGCTCGGTGAGGATGGGTACTATTCATAAATCACTATCCACTATCCACTGTCTACTGTCCACTAAAAAACACCTTGCATTGCTGCAAGGTGTTTTTTGTATGTATTATCTCTTGATGTCGTCCCATTTAACGCCGTCAACCTGGAAGAGGTCGTCGAACTTATAAACGTTACATTCATCCTCTTTGTGGCTCGGGTACCAAACCTGTGCAAAGAACGGATTTGTCTTTGCGATATTGTCGTAATCCCAAGCCTTCTGCGGAACGTAGCACTCGGGGCACCAGTGACCGCCAAGCAGGATAAGGTTCGGTGACGCTTCAAACTCAGCGCCGCAGTAACCGCATTTCCACTTGAGCTTTGTTGAAAGGTCGCCCTTTTTCATCTTCTTGCTCAGGCATTCGCCGCCGCGGAACTTAGCAGCCTGCTTCATATCGTCAAGTGTAAGCTCGCTCTCAGGCTTGCTTTCATCATAACCGTGGTCAAGCTTGAATTCGTCAGCAGCTTCAGAACGCTTGTCAAATTCGCGGATTTCAAAGTCTTTCCAATCCTTCGGAATTGCTTCCCAATCCTCGTATGAGCCGTAGTAAGCGGAAAGACGAACAGGATTCTTTGTCTTAACCCAGTCAAGAGTACCGAAGTCCTTGGTCTGTGCAAGCTTCTTCATAAACGGCTTAGCTGCTGCTGCAACTGCGCTCTTGGGAAGATAACGCGGAATCTTGAAGTAGAATTCAACCTGATCTGCAAGACGGTTGAAGTAATCCTTAACAGGAAGATTCTCACGGAAGTGGAGATATTCCTCAAGCTTGTCGCCGTCAGCGTAGAACTGACCGTGGAAGTTCTTGAGCGTGAACCAGTTAGCGTCAAATAGTTTTTCCGGACCTGCAAGACCGAGCGTGCCGAGAAGCAGTTGCTCAAACTCGTAGTTGGAAATTCTGTATTCTTCACCTGAACCGATGTTGTAGTAGTGGTTCCAGAAGTCTGCGCCGAGGTTGCCTGCAGCGTCCTCAAGCACAAGGTTGCACATAAGTCTGCCGGAGTCCTCAACTGTGCACCACTCAAGCACGCCGTTAATCGGAACGTGGAACATAATCGGGTCCATATTCTTAAGAATGTTAGGATAAAGGATACCCGACTGACGCATTACAACCCAGTTTTTGATGCCGCTTTCAACGAAGGTGCGCTCTGCAACAACCTTTGATACAGCATAGTGGTCGTAAATAGAAACCTTAATCGGGTCGCCGCAGCGTCCCCAGTGGATAGGATAGTTACGTCCGCCTGTTTCGGCAACTGTGCCTATGTAGCAAACCTTAACTGCGTCCGGGTCAGGCTGTGCAAGTACAGCCTTGCAGATATTCTCTGCTGCGCCGATATTTGTTTTCTGTGTTCTGTACGGTTTCCAGTCAGCCGCAGGGGATACCATACCGCCAACGTGAAGCACGTAGTCTGCACCTGTGATACCTTCAAGCAGGCTGTCGTAATCTGTAAGGTCGCCCCATACAATCTGAACGTTCGGCTTTGCCATAAGTCCCTTTAAAAGCTCTTCGTTTTTAGGGCTTTTTCTTGCAAGGATTTTCAGATTAATGTCGTTGGGGTGCTTTAACATTTCCTGAACAGCAGCCCAGCCCATATTACCGGTACCGCCGGTAAGAAATACGGTTTTTTTTGCCATAAATTTTTCCTCCTTAATTTATGCAATCATTAATATTCACAGTAATTATAAACTAATTCTAAACAAATTACAAGTGTTCATACAATATTTATTTTAAATTTGGGCATTTTTTTGTGTAAAATAGCCAATAATCAGAAAAATCATCTATTTATGTTGCAAAGCAACAATAATTGTTGACTAAAGATATTAAAAATATTATAATAAATATAATAATCATTTGGGGGAATTTTTAATGAAAAAGCGAATATCCGTTGCGCTTTCGTTCCTTATGCTGCTTTGCGTGCTCACCTGCACCGCAGTTGCTTATGCTGAAGGGGACGAACTTGCGCAGGTAACAGGGCTTAAATCAGGCGGCACAACCGCAACAGCAATCACTGTTAAGTGGGATGAAACGGAAAATGCAGAGGGCTACTACGTTTCACTCTATAAGCCTGAAACTAAAAAGGAAGCCCACTACACCACAACCGATACAACATACAAAGCGGTTAAACTTCGCTGGTCAACAAAGTACACCTTCAAGGTGCGCGCATATAAAACGGTTGACGGCGTTAAAACGTACGGCGAATACAGCGAGGCACTTAAGATAAGTACTAAAGACGTTGTTGCAAAGCCTGCCGTTAGCGGCTACTGCAACCTTACCTCAAAGCCTGTTGTAACGTGGAAGAAGGCTAAAAGCGCCAAGAAGTACGTAGTTTACCGTTCTACTAAAAAGGATAAAGGTTATAAAAAAATTGCCACCCTCGGCGAAAAGGCAAGAAGTTATACCGACAAATCCGCAAAGGTGCATAAAACCTATTACTACAAGGTAAGGGGCTGGCGCAAATTCAGCGGTCAGAACGCTTTCAGCAAGTATTCCGCTGCGGTTGCAATCAAGGCTAAAAAGACCGTGTTTGTTGGCGATTCCGTTATGGAAGGCGTTAAGCTCTACAACGGTATACCCGGCGCAACATACATCTCAAAAGTCGGTATGGGTCCCTATACGTTTTATGAAAATAACTACTTTTCCGCAGGCGGCGCGCAGGTTTCCGGCTGTGAGAAGCTTATCAGCCTTAAGCCCGACAGAGTGTTCTTTATGCTCGGCATGAACGAGATTCATTATAAAAGCGACAAGGGTGTAATCGAGTATTATTCCTATGCGCTTGAAGATTTGTTTGAATCGCGCAAAAATGTGGAGGTTATCATACTTTCCGCACCACCCACAAAGGCGAACAGCGGCTCAACAATCGCCAAAAAGCCGCGCCTTAAAAAGTACAACGCAGCGCAGAAAAAGATGGCGCAAAAATACGGCTGCGCTTACTACGACTTTACGGCGCCGTTTAAAGACAGCAACGGTTATCTGCTTGATAAATACGACGGCGGCGACGGTTGCCACTGGAACACATCAAGTGCAAAACTGTTTGGTAAACAGATGTTAAAATATGCTAAATCACACAAATAACAGGGGGAATTGAAAAATGACAGCAACAAAGAAAAACACTTCAGTTAAAATCCTCAGCCTTATTCTTGCAATAATGACTGTGTTCTCGGCTTTCACCGTAAGCGGCTCTGTTGCACAGGCGGCTTCAAAGCCTGCGCAGGCTTACGTTGCAGTGCAAAAGGCTTACGGCAAGTCCTTCCCGCTCAGTTCAAAGAACAGAGTTAAGGGTAAAAAGAGAGTTTTCGGAGTTAAGACCTCAACTCTCAGCAGCTACTATGCAGCTTCTAAAATGGTTGGCAGCAAAACAAAGGCAGAGTACCTTATTATGATTGCAAAGCCTGCAAAGGGTACAAGCGTTAAAACTGTTAAATCGCAGCTTACCAAGTATAAGAATAACGAAGAGGCTTCGATGAAGAACTACCTGTCCGATAAGGGCAAAAAACTCTTTAAGAACTGTAAAGTAGGTTCTACAAACGGCTATGTTTACATTGTAATGATTGACACAAACGCAAACAAAAAGGCAATAAACGCAATTAAAAAGGCAGTAAAATAGTATTAAATGGTTTTCAGCAGTATTTTATTTCTGTTCAGATTTCTGCCGATAGTCCTTATACTGTACTTCATCTCGCCGAAAAACTGCAGGAACTTTGTTTTGTTCATCGTTTCGCTCGTGTTCTACGGCTGGGATCATCCGGCGTACATATTACTTATGCTGTTTTCAACAGTGCTGGACTACTCGGTGGGCAGGGCAATTGAATATTCCCGCAAAAAGGGCAGCAATCTCGGAGCAAAGTTATCTTTGCTCTGCTCTGTTGTTGTGAACCTCGGACTGTTGGGATTCTTTAAGTATTCCGATTTCCTGATTAACACGGTTAACGGCATATTCGGTACAAGTATTCCGAACCTCGATCTGATTCTGCCGATTGGTATTTCGTTTTACACGTTCCAGACGCTCTCATATTCGATTGACGTCTACCGCGGCAAGGTCGACGCACAGCACAATATCATCACTTTCGGTGCGTATGTTTCGATGTTCCCGCAGCTTATCGCAGGTCCTATCGTTCAGTACAAAACCGTTGCGGCGGAACTCAACTCACGCAAGATTACAGCGGACGACTTCGCCTACGGCATCAAGCGCTTTATGCTCGGTCTGTCAAAAAAGGTGCTTATTGCAAACACAGTGGGCGAGATGTTTTCGCAGATTTCCGCCACGACCACGGGGCTTACAACCGCTACTGCGTGGCTCGGTGTAATCGCGTTTACGTTGCAGCTTTACTTCGACTTTTCGGGTTATTCGGATATGGCAATCGGTCTTGGCAGGATGTTCGGCTTCAAGTTTCTGGAAAACTTTGTTTACCCCTTCCAGTCAAAGAGCATTACAGAGCTCTGGCAGCGTTGGCATATCTCGCTCGGCGCATTTTTCAGGGAATATCTGTACATACCGCTTGGCGGCAACCGCAAGGGCAAGGCTCGTCAGGTGCTAAATATGTTCATCGTGTGGGGGCTTACGGGCTTATGGCACGGAGCTTCGTGGAACTTTGTGCTGTGGGGACTCTTTTACTTCGTGCTTTTGCTTATAGAAAAATTCTTCCTCGGCAAGTACCTTAAAAAGATGCCCCCGATTGTAGCCAATATCTACGCAGTAGGGCTGTTCGTAATCGGCTGTGCAATCTTTGCTTATTCCGACTACGCGGACGGCGCGTACTATGTCAGCGCGCTTATCGGCAAAACTGCATTTGCAGACAGCAACACGCTGTACTACCTTGCAAACTATGCGGCAGTGCTTATTATCGCAATGGTTTTCTCTACAGATTATCCAAAGCGACTGTACAAAAAGATTATCAAAACCGACGTTTCCGACACAGCGTTTCAGATTCTGTTCACCGTGGTTGCGTTTGCGCTTTGCGTGGCGTTTCTCGTTTCGGATTCGTACAACCCGTTTTTGTATTTCAGATTCTGAGGTAGCGCTATGAAAAAGAAGTTAAGTATTTCCCTTATATGCGTGTTCCTCGCAGTTATAGTATTCTTCACATCGTTCTCTGTTTTCGGTAAAAAGAAGGACTTTTCCGTTGACGAAAACAGGGCGCTTATGACTATGCCCGAAATTGCGCTTGATTCCGTGCTGGACGGCAGTTTTCAGCAGGATTACAGCGATTACCTCAGCGACCAGTTTGAGTGGCGCAGCACGTTTGTAAACATAAAAACAAACATAATGCTCGCTCTCGGCAAAAAGGAAATAAACGGCGTGTACATCGGCAAAAACGACTATTTTATGGAAAAGTTTTCCGACGCTGATTTTGACGAGGACGTGCTTGAGTACAACGAAAAGAATATGAACTATTTCCTCAGATACGCAAGCGAGGATTACGAAATCAATACCGTTTGCGCGTTTGTGCCTTCAAAGTCCGACGTACTCAAGAAAAACCTGCCTAACAACCTCATTCCGTATGACGCGTCTTATGCGATTGAGGATACGCTCGACGGTGCGGACAGCGTTAAGACACCTGACTTGTACAAAGCGCTGCAGCAGCACGACGATGAGTATATTTTCTATAAAACCGACCACCACTGGACAAGCCTCGGCGCGTACTACGCATACTGCGAAATCGCGGATTCACTTGGCGTTGAGCCTGTCAGCATAGATAACTTCAAGTCGCTGGACGTAGCAACTGATTTCTACGGCTCTACCTTCGACAAGGTACAGGTCAGGAAGTCGCCCGACACCATTACAAAGTACGACACGGGCGTAAAGGTTAAGGTCGATTACAACGGTGAACAAAAGAACACAACCACGCTCTACGCCGATAAAATGCTCAAGGAAAAGTCGAAGTACGACTACTTCCTCGGCGGCAACTTCGCGCGTATAGACATAACCACCGACTGCAAAAACGGCAAAACGCTGTTGCTTATGAAGGACAGCTTTGCTAACTCGCTCGTTCCGTTTTTGTGCTGCAACTATTCGCACATAATTATGGTGGACGTGCGCTATTTTGACGACGATGTGTACGCGTTGTTTGAAACCGAGGATATCGACGACCTGCTTGTTCTGTATAACACCGAGCAGTATATGAAGGCGGAGAATATGGATGTCCTCGAGCCTGAAGAATCCGAGGACGACGCCGAACTCGACGAGGACGACGCCTTTGTTCTGGAAGCTGAAGAGAACGAATAAAATAATCATTGACTTTGCAGGGTCAATCGTATATTATTATATAAAATAACGAAAAGGGGATTCATTATGTCAAAGTATCTTTTCACAAGCGAATCTGTCACCAAGGGACATCCCGACAAGATTTGCGATCAAATATCAGACGCTATTCTTGACGCTATGATTGAGCAGGATCCAATGTCGCGCGTTGCGTGCGAAACCACCTGCACAACAGGTCAGGTGCTTGTTATGGGCGAAATCACTACTACCGCACAGGTTGACATTCCTGCAATCGTGCGCAAAACCGTGTGCGAAATCGGCTACGATGACGACAAAAAGGGCTTCAACGGCAACACCTGCGCAGTACTCACTGCGCTTGACAAGCAGTCACCCGATATCGCTATGGGCGTTGATAAGTCCTATGAACTTAAGAATAACGAGGACGATGCGGACAACCTCAACGGCGCAGGCGATCAGGGTATGATGTTCGGCTATGCCTGCAACGAAACAGAGGAACTTATGCCGCTTCCGATTTCACTTGCTCACAAGCTTGCGCAAAAGCTCACCGAAGTACGCGAAAACGGCACCCTGCCTTACCTCTATTCCGACGGTAAAACACAGGTTACTGTTGAGTACTACGACGGCAAGCCGGTTAAGGTTAACACGGTTGTTGTATCCTCACAGCACAGCGAGGATGTTACGCTTGAGCAGCTTCGCAGCGATATTATTGAAAAGGTAATCAAGGCTACTGTTCCTGCAGAACTTATGGATGATGACACAATCTTCTACGTTAACCCGACAGGCAGATTTGTAATCGGCGGTCCTATGGGCGATTCAGGCTTGACAGGACGCAAGATTATTGTTGATACATACGGCGGCTATGCTCGTCACGGCGGCGGCGCATTTTCAGGCAAGGACCCGACTAAGGTTGACCGTTCTGCCGCTTACGCTGCGCGATGGGTTGCAAAGAACGTTGTTGCCGCAGGTCTTGCAGATAAGTGCGAGGTTGAGCTTGCATATGCAATCGGCGTTGCAAAGCCTGTATCCGTGCTTGTTGACACCTTCGGCACAGGTGTTAAGTCGGACGAGGAAATCAGCGAAATCGTAAATAAGGTATTCGACCTCCGCCCGTCAGCTATCATCAGAGAGCTCGATCTGCGCAGACCGATTTACAAAAACGTTGCCGCATACGGCCATATGGGCAGGGAAGACCTGAACGTTCCGTGGGAACAGCTCAACAAGGTCGATGAAATTAAAAAGTATATGTAATAAAAATTAAACGCACTGCATTTGCAGTGCGTTTTTTGTGTAATTATTGATTTATGAACCTGATGTTGCTACATACGGCTGGATAGCGCCGGCAAGCTTCGGTACAGGCATAGTCTGCAGGATTACTTCGCCGGGGCCTGTAACTACTGTGTTAAACAGACCTTCGCCGCCGAACATCATGTTTTTAACGCCTTTAACAGTCTGCACGTCCATGCTGCAGGTTGCGCTCATAAGCACTACGTGACCTGTGTCAACAATCATCTGCTGACCGGGTGCAAGCTGGTATTTAATAGCCGAGCCGTCAATCTCAACAAAAGCAACACCCTGACCGCTGAGCTTCTGCATAATAAAGCCTTCGCCGCCAAAGAAGCCTGCGCCGAGTTTCTTCTGGAAGAAGGTGGAAAGCTGTACGCCCTCAGTGCTTGCAAGGAATGATGCCTTCTGTGCAACGTACTCGCTGCCAGGTGCAATGTTGAGCGCCATAATCTCACCCGGAAGGCTGCTTGCAAATGCAATCATGCCGGGACCGCCCATTGCGGTGTATTTGTTCTGGAACAGGCTCTCTTTAGTAACCATTCTGCCGAGCATTTTGCCGATGCCGCCGTTAGACGTTGTCTGCATCTGCATATTCGGGCTCATCCAGCTCATGCCGCCGCCTTCTGTGATCATTGTTTCGTTAGGTTCCAGATTACAAATTGCAACCGGAAAGCTACCGCCTTGAATTTCGTACCTCATAAATTATACTCCTTTACTTTATAATTAGTGCAAAAGCACTTGTTTACTATAACTTACTGTCCTTTTCAACCGCCTTGTTAACTGCGTTTGTAACAGCGTTTTCAAGCCCGTCAGCCTTAAGCGACTGCACACCTTCAATGGTAGTGCCGCCCGGTGAGCAAACCATATCAATCAATTCATACGGATGTATGCCGCTTTTAAGAATCATCTCCGCGCTGCCGCGAACAGCCTGCGCTGCGATTTCAAGCGCAACGTCCTTTTTCATTCCGTTTTGTACGCCTGCTCTTGCAAGCGCGTCAATAAACATATAGGCAAAAGCAGGGGAACAGCCGCCAAGCACGCCGAAAAGCGGGAACTGCGCCTCGTCAAGTTCCATAACGCTGCCTATACCCTCAAATAGCGTCCTGCAGGTTTCCTTATCATCGTCAGTTGCATTTGAGTTTGCCGTGAAAGCGGAAATCGCCGCGCCTACCTTTGCATTGATGTTAGGCATAACGCGGATAATTCTGTTGTCGTGCGACAGCATTGAGCGCATAAACGCAAGGTCCTTGCCTGCTGCAATAGAAATAAGCAGCGTGTCGCTCTCGTCAAGTGCAATGTTAATCTTTGTCAGCACGCTGCCGAGTACGTTCGGCTTAACTGCAAGCACAACCACGTCGGACTGCTTAACTACGCTGATTTCGCCGTCAAGCACGTTCACGCCGTAAGCCTTATTTAACGCTTCTGCGGCGGGGGAATAAACGTCAAAAACATTGATGTCGCCGCCTTGTACAATTTCTTTTTCAACTATGCCGCCGATAATGGCAGTAGCCATATTTCCGCAGCCGATAAATCCAAGTTTCATAATTATACTTCCTAGTTTTAATACAAATATTTTAACATATTAAAGCGTGTAAATCAACATTTTTTTGCCATTTGTCTGTATTTTTCTTTAGTGGCGTTGCCGCCGCGGATATGCCGCTGCGCCTTGTTGGTTTGCAAAACCTTTTCAACCTCGCTGTAAAGCGCAGGTTTTATTTGTTTTAGCCGCTTTGTTACGTCAATATGTACAGTCGATTTCGATATGCCAAATACCTCTGCCGCCTGCCTGACCGTTGCGCCGCTTTCGGCAATATATACGCCGAGTTCTATGCACCGTTTATCTACATCGTATCTTTTCATATTATTACCCCTTCGGTAATCATATGAAAACAGCGGAGAATTTATGCAAAATTAAAACCGTCTTATCGACGGCTTTAATTGTTACTTATCTTCGGATTTCTCCTCTTTAATGTCGTTGGCATAGTCGCTGAACAGGTCTGTAATAGACTTTGTGTTGATGTGGTCAACCTGCTTGTAAACGACCTCGTCTTCATCCTCTGCCTTTGTGCCGTTTTGCTCAAGCAGCACAAGGGTGAGCGTGGTGATGTTGCCCTTTTTGCCAATGTCATATTTATATACAACCTTACCGTTTGAACCGGGGTTAAACAGTATCAGTTTTTTGCCCTCAACCTTGTAGTTGCCGGTAAAGCTGAATGTGCTTATGTAGCTCTCGTAAGTGCCGTCATCCCTGAATTCGTAAGCCGAAGCAGCCTTTTCGCTCTGCCACTTGTTGATTAGCTTATCCTCATCCGTAAACATCTGCGAAAAAACTTGGGCAGGTGTTTCCTGCTTAACGCCACAGTAAATACCCGTAGGTACGGTTACGACGAGAAGCACCGCAATAATTATAAAAACAATAAGCTGTTTTTTAGATAACTTTTTGATTTTCATAGCAGTCAAGTCCTTTTATTTTTTGAGTCCTTTATTTATAAGCAACTGATGAATCTTGCTTGACGAATTAAGCAGTGAAGATACTGATAAATCGTGGTTGATTGTATCAAGAAAATAAGCAAGATACTTTGAAAGCTCAACGCTTTCATACCAGTCACGCGCAAGAAGCTCGGGCGGCTGATAGATGCCGTTGGTAGTATATAACTTTTCAAAAATGCCGTCCTCGTGCGCCTTGTCAAACACCTCAAGTCCGTTGCAGAAAAGACCGAACGAGCAGCAAACAAAGATTCTGTTAGCCTTGAGTTCCTTGAGCTTGCGTGCAACCTCAAGCATACTTTCACCTGACGAAATCATATCGTCAACGATGATAAGGTCTTTGCCCTCAACGCTCTCACCAAGGTACTGGTGCGCAACAATCGGGTTCCTGCCGTTTACAACCTGCGTGTAGTCGCGGCGCTTGTAGAACATACCAAGGTTAACGCCGAGCTGCGTTGCAAAGTAAATGCATCTGTGCATCGCGCCTTCATCAGGCGAGATAATCATAAGGTGATCCGGGTCGATTGACAAGTCGTCAACCGTTTCAACCAGCGCCTTAATCATCTGGTATGTAGGCATTACGTTTTCAAACGATTTATGAGGAATTGAGTTCTGAACTCTCTGGTCGTGCGCGTCAAATGTGATGATATTCTCAACGCCGAGATCGATGAGTTCCTGCAGTGCCATTGCACAGTCAAGAGATTCTCTTGATGAACGCTTATGCTGCCTGCCTTCGTAAAGCATAGGCATAATAACGTTAATTCTCTTTGCCTTGCTTGAAGCCGCAGAGATAACGCGCTTTAAATCGGAATAATGGTCGTCAGGCGACTTCGGAACGTCCATACCGTACATTTTGTATTTTACGGAATAGTTAAAGCAGTCGGCAACTATAAACAGGTCGTAGCCTCTGATAGTGTCGCTGATAACGGCTTTACCTTCACCTGAACCGAAACGTACAAGGCTCGTTTCAATCATATACGTATCGCGCTGATAGCCGTAAAACGAAATCAGATGTTCCTGCTTTTCAACCTGCTCTTCACGCCAGGTAACGATGTACTTGTCAATCTTCCTTGCAAGCTCTTCGCAACCGGGAAGGGCAACTATACCCAGTGGACCATACGGAATTGTCTGTACCTCTTGTGCAGTGATTCTTGGCATTTTGTAACTCCTCTCGTATTTACACGTTTATACAATTTTTTATATTTTACAACAAATTGCTCTTTTGTTCAATACTTATATTATTAACAATGTTTGAATTTGCTTTTTTCTGCCTTTTCGTACAAGGAACCTGTAAACACAAAGCACAATAACGCACAGCCATGCAGCGGCGCTGATAACAACGCCATACTTCAAGCCTTTAGGCGTAAACTTGTACTTAACGGTGTGCTTGCCCGGTTTAATCGTTGTAGCAAGCATACAGTCGCCGATTTCAAAAGTTTTAACCTTCTCGCCGTCAATGTAAACGGACCAGCCCTCGTCGTAGGGGATAGAGGTGTAAAGATATCCGTCAAAGCCTGCATTTACAGTGCCTTCAATAAAGGTGTCACCGTGCTTTGTAACGTCCATTTTGCCGTTTTTAAGCACATCATAGGCGGATTCAAACACATCCTTGTCAATGCTGTAGGCGTAAAAATCAACAATCGAACTGTCGGTTTCCATACCTGCAAGGCTGAGCTCAACGCGAATCTGCTCGCCCTTTTTGTGCTTGCCCAAATCCATAATGTAAGGCTCGTCAATATACTGGTCTGCTGTTTCGCCGTCGTTATCCCAGTAGTAGTTAACGTTGTCAATGCCGCTTGACGAGATGTAAATATACAGGTTGCTGTCGGTAGCAGCCTCAAGCGTAACGTCAATAGTGCCGCTATCGCTTTCACCGTCTTTTGAGAAGGAATATACGCCGTTTTCAGTTATATCCTCGCAGTCGCAGTTATAGGTCTGTGTGGATACATACTTGCACGGAACAAAGATGTTGCTCACACCTGCAGCGCGGTCAATAAAGTCCTCCTGCACGTCAAACGGGTTGCCTTCCTCACACTCCCATTTGTCAATCTCATTTGATGTCACAAACGCAATCGGCATATAGTATTTGTTTTTGAACACGTCAGTCTGTCCGTCCTTGCCTGCATAGTACATCTCATAAAAATCGTCGGACGGTGTAATGCTCGTCGGGCGCTGTGTGAGGTACTTAATGTTGTACATCATATTGTAAACAGGCGTCTGCGTGTTGTATGTGTAAGAGTTAATCCTGTTGCCGAACATACCGAGCGAGTACTGCAGCCCCGAATACTTTTCGTACGCCATTGACGAGAATACGGATATGCCGTTATATCCGTACAGGCACGGGTCCATACGCGTATCAAGGTAGCAGAGCTCCTGGCGGTAAAAGTCCTTGTCATTTTTTTCCACGTGCTCAATCGTGTCCTGATACGCAGCATAGTTCTCAAGATATTCAGCTTGAGTGTGAGTTAACGGAATTGCAGCAGTGTCGGCAATAATGATTTCACAAAATGCGATAGATAACACCGTTACACCGAGTATGAACTTAGTAAGATTGCCTTTGCGTATAACGAGCAAAACGGCAGTCCACGCCATAATTAGACCGAGCGAAACGTAGATTGTAAAGCCTGCAAACTTCTCTGTAGGGAACTTCTGGTAAAACATCACAAGCATTACCCAGAACATACCCACAATCGCGATATCCCTGTACCCGATTCCCTTGATATACTTAAGCGTTCTGTATCCGATTACAAGGATTAAGAACGAATACATAAACGAAAAGCGGTACGGCAAATCGTTAGGGAAGTGCAGTGCGTGCCAGATAAAGTTTGCGTAGTTGTTGTTAAAGCTGAACACAAACAGCAGTATCAGCAGTACGTTTACAGTCTTTTCCTTAATGCCGATTTTTTTGTTCATAATGTAAAGCGGCAGCAGGAGAGCAGGCAGTATGCCGCAGTAAATGTTCGGCAGTACATCCTCGCCCGAAGAACGTATTGTTGTGGTGAGTCCTGCGAGGTGCGAGGTGATAAGCGTAAGCAGGTCAAAGTACGTTTCCGTGCTCGACGGCCACGAGTCAGAAGTCGCGGATGACGACTGCAGAATAAGGTATATCGGAATAAGCGTTACTGCGCACAGCATACCTGCAAACGCCGAGGATGCAGCGAAGGTGAAACCGCTGCTGATGAACTTGTTGCGGCGCAGCGGCTCAAGCGAAAATACAACCTTTTTGCCCTCTGTATTCTTCGGTTTAACCGGCGCAGACGGCGTGTCTGCAGGGTTTGAAGAAATAAGGAAGTAAGCAATAAAGTAAACAATCGCAAACAGGCAGGTCATAAAACCGATGTAGTAGGTGCTGTAAAGCAGCACTGTAAGCGAAGCAATGTACAATAAAGGCTTGCGGTTATCAACGATTTTTTCAATACCGAGGATGATAAGCGGGAACAGAATCATGCCGTCAAGCCACATAATGTTCCAGTAGTACGCAAGGAAGTAAGCGCAAAACGCATACAGCGTGCCGAAAGCGGCGCTTGCGTAGCAGTGACTTTTTTGTGAAATTTTAAGGTAATACGCAAAGGTTACGGATGAAAGCACGCACTTAACCATAACCATTGTGGTGATGGCATACGGCATCTGGTTGCGGTCAAACAGCAGAATTATAAATGAAAACGGCGAGGATAAATAATTAAAATAGTTGCCGAGGAAAGAGGTTCCGCCGCCCGAAACCCAGGAATATATAAAGCTTTTATGCTCTGTAACCCTGTCAAAAAGCTCGCAGTAAAGCGGACCGTACTGGTGGTACAAATCCATACGCATAACAGTGATTTCGCCGTACGGAAACGCCTTTAATACAATGTATACAAACGATATGCAGGCAAACGCAACCACGCCAGCAAGCACTACAAAACGGTTGTCAAAAAACAGCTTGTACGCTCTGCCGTTGTAGTTATTAACGGGATTTGAGCGGCAGTCAAACACAATCAGCCTGTCAAAATAGTAATTGAAAACGAGCATAAGCGTTGCCGCAATAATGCACACCAACGCGTCGGGTCCGCGCAAAATGTTGCCGAATAAAAACTCGCTTAACTTGTAAAAGCCAAAGTCCACAATAAGCCGTACAACACTCAAAGCGGCTTGCAGCGGCAGTGCGGTTTTAACCTTTTTGTTAAACACATATTTGCGCTCAAGCAAAAACAAAAAAACAGCCGCAATCACAAAAGATACCGTCACTGCAACGGTGGCGCTCATACCAAAGGTGATTTTGCAAAACTGTTTTAGTACTATGAATAAAAAGCTTACTGCCATAAAGCAGATGCCGTAATTCACCGTTTCGCCGTTAAAGAATTTGTTGGCGAAAAGTTTATTATTTGAAGTAGTAATATCCATCATTAACACCTTATAAAATAAATACTTAAAACATCTTATCACACCGCCGCTTATACTTCAATTGCTTTTTGCCAAAATTAACATCTTTGTAATATTTACACCTTGTCCGCATACAAATTATTGAGGTGGTTATTTGAACGCAGTTAAGGGCGTTTTGCAGTATTTCGGCGGCGAGGCAGGGGAAGCGCTTTGCGGTATTGACAAGGATATTATGTCCTGCATTACCGAAATAAGAATCAGAAAAAACAACTTTATTGTACTCGTTGCCAAAAACACCTGCCTGTTTGTTGATAAGAAGGGCGAAATCAGCGAGCATCCTGATTCCCGCTGCATAAAAACAAACGCGGATTATGTCGACAGGCTGTTCCTCAAAATGTGCGAGTATTCGATTTATTCTAACGAAGAGCAGATTAAACAGGGTTTTATTACACTTCAAAACGGCGCGCGCGTGGGAATCTGCGGCACTGCGGTTATGAATAAAGACCGTGTAGCATCCGTGCGCAATATAACCTCTCTGAATATCAGAATACCGCGCCGGATCAAGGGTTGCAGTGACAGTGTGCTAAACTGCCTTTATGTTAATTCGTTCCCGTCAGTTATCGTGGCAGGTATGCCTGCAAGCGGCAAAACCACGCTGCTTCGCGATATGGCTTATCAGCTTTCAAACGGGTTTAACGACAGGTATAAAAAGGTTGCACTGATTGACGAGCGCGGTGAGCTTGCAGGCAAACCGCAGACCGAAAGCGCGCTTGAAACGGGTGTAAACACAGACGTTTTGTCGTCTTTTCCAAAGGCTCTCGGTATAGATATTGCCACGCGTACACTCTCGCCTGAAATGATTATTTGCGATGAAATCTCGCGTGAGAGCGAGGTTGAAGCAATAACAGCCGCATTTTCGTCTGGCATCAGCTTTGCACTGTCCGTGCATATCGGAAGCAGGGCGGATTTGTACCGCAAAAGCATAATTAAAAAACTGCTCGAAACGGGCGAATTTTCGTATATCGTGCTGCTTTGCGGCGTTACTTATACGGCGGAAATTATTGATGCGCAGGAGGTTTACAGTGAAATTTGCAGGAATAATAACAGTGCTTCTTTCAACCTGCACGGTGGGCGCGGCGATGTATGAAAACTCAAAAAAACGGCTGGTGATTTGCCGTGAATTTGTTGTGCTGTGCGACGCGTTAAAACGCGATTTTATGTACCGCGCAACGCCGATAAATCTGCTGATTGAGCAGATAGTAGAAGAGTGCAGATTAACCCACATCAAAGGCTTTTTGCAGTCGTATTTTGCAAGCGGAAAAGCCGCAGAACTGCCGATGTCAAACAGCCAGAATAAAGAGGTTTTGTCGTTTTTGCATGCACTCGGTAAGTCTGACACGCAAACGCAAATCGCGCTTGTTGACTCGTTTTGCGAGTACATATCAAAAGAGGAAGAAACACTAAAAAAATCTCACTCAAAAAATGCCGGACTGTACCTCGCTTTCGGTGCGTTTTCGGGCGTTCTGATAGTGCTTGTTTTTGTGTGAGTCGGGGGTAAAAATGGACGTTGATTTTATCTTTAAAATTGCCGCAACAGGCATAATTGTTGCGGTGCTTAACACGCTGCTTGTGCGATCGGGGCGCGACGACCAGGCAATGCTTACAACCATAGCAGGCGTGGTGGTTGTATTTATGATGCTTATACCGCAAATCCGCGACCTTTTCAGCGAAGTTAAGTCGCTGTTTAATCTATGATAAAAATAGCCGGATGTGCGCTTGCCGTGCTGTTTTGCGCGCTTATTATCAAGGATAAAAACCGCACGGTTGCGGCGCTTCTTTCAATCGCAGGCGGCGTTATGCTTTTCGGCGCAGTTGCAGGCGAGCTTGCGGATATAGTCGTTGCGGTGAAAGCGTTTTCCGACTCGTCCGGCATAACCGATTCCTACATAAAACTGATGCTCAAAGCGCTCGGCATAACAATACTTACGCAATTCGTAGCCGACATCTGCCGCGACAATGGCGAAAACGCGCTTGCATCGATTACGGAAACGGCTGCAAAAATCGCTGTGGTTGCAATGCTTTTGCCGCTGTTTGGCACAATTATCAGCATAGTTGGTGGACTGTTAAAATGAAGAGATTTGTAATTGTTTTGTTGTTGCTTCTTGCCGTGCCGTTTGCCGCCTTTGCCGGGGAAAATGATAAGGAAAAATATAACGAGTATCTGTCCTCATACGATTTTTCTTTTTTTGAGGACACGCTCGACGACGAATCATATGAATACCTCGAAGCAATCGGCGCGGATAAATTTGATTTTGAAAACATAATTTCAATGGATTTTACCGATTTCCTCGTCGTGCTTAAAGATATGCTCTCAACAAGCGCAAAATCGCCGCTTAAAGGCTGTTTAGCGGTGATTGTGTACATAGTGATATCCGCGCTTATTCGCGGTATGAAGCTGGAAAACGAAAGCACTCTCGGCGACACATTCAGCACGGCTTCCGCGCTTATTGTATCAGTCCTGCTGATAAGCGGCACGGGCAAAACAATCACTCTCTGCGCCGCTTCTCTCGGCGTAGCAGGCAACTTTATCTACGCATTTATTCCCGTGTTTTGCGCCATTGTTGTTGCAAGCGGTAAGGGCATAACTGCCTTTTCCACAGGCTCAATGCTGCTTGTTATGGCGCAGGCTGTGTCGTTTGCGGCAAGCAATATCTTTATGCCGGTTGTCAATTGCTTCCTTGCGCTCGGAATATGCTCGGGAATACGTGCAGAACTGCGGCTTGAACGGCTTACATCATCGCTTAAAACCGTGCTTTTGTGGGTGATCTCATTTGTTTCGGGCGCATTTGTTTCCGTGCTGTCAATCAAAACCGCTGTGTCCGCAAGGGCGGATATGCTCGGCATACGCTCTGCGAGGTTTGTTATTAACTCTGTAGTGCCTGTAATCGGCGCTTCAATCAGCGAAGGGCTGCTCTCGATTCAAAGCTACTCGTCGCTAATTAAAAGCAGCGTGGGTATAGTCGGCATAATCGCCGTGGCGTTTGTGTTTCTGCCTGCAATACTTGAGGTTGCGCTCTGGCGGCTGACCGTCACGCTCTGCGCAGTGGTGTCTGACGTGTTCGGCGATTCGGGTATAAGCCTTGTGCTGAGTTCGTTTAAGGACGCGCTTCTGCTTGCAAATGTTATATTGATACTTTCGGCAGTAACAACGGTAATTTCAATCGGCTTGCTGATAGCCGCAGGTGGGTAAATGGAATTTATAAAACAGTGGACTTTCTGCGTGTGCGTGTCGCTGATAATATCGGTGATATTCTCAATCCTCACACCAAAGGGAAGTATGAAAAACTTTTATAAAATGGCGCTTTCACTATTTGTCTTTGTGTCGTTTATACTTCCGTTAAGCGACTTTCACGCCTCTGACTTCGATTTTACGAAATCGGGCATTTCAGATGTACTGGTTACCGAACAGGACGAAACCGTGGAAAGTATGATAAACAGCGAGGTTAAGACGCTTCTTAACAGCAAAGGCGTTACGGGATTTTCGGTCAGCAGTAACGCCGATTACGATGTCACAACAGGGGAAATAACCGTGCGCGACATACAGATTTCAGTTAGTGATGATGAGGATGTTGAATACATAAAAGACCTTGTTTTTGACAATCTGGGGCTGAAAGTGCGGGTGATTCGCGTTGGAAGTTAAAATCGGCGAGGCGCTTAAAAAGCTGCGCAAATCGGACAGCAAAATCAAAGTCGCTGTTATTATCGGCTTGGTGGGAATACTGCTTCTCGGTCTGTCCGAAGCCGTGCCGAAAAAGAGCGCAGATTCAAAGAAGCAGGAGATTACCTGCGCCGAATACACCGCAGAGCTTGAGAGCAAAACACAGCAGATTATTTCCTCAATTGACGGCGTCGGTCGCTGCCGCGTTATGATTACGCTAAAGAATTCCAACGAAAACATATATGCAAAAAATAACACGGAAAATGCAAACGACGGTAATTATTCCAGCGAAAGCGAATATGTATTGTATGACGGCGAAAACGGCGAATCGCCCGTGCTGATTAAGGAGTTTTATCCCGAAATCAAGGGCGTTGCCGTGGTTTGCAGCGGTGCCGATAACATCGCTGTGCGCGAAAATGTGATTAAATGCATAAGTTCGCTGTACGGCATTTCCACCGCAAAAATCAGCGTTGCAAAATTGAAAGATTAAGGTGATACAATGAATAACGAAAAAACAAAAACACAGCCCGATTCCAAACCCGAAACCAAGCAGGATAAAAAGAAAAAGCCAATCCTTACCGAACAGGAACTAAAGGTTAAAAAGGCAAAGCGCACAAGGGTTGCCGCCGCTTCGTTTGTGCTGCTGCTCGGTCTGGGAATCCTCGGCAACTGGTATTTTGAAAACAATAAACTGTCCGAAAGCATACAGCCGCTGATTAACGCAACCGAGCGCGTTAAAAACCTCGGCGAAGCGGAATACGTGGACGCGCCTGCCGAGGCTGCAACCAAGGAAAACGAATACTTTGCCACAGCACGCGTTGAGCGCCAGAACACGCGCGACGAGGCTGTTGAAAAACTGCAGTCCGTACTTGACAAAACAGACGAATCCGAGCAGGCACGCAAAAAAGCCGCCGACGACATGGCACAGCTCACGCAGAACATAGAAAATGAGAATAAAATCGAAACCCTTGTAACTGCAAAAGGCGTAAACAACTGCCTTGCCGTAGTCAGCACGGACGGTAAAAAGGTTGACGTTATTGTGGACGCCGAGGAACTGGGCGACACGCTGATTATGCAGATTAAGGAAATTGCAATTTCCCAGTTAAACTGCTCGTTTGAAGATGTATCCATCATACAGTCTAAATAAATAAAATTAAGTCTTGTATATTTATACGCTTTGTGTTATAATACATTACCAAAGGAGGCGTAAATGTTATGGAAATTACATCATCAAACGAAAAGGGCAGTGTAATTATCTCTGAAGAAGTACTTGCCTCAATCGCAACTAATGCCGCCAAGGATGTTGACGGTGTAAGTTCTTTTTCAAACAGACCTGTTGACGTGGTAAGCACTATCAAAAGCGGTAGTTTAAAGGTAATGTCGCCCGTAAGGATTCACCAGAACGGCGACGATATCAATATCAGCATATACCTCAATCTTGAGCCGAATAAAAAAATCAGAACTGTTGCACAGAGCGTTCAGTCAAATGTTAAAGAGGCTGTGCAGAATATGACCGGCAAGCTTGTTTCCAAGGTGAATGTCATTGTTGCGGGAATTGATTTTGAAGAGAGCGGCGGCTCAGACGAACCTTTACAAAACGAAGAGTAAATTTTAAATACGCCGACGATAGTTTTTCGCTCGGCGCTTTTAATTTTTGGAGTTATAAATGAACAGATATAAGCAAAGAGAACAGGCGCTTCTCTTAACATTTGAAAGTATGTTTACCGACGACACGGCGGACAACCTCTGCGCTTTGTATGAGGAAAATTTTGAGGAACTGGGCGATTACTCAAAAGCCCTGTTCACAGGCTTGTGCGAAAATGCAGAACTTCTTGACAGCAAAATCACCGAGTTTGCAAGCGGCTGGCGACTTGCCAGAATACCAAAGATTAACGTTGCTATTCTGCGCGTTGCAATCTATGAGGTGATGTTTGTTGACGACGTGCCTGCGTCCGTTGCGGTGAACGAAGCGGTTGAACTTGCCAAAAAGTATTCCGGCACGGACGACGCGTCGTTCATAAACGGCATACTCGGCTCGCTTGTGAGGGAACTTGACTGATGTTTGCAGGTTTTGACACAAGCAACTACACAACCTCTGCGGCAGAAATTACCGACGAAGGCGCAGTTCATCACAAGATTATGCTTACCGTCAAGGACGGCGAGCGCGGACTCAGGCAGAGCGACGCTGTTTTTCAGCACACAGTCAATATGCCAAAATTGCTTGATGAGATGGATTTTTCCGCCCTTCGTGCAGTCGGAGTCAGCGACAGACCGCGCAACGTAGAGGGCAGTTATATGCCGTGCTTTCTCGTTGGCGTTAACACCGCAACTGCTGTTGCAAAGGCGTGCGGCGTGCCGCTTTACCGCACTTCGCACCAGGTGGGGCACATACTCGCCGCGCTTTACTCGGCTGACAGGCTTGATTTGGTTAACGACAAATTCATTGCGTTTCACTTAAGCGGCGGCACCACGGAAGCACTTCTTGTAACGCCCGATAAAAACGAGATTATAAAAGCAGAAATTATTGCCCAAAGTCTTGATTTGAAAGCGGGGCAGGCAATAGACCGCGCAGGCGTTATGATGGGCTACAGGTTCCCGTGCGGCAAAATGCTTGACGAACTTGCAAGCCAAAGTGATACAGAGTACAAAATTAAACCTTCTATGAAAGGGGCGGACTGCTCACTCAGCGGAGTTGAAAACAAAGCAAAGGCTATGCTCAATAAGGGCGAAAGCCACGCCGATGTTTCAAAGTTCGTTCTGACTTACGTTACAAATACAATAGATTCGATGCTCGGCGCGCTTATCAGCGAAAACGGCAAATTGCCTGTGATTTTTTCGGGCGGCGTGTCGTCAAACTCAATGCTGCGCGAGCGTATGATTAATAAATACGGCGCAAGCTTTGCCGAACCTTCATTTTCGCTTGACAATGCGGCAGGCACGGCAATCTTTGCAAAAATGAAAGCAGATTAAATATGAGCGTGTATACAGTTTCACAAGTGAATATGTATATCAAGTCGCTGCTTGACGAGATTCCGCACATAAAAAATATGTACATCAAGGGCGAAATCTCAAACTTTAAGCACTACAACCGCGGGCATATGTACTTTACGCTTAAGGACAGTAAAAGCCAGCTTAAGTGCGTAATGTTCTCCGGCGATAACTACCGCCTGCGCTTTGAGCCTGAAAACGGAATGAAGGTTGTTTGCTTCGGTCAGGTCGGCGTTTACGAGCGCGACGGCGTGTATCAGCTCTATGTGCGCGATATGCAGGTGGACGGAATAGGCGATCTGCAGGTTGCGTTTGAACAGCTCAAGACTAAGCTTGAAGCAGAGGGTCTGTTTGATGAGTCGCATCAAAAGCCCATACCAAAGTATCCGCGCAAGGTCGGCGTAGTTACGTCGAATATGGGCGCGGCTGTTGAAGATATAAAAAACGTTATTTCAAGGCGCTTTCCGCTGTGCGAAATTGTGATTTGCCCCACAATAGTTCAGGGTGATCTTGCCGCACCCGATATAGTTAAGTCTGTTAACACGCTTGACGGCATGGACGGCGTAGACACTGTAATCGTCGGCAGGGGCGGCGGCTCTATTGAGGACTTGTGGGCGTTTAACACTGAAGTTGTTGCACGCGCTGTGTATAACTGCAAAACGCCTGTTATTTCCGCCGTCGGTCACGAAACGGATACTACTATCTGCGACCTTGTTTCCGACCTGCGCGCACCAACGCCAAGCGCTGCGGCTGAACTTGCCGTTCCCGATATTTCCGCGGAAAAACAGCGCATAGCAAATCTGTCTAACGCGATTAACGACCTTATGCTTGCCGAAATTGAGCGCAGGGAGAATAAGCTCGATATTATCAAAAACAATTCGCCGCTTGCAGGATATGAGGCGTACTTTGACTCGCTGACGGAAAAGGTAAACAGCACCTACGCTAGAGTTCTGCAGGCGTATAAAGCGTCGGTATCCGATGCAGATAACAAACTGCGCGGCACAGTCAGGGCGCTCAATGCGCTCAGTCCGCTTGCAGTTTTGTCGCGCGGATATTCGGTAACAAAGCACGACGGCAAGGTGGTTTCGTCTGTCGGCGATGTTTCCGCAGGCGACAAGGTTAGCATAACGCTGTCGGACGGCAGTATAAACGCACAGGTTTTAGGGGGATAATTATGGACAATATGACTTATGAAAAGGCTATTGAACGCCTTGACGAAATAGTTTCTATACTCGAAAAAAATGAGATTTCGCTTGACGAATCGCTTGCGCTTTTTGAAGAGGGCACAAAACTCACCGCTTTCTGCACCAAAAAGCTGAACGAAGCAAAAGCAAAAATCACCGTGATTGAAAAGGATTAACACAATGTACACACCCCAGATGATGGATAAAATGAACGAATATATACGCACCGTCAACGACGCTGTTATTGATTATCTGCCCTCTGCAGAGGAGGGGCAGAACGATGTCGTAAGGGCGATGCGTTACTCACTGGCAAACGGCGGCAAACGCCTGCGCCCGATATTCACGCTTGAATTCTGCCGTATGTGCGGCGGCGACGTCAACAAGGCGCTTCCGCTTGCGTGTGCGGTTGAGTATATACACACTTATTCGCTTATTCACGACGATTTGCCCTGTATGGACGACGACGATATGCGCAGGGGCAAACCGTCCTGCCATAAGATGTACGGCGAAGCAACGGCGCTGCTTGCAGGCGACGCACTGCTTACGCACGCATTTGAACTTGTTACAAATGCAGATATCGACGGTGAAGCAGCTGCGCAGGCTGTGAGCCTTCTTGCACAAAACGCAGGCGTTGGCGGCATGATCGGCGGTCAGGTGCTTGACCTGAAGTACGAGAATGAAAAATCTTCGGTTTCCGACGTGCTGACCGTGTACAAGCTCAAAACAGGCGCGCTTATTTCCGCTGCCTGCATAATGGGTTGTATTGCCGCAGGTGCAAGCGCAGAGCAGATAAAGGCTGCTTCAAAGTACGCGTACTATCTCGGAATTGCGTTCCAGATTAAGGACGATTTGCTTGATATTTACGGCGACGAAGCGAAGCTCGGCAAGCCAATTGGTTCCGACGCCAATAACGACAAGTCGACGTATGTCACGCTTACAGGCAAAAGGAAGGCGGAAAACGATGTGGAAAACCTTACCGCTTCCGCTATCGCAGAACTCGCAAACTTTAAGGACAATAATTTTCTTGTGGAACTTTCACGCTACCTCATTTTCCGTGAAAAATAATAACTGATATGTCATATTTAGATTGGGTAAACAGCCCAAAAGATATTAAAAAACTGAATCTTGATGAGCTCGGCGAGCTGTGCGACGAGATTCGCAAGCTGATGGTTAAGGTTGTCAGTGAAAACGGCGGACACCTTGCGTCAAACCTCGGCGCGGTTGAACTCACGGTCGCGCTGCACAAGGTGTTCAACTCACCGAACGACCAGATTGTATTTGACGTCGGTCATCAGTCCTACACGCATAAAATCCTGACGGGCAGGAAGGATAACTTTGCCACGCTGCGCACAGAGGGCGGCATAAGCGGCTTCACTCGCCGCGACGAGAGCGAGCACGACATTTTTTCGAGCGGTCACTCGTCAACGTCGATATCGTCCGCTATCGGTCTTGCCAAGGCGAAGTCGCTCAAGGGCGAAAAGGGCAAGGTTATTGCCGTTATCGGCGACGGCGCTCTCACGGGCGGTCTTGCGTACGAGGCGCTTAATAACAACGAGTGTTCAAACCTAATTGTTATTCTTAACGACAATAATATGTCCATCAGCCCCAACGTCGGCTCAATGGCGAAGAACCTCACAAATATCCGTACTTCGCCCAAGTACTTTACTTTTAAGTCGAAGATTACGCGCTTTATTGCAAAGGTGCCTAAAATCGGCTCGCACATCACACGCAGCATCACCGCGATTAACCAAAAAATCAGGAAACGCGTATATAAAAACACGTTCTTTGAGGATTTGGGCTTCAGGTACTACGGTCCTATTGACGGCCATAACCTTGAGGATTTGATTGACGCGCTCACCGTTGCAAAGGCGCACTCACACGCCGTGCTCATTCACATCAACACGGTAAAGGGCAAGGGCTACGAGTTTGCGGAAAAAGATCCGTCGCTCTTCCACGGCATCGGTAAGTTCAATATCGAAACAGGCGAGCCCATCAGCAGCGGCGACACATTTTCTTCCGTTTTCGGCAAGTCGCTTGTCGGCTTTGCGCAAAAGGATTCGCGCATCTGCGCCGTTACTGCCGCAATGGCTACAGGCACGGGTCTTGTTGATTTTTCCAAAAAATTCCCGAGCCGCTTCTTTGACGTTGGTATTGCCGAGCAGCACGCAGTTACGTTTTCCGCAGGTCTTGCGCGCAACGGAATGGTGCCGTTTTTTGCAGTTTATTCCACATTCCTGCAGCGTTCATACGACCAGCTTGTTCATGATATTGCAATGCAGAATCTCAAGGCGGTATTCTGCATTGACCGCGCTGGCTTTGTGGGCGAGGACGGCGAAAGTCATCAGGGAATTTACGACACTGCGTTTCTGATGTCCATACCCAACCTTGCGGTTTATGCGCCTGCGTACTTTGACGAGCTTTCGTCGATGATGTTCCAGGCTATTTACAAGGACACTACGGCTGTGGCTATCCGCTATCCTCGCGGCAAAGAGTGCGAAAAGCCGGAGGGCTACGAATATAACAAAGAGGCGTTTTCCGTGTTCGGCAACACGGATGCAAAAAACTGCATTGTTACTTACGGCAGGGAATTCTGCCAGTGCTACAGCGCGCTCAACAGCCTTGACAGCGCGTTTGTAATCAAACTTAACAGAATCAAGCCCGTTGATGAAGCGGTGTTTGATTACCTTAAAAATGCTAAAAACGTTTTCTTCTTTGAAGAGGGAATTAAATCAGGCGGCGCAGGCGAGCATTTTGCCGCGCTGATGAACAAAAACGGCGTTACTGCAACCTTCCGCCACTACGCTGTGGACGACGGCTTTGTTAAGCAGGCGCCCGTTAGCACGCAGTTAAAGAAATACCACCTTGATACCGAATCAATTGTTAATGAGGTAAATTCAGTTGAGTAAAAAAATCAGACTTGACGTTGCTGTTTTTGAAGCGGGGTACACCCCCTCGCGAGAAAAGGCAAAGGCTGTTATAATGGCAGGTCAGGTGTATGTTAACAACCAAAAAGTGCTTAAAGCAGGCACGGAAGTTAATCCCGACGATAAAATCGAGGTTCGCGGCGCTACGCTTAAATATGTGTCGCGCGGCGGTCTTAAGCTTGAAAAGGCGATGAACGAATTTCCTATTACGCTTGAGGGCAAAACCTGTATGGATGTCGGCGCTTCCACAGGCGGCTTTACGGACTGTATGCTGCAAAACGGCGCCGTTAAGGTTTATGCTATCGACGTCGGCTACGGTCAGTTTGCGTGGAAACTGCGCATCGATGAGCGCGTTGTAAACCTTGAGCGCACTAACTTCCGCTACTGCACAAGGGAACAGGTTCCCGATGAGATCGACTTTGCAAGCGTAGACGTTTCGTTTATTTCTCTCTACCACATTCTGCCTGTGCTGAACTTGCTGCTTGCTGCTGACGGACAGGCTGTCTGCCTTATCAAGCCGCAGTTTGAAGCAGGCGCGGACAAAGTAGGCAAAAACGGCGTTGTGCGCGATAAAGCCGTTCACCTCGAGGTTGTTCAGAAGGTAATCGATCTGTCGGTAGAAAACGGCTTTGACGTGCTCGGTCTGTCGTATTCACCGATTAAAGGCCCCGAGGGCAATATCGAGTACCTGATTTACCTTGCAAAATCCGAAGAACCCACTGTTTCAACCAGTGTTAACGCTGAAGAAGTAATAAACCTTTCACACACGGAGTTGGATAAAAAATGAGAGTTGCAGTATTCCCGAATATGACCAACAGCGGCGTTAAGGAGCTCTATGCAGATATCCTTAAAACGCTTAAAGCGCTTGGCGCGGAGGTTGCCGATTCACAAATCGAGGATTACGATATTGCAATAGCAGTCGGCGGCGACGGCACAACGCTCAGTGTTGCCAAAAAAGCGTCGTTTAACAACAAGCCCACACTCGGCATAAACGCAGGCCGCCTCGGCTTTATGAGCGGTCTTGAAAAGAATGAGCTTGAACTGCTCAAAGATATTGTTAACGGCGATTATAATACCGAAAAACGAATGATGATTAAAGCCACCGTGATTAAAAACAGCGAGGTCTGCGGCGAGTACCACTGCCTTAACGACGCTGTTATTTCTCGCGGTGACCTTGCGCGGCTTATTGACATCAATATGTTCTGCGAGGGCAGACCTGTTACGGGTATGCGTGCGGACGGCATTATTGTTGCAACGCCCACAGGCTCGACTGCGTATTCTCTTGCTGCTGGCGGCCCCGTTGTAAGCCCCGACAATTCGTGCTTTGTAGTTACGCCGATTTGTCCGCATTCACTTGTAAACCGCAGTATTGTGTTCTCGTCGGATAAGGAACTTACGCTCACTGTCGGCAACGATAAAAACGTAAATGTCTATCTGTCAATCGACGGCGAATCCTCAATCCCCGTTGATTCCGACACGCAGATTATCATCTCCAAATCCGAATACAGCGCAAAGCTGATTAAGGTTAAACCCGATAATTTTTACGAGATTCTTAATAAAAAAATAATTGAAAGGCGATTTATATAATGAAAAAACGCAGACAGGCAAAAATTCTGGAAATCATTTCCAATCAGGAAATCGAAACGCAGGAAGAACTGCAGGCTCTTTTAATAGAGTTCGGTTTCGAGGTAACACAGGCAACTATCTCGCGCGACATCAAGGAACTTCGCCTTGTTAAAGAACTGTCGTCAGAGGGCAGATATTATTACTCAACAGGTAAAAAGAATACGCAGAATATCAACAGACGTGCAGGCGGTATTTTTAATGAGTCAATTATTAAAATTGACTACGCGCTCAACACTGTTGTTATCAAGTGTTTTGCAGGTATGGCAAACGCCGCCTGCGCCGCAATTGACTCTATGGAACTCAAAGAGGTTTTAGGCACAATTGCAGGCGACGACACTATTTTTATTCTCTGCACAAGCGAAGATAACGCAAGGGAATTTACACAAAAACTGAGGACTATGTTAAATGCTTACTAATCTTAACATCGAAAATATCGCTGTTATTGAAAAGGCTGAAATTGAGTTTTCCGGCGGCTTAAATGTCCTCACGGGTGAAACGGGTGCAGGTAAGTCCATACTTGTGGATTCTATTAACGCGGTGCTCGGTGAGCGCACGTCAAAGGAACTTGTGCGCCACGGCGCAGACAATGCGTCCGTTACGGCTGTGTTTGAAAGCGTTAACCCCACCGTTATGCAAAAAGCGTGCGAGCTCGGTCTTGCAACTGATGAGGACGACTCGCTTATTATCGCAAGGCGTATTTCGTCCCAGGGCAAGTCAACCTGCCGCGTAAACGGCGTGCCTTGTACCGTAACTATGGCAAGGGAACTCGGCTCAATGCTTGTCAACATACACGGTCAGCACGATTCGCAGCAGCTTTTAAACCCCGACTTTCATTGCAGCATCCTTGATTTAACGGGGAATAACAGCAATTATTTAACTGAATATCAGTCTGCATTCAGGCAGCTTGTCGCAATTCGCAAGCGGCTTAAAATCCTGACTGCAGATGCGGATACAAAAGACAGACGGCTTGAAATCCTTGATTACCAGATTAAGGAACTCACCGATGCCGATATCAAAGTCGGCGAAAAGGCGGAGCTTCTTTCGCGCCGCGATCTTGTGATGAATTCACAGTCAATTGCAAACGCGATGCAGCAGGTTGCAGGCGCTATTAACGGCGATGACGAAACCGCAGGCTTAAGCGGCGTTACCGCAACACTGACTAAAACCGTGGCTGACATTGCCGATGTAGATAGCAAGAGCAAAGCGCTTTACGATATGCTCGGCACGCTTGCCGATGATATTGAACGCGTTAAGGACGCAGCGGCTGAACGGCTTGCGGAACTTGATTTTTCCGAAAACGAGCTTGAAAAAATTGAGGAACGCCTTGACCTGATTTACCGCCTCGGAACCAAGTACGGCGAAACGGAGGTGGATATGCTTGCATATCTTGAAAACGCTGTGCGCGAGCGTGATTCTATAGTCAATTCCGATGAGGAACTTGAAAAGCTGAATGTTGAGTATGACAAGGCATACGAACTCACATTAAAAGCGGCAGAGGCGCTTAATGCCTACCGTGTCAGCCTTGCCGAAAAACTGCAGGATGACGTCTGCAGCGAACTCAGATTCCTTGATATGCCAAAAATAAAGTTCGTTGTCAGCATAGGCAGGGGCAAGCTGTCGTCAAGCGGATTTGACAGCGTTGAGTTTTTGATTTCAACCAACCCCGGCGAGCCGCCAAAACCGCTTGCAAAAATCGCTTCGGGCGGCGAACTGTCGCGCATTATGCTTGCGATTAAGAATATAATTGCAAAAAACGAGTCAGTACAGACCTTGATTTTTGATGAGATTGACACAGGCGTTAGCGGCGGCACAAGCCGTAAAATCGGGCTTAAACTAAAGTCTGTCAGCGAGCACACGCAGGTAATCTGCGTAACTCATTCGGCGCAGATCGCTTCCGTTGCCGACGAGCATATGCTTATTTCAAAGGATTACCGCAACGACAGAACGTACACGTCCGTTACGCGCCTTGACTACGAGCAGCGCAAAAATGAGCTTGCGCGTATTATGGGCGGTCTTGAAATAACTGATTCACTTTTGCAGTCCGCAGAGGAACTGCTTAACAATACCAACACAAACTAAGCAAATATAGGAGATAATACAATGGGTGTTTATGAAGAACTGATTGAAAGAGGACTTATCGCACAGGTCACTAATGAAGATGAAATCCGCAAGATGGTTAACAGCGGCAAAGCGAAGTTTTACATCGGCTTTGACTGCACGGCGGACAGTCTTACGGCAGGTCACTTTATGGCGCTTACGCTTATGAAGCGCCTGCAGATGGCAGGTAACCAGCCGATTGCGCTTATCGGCGGCGGAACCACGATGATTGGCGACCCTTCGGGCAGAACAGATATGCGTAAAATGCTTACGCGAGAGGATATTGACCACAACGCAGAGTGCTTCAGAAAGCAGATGGAACGCTTTATTGAATTCGGCGAAGGCAAAGCACAGATGGTGAATAACGCAGACTGGCTGCTTGACCTCAACTATGTGGAAATGCTGCGCGAAGTCGGCACCTGCTTTTCCGTTAACAATATGCTGCGCGCAGAATGTTATAAGCAGCGTATGGAAAAAGGTCTGTCGTTCTTTGAGTTTAACTATATGATTATGCAGAGCTACGACTTCTACTATCTGTTCAAGAACTACGACTGCAATATGCAGTTCGGCGGCGACGACCAGTGGAGCAATATGCTCGGCGGAACGGAACTTATCCGCAAAAAGCTCGGCAAAGACGCGCACGCTATGACTATCACGCTTCTCACCGACTCAAACGGCAAAAAGATGGGCAAAACCGCAGGCAATGCAGTATGGCTTGACGCTGAAAAGACAAGCCCTTACGACTTCTATCAGTACTGGCGTAACGTTGAGGACGCAGACGTTCTCAAGTGCATCCGTATGCTCACCTTCCTGCCTATGGACGAAATCAATAAGATGGATTCCTGGGAAGGCAGTCAGCTCAATCAGGCTAAGGAAATCCTTGCCTTCGAGCTTACAAAAATGGTACACGGCGAAGAAGAAGCGCAAAAGGCGCAGAACGCTGCAAAGGCTCTGTTTGCAGGCGGCAGCGACGATTCCAATATGCCGCAGACAACTGTTGACGATGCCGATTTAGAGGACGGCAAGGCAACGGTGATTTCCCTTATGATTAAGGGCGGCATGATTAAGTCAAACGGCGAAGGCAGACGCCTTATCCAGCAGGGCGGAATCAGCGTTGACGGCGAAAAAATCACAGACGTTTTCCACGCTGTTACAGCCGATATGCTTGCAAAAGGCATTGTAATTAAAAAGGGCAAAAAAGTATTCAGAAAGTTTACAAAATAAATGAAAAACACAAAAATCATTGCGGCACTTCTTGTTATTGTCACCGTGCTGTCAGCGGCGTTTCCCGCTTATGCAGAGGGTGACAAAGAGGAAGTTATAATCTCACAACTCGATCTGGCGGACGACCCTGCTGCGGCTATTGAAAGGGTACTAAAAAAGGTTAAGGATCTGGACGATTATGAGCTCACCGTCATAGTTCCAGAGGGAACGTATGTTATGAACAGCGGGCTTCATATCTACAGCAACACAACCTTAATCTTTAAGGGCAACACCAAGCTTATCCGCAATTTTGCGGAGGGCAGTATGCTCAAAGCAGGCACGCAGAACGACGTTAACGAGGGATACAACGGCTATAAAAATATTACGGTTATCGGCGGCGAGTGGGATAATTCCTACACAAGCACAACTTGTTGCATCCGCTTTGCGCATTGTAAAAACGTTCTGCTCAAGGATATGTTTGTTAAGAATGTGTACGATTCGCATCATATGGAAATCGGCGCGGCGGACACGCTTACTGTAGATAACGTAACCTTTACCGGCTACAAGCGCTACAAAAACACAAGCGGCGAGGCACTGCAGATTGACCCCGTGCACAGCGAAAAGCATTTTAAAGCGTATCAGCTGCTTGACGATACGCCGTGTAAAAATATCACGGTTAAAAATTGCAAATTCACCAACGTTTTTTCCGGCGTTGGCACGCGTGCGGGCGTTACAGGCAGTTACTTCACGAATATCAAAATCATAAATAACAGCTTTTCAAATATTGCGGACAAAGCAATTCTTGCGTTTAACTACGCAAATTCGCAGATAAGCGGCAACGTGATTAACGGCGCGACAGTCGGCATATTTTTTGAGGAATATCCGCAAACGCACCTCACGAGCAAGCTCTATATGCCGTTTGACAGCAGCAAGGGCACAAACATCCGCACTAATATCAACACAAAGATTTTTAATAATACCATTAATGTTGTTAAAAAATCGGGATACACGCCTAGCTGCGGCATAGGCATTTACGGCGGCGTTATGAGTTCTGCAACCGCCAATAATACAGGACTCAAAAGCGGTTCATACCTTGTTAATAACATCAGCGTTACAAATAACAAGATTACTCTTAAATCCGCTGCCTCACGCGGTCTTGAGTTTGAGTACGTTAACAGCAGTACTGTTACTGCAAACACCGTTAACGGCAGGGTTAAGGCAAACAGCGGCATAAACGGCATAACGTTTTACAGATGTAAAAAGAATAAAGTCAGCAAAAACATTGTTAAGGGCAAGGTGCAGTACGGAATTGTGCTCGGCAGCAGTTCCAACACTTCTGCGTTTAACAAGAATTCAATAAGCGGCTCGCAGCAGTGCGGCATTGCCGTTACTGGCGGCTCAAAGCTTGTTATTGACACAAGCAATCACTTTGGCAAAAACGGCACAGTCGGCGCTTATATAACGGACGACGCTATCAAAAAGCCTGCTATTAAAGGCAAACTCAAGGTAGCACGTAAAAAGAACAGAAACGTTGTTAAGTGGGAAAAGTGCGAAACCGCAAGCGGTTATTTCGTCTACCGCAAAACGTCAAAAAACGGCGCTTATACACGCGTTGCAACTATCAAAAACAGGAACAAAACCGTTTTTGCGCAGAATACAAAAACAAAGTGCTACTACCTTGTTGCGCCGTACCGCGCGTATAAAGGTTCGGTAATTATTGGGGAAAAGGTGTCACGATGATGAAAGCAAAAATCACCCTTGCAAGAGAATTTAAAATCGGCGAAATTGATAAACGCATCTACGGCTCTTTTATTGAGCATCTTGGCAGAGCAGTATACGGCGGCATCTACGAGCCAGGGCATATAACTGCCGATGAGGACGGCTTCAGGCGCGACGTTATTGAACTTGTTAACGAGCTTAACGTGCCGATTGTGCGCTATCCCGGCGGCAACTTTGTGTCCGGCTATAACTGGGAGGACGGCGTGGGCGCTGTTGAAAACAGACCTAAACGCCTTGACCTCGCCTGGGGCACTACTGAACCCAACACCTTTGGCACAAACGAGTTTATGAAGTGGTGCCAGAAGGCTAACACAGAGTGTATGATGGCTGTAAACCTCGGCACGCGCGGCGCAGACGAAGCGCGTAACCTTGTTGAATATATGAACCACAAGGGCGGTTCAGCATGGGCTGATTTACGTAAGTCGCACGGCTTTGAAAAACCGTGGGACGTAAAGCTCTGGTGCCTCGGTAACGAGATGGACGGCAGGTGGCAGATGTGTGCCAAAACCGCCGTTGATTACGGCAAGCTTGCCAACGAAACATCTAAAATGATGAAGTGGACTGACGACCGCATTGAAACTGTACTCTGTGGCTCGTCAAGCCGTTCTTCGCCGACTTTCGGTGAGTGGGAAGCGCAGTCGCTTGATATCGCATACGACAGCGTGGATTACGTTTCGCTTCACCAATACTACGATAATAAGACCGACGACACTCCATCATTCCTTGCAAAAACGCTTGAACTTGAAGAGTTTATCTATACGGTTATCTGCGTGTGCGACTACATAAAAGCAAAGCGTCGCAGCCCAAAAACCATAAATCTTTCGTTTGACGAGTGGAACGTTTGGTATCACAGCGACTTTGCGCCGTTTGAGCGCTGGAGTTGCGCACCGCCGCGCCTTGAGGACATCTATAACTTTGAGGACGCGTTGATGATTGGTTCAATGATCATCACAATTCTTCGCCACTGCGACAGAATTAAGATTGCCTGCCTTGCGCAGCTTGTCAACGTTATTGCGCCAATCTTCACACAGACGGGCGGCGGCATCTTCAAACAGACTATCTACTATCCGTTTGAGCATATGTCAAACTTCGGCAGGGGAGTTGCGCTTAACCCGATTATCACCTGCGATAAGTACGACTGCAAAGAGTTCACCGATGTTCCGTATATTGAGTCAATCGCAACATTTGATGAGGAGAACGAAACGTTAACCCTCTTTGCCGTTAACAAGTCGCTCGACGAAGGTCAGGAACTCACTGTAAATATGCTTGACTTTGACGGCTATAAGCCTTTTGAGTTCATCTCTATGGACGGCTACGGCATTAAGGATGAAAATTCCTTTGAGTGCGAAAAAGTTAAGCCGCACACCAACGAATTACCCGTAATTGACGGCGGCGTTATGACCGCGAATTTAAAGCCGTTTTCGTGGAACGTAATCAGGCTTCAAAAAATTTTTTCAAAAAATTCTTGACAAATGGAGTTCAATGGAGTAAAATGCATTTAAACCGATGAGGAAGAGTAAGTAATCTTTCACACCTTATCTCAAGAGAGCCGCAGGCGGTGGAATTGCGGTGTTAAGCTGAAGGATGAATGGGCTTCTGAGGGCGAGCTGAATAAATAGTAAGCAAGACGGCAGACTTCCGTAACCTTGAGTCAGCATATTGATAGATATGCACAGAGTGGGCGAGCAATCGCCAAGCCGGGTGGCACCACAGGAATTTACGTCCTGTCCCAGCATTTGTTGGGGCAGGACTTTTTGTTTTTGTCCCGACGTAACGCCATTCAAAAAATAATTATTAAGGAGGACAAAACAATGGCAGAAGAAAAGAAAATTCCCTACAAAATTTATCTTGAAGAAGACGAGATGCCGAAGAATTGGTACAATGTTCGTGCGGATATGAAAAACAAGCCGGCACCGCTTCTCAACCCCGGTACACATCAGCCTATGACGGCAGAGGAACTCGGCGGCGTGTTCTGCGACGAACTCGTACAGCAGGAACTCGATAACGAAACACCTTACATCGAAATCCCGCAGGAAATCCGTGATTTCTACAAAATGTACCGTCCGTCACCGCTCGTAAGAGCATATTGCCTTGAGGAAAAACTCGGCACACCCGCAAAGATTTACTACAAGTTCGAGGGTAACAACACCAGCGGTTCGCACAAGCTCAACTCCGCTATCGCTCAGGCTTACTATGCTAAAAAGCAGGGCTTAAAGGGCGTAACTACAGAAACGGGTGCAGGTCAGTGGGGCACAGCTCTTTCAATGGCTTGTTCGTATCTCGGACTTGACTGTAAGGTATATATGGTTAAGGTTTCTTATGAGCAGAAGCCTTTCCGTCGCGAGGTTATGAGGGTTTACGGCGCTTCCGTTACACCTTCACCTTCAATGGAAACAGAAATCGGTAAGAAGATTAACGCAGAGCATCCCGGCACAACAGGTTCTCTCGGCTGTGCTATCAGCGAGGCTGTAGAGGTTGCAGTTAAGAATCCGGGCTACAGATACGTTCTCGGTTCAGTTCTCAACCAGGTACTGCTTCATCAGTCAGTTATCGGTCTTGAAACAAAGGCTGCTCTTGATAAATACGGCGTTAAGCCCGATATGATTATCGGCTGCGCAGGCGGCGGTTCAAACCTCGGCGGTCTTATCTCACCCTTTATGGGCGAAAAGCTTCGCGGCGAGGCTGATTACAGAATCATCGCAGTTGAGCCTGCTTCATGCCCGAGCTTTACTCGCGGTAAGTACGCTTACGACTTCTGTGATACAGGTATGGTTTGCCCGCTTGCAAAGATGTACACACTCGGCTCTGACTTCATTCCGTCGGCTAACCACGCAGGCGGTCTGCGCTACCACGGTATGAGCCCTGTACTTTCACAGCTTTACGATGACGGTCTTATGGAAGCTGTTTCAGTTGAGCAGACTAAGGTGTTTGAAGCTGCAGAGATGTTTGCACGCGTTGAGGGTATTCTTCCTGCACCTGAAAGCTCACACGCTATCCGCGTTGCTATTGACGAAGCACTTAAGTGCAAGGAAACAGGCGAGGAAAAGACAATCGTATTCGGGCTTACCGGCACAGGCTACTTCGATATGGTTGCATATGAGAAGTTCCACGACGGCAAGATGGACGACTATATTCCTACAGACGAAGAGCTTGCAGAATATGCAGCAAAGCTTCCTCAGGTAGACTAATAATTACATTTAAACGGGAGGGCGTCAGCTCTCCCGTTTTATATCACTCAATAAATATCCTGAATATAATAAAATAGATGTTTAAAACTTCATTTTTATGGCAAATATATAAATGTAGATTATTTATTGGGTGATTAAAATGTACGTTAAACGCGGTGATATATTCTATGCCGATTTAAGTCCCGTTGTCGGCTCCGAGCAAGGCGGTGTAAGACCTGTTTTAATCGTTCAGAATGACGTAGGCAACAAGTTTTCGCCAACAGTAATAGCTGCAGCGATAACTTCCCGGCAGGATAAAAACAACCTGCCCACGCATATAGAGGTAGACGCAAAGGAGTGCGGTCTTGCAAAGGACAGCGTAGTGCTGCTTGAACAGGTGCGAACTATCGATAAACGCCGCCTGCGCGAGAAAATGGGAACTCTTGACGGCAATGATATGGGAAAAGTAAATGAAGCATTAACAGTCAGCTTCGGGTTATAAATCACAGCAGGGTGTAAATCGCCCTGCTGTTATGTTTTACTATTGTAATTAATTAAATAATTTGATATTATATTAAACTGAAATCAACTTTGACAATTCTTTATTTTTGCTTTACATAGCTTTTATTCCGATTTGATTTAATGTGCATGGAGGGATGAATATGTACACAGTTTTAGTATGCGACGACGATGTTGCAATCTGCAACTCAATAAAGATTTACCTTGAAAATGAGGGGTACAAGGTTCTTACTGCTTCAAACGGCAGGGAAGCGCTTGAGGTAATTGAGAGTAATGAGGTTCATTGCCTTATTCTCGACATTATGATGCCCGAGCTCGACGGCGTGTCCGCAACGCTCAAAATCCGCGAAAAGTATAATTTCCCGATTATTATGCTTTCCGCCAAGAGCGAGGATACGGACAAAATCGCGGGTCTGTCCTTCGGCGCGGACGATTACGTTACAAAGCCGTTCAATCCGCTTGAACTTATGGCGCGCGTAAAAAGCCAGATCAGGCGCTACTCGTCGCTCGGCTCAATGCAAATCACGAAGGATCAGCTTGTTACCGGCGGTCTTGTGCTTGACACAAAGTCAAAGCAGGTCACAGTTGACGGAGAGCCTGTGCATCTGACTGCAAGGGAATACAAGATTTTAGAGTACCTTATGCAGAATATGAACAGCGTTCTGTCCTCCTCCCAGATTTATGAGGCTGTGTGGAACGAGGCTTCCTTTGGCATAGAAAAAACTGTCACCGTACATATTCGTAACATCCGCGAAAAAATTGAAATCAATCCCAAAGAACCAAAGTATGTAAAGGTGGTGTATGGTCTTGGCTACAAGGTCGAAAAAATCTAATTTTTTAGTTAAATTCATTTGCATTCTGCTGTCCGTTGCGTGCGTTGCAGGTTCTGCGTATTTTGTGGAAAATATAGTAGGCGCCTGCCATTCGTATGATATTACGTTTGACGACTTCAACGGCAGCCCTATGCAAAAGGAAGTTAAGGATTCAAACAAAGTCAGCGAGCGTATTTATAACGACATTGTTTACGCAAACAATATGCTTGCGCTGAACGATACCAAAACCCTGCAGAAAAATCTGGAAAAATACCGCGAGTCGTTTGTGTCCGCTATGGTTAAAAACTATCTTGAGGCGCAGAATAGTTATTTTGAACTTGAGAGGGAAGAGGGCGATTATTCCGAGGAGGAAAAGTATTTTACCGATTCCTACACTCTGAATTATGATGCAGGTGCCGCTAACTTCGATTTTGATTTAACGGTTTCTCTTGACGATCAGATTGCCTACGACAGCTACGACGCGGTTGCCGTGACCTTAAAGTTTAATGAGATTTATGATGCTTTTGTCAACTCAAATGACTTCAAAGAGCGTGCAAACTTCTATCCTGACAATATCAGCCACGATGCGTCGATGTACGCTGTTAACAGCAAAAGCGGCGTTAATTACAACAGCGAGGAGGCAACGCCGGATGAGAAAACCGTGCTTTCTCACAAGTATTCTTGCGTCGTAAAAAACGGCATAATAACCTGCGGTGAGGGGCTTACGGGCTTCTTTGACAAATCCGAGGGAGTAGAATTCGAGCGTTTTCGCAGCGACTGCGATTATTACTTTTACGTTAAGGACGACAAGGAAGTATTTAACTCATATGCAGCCGATATCGACGCTGCCGAAAGAACAAAAAATACCAACCTGCTCACCTGTGCAATCTGGGGCGCGATTCTTCTGGCTTTAGCAGTTGTATTTGCTGTAATTTCGCTTGTGATTTGCGGCAACAGAGATAAGGACGGCAAACTTAAACCGGCGTTTATCGACCGTATGCCTACAGATTTGCACCTTGTGCTTACCGCGGGCGCGCAGGTGGGACTTTGCCTGTTGTTTGCATTCCTGTATGAAGTCATTATAGGCTTTGCTTACCCGTTTGAAAAATGGTTGTATATCAGTATTTACGCGGTTTGCGCGCTTATCTGGGCATTGTTTATTGAGTTTATGACTTCGTTTGTCCGCGTGTGCAAGAGCGACAGAAAGCTGTATCAGAACACGCTCATCTATATTATTTACAAGCACATAATCAAAAAGCCGTGCAAGTACATTTTCGGCAAACTCAAGGATTTCTTCACATTCAAGCCGGCGAACTTCGATAAGCTTCTTCATCGCGTTGTTATAAGCTATGCCGCACTGAACGCATTCTTTGTGCTTATTATTCTCGGCTGCCGTGCAGGCAATTCGGCAGGCGGCGCGTGCTTCTTCTTTGCAGTCAGCATAGCGGTTAATATTACGCTGTTTGTTCACGCAGTAAAATACCTCAAAAATCTTGATGCAATCATCACCGCGGCGCATTTCAGGCAGGTGCCGCAGGTGGATTACAACAAGCTGCCAAACAGCCTTAAACTGCTTGTTAACTCGCTTAACTACACGCAGGCAGAGCTGCAGAATGCAGTTGAACAGGCAGTTAAGGACGAGCGTATGCGCACCGAGCTTATCACCAATGTATCGCACGACCTTAAAACGCCGCTCACATCAATTATCACCTATGTTGACCTGCTCAAAGGCTGCAACATTGAGGATGAAAATGCTAAAGAGTATATCTCTGTTCTTGACGACAAGGGCAAAAAGCTCAAGCGCCTTATCGAAGATCTGGTTGAAGCGTCTAAGATTACAAGCGGCGTAATCAACATTCAGCCTATTAACCTTAACCTTGGCGAGCTTGCAACGCAGGCGGTTGTTGAGCATCAGCAGGAATTTGCGGACTGCGGCTTATCCTTTGTGTTCAAGGGTGATCAGCGCACAGTTTTCGCCTTTGCCGACGGCAATAAGACGTACCGCGTTATAGAAAATCTTATCTCAAACGCGCGCAAGTATTCCCTTACAGGCACACGCGTGTATGCCGATGTTTACGAAACACAGAACTTCAGCATTTTCGAGATTAAAAACACCTCTGCCGAGCCGCTAGATATCCCTGTTGAAGAGCTGAAAGAACGCTTTGTCCGCGGGGATAAATCACGCACTAACGAGGGCAACGGACTCGGTCTGTCCATTGCAGATAACCTCTGCAGAGCGCAGAACGGCTTCCTCAACATCACGATTGACGGCGACCTGTTCAAAGCACAGGTAATGCTGCCAAAAGCACAAAACTAATTCTTTACTTCAAGGCTCCTTTATGCTACAATTGTAGGGAGCGATGACCACATCGCTCCGCCGTAAAGGAGCTGATTTTATGCAGAAAATAGCTGAATTTAAAAAGGTTTCGTTTGAACAGTTTGAGGCAATGTGGCTAAAAAACTTTCCCGATACAAAGGATGTTAAGGCTGTCTATGACAGCATAAAACTGCCCCAAAGGGCTACCGCAGGTTCTGCAGGTTATGATTTTTACGCGCCTGCCGACGTTACCTTTGAGCAGGGCAAATCCGTGCTTGTGCCAACGGGTATCCGTGCAAAAATTGCAGACGGCTGGGTGCTGTGCATCTTTCCGCGTTCAGGGCTCGGCTTCAAGCACAGAATCGGTCTTGATAACACCGTCGGCATAATCGACGCCGACTACTACAATTCGTCTAACGAAGGGCATATTATGATTAAAATGTCCTGCGACGCGCACGACGAAGGTCACAGCGTTACGGTTACCGCAGGGGATGGCTTTGCGCAGGGAATATTCCTGCCGTTCGGAGTTACAGAAGACGACAGCGCAGACGGCGTACGCGACGGTGGCTTCGGCTCAACAACAAAGTAGGGGACGGCGTCCTCGACGTCCCGTTTTGAAATACAGGGTTTTGCCCTGTATTTTTTTGTGTTCCTTATTGAATAATTTATATATTAATGCTATAATACTAAACTGGTGATGTATATGACTGATACAGAAAAGAAAATTCTTGATTTGCGTGCGACATTAAAGTACCATTCCGACCGTTATTATAATGACGACGCACCCGAAATTGAGGATTATGAATACGATATGATGATGCGCGAACTCAAAGCACTTGAGAAGGCGCACCCCGAATACGATTCGCCCGATTCGCCCACAAAACGTGTAGGCGGCAAGGCGGACAACACCTTTGCAAGCGTTGCACACACTGTGCGTATGGAATCGCTGCAGGACGCGTTTTCAGAGCAGGAAATCTACGACTTTGACAAACGCGTGCGCGATGCAGTTAACGCACCTCACTACGTTGTTGAACCAAAGATTGACGGACTGTCAGTAAGCCTTGAATACGTAAACGGCGTATTCTCACGCGGCTCAACTCGCGGCGACGGCGACACGGGCGAGGACGTAAGCGGTAACCTGCGCGTTATCCGCAACATTCCGCTTAAGCTCAATAAGAACATTCCGTTTATCGAAGTCCGCGGCGAAGTCTATATGCCCAAAAAGAGCTTTGACAGAGTCGTTGACCGTCAGCTTATCGCTGGCGAAAAGCCGTTTAAAAATCCGCGTAACGCTGCTGCAGGCTCACTTCGCCAAAAGGATTCCGAAGTCACTGCAACTCGCGGACTGGACATTTTCGTTTTCAATGTTCAGCAGGTTGAGGGCGCTGAATTTACTTCCCATAAGCAAAGCCTTGATTTTCTAAAAGAGCTTGGCTTTAACACAATTCCGTTTTATAAGCGCGTTGACAGTATTGACGAAGCGTTTGCGGAAGTTGAACATATCGGCGAGCAGCGCGGCAACCTTGAGTTTGACATTGACGGCGCTGTTATCAAGGTCGACGATTTTGACGACAGGGAACTGCTTGGTTCTACTTCCAAATTCCCCAAGTGGGCGGTTGCGTTCAAGTATCCGCCTGAGGAAAAGCAGACTAAACTTATTGATATTGAGATTGCAGTCGGCAGAACAGGCGTGCTCACGCCCACCGCGGTGCTTGAGCCTGTTCACCTTGCAGGCACTACCGTGTCGCGCGCTACGCTGCACAATCAGGACTTTATTAACGAAAAGAATGTTAACATCGGCGATATTGTAACCGTGCGCAAGGCGGGCGATATTATCCCCGAAGTGCGCTGCGTTAACGAAAAGCACAGCGACGGCAGTTTTATTTACCCGACTGTCTGCCCGTCCTGTGGTGAAGAGGTTGTTCGTGAGGAGGGCGAAGCGGCTATCCGCTGCGTTAACCCCGAATGCCCCGCACAGCTGCTGCGCAATCTTATACACTTCTGCTCGCGCGACGCTATGGATATTGAAGGGCTTGGTCCTTCGATTATAGAAACATTTGTGAATGAAGGTATGATCAGCAAGATTACCGACATTTACCGCCTTGACGAAGCTGAAATTGCCACGCTTGAAGGCTTTAAGGAAACAAGCGCGAACAACATTGTCACCTCTGTTGAAAAGTCAAAGGCAAACGACCTCGGCAAGCTGCTGTTTGCCCTTGGTATCCGCCACATCGGCGCAAAGGCGGCAAAGCTTTTAAGCGACGAGCTCAAGGATATTGATGCCGTTATGAACGCCACCGCAGAGGATATTCTGCAGATTGACGGCTTCGGCACGATTATGGCTGATTCCGTTGTCGACTTCTTCAAAAAGCAGGGCAGCAGGGAACTTGTAAGCGAACTCAAAGAGCTCGGCGTTAATACCAAGTCGCTCAATGTAATAACCGACACACGTTTTGAGGGTATGACCTTTGTGCTCACCGGCACTCTGCCTAATTACAAGCGCAGCGAAGCGTCAAAGATTATCGAGGGCTTCGGCGGTAAAACCTCGTCAAGCGTTTCTAAAAAGACAACTTATGTGCTGTCGGGTGAGTCGTCAGGCTCCAAGCTTGACAAGGCAAACGCTCTTGGAATCCCCGTAATCGGTGAAGCGGAATTTGAGGAAATGATTAAGTGAAGCAGGACAAATAATGAGAGAATTCAGAAAAAAACAAAGGCAGATTAAGCGCATTATGAACGTAATAGTCATCGCCACGGCGATACTGTTGCTTGCGCTTATCGGTACGGAAAACTATATAGTGGAAGCGCTTGGCAAATCCGCCGCGCTGACTGTGCATTACATCAGCGAAGTTATGGTTATAGCCTCGCTCGCAATCGTGATGTACTACTATTCAAAATACGGTAAGTCGGACGCATTTCTTACAAATGTCGAGCACGAGCTGTCCGACTGCGGATACTACCGCACAAAGCGTACAGAAACTACTGTTGACAGCTACTACAAGGCGGTGCGCGAGGATTTAATCGGCGGCGCGTTTGCCATCAGCGAAAATCTTGAACTTACCGAACTTGACTTCGCCCTGCGCGGTATAAAACGCGGCGAAATCTTTTATGCGGTAAATATCGACGACCTCGATAAAAACGACGTTGTTGCACATTTAGACAGCGTTGTGTACGACCTTACGGCGGTGCTTCTTCGCCGCACTGGCAATGCGGTTTTGTTGTTTATATGCGACAAGGCGGACGAGGGCGCAATCTCACTTTCCAAATCGATTACCTCAATGGGTAAAAAAGACAGAATCAAGGTTGCAATGGCTATTGCCGAAGTCAGCAGTGGACGCGTGTATTTCCTCGGTAATAACCCCACAAAGTGCCAGCAGATGATTGCAACTTATGTTATGAATACCGAAGTCCCGATTGAGGACTCGCTTAAAGGCGAGCGACTGCCGTTTCAGGATGAGCTGGAAGAGCATATGAAGAACTTTGATTTAAACGAATACAGACGCGGAAACTTCTTTTCACACTAATTTTCAAACTAAGGAGTAAACTATGACACCTGCAGAAAAATATATTCAGACTATCAAAGGCAAAAAGGTTGCGTTTGTCGGCATGGGCGTTGCAAACACGCCATGCGCAGAGTTTCTTGCCAAGCACGGTATCGACGTTTGGGCTTGCGACAGGCGCGATAAGGATTATATCGGCGCGGAGATTTGCGAAAATCTTGAAGCGCTTGGCGTGCATTTTTCGCTTGGCGAAAACTATCTTGACATCCTGCCACAAATGGACGTTGTATTCCGCTCGCACGGTATTCTTCCGTTTCAGAATGAGTGGATAGGCGAGTGCATCAAGCGCGGTCAGACTGTTACTACGGAGATGGAAGTCTTTTTTGAATACTGCCCTGCAAAGCTTTTTGCGGTGACAGGCTCAAACGGCAAGACCACAACCACCACGCTTATTGCAAAAATGCTCGAGGCGCAGGGCAAACGCGTGTTCCTCGGCGGTAATATCGGCAAGGCGCTTATGCCCGAACTTGATAATATTACGGAAGACGATATCGCCGTGGTTGAGCTTTCGTCCTTTCAGCTGCTCACGATGGGCAACCTTGTTAAAAAGCCCGATGTTGCGGTTGTAACAAACATTGAGTGCACGCATCAGGATCACCACATTTCGCTTGACGAATACGTTGACGCAAAGCGCAATATTCTGATTTATCAGGATGCCGCAGCGCGCACCGTGCTCAACGCCGACTGCGATTACTCAATCGGCAACACCGTTTACCATGATATGCGTTTTGACGTGCGTGGCGTGCTGTCAGAGTTTTCCATTAAGCACCCTGTTAGCCGCGGCGCGTATATGGATTCAACGGACGGCAACATATACTACACTGATGGCAGCAGCAAAACGCTTGTTATGAACAAGAGCGATATTGTTATCCCCGGTGACCATAATATAGAAAACTATTGCACCGCAATCTGCGCAGTTTGGGGCTACGTCAGCACGGATAATATCAAAAAGATTGCGCAGACCTTCGGCGGAGTTGAGCACCGCATTGAGTTTGTGCGTGAGTTCGCTGGCGTGAGGTACTATAACGACTCGATCGCAACTTCACCTTCGCGCGTAATCAGTGGCTTAAAGGCGTTCGGCACGCGCATTATTGTGATTATGGGCGGTTCCGATAAAGGCAACGATATGACGGAGATGGTGCCGTATATACTTAAGTACGTCAAGCTGCTTGTGCTCAACGGCGCAACGGCAGATAAGATTTACGACTGCGTTGTAAATCACCCCGATTACAACGGACAGACAGAGGTAATTAAAACCGACGTGCTTGAAAGCGCGGTAAATATCGCTAAAGAAAAAGCAGTTGCAGGCGATATTGTTTCGCTCTGTCCTGCTTGCCCTGCGTTTGACCAGTTCAAAACCTTTGAGTACAGGGGCAGAGAGTTCAAAAGATTAGTAAATGAGTTTTGAGGCAGATATGAACACAGCAGAATTACTTAAACGCCTTACCTCTGCAATCGGCGTCAGCGGCGCAGAGGACGGCATAAAACAAACTTTAACAGAAATACTTGCAGATTACGGTACAGTCACTACAGATAGCATGAACAACGTGTTCTGCACGATGGGTGAAGGCTACCACATTATGCTTGACGCACATATTGACGAAATCGGTATGATTGTTAAAAGCATTACCGACGACGGCTTTATCAAGCTTGACGCGTGCGGCGGAGTAGATAACAGAATGCTTTTTGCAAGCGAAGTCAGCATATGGGGCAAAGAGGAAGTCAAAGGCGTTATTTCCACGCTTCCTCCGCATCTGCAAAAGGACGACGATAACAATAAGGCGCCGAAGTTTGATGAGGTTGCAGTTGACATCGGTATGACTAAAGAAGAGGCGGAAAAGGTTATTTCCCTTGGCGACAGAATCACGTTCAGCCGCAACTTTACGCCGCTTTTGAACACGCAGATTTCCGCTTCCGTGCTTGATGACAGATCAGGTGTTGCGGTGCTTATCCTCGCGCTTGATATGCTTAAAAACGCACCCTGCAAGGTTACGGCAATGTTTTCCTCACAGGAAGAGGTCGGCATCCGCGGCGCTGCAGTGGGCGCTTTTGGTAAGGATGTTGATGACGCGATTGCAGTTGACGTTTCCTTCGGCTTCAGTCCGCTTTGCAAAAAGTCGGAATGCGGAGAGCTTGGCAAAGGTCCGATGATTGGCTTTTCGCCTGTGCTTGACAGAGAGATGTCCGAAAAGCTTGTTGCAGTCGGTGAAAAGTGCGGTATCCCGTATCAGAAAGAGATTATGGGCGGCGGTCGCACAGGAACTAATGCAGACCGTATTTCGCTTACTCAATCGGGGATACGCACCGCGCTTGTGTCCGTGCCGGAAAAGTATATGCACTCACCCATAGAGGTTGTAGACACGGCGGATATTGAAAACTCTGCAAAGCTTATTGCAGAATATATTAAGCAGAGAGCAGGTGAAGTCAATGCTTAAGGATTTATGTTTACTAAACGGTACCTCGGGCGATGAGGGCAGAGTCCGCGATTTTATTATTGAGCAGATTAAGGGTTATTGCGAATATAAAGTTGACGCGCTTGGTTCGGTTATCGCGTTCAAAAAGGGCGCAAAAACGCCTGCAAAATCCGTGTGCTTTAACGCGCATATGGATGAGGTCGGCTTCATTGTAACCGATGTTACAGATGAGGGCTACCTGCGCTTTGCCGCAGTAGGCGGAATTGACAGCAGAGTCTGCCTTGACCGCGTTGTAAGCATCGGCAAAAGCGGCGTTAAAGGCGTTATCGGCGACAAGGCGGCGCATCTGCTCACCAAAGAGGAGTGCGAAAAAGTGCCCGATTTCGATAACCTGCTTATTGACATCGGCGCAAAGGATAAAGATGACGCGCTTAAACACGTTTCCCTCGGCGACTTTGCTTACTTTGTCAGCGATTACTATGAATTCGGTAACGGCTATGTTAAGGCAAAAGCGCTTGACGACCGCATCGGCTGTGTGCTGCTGATTGAGATGATTCAAAGCGACCTTGAATACGATACAACTTTCTGCTTTAATACGCAGGAGGAAGTCGGACTTCGCGGCGCAAAGTGTACAGCATTTGCTGTGCAAAGCGACATTTCCGTTGTGCTTGAAGCCACTACGGCTAACGACCTTGACGGCGTTACAGGCGGCGATAAAGTTTGCTGTCTGGGCGGCGGCGCAGTTGTTTCGTTTATGGACAGGCGCACGATTTACGATAAGGAACTCTACAACCTTGCTATGGACACCGCAAAGGAATACGGTATTCCTGCGCAAACCAAAACCGCAATCGCAGGCGGCAACGACGCAGGCTCTATCCAGCAAAGCGGCGCAGGCAGCCGCGTTATGGCAATTTCGCTGCCGTGCAGGTATATCCACTCTGCGGCAAGCGTTGTAAAACTTGAGGATATAGATAATACAAGGAAGCTGCTTAAAGCGCTGCTCACAATGATTTATGATTGAAAAAATACAAAACGAAACTGAATTTGATTGCTGGCAACAGCGCGATATCTTTACCGTCAGAATACTCTCTTTGCTAAAATCTTACGGCTGCAAATACCAGTTTGCTACCTACTTTAAGCAGGTAGTAGACGACAAGGTTACCGCGATTATGTCAAAGCTTGACGGCGATTTTACGCTGAGCCTTACTGATGATGCCGACCAAGAGGAACTTGTGCACTTTTTCTGCGTAACGGGTTACACTTCAATTACCTGTTCCGACGGCTTTTTGCTTGGATCCCGTTATGAGGAAGGCGTCGTTATGCACAGCGATGCAAAGATGGACTATTCGCTTGTGGGCATCACGCTTGACGAATACCCCAAGCTGATGGACTTGTTCAACTTTGTTGATTACAACTCGCAGGACTTCAAAAGCTGGTATGTTGACATCAGCCACCGCGTCCGCCACGGCACTGCAAAGGCGTATACTCTTTGCATTGATGACACAATCATCGCTTCCGGCATACTGTCTGCGATTATTGACGGCCACGCAATCCTCACCGCTGTGCGCTGCGAAAGTGAGTTCCGCGGTATGGGTTACGGCTCTGCACTTGTCAGCGCAATCTGCAACGATGTTGCCGGCAGGGTGCACCTTATGCGCGACGAAGGTATGCACGAGGATTTTTATAAACGTCTTGGCTTTACAGACGACGGAAAATGGAGAATATACAGATGACACCGTTTTTTGAGATAGACGAAAAAATTGAATCAGCCTCAAAAAAGGCGCTTGATATGTGCGCACCGCAGTTTGAAGTGATTGACGATATCACGGAATTCAATCAGCTCAAGGTGCAAAAAGCCTTTATTGACAACGGCATTTCGGAAACGCATTTTACCACCTCTACAGGCTACGGCTACGGTGACCGCGGACGCGAAACGCTCGATAAAGTCTGGGCGCAGGTGCTTTGTGCCGAGGACGCTCTTGTGCGCCACAACTTCGTTTGCGGTACTCATACGCTGACCACTGCGCTGTTCGGCGTGCTTCGCCCCGGCGACAGTATGCTTTGCGTTACGGGTACACCGTACGACACGATACACGGTGTTATCGGCATTACGGGCGAAGGTATGGGCTCGCTTAAAGATTTCGGCGTAAATTACAGCGAGGTTGCGCTCAAGGATGAAAGACCCCATCTTAATGGGATCCGCAATACCGTTGATGAAAACACTACTATGGTTTACATCCAGCGCAGCAGGGGATACGAACTTCGCCCGTCGCTTACTGTTGACGAAATCGGTGAGCTTGTTAAAATTGTAAAAGCAAAGAACCCGAATGTTATAGTTATGGTTGATAACTGTTACGGCGAGTTTGTTGAAAAACGCGAGCCGCTTGAAGTCGGCGCAGACCTGATTGCAGGCTCTATGATAAAAAACGCAGGCGGCGGAATTGCCACCACAGGCGGCTATATTGCAGGCAGGAAAGACCTTGTACAAAAGTGCGCATACCGCCTAACAACGCCCGGCCTTGGTAAGGAAGTCGGCGCAACGCTCGGTATGAACAGAGAGTTGTATATGGGCTTGTTCTATGCGCCTCACACGGTTGGCGAAGCGCTTAAAAGCGCCGTGTATATCTCCGCTCTGTTTTCCGTTTTCGGCTATGATGTTACGCCGAAGTATAACGAAAAACGCGCGGACATTGTTCAGTCGCTCGGGCTTGAGAATGAGGAAAGCCTTGTTGCGTTCTGCCAGGGCATACAGAGCGGCAGCCCGATTGACAGCTTCGTTATGCCAGAGCCGTGGGATATGCCTGGTTATGACAGTAAGGTGGTTATGGCTGCAGGCGCGTTCACGCTCGGCTCATCAATTGAGCTGTCCGCAGACGCACCTATCCGCGAACCTTATTACGCCTGGATTCAGGGCGGACTGAACTTCCATTCCGCAAAAATATGCGCTAAACTTGCAGCGCAGCAAATGTTAAATAAAGGATTGCTAAAAGATGAATGATTACAATTTTCAAGGCATTTCCCCCGAGGCAATAGAACTTCTTTGCCTCAACCGTTTTAACGACTCAAAGCCGTTTTATGAGGAACATAAGGAAGAAATCAAACAGGGCATCACCGTGCCGCTCAGGCAGATGGTGCTTGATATGTCCGACCTCCTGTTTGAAATTGACGAAAAAATGTATCTTGACCCCGTGCGCGCAGTTTCGCGCATACACAGGGACACACGCGGCAACCGTTCAAAAATCAAGTACCGCGAAAATATGTGGGTGTTCTTCAGGCGCTACAAAAAGCAGTACCCCGAAGCACCGTTTTACTATTTTGAGTTTTATCCGCAGCAGTTCGGCTACGGACTTGTTTTCTGGACGTGGCGCGCAACGCACTTTAAGGTGGTGCACGATATGATTGTTGAGCAGCCTAAACGCTTTATGAAGGCGGTTAAGGCGTGCGCAGATGCAGGCTTCAGCTTCAATGCTTACGACGTGTACAAAAAAGACAGATACCCCGACGCGCCTGCTGAACTCAAACCGTTTTTGCAGGCAAAAAGCTTTGGCTTTTCGTACACCTGCCACGATATTCAGCAAATGAACACACCGGCTCTTATTGACGAAATTAAGCTGGCGTTTGACATCGCGCGCCCGATGTACGAATTTATGATTGATGCATACGAACGTATGCTGCAGGAAGGGCTTATTAAACCCGAACAGTAGGTGAATTTATGTTACAACTTGTGCTCGGCAGAGCAGGTTACGGCAAAACAGAATACGTCTTTTCGACGATTAAGTCGCTTGTTGAAGGCGGCGAAAAGGATATATTGCTGCTTGTTCCCGAGCAGTTTTCCTTTGTGTCCGAACGCAGGCTGTTAACTGACCTCGGCGAAGATAAAGTAAACTGTGTGGACAGTTTTTCTTTTTCGCGCCTTGCTGTGGAAATCAGCAGTATCTACGGCGGCGATGAGCTTCCCGTGCTCACAAAGGGCGCAAGGGCTGTTATGATGAAGCGCGCTATCGAATCCGTGCAGGATTCGCTGCAGCTGTTCAATAGGAATATCACTTCAAATTCATTCATTAACAGCGTGCTTAAAATCTATGATGAGATGAAGTCCTGCCGCGTTTCGTGCGAGGATATTATAGAAGCTGCGGATAATACGGATAAAGAAATACTGTCCCTCAAGCTGCGCGATATTGCTGCTGTTATCGGCGCGTACGACGCAATTATTGAAGGCGAATATTACGACAGCGAAAATGAACTCACGCGCCTTTACCACAAGTTGCTTAACCTTGATTACTTCAAGGGCAAAACCGTGTTTATTGACGGCTTTTCCGGTTTTGTTGCGCAGGAGTATAAGATTATTGAGGTCATCATTAAGCAGGCTAAAAGGGTGTACATAACCTTCTGCACCGACTCGGCAGATAATGCGGACAGGTTCGATTTGTTTTCCTACGTCAACAGCAATATTGCTATCCTCAAGGGCGTAAACGAAAAGGCAGAATCAGAGTTCCTGCCGCCGATTATGCTTAAAGAAAACAGGCGCGCAAAGTCTGCTTCGCTTAAAAGAATTGAGAAATATGCATTCCACAATTACGGTGAAGTTTACGACGATATTCCTGACGATGTAAGAATTTACGCGGCAAAAAACATAACTGATGAGTGCGATGATATTGCGCTGCAGATTTCCAAACTTCTGCGCAGCGGCTGGCGCGCAGGGGATATTACCGTAATCTGCCGCGACCTTGAAAAATATCAGAAGGAACTGCAATTTGCCTTTGGCAAATTCAACATTCCGTATTTCAATGATGAACGGCAGGATATCTCATCCCAACCGCTGATGATGCTTGTTAACTTTATGCTGCGCACGGTTATTTACTCATACCGCAGCGACGATATCTTTTCACTTCTCAAAACGGGTCTTACCGTTCTTGATACCGATAGCATCAGCGCGCTTGAAAATTATGCCTATGTGTGGAACATCAACGGCTCACAATGGAAAAGTGAGTTCACGCAGAGTCCTCGCGGTTTTGTTGAAGAGCAGAGCGACAGCGACCTTGCTGCACTTAAGGCGATTAACGAGAGCAGGGAATACATAATCGGAATTATTTCCAAGTTTGCGCGGCGTGCAAAAGGCGCTTCCTGCAAGGATATCTGCAAGGCGGTTTTCTATGCGATTACCGACTTTAAGGCTGACGAAAAACTTAAGGAACTTGCCGTATCTCTTGATAAAAACGGTAAGTCCGCGCTTGCGGAAGAGCAGGGCAAAATCTGGGATTTGCTTATGGAAATCCTTAACAAACTTGCCGAAACGGGCGAGGATAAGCCGATGTCGCTCAAAGAGTTTTATAAGCTCTTCCACCTTATGATTGCAAACGAGGATTTGGGTACCATCCCCACGGGTCTTGACAACGTGCAAATCGGCTCTGCTGACAGAATACGCTGCGACAATCCGCGCGCCGTTTTTGTCGCAGGTGCTAACGAAGGTGAGTTCCCACAGGCTGTAACCTCCGCAGGTCTGCTGTCGGAAACCGACCGTGTAACGCTCATAAATAACGATTTCAAGCTATATTCGTACGGCGAAATCCTGAACGCGCAGGAAACGTATTTTGCCTATATGGCTGTGTCCGCGCCAAGCGAGCGGCTGTATATCTCTTACCGCGATGCTACTGGTACGGGTTGTGAGTCGTCAATCGTTCGCGGCGTGCGTTCCGTTTACCCGAACATTGCTACTGATAGTTATACGGACGATATAACACTTGATAAGCTTGAAAGCAAGGACAACGCGTTTGAACTGATTGCCCTTTCTATCGGCACAAACAGCGAATTTGTAAGTTCGCTCACAGAATACTTTGACAGCGAAAGCGATTATAAAACGCGCCTTGACGCAGTGCGCAACCTTGTTAAGAATGATGAAATTACGATTAACGATATAGAGCTTGCAACAGCGCTGTTTAAGAAAAATATGTATCTTTCCGCCTCAAGGATAGAGGACTACTACAACTGCGCCTTCCGCTATTTCTGCAAATTCGGGCTTGGCGCGCGTCCGCTTATGCGTGCTGAGATGGACCCGATGCAGACAGGTACGGTAATCCACTACGTCCTTGAGCAAATCATAAAAGAAAACGGCAGCGCAGGTCTTACAGGCATGTCTGACGAAGCCGTTGTAATCAGCGTAAATACGCATCTTGAAGCGTTTCTTAAAACAAAAATGGGCGATTCGGACAAGTTTACGCCGCGCTTCAAGTACCAGTTTATGCGTCTGTCAAAAATGCTTGTGGCAGTCGTACTGCGACTGCGTGACGAATTTTCACATTCCGACTTTGAGGCTAAAGCGTTTGAACTCACAATCGGCGACGGCTCAAACGGCGAAGCGGTTAAGTCTGCCGAAATACCGCTTGAAGGCGGCGGCAGCATCAAAATCAAGGGCGCCGTTGACCGCGTTGACGTTTATGAGGAAAACGGCAAGCAGTATGTCCGTGTTGTTGACTACAAGTCGGGCAACAAGCAGTTTTCGCTGTCCGATATACTGTACGGTCTTAATCTGCAGATGTTTATTTACCTGTTCACTCTTGCGCAGAGCAAGGGCGAATACGGCGGAATTTCAAGCGGCGTGCTTTATATGCACTCTGCGCGCCCTGTTATGAGCCTTGACCGCAACGTTGGCGAAAAGGCAGTTATTTCCAAGGAAAACCAGCTCTTTAAGATGAAGGGCGTTGTGCTTAACGACAGTGAACACGATATCGCAAAGCATATGGAACACGACCTTGAGGGCAAGTACATCCCCGTTAAATACAGCGAAAAAGACGGCGTAAGCGGCAACGTTGTTACGCTTGAAGAGTTTGGCATTGTTGCAAATAAAATCGAATCTCTTATCACGCAAATGGGTAATTCGCTGCAGAGCGGCAGAATTTCGCAGAACCCCGTTAACGGTAAAAATCACGATAAAACGTGTGAATACTGCGACTATCGCGCCGTTTGTATGAACAGGCGCGAGGTTCCCGTGCGCGAAACCGAGGAACTTGACAATGCCCGGACGCTTGAAATACTGAAAGGCGGTGAGCAGGATGCCTAAATGGACTGCAGCGCAGCAAAACGCTATAGATGCAAAAAACTCTGATATCCTTGTATCCGCAGCCGCAGGTTCGGGTAAAACCGCCGTGCTCACGCAGCGCGTTGTAAAAATGATAACCAACGAAGTAGGCGCAACGGATATCGACCGCCTGCTTGTTGTAACATTTACAAACGCCGCTGCGGCGGAAATGCGAAGCAGAATTTCAAAAACGCTGTATGATATCTCGCTTTTGCAGCCGAATAATACCAACATCCGCCGCCAGATTTCGCTGCTTCCGTCGGCAAAAATTTGTACTATCGACTCGTTTTGCATTAACCTTGTGCGCGAAAACTTCTTCAACCTCAACATTGCGCAGGACTTTAAAATCCTTGATAACGCAGAGCAGCTGCTTATTGAGGATACGGTTATCAACGACATTGTTGAGGAACACTATAAAAGCGACAGCGAATCATTTAAGGCGCTTGTGGAACTGCTTTGTTCCACCAAAAACGACCGCGACCTTGTTAACGCTGTAAAGAGGATATCCTCCTATATCTCTGCCCAGCCGTTCCCGAACGCCTGGCTTGATATGTGCTGTGAGCAGTATAACCCTGCCGTTCATCCTGACGACAGCAGCTTTGCAGAGTATATCTTCAGCGAAGTTCGCACAAACGCAGCGGAAGCGCTTGCAATCATTGAGCAGGCACAAAACGCGCTTGATATCGGCGATGAGCTGTACGAAAAGTATTCGCTTATGCTTGAAAAGGACAGGGCGATTTTTGAATCGCTTGCCGACAGCAGCGTAACCTCGCTTGATGAAATAAAGAGCAGGGCAGATGCTGTTAAGTTTTCAACCATGCCGTATAAGCGTGGCTACACAAGCCCTGTAAAGGAATACCTTTCTGGTATCAGGAATATCTGCAAAAACATTGTTAAAAATGATATTACACCGCTTCTTGCCGCAACGTGTGCAGAGATTCAGCTGGATAACGAATACCTGTATCCGATTGTAAAAACGCTTTGCGATGTTGTGCGTGAGTATGCAGAGAAAACACTTGAAGTCAAGCGAGAAATGAATGCTTATTCCTTTGCAGATGTTGAGCATTTTGCGATTGAACTTCTGTTTTCGCTCGGCGAAAACGGCGAAATTGTACGCACTGACCTTGCAAAAGAAATTGAAAATTCGTTTGACGAAATTCTTGTTGATGAGTATCAGGACACCAACGCCGCGCAGGACGCGCTGTTTGCAATGCTTTCAAACGGGCACAACCGCTTTATGGTTGGCGATGTAAAGCAGAGTATCTACCGTTTCAGGCTTGCGATGCCGGAAATCTTTAATGCTAAAAAGGATGCTTTTGCTCATTACAGCGAAGGCTCAACAGAGCAAAGGCAAAAGATAATTCTTGATAAAAACTTCCGTTCGCGCCGCGATATCTGTGAATACACAAACTTTGTGTTCTCTCACATTATGAGCCGCAAAATCGGCGAACTCGACTACACGTCGGAAGAGTACCTTAACTACGGCTCGGACTATGAAGAAAGCGAAATCCCGTCTGCGCAGCTCTGCCTGCTTGAAACGCCTGAGGACTGCGATGCTGACGAATACGAAGCACGTCAGGCGGCAAAGCTGATACTTGCTAAAGTAAAGAACGGCGAAAAGGTGCGCGACGGCAATACTTACCGTAAAATCGGCTTTTCCGACTTTGCGGTGCTGTTTCGCTCACCTAAAAACAGGATGCCTGTATGGACTAAAGTTTTTGCAGAATACGGCATTCCTGCAAGTGCTAACAACCGCCTGAACCTTTTTGAAAATAATGAGGTTGTCATACTCCTGTCGCTGCTTCGCACGATTGATAATCCGTCGCGCGATGTGCCGCTTCTTGCAACGCTTATGTCCGTTTTCTACGGCTATACCGCAGAGCATATTGCCTATGCCAAGGTGAATAACAGCGGCAAAAATCTTTACGGTTGTATCACGGCAGAAAAGGAGATTTTTGCACGATTTATCGCAGACCTTGATAAATACAGGCGCTATGCCGCTTCAATGAGCGTTGAGAATTTTTTGCGGCAGATTATTAGCGACACTTCGTATCTGTCAGTTATTTCCGCTATGGGCGACGCACGTCAGCGCAAGCTGAACGTTATGAAGTTTGTTGAGCTTGCCTCTGTGTTTGACAAGGGGGAAAACGTGGGGCTGACTTCCTTCATCCGTTTTGTTGACAGCATTATTAAAAGTGATGTTTCCGTTGACAGCGCAGAGCTTGGCTTCAGCGGCGAAAGCTCTGTTCAGCTTATGTCCGTGCATCAGTCAAAGGGTCTGGAATTCCCTGTTTGCATTTTTGCCGCGTCCTCACACAAGTACAACACAGAGGATTTGCGCGATTTGATTCAGCTCAATAACCAAAGCGGTATCGGGCTCAAGGTTAATAATGAAGCAGGTCTTTACCGCTACAATTCTATGCAGTATTCCTGCATCAAGAATATGAACGCCTGTGCGCTGATGAGCGAAAATCTGCGCGTGCTTTACGTTGCCGTTACGCGTGCTAAAGAGCAGTTTATTACGTTTGCATCATACAAAAACATTGCATCTGCGGTTGAAAAGGCGGCATCAAAAATCGTTGACGGCATCATTTGCGCGTCTACAGTCAAGCACGTTCAAAGCGATGCGGAACTGCTGCTTATGACTGCGCTGTTGCACAAGGACGGCGGCGAACTGCGCAAAATTGCGTCTGCCGATATAACGCCCGACACGCGTTTTGATTTTGATATGCGCATATTCTTTGACGGCGATGTCAGCGAAACTGAAAACGAAGATATCCAGATAGCACAGCCCAACGAAGTACTTGTTAGCGCAATCAGGGACAAACTGAATTACCGCTACTATGCAAGCGAACTGTCCGCGTTTTCCTCAAAACGCAGCGCTTCCGAACTTGATGAGCGCGACAGCGGCTTCAGATTCTTTGCAAAAACCAAGCCTGCCTTCCTTGACACAAGCGGTATGACTTCCGCGCAAAAGGGCAGCGCGATGCACGCATTTATGCAGTACGCCGATTTTAAGGCTGCAAAAACAGATATTGAGTCGGAGGTCAACAGGCTGCTTGATAGGTGCTTTATCACAGAAAAGCAGGCGGAAGTCCTTGACCGCGATAAACTGCAAAAGTTCTTTGACAGCGACATTGCTAAAAGAATCCTTGTAAGTCCTGCGGTTTACAGAGAGCTCAAGGTTACATCGCTTATTCCCGCCAATGAACTTGAGTATACCGATTTTGACGACAAAATCCTTGTGCAGGGAATTGCAGACTGTATTTTTGAAGAGGACGGCGAACTTGTGCTTGTGGACTATAAGACAGATTATGTAAAATCAGCCGAAGAACTGCTTGACTTATATAAAAAGCAGCTTGCGTTTTACAGAGTGGCTGCAGAAAAAACGCTCAAAAAGCCCGTAAAACAGGCGCTTTTGTACTCGTTTTCGCTGTCTTGTGAGTGCGTTTACAAATAATTTAAAAAAACACTTGCATTTTTGCAATTCATTTGTTATAATGTTTTGCGTTATGAAATATCTCGTGAATTAAGAGAGGTGAAAGTAATGAAAGACGGAATTCATCCTAAGTATGAAACTTGCACAGTAAGATGCGCCTGCGGTGCTACTTATGAAACAAAGAGCACAAAGGGCGATATGAGAGTTGATATTTGTTCAAAATGCCACCCGTTCTTCACCGGTAAGCAGAAGCTCGTTGATACAGGTGGACGTGTTGACAGATTCAACAAGAGATTTGCTAAAAAAGCGTAATCAAAAAATATTGGCAACAGATATACTCTGTTGCCTTGTTTTTATTTAGCCTTCCCCCTCGGGGGCAGGGGACCGCTTGCGGTGGATGAGGGGTATTAATGCAGGAATACAAAACTGTGGAAATCGCGGCTGACGACTTTTTTATAGAAAAAAAGTCAAGGTTCATCGGCTACGTCAAGCCTGTTAAAACTCAGGACGAAGCCGTCGCGTTTATTAACGAAATAAAGTCGAAGCACTGGGATGCAACGCACAACGTGTATGCTTATGTTCTGCGTGAAAATAATATTCAGCGCTATTCCGACGACGGCGAGCCCGGCGGTACGGCAGGTGTACCCGTGCTTGATGTTATACTTAAAGCCGGCGTTACCGATGTATGCGTTGTGGCTACGCGCTATTTCGGCGGCACGCTGCTTGGCGCAGGCGGACTTGTGCGTGCGTATTCGCACACATCAAAAATCGCGCTTGAAGCAGGGCATATCATCACAATGGCGGAGTGTTCCGTGATTGAAACGGCAGTTGACTATTCGTTTTATGACAGGATGAACACGCTGCTTACCGATGTCGGCGCTAATGTTATCAGCACCGATTTTGCGGATAATGTTAAACTAACTTTTTCGCTTAAAGCGGATAAAACTGCACTTTTGCAGGACAAACTGACCGATATGAGCGCAGGCAAGTACACGCTTAACATCACAGGCACAATTTTTGATAAGGTAAAATAAATGCTGTACTCGGTGTGAGTACAGCGTTTGAGGCTGTCGAAAAAGTGCATAACCACGCCGAAGTTCTATAAGCGAAGAATTGTAGGGAACGATGACCACATCGTTCCGCGTGCGAAGCATCTGATATATAAAATCTATGAAAACCCGCAGAAACATTGAGTTCCTGCGGGTTTTGGCGTTTCCCGTTTTTTGCTCACAAGCGGTACCGTCGTACAGCAAAGTTCGCAACAAAACGGGATTCTGCATCTTTTTCGTTCATCCTCACAGCGTGTCGAATTTGTTTCGTAGTTTTTTTCGATACGCTGAAATGCTGTACTCGGTGTGAGTACAGCATTTTTTATACTTCAATTATTTCTAAAGTGTGGTTGGTGCAGGGGATAAACTTTTCAATTATATCCGCGGTCTTAACCTTCATATAGCAGTTAAATGTGCCGTCAGTGCAGCCGTAGTCGCTTTCGTCAAGCACCTCTTTGTCAAACACAATGCGTACGTCCTTTGCAGTGTCAAGCAGCAGGCTGTAAACTGTGGTTGCGCCTACCTGCGTTTCCATCATATCAAGCAGCAGGTCGCTCGGCGCAAACGATACTCGCGATACGCCGAGCGCCTTGCCGAAGTCTTTTGTTACAAACGGCTTGTCGCCGGGAGTTACAAACAGGTAAAACGCGGTCTTTTGCCTGTTGCACAAAAACAGCGTTTTTACCACCTTGCAGCCGAGTTTTTTATCAATGTCAATGCAATCTTCCATCGTAACCGCGTCGCCTGTGTCTACGCGTTCAAACGGTATTTCAAGCTCTGCAAGCGTTTTGTACACTTTTTCCTGCAGGCTTGTTGCAAATTCCTTTGGCGGTGTTTTTATTACTTCACTTACAAACATAATTAATCCTTTTCAAGCGGCTTGCTCAGCCTAATTGCAATAATTTCGGGGTGGTTAAACAGTCTGAACGGGAACTCGGCATTGCCGATTCCGCGGCTTACTATCAGTTTAGGTCTGTCGCCGTGACTGCCGCGCGCGTACTTCGGGAACAGCCCCTGTCCGGGTGAGTATACCGAACCGACAAACGGCAGTATAAACTGTCCGCCGTGCGCGTGGCCGGAAAGCTGCAGGTCAAAGTCGTACTGCGAATAATTCATTTCGCTCACGCCCTCAAAGTTTTCCGGAAAGTGCGAAAGTGCGATTTTAAACCCGTCTTTTTCTGCAAGCTCGTTAAACAGCGGCGACTCATCCTTGTAAACAAAAGTGCCGTTTTTGCGCTCTCTGTAGTTTTCGTGGCTTGCCTGATTCTCGTCAAGACCGAGTATATTAATATCCGTGCCGTTAACCGTAACGGTTTTTATCTCGTCAAGCAGTACGTTAAAACCGACGCCGCGCAGTTCCTCCATCAGTTCTTCAAAGTTTTCAAGCCTGCGCTCGTGGTTTCCTGTGATGTAGTACACAGGCGCAACATCGGCAAGTTCTTTGCCGAACTCAAGCATTTTGTCCTTGCGTTTGCACTTGTCGTTAATATAGTCGCCTGTAATCATAATCAGGTCGGGACGCACCTTTTTAACACATTCGTAAACATTGCGCCTCGGCTGCGAATGTAAGTCCGACAGATGCACGATTTTTACCGTGTTAGCAATGTCAGATGACGTTATTTTGTAATTAGTTACGTCCAGCTTGTGGTTCTGATAATACAAAAATGCGGCGATTATCAGCACAGCAATTATCAAAAATACATATTTCATAAAAAAACCTCTTGATTATTTTAATATTTTATTTTAAAATAATCAATATTTTTAAAGGATATTTTTATTTTTTTGCGTAAATACTTATAGAAACACCTGTTTTTGCGCATATTATGCATATTTCGGAGTATATTGTGGAAAATATCAGACGTATAACAGAAGAAAATGAAAAGAAAATATTATCATCTCGCGCCGCGCTTGCCTGCGAATCAAGGGGCAGAAGCCGCGCAGAGGACGAGTGCGATATCAGAACCTGTTATCAGCGCGACAGGGACAGGATTATTCACAGCCAGTCCTTCCGCCGCCTTAAGCACAAAACGCAGGTTTTCCTTGCGCCGTCGGGCGACCATTACAGAACGCGCCTTACGCACACGCTTGAGGTTTCGCAGATTGCGCGAACCATCGCAAGGGCGTTGCAGCTCAACGAGGATCTGACGGAAGCGATTGCTTTAGGGCACGACCTCGGTCACACGCCTTTCGGTCACGCAGGGGAAAGGGCGCTCGACGCACTTTCGCCGCACGGATTCAAGCATTTTGAGCAGAGCGTTCGCGTTGCAGAATGTATAGAAAAAGACGGTCAGGGGCTCAACCTTACCGACGAGGTTAAAAACGGTATCCTCTGCCACACACGCGGCGAGGAAGCGTACACGCTCGAGGGGCAGATTATCCGCATTGCAGACCATATTGCTTATATCAACCATGATATTGACGACGCTATCCGCGCAGGCGTGATGACGGACGATATGATTCCGCTTGACTTGCGTATAAAGCTCGGTATGAGCAAGGGCGAGCGCATTGACTCAATGGTGCAGAACGTTATTGAGAACAGCCAGACGGGCGATAAAATCCGTATGGACGCTAATTATTACGAATACTTTCAGGATTTGCACGAGTTTATGTTCACGGCGGTTTACCGCAATCCCGTTTGCAAGAGCGAGGAAGTCAAAGCAGTTGCAATGATTGAAAAACTGTACGACTATTACATAAAGAATACGGACAAGCTTCCGCGCGAATACATCAATATTGCAGAGCGCGACGGCACAGAACGCGCTGTGTGCGACTACATCGCAGGTATGAGCGATAACTATTCCGTAAAGGTGTTTAACCAGTTGTTTGTGCCGAAGTTCTGGTTGGAATAATTAATGAAAGGGGTTGAGATTGTGGCGATTAGTGATAGTTTCATTAACGATTTAAAAATGCGAACAGATATTAACGACGTAATCTCAACTTACGTTACTTTAAAACGAAGGGGCAGAACGTACGTCGGTCTGTGTCCGTTTCATAACGAAAAAACGCCGTCGTTTACCGTCTATCCCGAAACGCAGTCGTTTTACTGCTTCGGCTGCGGCGCAGGCGGCGACGCAATCGGATTTGTTAAAAGGATTGAAAATCTTGATTATATAGACGCGATTAAAACGCTTGCAGGCAGGGCAGGCTTGCAGATGCCCGACGACGGGTACGATAATTCGCTTGCTCTTCAGCGCAAAACGATACTTTCAATTAACCGTGAGGCGGCAAGATTTTTCAACTCGTATATGATGAGCGACGAGGGCAAGGTCGGACTTGACTACTGGCTGTCAAGAGGGCTCAGCCCCAAGACGATTAAAAAGTTCGGTCTTGGCTACGCGCCGGATTCCTGGGATGCACTCAGGAATCATCTCAGCGCAAAGGGCTTCAAGTATGCGGATATGGAAGCCGCAGGGCTAGTAAAGCGCGGGCAGAAGAGTTACTACGATATTTTCCGCCATCGCGTTATGACGCCGATTATCGACGTCCGCGGCAATGTTATTGCTTTTGGCGGCAGAGTGCTTGACGACTCAAAGCCAAAGTACATCAACACAGGCGAAACGATGGTTTACAAAAAGACCAACGAGCTGTTTGCGCTTAACCTTGCAAAGGACAGCGGCAAGGACAGCCTTATCCTTTGCGAAGGCTATATGGATGTAATCGCTATGCATCAGGCTGGTTTTAACAACGCCGTTGCAGGCTGCGGCACTGCGCTGACCGCCGAGCAGGTTCGCCTGATTTCGCGCTATGCAAGCGAGGTTATACTTGCCTATGACGCTGACGAAGCAGGGCAGAAGGCGCTTAATAAAGCAGTCGGGCTGTTCAACCAGACGGAAATTAAGGTGCGTATTCCTGCGCTGACGGGCGGCAAGGACCCCGACGAGATTATCAAAAATCAGGGCAGGGACAAGTTTGAAGCAATGCTTGAGGGCGCGTCTAACGAAACGGAGTTTGAAATACTGCGCGCACGAAATAAGTATAATATCGCCACAACGCAGGGCAAGCTTGATTTCCTTAATGAGTGCGTTGGCATACTCAGCAAAGCGCAGCCGATTGAGCAGGATTTATACATCTCGCGCCTTGCGGAAGAACTTGGTGTTGATAAAAATAACATCAGAATACAGCTCGACAGCAGTTCAAAGCGAATGCGCGCACGCGAGCGGCGAAGGGAAGCCACTTCCGCTATAACGGAAAGTATGCGCAAGAACTATAAAGAAAGCTACGACACATCTGCAACCACTCGCAAGCTGCGGGCGGAAAACAGGCTGATAGGGCTTTTGATGCACCACAAAAAGCTTATTAAGTATACCGACAACTTTGATTCGTCAAAACTGACCGAGGGCTTTTATCAAAAAATCTACTCAATGATTTGTGAGAGGATAAAGCTCAATCAGGATATCGACCTCATCCACTTCGGCGAAGTGTTGAGCGACGACGAGATGAATAAGCTTTCAGGCATACTTGCACGTGCGTCGGAAAGCACGAACCCTGAAAAAGAGTTCGTTGACTGCATTGCAATTATCAACGACGAGAGTTCAAAAGAGCAGATAAATAATACGGATATGGAAAGTATCAGCGACGATGCCTTCCGCAAACTGTTTAGTTAATACATACCGAGGAGAATATTATGGAAAAGAATAATACACAATCAACTCATGAAGAAAAGAAACTTGCGGCGTTTAAAAAGCTTGTAGAAAAGGGCAAATCTTCCGGTCACCTCACCGCACAGGAAATCGACAATATGATTGTCGAACTCGACCTTGACGTTGAGGAGCTTGAAAAGCTTAACGAGATGATTGACGCAGCCAACATCAATATTATTGATGACTTTTCTGCGGAAACGCTCGACGGCATCACACTTGAGGTTGACCTGCCGAAGGAAACCGACGCGGCAGAAACCGTTGCCGTTAACGACAATGCGGCTATGGACGACCCTGTTAAGGTTTACCTTAAGGAAATCGGCAGAATTCCGCTTCTCACCGCAGAGGAGGAAATTGAGCTCGCAATCAAGATTGCCGAGGACGACGAGAATGCTAAAAAGCGCCTTGCCGAAGCAAACCTGCGCCTTGTTGTAAGTATTGCAAAGCGCTATGTGGGCAGGGGCATGCAGTTCCTCGATCTTATTCAGGAAGGCAATCTCGGTCTTATCAAAGCGGTGGACAAGTTCGATTACACCAAGGGCTTTAAGTTTTCAACCTACGCCACATGGTGGATTCGTCAGGCAATTACCCGTGCAATCGCCGATCAGGCGCGTACAATCAGAATCCCCGTGCATATGGTGGAAACTATCAATAAGGTTAAAAAGGCAAAGTCGCAGCTTCTGCACCTCAACGGGCACGAACCCACACCGGAGGAAATCGCAGTTTACCTCGAAATGCCGGACGATAAAGTGCGCGAAATTCTGCGTGTTGCACAGGATCCAGTGTCGCTTGAAACACCTATCGGCGAGGAAGAGGATTCCCACCTCGGCGACTTTATTCCCGATGACGACGCGCTTGCACCTGCAGACGCAGCGTCAATGAGCCTGCTTAAAGAGCAGCTTGCAGAGGTGCTTAAAACTCTCACCCCGCGTGAGGAAAAAGTGCTTTCCCTTCGCTTCGGTCTTGAGGACGGCAACCCGAAAACGCTTGAAGAGGTTGGCAAAGAGTTTAACGTAACGCGTGAGAGAATCAGGCAGATTGAAGCAAAAGCGCTGCGCAAACTCCGCCACCCGAGCAGAAGCAAAAAACTTAAGGACTTTTTGGATTAATGGAACAGAAGAAGATAGACAGAATAAACGAACTTGCCCGCAAGTCAAAGACGCCCGAAGGTCTTACCGATGAGGAAAAGCAGGAACAGGCAAACTTAAGGCTTGAATACATCAACTCTTATAAGGCAAGCCTTATCAGCCAGCTTGAAAACACATACATCGTTGACGAAAAGGGCAATAAGAGAAAGTTAGAGAGAAAAGATGCCAAAACTGATAATAATTGAAGGGCTTGACGGCAGCGGCAAATCAACGCAGACCGCACTGCTTGAAAAGCATCTTGAGGATATCGGCATTAACTACAAAAAGATTAAGCTGCCCGATTACGACTCACCCTCAAGCACGCTTGTAAATATGTACCTGCAGGGCGAATTTGGCAAATCGGCAGACGATGTCAACGCCTATGCCGCCGGTGCGTTTTACGCAGTTGACCGCTTTGCTTCGTACAAACTCAAATGGAAAGAAGATTACGAAAACGGCACCCTTATCCTTGCCGACAGATACGCAACGTCCAACTCAATCTACCAGATGGAAAAGCTTGACCCCGATGAGTGGGACGCTTATCTTGACTGGAGTGAGGATTTTGAGTACAACAAAATCGGTATTCCAAAGCCTGACCTTGTAATATATCTCGACGTTCCTGTTGAGATTTCGCAGCGGCTGATGACAAGTCGTTACAGCGGCGACGAGAACAAAAAAGACGTTCATGAAAGTAATGTCAAGTTCCTGCAAAACTGCCGCAAATCAGCATTATACACAGCAAAAAAGCAAAACTGGTGCGTTGTTGACTGCACCGATAACGGTGAACTCCTGGCAATAGACACTATCCACAGCAAAATATGTGAATTAGTAGACAAGGAAGTTAAATAATGCTTAATTTTAAAACAGCCGAATTGGCTGACAAAGAATGGGTTGACGAGTGCCTGTTGCACGCTAACAGTATGAACTGCGAGTATACCTTCGGCAACCAGTACATATGGACGGAAACTTATAACACGCAAATCGCAAAGTACAAGGACTTTATGTTCTGCCGCTGGGGCGAAGCGCCCGACGTTGTGTACTCTGTACCGCTCGGCGAGGGTGATTTTACCGACGCGGTTCAGCAGATTATTGACGACGCTGAATCGCTTGGCGCAACGCCAAAGATTTACGGTATTACAGAAGGGTACAAAATGCTTTTGCAGGAAGCGTTTTTCGGTAAGTTTGACTACACAAACGACCCCGGCGACAACGACTATATCTACCTTGTGTCAAAAATGACTTCGCTTTCCGGCAAAAAACTACACGGCAAGCGCAACCACATTTCAAACTTCAAGCGCAACAATCCAGACTGGCAATTTGAAGAGATTTGTGCTGATAATATCGATGACTGCCTTCAGGTAAGCTACCGCTGGATTGAAGCAAAAGGCGACGAAGCAGACGATTATTACGATGAGTTAAACGCAGTTAAAAAAGCGCTATCCGCTTTTGACGAGCTTGGCTGGAAGGGCGGACTTATCCGCGCAAACGGCGAAGTTGTAGCGTACTGCCTTGGCGAAGCACAGCCAAACGGTAAATGCTTTGTTACGCATTTTGAAAAAGCGTCTGCCGACATTCAGGGTGCGTACCCGATAATCAACCAGGAGTTCACAAAGAACTGCCTGCAGGAGTATACCTATGTTAACCGCGAGGAAGATTTGGGCATTGAAGGCCTTCGCCGCGCTAAGCAGTCGTATTATCCCGAAATAATTCTTGAAAAATGTATGGCGGTGTACAATGATTAAGCAGTGTACTAATACCGAAGATATTATTTCACTTTGGAGTGAGATTTTCGGAGACACCAGAGAAGAAATTAAGTTTTTTATCAACAATATTCAACATGCAATATGTCTTGGTTATTACAGAGATAATGAGCTCGCTTCAATGCTATTTTTAGTTGATTGCAATATTAAAATGTATTCTGCAAAATATATTTATGCCGCTTCAACCAAAAAGTGCTATGAAGGATTGGGCTATATGACTGAGCTAATTAAGTATTGCCAAAAAGACGAGTGCTTGATATGCTTGATTCCTGCAAACGATGACCTTATTAATTTTTATAAAGCCCGAGGCTTTATTTCAAAAACAGGAATTGAACATATTTCTTTTGATGAAAATGAAAGAATAACCGAATATTTACTGGAGGGTTACCATTTGACTGAGCCCCAGGTGATGATATACGAAAGGAGCAAAGATGGTTTACGTTTTTTTAGCTGACGGATTTGAAATTATAGAAGCCCTTGCACCGCTCGATATGATGACGAGAGCAGGAATAGAGGTTAAGACGGTTGGCGTTACGGGCAGCGTTGTTAATTCATCCTGCGGCGTTCCCGTTGCTACCGATATGCTTATTAATCAGTTTGACTTCTATGATGTGGAAGCAATCGTACTTCCCGGCGGTATGCCGGGTACGCTCAACCTTGAAAATTGCGAAAAAGTGCAAAACGCAATCGATAATGCGGTAAATATTGACGTTCCCGTTTGTGCAATCTGCGCAGCGCCGTCAATTCTCGGGCATAAAGGTTTACTCAGGGGCAAAGAGGCTACCTGTTTCCCGGGCTTTGAGGATGCGCTCGACGGTGCAACTCTTTCCGACGAGTACGTTGTTACAGACGGCAATTTTATCACAGCGCGCGGCGCAGGCGTATGCATCGACTTTGGACTCGAGATTGTAAAAAAACTCAAGGGCGCAGATGTTGCCGAAACGGTCAGAAAGCAGATACAATGCAAGTAAAAAGCACCTTGCGCAAAGAACTTTTGCAGAAGCGCCAAAATATAGAAAATAAAGCGGTCAAAGACGAAGCAATGATTACTTCTCTTGTATCGCTTGATGAGTACAAAAACGCGGATACGCTGCTTGTTTACGTTTCTACCAAAGACGAAATAAAAACCGAGCCGCTTATTGAAAATGCCCTGACAGCAGGCAAAACCGTTGCAGTTCCGTATTGTGAAAACAGGCACGGCGATATGAGTTTTTACATAATCAATTCGCTGTCGGAACTTAAGGTTGGCACCTTCGGTATCCGCGAACCTGATATAAATTTTAATAAAAGACTTGAAGATTTTAAAAATTCTATTATAATTGTTCCTGGGATGAGTTTTAACCGCAGTGGCCACAGGCTTGGCTACGGCGGCGGATATTACGACAGATTCCTTGATTCTTACAGCGGTGTAAGCGCAGGGCTTTGCTATGAGGAAATGCTGTGCGACGACATACCTGTTGAGGAACACGATATAGCAGTAAACATTTTAGTTACAGATAAAACAATTTACGATTTTGGAGGGTAAGATGGACTTTAAGCAGGATTCAAAATCAAATACAAACGACATTTATTTTTCAAATCACAGCGACAGCAGCGTCAGCAGGTCAGCAGGTGCGTCAACCGCTGCCGCAGCTAAAAAGAAAAAGAAGAAAAAGAAAAAATCGGGCGTTGGTTCAACATACCTGTTTTTCATCATAGTTATTGTACTTTCAATGGCTGCTTCGATTTACGCAATTATGTGTATGAACGACGTGCTTGCTATCACAAAAACCAAGTCGTCCGTTACAATTTCATTCACGCAGGAAGTTAAAAGCAGCGACGAAGCAATTGACGCCTTTGCCGAAAACGGACTTATCAGATGCAAAAACTTCTGCAAGGTGTTTATCAAACTGCGTGACAAGGTGTTCAGTTCCAACCAGCTCGGCGGTCCGTTTGATGCAGGCGTTTACTACCTCAACGGCAAAATGGGTCTTGAAGGTATGCTCATAACCCTGCAGGGCGAAAATGTTTCGAGCGAAACCGTAACCCTCACTTTCCCCGAGGGCTATACCGTGCCCGAAATCGTTGAAAAGCTTGCAGATAACGATGTTTGCGACAAGCAGGCGCTGCTCTCCGTTATCCAGTCAACCGAGTTCACCTACTCAATGGTTGCTGACCTCAAGGCGGACGACAAGGTTCCTTACAGGCTTGAAGGCTATCTTTTCCCCGATACCTATGAGTTCTACATTGACGAAAGCGCGTCCTCCACAATCAAGAAGTTCCTTGAAAACGGCGATAAAAAGTATATTGAAAAGTACCGTACAAGAGCCGAGGAACTCGGTCTGAGCGACTACGAGGTTATCACAATCGCTTCAATTATCCAGAAAGAGGCTGCGGACGAAGAGCAGATGCGTATGATTTCCGCAATCATCCACAACCGTCTGCAGGACACTGCAAACTTCCCAACTCTCGGCTGCCAGTCAACATCGGACTACATCACTAACAAGGTTAAGCCGTCGCTTTCATCAACCTCTGCCCACACGGCGGACTACTATATGAGCTACTACAACACGAATAACGATTCTACGGTTGTAGGACTTCCGGCAGGACCTATCAGTAACCCGGGTCAAAAGGCAATCACCGCAGCGCTTTATCCTGCGGATTCAAACGCAAGATACTTCTTCCACGATACCAAAGGCACCCTTTATACTGCGGAAACTTATTCCGAGTTTAAGTCAAAGGTATCACAATACGCACCGTATCTTGACGCATAATCAAAGCATTAACACCACAGAAGGCGAGTGAATAATATGTGCAATCAGAATATAGAACTTCTCTCGCCTGCAGGCGATACCGAACGTTTAAAATACGCGCTTAAATTCGGCGCGGACGCTGTATATCTCGGTGGAGAAATGTTTGGTATGCGCTCAAATCCTTCGAATTTTAATGCAGACGAGCTTAAGTTCGCGGTTGAACTTGCCCACATCATGGGCAAAAAGGTGTATGTAACCTGCAATACCTTGCCGCGCAATAACGAGCTTCCTATGCTTCCGGATTACCTGACGTATGTCGCTTCAATAGGCGTTGACGCGCTGATTATTGCCGATATGGGCGTGCTCGCACTTGCAAAAAAGTATGCGCCCGACGTTGATATACATATGTCAACGCAGGTCGGTATTGTTAATTACGAGGCGGCAAACGCTCTCTATGACCTCGGCGCAAAGCGAATTGTTACAGCGCGCGAACTCTCGCTTGAAGAAATACGCGGTATTCGTGATAAAACCAACCCCAACCTTGAAATTGAAGTGTTTATTCACGGCGCAATGTGTATGTCCTTCAGCGGACGTTGCATCCTTTCCGACTATATGATTGGCAGGGACGCAAACCGCGGCGACTGTGCGCAGCCTTGCCGATGGAAGTATTCCCTTGTTGAGGAAACGCGTCCCGGTCAGTACTTCCCGATTAACCAGGACGAAAGCGGAACATACATTTTTAACTCAAAAGATTTGTGTATGATTGACCACATCCCCGAACTTGACAGGGCAGGCATTGACTCTTTCAAGATTGAGGGCAGGGCGAAGAGCGAGTACTACACCGCGATTGTTACTTACGCATACCGCCACGCGATTGATGAGTATCTAAAAGGCGGACGTAAAGCCGACTTCAAGCCGTCGCAGTGGATTCTTGACGAGATGGAAAAGATGAGCCACCGCGAATATACAGACGGCTTCAACTTCGGTCATATGAAAAACGGGCAGGTGCTGAATTCAGGCGGCTACATCCGCAACTGGGATGTCTGCGCAATTTTCGACAGGTGTGAAAACGGAAGGGTTATCGTTAAGCAGCGCAACAGGTTTTTCCAGGGCGATGTGCTCGAAGTGGTTGAACCCGATAAAATGCCGTATCAGATTACGGTTGAGGAGCTGTTTAACGAGGATGACGGCGAGTTCACCGACGTTGCAAATAAGGCGACAAACACATACTCGTTTGCCTGCGAACGCGAGATTTCACCCGACGCTATATTCCGCGTGGAACGTAAATAAAATTACCCCTTTGTACAACAATAGTACAGAGGGGATTTTTATGTTTAAAAGATACGTTTCTTTTGCCGTTGCCGTTGCGCTGCTTTTCGCAGGTGCACTCGGGCGAATTGGGTATATCATTTTCAGCGGTGCGTATACCGTGTCGCAGGGGTACAATTCCTACGCCGTTACAGTTGATGCAAACGAGGTGCAGCTATACTACCGCGGCGGCGAAAAAATCAATAATAACGTGCAGCAAATCACAGCGATTATTCGCCCTGTTACTGCCGATCTTGCAGCAATACAAAATGTCTACTCGCCAAAGCAAATCAAAAGCATTACCGCCGAGCTTTCGGAGGGTTATCCCGTAGTTCATACAATCTCAACCAAGGAAACCTCGCTCAAAACATTTGACACCTACCAAACAGATACAACCCTAAAGCAGTTTATCAGCCGCGATTCTTCGGGCTTTTTGCAGCATATAGACGGCTACAAGCGCGAACTCAAGGTGAGCTACCATATCGATGCAAAAGGTCGCCTGCTGTCAGGTGACAACGGCACAGCAGACTACGGCAACTACCTGTCGCGCGAGGGCTATATTATGACGTTTGACAGGAGTATTCAGCAGGTTGCGTTTAACGCAGCAAAGACCATTAACAAAGGCTGTGTGCTTGTCTTTGATGCCAACAATGCAGAACTTCTTGCCTGCGTAACAAAGCCGAGCAGCACATATGTTAACAAGCCCGTTAACCAATACTGCGTCGGCTCGGTGTTTAAGGTGGTTATTGCCGCTTGTGCGCTTGAAAACGGAGTTGACATTAACTATAATTGCACGGGCAGTATCAAGGTTGGCGACACTGTGTTTTCCTGCCAGAAGCACCGCGCGCACGGAAGCGAAAACCTCGAAACTGCGCTTGCAAATTCCTGCAACTGTTATTTTGCAAACCTCGCGCTAAATCTCGGTGCTGATAAAATACTTGCCACCGCAAAGCGATTGGGCTTTGACGGCAGGATTGATTTTTGCGATAACTGGTCGCTACGCAATTCGCATCTGCCTACTCGCTCTGACCTCGCATCCGATGGTGAGCTTGCGCTGCTTGGATTCGGTCAGGGCAAGTTAACAGCAACACCCGTGCAAATCGGCGCAATGCTCTGCGCAGTTGCAAACGGCGGTAAGTACAATATGCCGACTGTCGTAAAAGCGAAGAAGGAACGCAACGGCAGCACAACCGAAATTAAAAAGGCTGCCGCAGTTCAGGCTGTGTCAACCGAAACAGCAAATACCCTTTGCCGTTATCTGCGCACTGCGGTATACAGCGGCACCGCCTACAGTGCGGAAACCGCAGACCGCAAAGCGGCAGGTAAAACCGGCACAGCGCAGACGGGGCAGTACAAAAACGGTACGGAACTCTGCAACACTTGGTTTGCAGGCATCTACCCATACGACAACCCAAAGTGCTGCATTGTTGTAATGTGTGAAGAGGGCAGAAGCGGTGCAGAAGATTGCTGTCCTGTTTTTCGTACGGTAGTTGAAAACCTTGAGGAATAGTGTTATAATGACCTTGAGGTGATTATATGTCAAGTTCAAAAACAAAAACCCTGCTTATATACAAATATCTTTTTGAGTATTCGGACGAAAACAATCCGCTTACCACCACTGATCTTATAGAAATGCTTGGCAGGGACGGCATATCCTGCGAGCGCAAGTCGATTTACGCCGATATTAAAACGCTTAACTCAATCGGTTTCGATATAGTAAGTTCCATGTCGCCGAGAAGGGGATTCTTTATCGCAAGCCGTACCTTTGAGCTTCCGCAGGTGCGCCTGCTAATTGATGCGGTAACTTCTGCAGGCTTCATCACGCCGGATAAAACGCGCGACCTTGTTGCAAAGCTTGAAGGGCTTGTTTCCAAGAACGAGGCGGCGGAACTCGTTTCGCAGGTGTACATTGATTCAAACACCAAGTGTGATAATGAGGAGATATACTATATCATCGACGCCCTGCACGACGCTATTCTCAACCGCAACAAGGTAAAATTCCTCTACAAGCGCCGCAATATTGATAAGGCAAACCGCAAATCATACACGCAAAAAACGTTTAAGGTTTCGCCCTACGCTCTTATCTGGAAGGACGACCACTACTACCTTGTCTGCAACAATGAGAAGTACGATAACTTAATGAACCTGCGCCTTGACCGTATCCGCAAAATCGAGCAGCTGGACGAGCCTGAACGTGACATCAGCGAGGTAAGCGAATACACCCACGGTATTGATGTTTCGGACTACGTTTCCAAGATGTTCAATATGTTCAGTGGCGAGCCGGATAAGGTAAGGCTGCTTTGCCACCTTGATTTGCGCGAGGAAATTATGGACAGATTCGGCGCAAGAATACCGCTTATCGCAGTTGATAGTAATCATTTTGAAACCACTATCGATGCGGCTGTGTCCGACGGATTTGTGTCCTGGATTATGAACTTTGGCGATAAAATAAAAGTGCTTGAGCCTGAAACGCTTGCAAACGCAGTCAAAACAAAAGCACTTAAAATCGCAAATATATATTAATGTAATATAATAGCCTCGCGGCAATCAACCGCGGGGCTTGTTTTATAGGTTATTCAAATCATACGGCGTTTTCTGATATACAAAGTAGTTCAGCCAGTTGTTAAACAGCAGGTTTGCCGTTGTGCGCCATATCATCTTCGGCACAAGCTTGTCGTCATCGTTAGGGAAGTAGTTAACGGGCTTTTCAATATCAATGCCTTTTTCAACATCCCTGTAGTATTCCTTGGCAAGCGTATCTCGGTCGTATTCACTGTGACCTGTAACAAAGAACTTGCGGCAGTCCATATCAGCAAGAATATGCACGCCTGCATCTTCGCTGTAGGAGAGTATCTGCAAATCCTTAACCTGCGCAATATCCTGCCTGCGGATTTCCGTATGCCGCGAATGTGGCGCGTAGTACACGTCGTCAATACCCCTCATCAGCGGATGCGTATCGTCAAGGCAGAAGTGGGGGAACACGCCGAACAGCTTCTTTTTAAGCGGGTACTTCTTAACACCGTAGTGGTAGTAAAGCCCTGCCTGTGCGCCCCAGCAGATGTACCAGGTCGAGTAAACGTTCTTCTTCGACCATTCCATAATCCGGCACAGCTCGTCCCAGTAGTCAACTTCTTCAAACTCAAGATGCTCAACAGGCGCGCCTGTTATAATCATTCCGTCGTATCTTTTGTTTTGCACCTCGTCAAAAGTCTGGTAGAACTTGTCCATGTGGTTCTTTGATACGTTCTTTGACTTGTGAGTTGCAACCTGTAAAAATTCTATGTCAACCTGAAGGGGCGAATTACTTAACAGTCTTAACAACTGCGTTTCCGTTTCCAGCTTCGTCGGCATAAGATTAAGTATTATTATTCTAAGCGGTCTGATATCCTGCGTATCAGCGCGCAAGTTGCTCATTACGAATATGTTTTCCATTTCAAGACTCTGCTTCGCAGGAAGCTCGTTGTCGATTCTGATAGGCATTCCGTCAACCCCTTTCATAATGTTGTAGTAATTATAACAAATAGTAATAAATAATTCAAGTCTTTATTGTATTGGCAAAAAATCAACATTTTGTGTAGCACATAATATAATGTAATAAATATATGATAACTATTATTATACGCAAATTTGGACAGAATGTATAATAAATCAATAAAATTTTTTGCCAACTTTCGATAATTCTGTTTAATTTGCAAAAACTCATAAAAAATGCAAATTTTTCTAAAAAAATTGTTGACAAATCATATTCTATTTGATATGATGTACAAGTCGTCAGTTGACTGGCTGACGCACAAGGACCTTGAAAATTAAACAACGACGAAAAGGAACCCGATTTAATTTTAAATTGAGTAACTGAACTCCGGCTCTTTTGTAATAAGAGCTAAACAGTAATGAATGACGACAGCGAAGAGCTGATCGGCTATTAAAAT
>JAFSRN010000003.1 GCA_017446095.1 Eubacterium sp. | reverse complement strand
TGTCGAAAAACCTAAGAAACAAGTTCGACACGCTGTGAGGATGAACGAAAAAGATGCAGAATCCCGTTTTCTTGCGAACTTTGCTGTACAACGGTACCGCTTGTGAGCAAAAAACGGGAAACGCCAAAACCCGCAGGAACTCAATGTTTCTGCGGGTTTTCATAGATATTATTTATCAGGTGTTTCGCACGCGGAGCGTCGGGGTCGCCGCTCCCTACTATTTCTCTTAAATAGTATTTCGGCGTGGTTATGCACTTTTTCGACAGCCTCAGGCGCGATTTTACATAATCACGCCGTCTTTAAATATTGAGATTTCGCGGTAGCCGTTTTCCTCATTTTTAGTGAGTTTGCCGTTTGCAGTTTCAATCAGCAGCGCCATAAGGGAATCGATCACGCTTTCAAAATCGCCGCCGTCAATCAACTCGCCTGCGTTGAAGTCAATCCAGTTATTTTTCTTCTGTGCAAGCGCTGTGTTTGTGGCAAGTTTAATAGTCGGTACAGGCGCACCGAGCGGTGTTCCCCTGCCCGTTGTAAACAGAATTATATGCGCGCCCGCGGCTGTGAGGTTGGTAACGGAAACAATGTCGTTACCCGGTCCGCTCAAGAGGTTAAGCCCCTTCTTTGTGCAGATATCGCCGTAGCCGAGAACGTCCGTAACAGTCGATTTGCCGCCCTTTTGTATGCAGCCGAGCGACTTTTCCTCAAGCGTGGTAATGCCGCCTGCGTGGTTGCCGGGTGACGGATTTTCGTAGCACACAACGTTGTGGTCAAAGAAATACTGCTTAAAGCCGTTAATCATAGCCACGGTTTTGTCGTACACTCCCCTGCTCTGCGCCCTGTCCATAAGGATTTGCTCTGCGCCGAACATCTCCGGCACTTCGGTAAGAATGGTGGAAGCGCCTGCAGCGGTGAGCCTTTCGTTAATCCTGCCGCACAGCGGATTTGCAGTGATGCCGCTGAACGCGTCCGAACCGCCGCACTTGTAGCCTACAACAAGGTTGTCTATGCCGACAGGCTCGCGAACGTCGTCCATAATCTCGTTGTAAATGTCGGCAATCAGCCTTTCGCCCTCAACAAGCTCGTCCTCAACATCCTGCGTGCAAAGGAACTTAACGCGCTTTTCGTCAACGTCGCCGAGAACGGGTTTGAATACGGAAAGGTTGTTATTTTCGCACCCGAGGGACACAACAAGCACGCCGCCTGCGTTTGGGTGATGAATAAGCCCTGCAAGGATTTTTTGCGTGTTTTCCATATCCTCGCCGAGCTGTGAGCAGCCAAAAGGATGCGTAAACGCAAACACGCCGTCGCAGCCTCTGCCGACAATCTCGTTGCCGAGCTTTGCAAGCATTTCCGCCGTTTTGTTGGCGCAGCCCACGGTGGGAATAACCCATATTTCGTTGCGTATGCCGACTCTGCCGTCTGCGCGCTTATAGGCGTTAACAGTTAAATCGGAAGGCGCAGGATTATATTCTGTATCGCCGCCGAAGGTGTACTCAAACTTATCGTTAAGATTTGTTTTGAGGTTGTGCTCGTGTATGTAACTGCCCTTCGGCAAATCAGCGTTAACAGAGCCAATCGGGTAGCCGTATTTAATCACCTTGTCCCCTGCTTTGAGGTCGCAAAGCGAAATCTTGTGCGCCTTCGGGATATCCTCAAGCGCGGTTACGCCGTTTTCCGTATACCCTGCTTTGATGTCGTCAAGCGCAACGGCAACGTTGTCAACGGCGTTAATCTGAATAAGTTTAGCCATTTACAGCCTCCTGCACAGCGGCAAGAATACCCTTTTCCTGAATGTTAAAGTAGTGCTTGCAAACACATTCCTTAACCTGCGGATCGGTGATGTTGTAGTATTTAATTACATTTGTAATAACGGTGAGGTCGTCGTCACTTTGCATATCTGCAAACATCTTAATAACTTCCTCGCTGTCGTTTGCCTTGCCAGAGCGCATATAAAATTCGGTAAGCGCAGCAAGACCGAAGCAAAGGATGTTCGGCGCTTCGCCCGTAATCTCCGCATATTCGTTCATTGAATCAAGGCAGCGCGCGCTGAACTTTGACACTGAATTAAGAGCGATGTCAAGCAGCCTGTGGTCGATAAACGGGTTGTTAAATCTGTCAAGCACGCTGTTAGCATATGCGTCAAGCTCGCTCTTATCAAGCGTAAGGGTGCGCTTAACCTCTTCAAGACCGTTAAGGATGTACTTGTTAAACAGCTCGTCCTGCATCATATCGCGTACAATCTCAAAGCCGCAGAGGTACGCAGCAAGCACGGACATTGTGTGCGCGCCGTTGAGAATGCGCACCTTGCGTGTGCGGTAAGGCAGAATATCATCTGCAAAAACAATGCCTTCAAGTGAAGTGATATCAAAGATTTCCCTGCAGTAGTCGTCTGCCTGAATAATCCAACTCCAGTACGGCTCGCAGTTAACGGAGCACTTGTCGCTGTCGCCGTCGATATGTCCGCTAACAATGCGGTCAACAAGCGTGTTGCAGAACGAACAGCTGTTGATATATGCGGTAAAATCGTCGCCTAAATTCCAAAGCTGTGCATACTTTAATACGCACTTTTTAAGCTCGTCTGCGTTGTTTTCTATAAGTTCTACCGGCAGGAACAAAAGCGGCTTTTTGCCTGCGTTAAAGCGCTTGTAAAGCAAAGCCGTAACCTTGCCGGGGAACGCAACGCGCGGCGAATCAGCCATTTTGTCGGTATCAACAAAGGCGATGCCTGCTTCTGTCGTATTGGAAATAATAATGTCCGCGTCGATAAACGCCTGCTCGAGCTTATCATACTCTTCAAACGTGTCAATAACACCCTTCACGCACTCGATATACACGGTTTCGTCCACAATCTCACCGTTCAGTCTGCCGCGCTTATAAACGTGGTATTTGCAGTCCTGCTCGCGCAGCAGGTTGATTACGCGGTTAAACTCAATCGGCTGGCAGATAGTAACCTCTGCGTCAAGCACGCCGAGCTTGTTTGCTGTGTTGATATAGTTTTCCGCAAAGGCTCTTAAAAAGTTGCCCTCGCCAAACTGTAAAATTTTAGTCATAGTAGTCACCCGTTATAATTACTCGTCTGTGTTTTCTTCCTGTGCGGTTTCAACTGCAGGTGCTTCTGCAGGAGCTTCCTGAACCTCTGCTGCCGCTGCCTCGCTTACCTCGTCGGTAATTGTGGTCGGCAGGTCGTCGTCAGGCATTTCGCCCGTTTCCATAAGTGCTATGAACTGGTCGCCGTTAATCTTCTCTTTTTCATAAAGCGTTGTGGCGATGAGTTCAAGTTTATCGTAATGCTCTTTGAGGATGCTCTCCGTCTGAGCATACGCCTCACGCATAATGCGCTCAACCTCTGCGTCAATCTTGGAGGAGGTTTCCTCGCTGTAATTGTTAACTCTGCCGTAATCTCTGCCGAGGAATACCTCGCTGCTCTGATTGTCGTAAACAACGGGGCCGATACTGTCGCTCATGCCGTACTTTGCAACCATATCGCGCACGATTTCCGTAGCGCGCTGCAGGTCGTTTGAAGCACCTGTGGAGATATCACCGAGTGCAAGAGCCTCCGCAACACGTCCGCCGAAGAGCGAAACAAGCTCATCCATCATAATCTTCTTTGAGCCGTAGTGGCGTTCCTCAAGCGGCGTGTACCATGTGTAGCCGCCTGCGCCAAGACCGCGCGGAATAATGGAAATTTCCTTTACCTTATCGTGCTCGCCCTGATAGTAGGATGCAACGGCGTGGCCTGCTTCGTGGTAGGAAGTCAGCTTCTTCGTCTTGTCGTTGTACTTGTGCGACTTCTTTTCCGTACCCATCTCAACACGCGAGGTGGCGTCCGCAATCTCTTCCATCGTGATTGCGTATTTGCCGCGGCGAACTGCGAGAAGCGCCGCTTCGTTCATCAGGTTTTCAAGGTCAGCGCCCGAAAAGCCGATAGTATCCTTTGCAATCTCTTCAAGGTCAACATCGGGGCCGAGCGGCTTGCCTTTTGAGTGAACTTTGAGTATATCCTCCCTGCCCTTTGCGTCGGGGCGGTTAACTGTAATCTGCCTGTCAAATCTGCCGGGGCGAAGAAGCGCGGGGTCAAGAACGTCAGGTCTGTTAGTTGCCGCAATTACGATAACGCCCGAGTTCGTGCCGAAGCCGTCCATCTCAACAAGCAGCTGGTTAAGTGTCTGCTCGCGCTCGTCGTTACCGCCGCCTGTACCTGCGCCGCGCTGCCTGCCGACAGCGTCAATCTCGTCAATAAACACGATTGCAGGGCTCTTCTTTTTAGCCTGTGAGAACAAATCACGCACACGCGAAGCACCTACGCCGACATACATCTCCACAAAATCGGAACCCGATATTGAGAGGAACGGCGCCCCTGCCTCGCCTGCAACAGCCTTTGCAAGCAAGGTTTTACCTGTGCCAGGAGGGCCTACAAGCAGCACGCCCTTCGGAATACGCGCGCCGAGCTTGGTGTATCTGTCAGGCTCCTTGAGGTAGTCCACAAGCTCTGCAAGCTCTTCCTTTTCCTCGTCGCAGCCTGCAACGTCGTCAAACTTTTTGTCGCTGTCCTCGTTGCCGTTGCGCGGTTTGAGCTTGCCGAAGCCGAGCGAGCGGTTGGTTTCGTTAGTAATATTATCGCTCATACGCCTGAACGACCATATCAGAAACGCAATCATACCAACGGTAATCAGCGTCATCGGCAGCATACTCGTGAGCCACGAACGGTTGGAAGCCTTAATGTAGTTATACTTTATGGGTTTGTCGGGGTGAGCCTTGTTGTATTCCGTAACAGACTCGTTGATGTCGTCAAGGAAGTAAGCAACAGACGGCACCGCGTAGGTTTTAGGCGGGTCGTCCTTTTTGTCCTTGAAGAGCTTGTAGGTCATTGAGCCTGTGCCGAGGTCGATTTCAAACTCAGACACCTGATTGGTGGTGAACAGACCGACAATTTCGGAATACTTGGCGTCGTCACCCTTTTTGCCTGTGGTCATCATCAGCACGATGCCGATAAGAATAATCGGAATCAGGATGTAGATAATGGCACTTTTAAAGTTGTCAGACAATTTTTTTCTCATTAAAATAAGTCCTCCGTTGTTATTTCAAAGAGTATAATCCGCTTCGTGCCTGAATCGGGTTTAACTCTTTCGTCAACTGCATAGCCTGCTATGGCTATAATGCCGAGTTCGTCGGCAATAATATGCAGTTTATCTCTGTTTTCGGCAGGAATTTTAAGCTCGTTATAGAGCTTTTTGAGCGTTTTTGTGCAGCCCCTGCCTGCCGGGGAAATCCTATCCCCTGCTTCACGCTCTTTTAATCGCACTTCGCCGACTACTTTGTCATAGTCAACGTACATATATTTGTAATTTTTCGCGTCTTTAAATTTGCTGTAGTCGATATATGAATACGACAGCCAAACCTGCTGCGGTAGGTCGTTTTGATTGTAAACGCGAAGTAAGTCACCGCTTGATGCAATGTAAATATCACCTTTAAGTTGCAGCTTCTTTGGGGTGTCAATAAGCTCAAGCGCTTCGTTAAGGTGCAGCGCGTCGAGCGTTATGCCGTAATCGGCTGCCATTTTTGATATTACACGCTTTTGCACCGCAACATCAAACTGCTTTAGTTCGTAGATAGAAGCGCCTTCTTCGTACTCCCCACGCGATTTAAACAGGCAATGTTCGGCACAGCTTTCAATAAATCTCTCATCTTCTGCCGAGCTTTGAATAAGCCTGAACACAGCGCCCTCAAACGATGGGTTAAGCTGCTTAAAAGCAGGCACAATCACATTGCGTATGTAGTTGCGCGAATAATTGTTATCGCTGTTCGTTTCGTCTACAACGTAATCAATATCATACTCGTTGCAGAAGCTTCTGATTTCGTCAGCCGTGCAGTTAATCAGCGGTCTTACAATGTTATCGCGCACCGGCGGAATACCCGCAAGCCCCTTGATTGAAGTGCCGCGCGCAATGCGGAACAGTGCAGTTTCCACGCTGTCGCTCAAGTTGTGAGCAAGCGCGATTTTGTCAGCATTAAACGAATTGAAGAACTCATAGCGCCTGTTGCGTGAGTACTCCTCAACGCCCATACCCTGCTCTTTTGCCTCTTTTGGTGCGTCAATCGCAAGCATATCAAAGCGTATGCCGCGTTCCTCGCAAAAGCGTTTAACAAACTCGCAGTCAGCCTTTGACGCTTCGCCGCGTATGCCGTGCTCGACATGAGCAACGATGAGGTTATACGGGCAGTTATCAAGCAGCAGATAATGCAAAAGCAGCATTGAATCCGCGCCGCCGGAAACGCCTGCCACAACCGTTTCACCCTCATTAAGCATATTATACGCTTTGACGGTTTCGTTGATTTTAGTTATAATCTCTGACATTGTCAATCGCCCTGAATCTGGTGAATTCCTTGTCAAACGACAGCTCGATTGTGCCTGTCTGACCGTGACGGTTCTTGGCAACAATCAGCTCTGTGAGTGAGTCGTCAATCTCGTCCTGCTTGTCCGCGTCCACTTCATTTCTGTAGTAATCCTCGCGGTACAGGAACATTACAATATCAGCGTCCTGCTCAATTGAGCCTGATTCACGCAGGTCGGAAAGCTGCGGTTTATGCGACTTTCCCCTGCCCTCTGTTCCACGCGAAAGCTGTGCGCAGCAGATAACGGGGATGTTGAGGTCTTTAGCCATCATCTTAAGGTTACGCGTGATTTCGCTTACCTCCTGCACGCGGTTTTCCTTACGCGTTGCGGAACTAACAAGTCCGAGGTAGTCAATCATAACGCAGTCAACATTGTTGAGCCTGCGCACACGCGACTTGATTTCCGGCACGGTGATATTTGATGTGTCGTCAAGATAAAGCGGAACGTCGCCGAGCTGACCTGCAATATTGCCAACGCGAATCCACTCGTCGTCCGTCATCTCGCCTGTTCTGAACTTCTGCGAGGACACGCCTGACATTGAAGCAAGCAGCCTTTCCGCAAGCTGTTCCTTGGTCATCTCGAGCGAGAAGAAAACGCATTTCTTCTTTGCGCCGACTGCCACATTAGTCGCAAGGTTGAGTGCAAAGCTCGTTTTACCCATTGCAGGACGTGCGCCGATAAGAATGAAGTCCGACCTGTTAAGACCTGTGAGGTACTTATCAAGAATACCGAAGCCCGTGGGAATACCCTTATACTGCTCTTTATTCTCGCCGGTCAGTTCCTTAAAACGCTCGTAAACGCTTTCAATTACCTTATACAGCGGCTCGGGTCCGTTTTTAATTTTGCCCTGGCGGATGTCGTAAATCTGCTGCTCTGCATTGTCAAGCAGCTGCGACGCGTCCGCACTGCCGGAGGAAGCACGGTCGATTATATCCTGCGATACGGTGATGAGCTTTCTTAAATAATACTGCTCTTTAACAATCTGGGCGTACTTTTCAACATTAGCGGCGGACGGCACAATCTGCGAGAGTTCAAACAGATACTTCTTCGCCTCGCCGAGATTAAGCGTGCCGCTTTTTGCAAGCGAATCCGCAATGGTTACGGGGTCAATCGCCGCGTTGTTCTGCGTAAACATCTGCTGCATGGAAAAAAAGATTTCCTGATGCATGGGGATGTAAAACGCTTCGTGATTAATGTAAACAAGCACGTCCGAAATGCACTCGGGCTTAAGCAAAACGCTGCCAAGCACACTCTGCTCTGCTTCCATGTTATAAGGCAGTGAAACATTAATATTATCTGCCATACTTCTAACCTCTTATTCCTCGGACACCTGAACAAAAATGCCTGCCGTTACACCCTGATAAATCTTGATATCAGCCTGCACGGTGCCGAAAGCCTTGATGTCCTGCATAGTGATTTTACGTTTGTCGATATCCTCGCCGAACTCGGATTTAATCTTCGCCGCAACGTCCTTTGACGTAACAGAGCCGAACAGCTTGCCGTTTGCGCCTGCCTTTGCGGTGAGTTTTACCGTTTTGCCCTCGAGTTTATCCTTAACGGCGTTTGCAGCCTTAAGCTCTTCAGCCTTGTGGAACTGCTTTGCCTTTTCCTTATTCTTAAAATCGTTCATTGCAGACGCATTAGCCTCAACCGCAAGTCCTTTGGGGAAAAGGAAGTTGCGTGCATATCCGTCGCTTGCGTTAACAAGCTCACCCTTTTTACCGAGGGACTTTACGTCTGCCTGTAAAATAACCTTCATCTTTATACCTCCATAATTATCGGAAGAATCATCGGGGAACGCTTTGTTTTTTCGTACATAAGGCGCGAAATTTCGTCGCGCATCTTTGTTTTAACAGCGTTCCAGTCGCGATAATTTTTATCGTAAGTTGCTTCAAACACGCGCCTTGCAACCTCGCGTGCGTCGTTCATAAGCTCTTCGTTTTCCTTAACAAACACAAATCCGCGGGAAACGATGTCGGGTCCCGACACAATGTAGCCGCTTTCGCTGTCGATAGCCGCAACCACAATAATAATGCCGTCGCGCGACAGATGCTTACGGTCGTTAAGCACTATATTGCCGACGTCGCCCACGCCGTAGCCGTCAACGTAAATCTCGCCCGAGGGTACGTTCTCTACCCTCTTGATACCATCCTCGCTGACCTCAATCGAGTTGCCTATATCGCCAATAAAGATATTGTCGCTGTCAATGCCCATTGCTTCCGCAAGCGAGGCGTGCTTTACAAGGTGCTTCTGCTCGCCGTGAACGGGTATGAAGAACTTCGGCTTAACAAGACCAATCATAAGCTTTAAGTCCTGCTGGCACGCGTGGCCGGAAACGTGAACGTCGTACATATTCTCGTAAATAACCTCAACGCCGCGCTTCATCAGTGCGTTAACTACGTTGCCAACCATCTTTTCGTTACCCGGAATCGGCGTGGCGGAAATAATAACGTAGTCGTTAGGCGTGATGGACACCTTGCGGTGCTCGCCCATTGCAATCTTTGTGAGTGCGGACATCGGCTCGCCCTGCGAACCCGTGGTTATGATAACAAGCTTATCGTCCGTGTAGTTGTTGATTCTGTCAATGGAAATCAGCGTGTTGTCGGGTATATTCAGGTAGCCGAGCTCTGCGCCGACGTTAACAAGATTTTCAAGGCTTCTGCCGATAACCGCGACCTTCCTGCCTCGGGAATCAGCAACATCCATAATCTGCTGAATACGGTGGATGTTGGAAGCGAAGGTGGCAACGATAATCCTTTTTGACCTCGCTTTGCGGAACAACAGCTCAAAGCTCTCGCCCACCATACTCTCGCTCATTGTAGTGCCGGGGCGCTCTGCATTAGTTGAGTCGGACAGCAGCGCAAGCACGCCCTTTTTGCCGTACTCTGCAAAACGCGGCAGGTCAATCATCTCGCCGTCAACGGGCGTGGTGTCAATCTTAAAGTCGCCTGTCTGAATAATCGTACCGGCTGCGCAGCGGATTGACAGTCCCACAGAGTCGGGTATTGAGTGGTTGACGTGTATAAGCTCGATATTGAAGTGACCGAGCGTGATGTTGTCCCTGGGCTTGATTTCCACAAGCTTTGCCTTGGATAAAAGCCCGTGTTCCTCAAGCTTGCCCTTGATTAAACCGATGGTAAGCTTTGTTGCGTAAACAGGCACGTTAACCTGCTTTAAAAGGTAGGCAAGACCGCCTATATGGTCCTCGTGGCCGTGGGTAATGATGATACCCCTTATCTTTTCCTGATTGTTTACAACGTGAGTGAAATCGGGTATTACAAGGTCAACGCCCGGCAGGTCTGCATTCGGGAACGCAAGACCGCAGTCCACGATGAACATATCGTTCTGATACTCGTAGAGCGTCATATTCTTGCCGATTTCATTCATACCCCCAAGAAAAGAAATCTTAACCTTTTCCTTCGGTTTGGAAGGAACAACGTTTGATTTCTTCGATGCCTTTCTGTAGGTATAGTAGCGCCTGTTGGAATTCCGTTTTCCGCCAGACGCCTTATTTGGCATCCTGTTGTTATTTGCCATTAAGTTAAAAACCTCCTGTATTTCAAAATAATATTTAAAGAGCGTCGCTCATAATTTAAATTTTGTCTTAAATATAATAAATTATATTAATGTCAAAGTCAAGTAAAATTAAAGTCCTTATTGATTATTACCAATTTTAGTGCTAAAATATACGCACGGGATGTGATATTTTGAAACACGTTGATATTTACACAGACGGCGCCTGCAGCGGAAACCCCGGCAAAGGCGGCTGGGGCGCGGTGCTTGTTTACGGCAAAACGGAAAAAGAACTCTGCGGCGGCGAAGAGCAGACCACGAATAACCGCATGGAGCTTACCGCAGTAATTAAGGCGCTTGAGGCACTTAAAGAGCCGTGCAGCGTTACGCTGACTACGGATTCCAAATATGTGTGCGACGCGATTAATCAGCACTGGCTTGATTCGTGGATAAAGAACAACTGGCGCAAGGCAGACAAAAAGCCTGTGCTTAACATTGATTTGTGGCAGCAGTTACTTCCCTTGCTTGACACTCACGAGGTTACATTTGTGTGGGTTAAGGGGCATAACGGGCATAAATACAATGAGCGTTGCGATGAACTTGCCGTGAACTTTTATCTTACTTTTTAATATTAGTAGTGGTTGTTGCGCAGTAGAAGCAGAATATTTCTGTTTCTGCTGCTGTTTCTTTTTCTATTGCTATTTCAATTTCAATGACCGTGTCTATATCTATATCTATATCAATGTCTGTGTCTGTATCAATATCTGTATCTGTTTCTATATCTATATCGGCTGCGACCGCTAACGCTCGGTAGCGCTCGGTAGCGACCGCTCATATTTTTCAACACGTTTAAGGGCGTTTCTGCGGTTTTTCTCACACATCTCCTCATATTTCCTGTTGTTGAGTTCAAAGATGTTCTTAACAAACGACCAGGTGATAAACAGCACGGGGTCGTCGGTTTCAAAGTCAACGCCGTTGCACTGGAAGTCGTAAATCGCAGTGAGCAGTATTCCCCGCTGTTCAACAGTCAGCAAGCTGAATTGCTTGCCCCAGTCCTTCATCATCAAAAATGCTACGTCCGATTGTTTCATAAAATCATTCCCTTCAAAAATAGTAGAGTCATTTGCAAAAAGTCCCTCCATAATTAGGGTGAAAACGTATACTTTTATTCAGGATTTACGCATATTTGGACGGTAAAATCTGCAAAAAAATATTTTTTCGGCATTTTATTCAGTTTTCCTGCATAAGTCAAATCACGTTTGACCTTCGTTAAAAGCCTTCCCGTTGAGGGGAAGATGCTGAACGCAGCGAAGCGGATGAGGTGGAGATAAGCAAAAAAACTACCTCGCCTAATGCAAGGTAGCCTTAATAATTTGTGTTATTTTACTCTATAGTTCAGAGTCAGGCAAGCGCCGCTGCGAACGGAATTAATATCCTTGCCGGACTGAATCTTCTTAACGGCAAATTTGTTTTCTTTGAGAGCCTTATAAATACGCGCGTAGTTTGCGTTGTAGCCCTCGTTCTTGATTTCCTTGCCGTCCTTGTCCTTGGCGATGTTGCCGTCCTCGTCAAGCTGGAACTCATCGAGCGTTTTGCCTGTAACGTAGATGCAGTCGTTCGAGCAGTCAGCCGATAACATTGAGCCGCCCTTGTACTTATCAAGTGCAAGCTTAACAGCCGCACCGTAGTCGTTAACAACGGATGCAAGGCAGTTGCCCTTTTCGCTCTCGTCATAGCCGTAGCCGAAGCAGTAAACGGGATAATCAAATTCCCACGTTGCCATAAAGATTGAGTCGGAAAGCGGATTGCCGCCGCCGAATACAACGTCTACGCCCTCGTCGTACATACTCTCTGCAAGCGAAGCAAAGCGGTCGACCATCTCAAACTGTGTGGTGTAGTTGTACTCGTTTTCCATCTCAATGCCGGTGGAAAGTCCCTGATTGTCAATATTTTCCCACTTATAGAACATATAGCCGTCCTTCGGTGCGTCAGCAACAACCTTAACCTCGTCGCCGGTTACATACGAGCCAGAGCCTGTGCCGTATTCAACAGTAACGTCAAAGGTCGGATTTTCGCTCTTAACGTAAACAGGAGTAAGCTGAATAGCCGCTTCGCCCGTGGTGATTGTGGTGCCCTTCTCGTCGATATGCTCAAAGATTTCCTCGCCGGCGTCGGACTCCCAGTGGTCAAATATAAAGCCTGACGGTGCAGCAGGCGCCTCTGCCCAGAAGTCGCCGTTTTTAGGCGCATAGTAGGTTTCGCCCTGCATTGTACCCTTAAGCTCGTTAACCGTAGGCGCTTCGTAATCAGGGTTACCGATTGTTACGGGAATAGTTTCCGCATCCGCAAATACAGCGGTAATCGTGCAGTCGCAGTCGCCAACAAGAAGGTTCATTTCCCATGCATTCTTGTCCGAAATATTAACCTTTCTGTCCTTAACGCCCTCTGTGTCGGACTTGGTTTCCCAGTGGTCAAACACCTTGCCCTCGGGGCAACCTGCACAGGTGATTTTAACATTTGAACCGTCTGTGTAAACGCCCGAACCGTAGCCGCCTTCAACCTTAACCTTAAAGGTCTTTTTGGTAGCCTTGCTGATTTCGCGGTAAACGGGCTTGATGGTGAATGAATAGTCATAGTTGAGTTTGGGATTATCGTATTCCGCGTAGTCAAGGGTAACAGGCTTTTGCAGTTCGTCAGCCGCAAATGCAGCGCCCTGAACGTAACCTGCGCCGTAATCAACCGACTTTGCACTGTTGATGCTGCCTACAAAACCGAGCTTTGTGTGGCCGTCAACAACAGACGAATAACCTGCAAGGAAGCCTGCCTGCAGCGCATTGAAGCTGATGCACATAACATTCTGCTGCATACGCAGAGTGTCGTCGTCCTGCGAGTGCGGGAACGCGTCCACAAGCACAAAGTTAACGTCGCTGTATGTAGGCGCAACCTCGTAAGCCGCAACTGCAAAATCTTCACCGGGAAGCACAATGTACTTTGCGCCGCCCTTTGCAGCAAGGTCGATGTAATTCTTAACGGAATCGAGCGAAAGTTCCTCGCCTTCCTCACGCTGCGGCTGATAGTAACGGTAAGTCATATTATTTTCGTCACCGTAAGCCTTGATGCCGTCCCATGCGCTCTGGTTATAGCTTTTGTCGGTAATTGTGCCGCCGTCAGTAATAAGTACAAGGTCGTAACTGTCCGCAGCTTTTTTGCCGCAGCCTGCCAGTGCAAACACTGTGCCGACCACTAACACAACGGCAAGTAAAATTGATATTACCTTTTTCATAACATATCCTCCACGGAATATATAGTTTTACTTATTAATAATAGCAGATTAACTAAAATATTGCAATAGAATATTAAAATTTAATTGATTTATATGCTGCCATTCATTATAATAGTTATGATTGAGGTGCTTGTTATGTATAAAAAACAGTTGCAGATTATCAGAAATATAACCGACTTTGAGCCTGAAATTGCGCTTGTGCTCGGCTCGGGGCTCGGCAATTTTGCAGAGAAAATAGATAAGGTCTGCGAGGTTGAGTACTCGCAAATAGAGGGTATGCCTGTATCCACAGCACCCACGCACAAAGGCAGCTTTATCTTCGGCTTTGTTGGAGAAAAACGTGTTGTTGCAATGCAGGGCAGAGTCCATCTTTACGAGGGATATTCCGCGCAGCAGGTTGCAATGCCCATACGCATTATGCGGTTGCTCGGTGCAAAAACGCTTATTCTCACAAACGCGGCAGGCGGCATAAACAAGGGCTTTAACTGCGGCGATTTTATGATGATTACAGACCATATTGCTTCATTTGTGCCCTCCCCTCTAATCGGCAAAAACTGCGAACTCGGAACACGCTTCCCCGATATGAGTAACGCATACAGCAAAGCACTGCAGCAGCGTATTAAAGCAGTGGCAAAAAGCAATAACATTCCGCTTAAAAGCGGCGTTTACGCGCAGCTTACGGGACCGCAGTTTGAAACTCCTGCGGAGATTAAAATGCTTGCAACTCTCGGCGCGGACGCAGTAGGTATGAGCACCGCGATTGAAGCGATTACCGCTGTTCATTGCGGCTTTGAGGTGTGCGGAATAAGCCTTATTTCCAACCTCGCCTGCGGTATACTTGACAAGCCGCTGACGTCCGAGGAGGTAACGGACACCGCAAACGCCGTTGCACCGCAGTTTGAAACACTGATAACCGAAATTATAAAGGCAATCTGATATGGAAAACATTGTATACAAAGACGGTACGCTCTACCTGCTTGACCAGTCGGTGCTGCCGAATGAGGAAGTGTACCTTGAACCGAAAACCAAAGAGGATTATTTTACCGCAATCAAGACCTTACAGGTACGCGGTGCGCCTGCAATCGGCATTTTTGCCGCATACGGAATGGCGCTGCTCGACGGCGACAAGCCAGAGCTTAAGGCATACCTTGACTCCGCAAGACCTACCGCGGTTAACCTGTCCTGGGCGACTTCGCGTATGCTCAAGGCTTACAACAACGGCAAAAGCCTGATTGATGAAGCGATTGCTATACACAATGAGGACAAAGAGATGTGCCGCAAAATCAGCGAATACGGCTTGTCGCTGCTGAATGACGGCGACGGCATACTCACCCACTGCAACGCAGGCGCACTTGCCACATCAAGCTACGGCACGGGGCTCGGTCCCCTGCTGCTCGGCAAGGAAAAAGGCTACAACTTTAAGGTCTATACGGACGAAACACGTCCGCTTTTGCAGGGCTCGCGCCTCACTTCCTACGAGCTTGAAAAGGCAGGAATTGATGTTACGCTTATCTGCGACAATATGGCGAGCATTGTGATGAAGCAGGGCAAAATCAACGCCGTGCTTGTAGGCGCTGACCGCATCGCAGCTAACGGCGACACGGCTAACAAAATCGGCACAAGCGGCGCTGCAATCCTCGCAAAGCACTACGGCATACCGTTTTACGTGCTTGCCCCCTACTCTACCGTAGATTTCGGTTGCGCTACGGGCGATGGCATCGTTATTGAAGAACGCGACCCCGACGAAATTAAAAATATGTGGTTTGAAAAGCCGATGGCTCTGCCGCAGACAAAGTGCTTTAACCCTGCTTTTGACGTGACTGACAGCGACCTGATTACCGCGATAATAACCGACAAAGGCATCGTAAGAGCGCCGTATAAAGAGAATTTGGAGAGGATACTAAATGATTAAGTTTACAAACGGACTTGTGCTTGACAAGGACTTTAACATCGTTAAAACAGACGTTTACGTTGACGGCAACAAGATTGTAAATATCGGCGGTGAAATGCCCTGTGACGAGGTTTACGACCTCGGCGGCAACCTGCTTATGCCGTCCTTCAAAAACGCCCACACGCACTCCGCAATGACGTTTGCACGCTCGTTTGCGGATGATTTGCCGCTTCACGACTGGCTGAACAATATGATTTTCCCGATGGAGGCAAAGCTCACGGGCGAGGATGTCTACAACCTGTCGCAGCTTGCGTTTTTGGAGTACCTGACGAGCGGCATTACCGCCTGCTTTGATATGTACTACTTCCCCGAGGAGTACGCAAAAGCCTGCGTGGATATGGGCTTCAGAAGCGTTATGACTTCGGGTTTGAACAACTTTAAAGAGAACCTTGACCTGCTTGAGGAGTACTACAACAAGTACAACAATTATAACGAACTTGTCAGCTACAAGCTTGGCTTCCACGCAGAATACACAACCTCAAAAGAGCTTATGCAAGGCATTGCCACCCTTGCAGAAAAATACAAGGCGCCCGTATTTGTCCACGCGAGCGAAACGAAGGCAGAGGTTGACGGCTGCATTGAAAGATACGGCAAAACGCCAGCCGAGTTTTTTGACTCACTCGGCTTATGGAAGTACGGCGGCGCAGGCTATCACAGTGTTTGGGTGACCGACAGCGATCTTGATATTTACAAAAAAAACGGCGTGTATGCCGTGCTTAACGCAGGCTCAAACTGCAAGCTTGCGTCGGGCATCGCCCCGGTTACAAAGATGATGGACAAAGGCATTAACATTGCAATCGGCACGGACGGACCGAGCAGCAACAACGCGCTTGATATGTTCCGCGAGATGTTTTTGATTACCGCGATGCAGAAGATTAACGACTGCGACGCTTCCGCAGCACCTGCCACAGAGATACTTAAGGCGGCTACAATCGGCTCTGCACGCTGCATGGGGCTTGAAGACTGTGATGTGATTGACGTTGGCAAAACCGCAGACCTTATTGAGATTGACCTGCACCGCCCGAATATGCAGCCGATTAATAACATACTCAAAAACATTGTTTACTCCGGCTCTAAAGAGAATGTTAAAATGACGATGATAAACGGCAAAATCCTCTACAAAGACGGCAAGTTCCTGCACTGCGACATTGACGAAATCTACGCCAAAGCGCAGGCGGTAATTGACAGAATAAAGTAAAACAAAACCGGCAGTCCACGCGGATTGCCGGCTGTTTTTATATTGACTTGGTTTCGCAGTAAAGGCAGCGGTAAGTGCCTTTTGCATCCGTGAGCCTGAACACGTGGTCAATGCTCTCGTTATTGCAGATGCAGCGCGGATTGGGGCATTTTATAACATTGGTCAGCGTGTCGGGCAGGGACAGTTTCTTCTTCTCCACCCTCTTGCTGTCCTTAATGATATTCACCGTCGCGTCGGGCGCGATAAACGCTATAACGTCAAGGTCAAGGTCAATCAGTTCGTTAATCTTGATGATGTCCTTGGACTCCTTCTTCTTCGACTTCGCGTTGGTGATAATCGCAACCTGGCAGGAGAGCTTGGACAGCTCAAGTATCTCATAAACCCTCATCGCCTTGCCTGCAGGGATGTGGTCGATAACGTAGCCGTTTTCAATTGCGTCTATATTCACAGAAGTTCACCCCATTTCAAAAGCGTTATAATCAGCGCCATTCTGATGTATTTGCCGTTAAGTGCCTGCACAAAGTACTTTGCGCGCGGGTCGTCGTCCACAGCCGTTGTAATCTCGTTCACACGCGGCAGCGGATGCATAATTGTAAGCGTTTTCTTGGCGTTAACGAGCTTGTCCGTATCAAGAATAAACGCGTCCTTGTGCTTTAAATACTCTTCTTCGGAGAAAAAGCGTTCGCGCTGAATCCTTGTCATATACAGTATGTCAAGGTCGGGCATAACTGCGTCCATTGTTTCAACCTCAACGTACTCTGCTCCGCTGGGCTTGAGCACATCGGTCTTGATGTATTCGGGAACAGACAGCTCTTTGGGCGAAATCAGCACAAATTTTACGTTGTTATAGCGGCACATCGCTTTAATAAGCGAATGAACAGTCCTGCCAAACTTAAGGTCGCCGCAAAGACCTACCGTGATGTTGTCAAAGGTGCCCTTTTCGCGGTAAATTGTCAGCAGGTCGGTCAGCGTTTGCGTGGGATGCGCGTGGCCGCCGTCGCCTGCGTTGATAATCGGCACGTTAGCCTTTGATGCAGCAACACGCGGCGCGCCTTCAAGCGGATGGCGCATTGCGATGATATCCGCGTAGCAGGACACCATACGAGCCGTGTCCTCAACGCTTTCGCCCTTGCTTGCAGACGATGACGCCGCTTCGGAAAATCCAAGCACATTGCCGCCGAGCTCCATCATTGCCGCTTCAAAAGACAGCCTTGTACGCGTGCTCGGCTCAAAGAACAGCGTTGCAAGCTTTTTGCCGTCGCAGATATGCGCGTACTTCTTTGGATTTTCGATTATATCGAGCGCAAGCTCAATCATTTCGTCAATTTCAGCAAGCGATAAATCAGTTGTATCAAGTAAATGTCGCATAGTTTATTCCTTTGCACCGTTAACTTTAAGGTAGTTCTTTATTCTTTCAACGTTTTCGCGGTTTGCTTCGTCCTCTTCAAGGTACTCAATAATGTCGTACACGTCAACTACTGAGTACACCGGGAAGCCGTATTCTTCGCCGACTTCTGCCATTGCGGACTTGTCTGTCTTGCCCTTTTCCTTGCGGTCAACCATAACGAATACAGCGGCAACCTTGCTGTCAAGTGCGGACAGAATCGCCATACTCTCGCGTATTGCCGTGCCAGCGGTGATAACGTCCTCAACAATAACGATTTCCTCACCGTCCTTTGGCGTGTAGCCCACAAATACGCCGCCTTCGCCGTGGTCCTTTTCCTCCTTACGGTTGAAGAAAAACGGCACGTCAAGCCCGTTCTTTGCAAGCGCAACGGCAACGGAAACCGCAATCGGAATACCCTTGTAAGCAGGTCCGTAAAGGACTGTTTTTTTGTTGCCGACCTTTTCAAAGTACGCCTTTGCGTAAAATTCGCCGAGCTTCTGAATCTGCTCGCCTGTCTTGATGTCGCCGGCGTTGATGAAGTACGGTATCTTACGTCCGCTCTTTGCGGTAAAGTCGCCGAACTTGAGCACGCCTGCGCCCTCTAAAAACTGAATAAATTCTCTTTTGTACTGCTCCATGTTTCCCCCTATCCGACAAACTCGCTCACGCAGCGCCTGTAAGCCGCCACGGGGTCGTCCGCCTGTGTAATCGGTCTGCCCACTACGATGTAGTCAGAGCCGATTTCTTTTGCTTTTTCGGGTGTTGTTATGCGCACCTGGTCGCCCACATCGCCGTCTGCAAAGCGCACGCCCGGCGTAACCGTAATAAATCCGCTGCCGCACGCATCTTTAACCATTCCTGCTTCAAGCGGTGAGCATACCACGCCGTCAAGCCCTGCCGCCTTTGCATTTTGGGCATACTTAACAATAGTATCGTTAATCGCGGCGTTAATCAGCAGCTCGTTTTGCATACGTTCTTCGCTTGTGGAGGTAAGCTGCGTAACCGCAATAAGTATAGGTCTTGTGCCGTCGGGGCGAGTCAGTCCTTCAAGCGCGGCTTTCATCATATCCACCGTGCCTGCGGCGTGCAGGTTGGTCATATCAACATCAAGCCTTGACAGCACTGCCATCGACTTTTTAACCGTGTTAGGTATGTCGTGCAGCTTTAAATCAAGGAAAATCCTGTGTCCCCTCTTCTTGATTTCGCGCACGATTGCAGGACCTTCCGCGTAAAACAGTTCCATACCGATTTTTACAAACGGCTTTTCGTCCGTGAACTTATCAAGGAAGGCAAATGTCTTTTCCGCGCTTTCAAAATCGCAGGCAATAATTACGTCTTTACCCATTATTTTACAACTCCTATTATATCAGAAATTTTAGTTATTCCAAGTTTTTCGCACTCTGCGGGCAGTGCTTCAATAATCTCTTTGCACGCATAGGGATTAATCAGATTAGCAGCGCCCACCTGTACAGCCGTTGCACCAGCCATCATCATTTCAATTACATCTTTTGCAGTGGATACGCCGCCGCAGCCCATTACGGGGATGTTGCAAGCGTTTGCCACCTGGTACACCATGCGCACCGCAACGGGAAATACCGCGTCGCCGCTGAAGCCGCCCATTTTGTTTGCGATAACAGGCTGCCTGCGCTTGATATCAATGCGCATACCAAGCAGCGTGTTAATAAGGCATATGCCGTCTGCGCCCGCGTCCTCGCACGCTTTTGCGATGGAAACAATGTCCGTAACATTTGGCGAAAGCTTGATGAACACAGGCTTTGCAGTAACCGCCTTAACCGCCCTTGTGACCTCTGCCGCAGCCTCGGGGCTTGTGCCGAAGCTCATACCTCCGCCGTGAACATTCGGGCAGGACACGTTAACCTCAAGTATGCCGACCTGCTCCTCTTTGTCAAGCAGCTCGCAGGTGTAGGCGTAGTCGTCAACCGAAAAGCCCGACACATTGGCTATAACCTGTTTGTTAAAGTATTCCTTCATTTCAGGTAGTTCATGCTCTATAACGTGATGCACGCCCGGATTCTGCAGACCGACAGCGTTAATCATACCGTTTTTGCACTCTGCAATACGCGGCGTGGGGTTGCCGAAACGCGCGTCCTTTGTAGTGCCTTTGAACGAAAACGAACCGAGTATATTAATATCGTAATAGTCCTTGAATTCCTTGCCGAAGCCGAAGGTACCCGACGCAGGCACAACGGGGTTATCCATCGCCATACCGGCAAGATTAACTGATAAATCTACCATACGATTTCACCCCTTTCGAGGACGGGACCGTCCTTGCAGATGCGCTTGTAGCCGTACTTCGTTTTGCACGAGCAACCCATGCACGCGCCGAAGCCGCAGCCCATGCGCTCCTCAAAACTGAACTGTCCGTCAGTAGTTGCAACGGCTTCAATCGCTTTGAACATCGGCATAGGTCCGCAGGTGTAAAAGTAGTCGTAATCAATGCCTTTCAGCGCATCGGTAACAAAGCCTTTTGTGCCGTGAGTGCCGTCGACAGTTGTGACGTAAACATCACAGCCGAGCGCCCTGAATTCATCCTCGTAAAACACCTCGTCAGCTGTGTTAAAACCGAGGATAACCGCAGGCTTCTGTCCGCTTTTAATCAGCGTTTTTGCAAGGTTGTACATCGGCGGAACACCAACGCCGCCGCCAATCAATACGGGTTTTTCGGCAGCCTTAACTGTGTAGCCGTTACCGAGCCCAACAAGGCAGTCGAGCATTTCGCCCTCGCCGAGAGTGCTCATATACTCCGTGCCTTCGCCGACAACCTTGTAGATTATCGTAATCGTGCTGCTGTCGTAGTCGCAAATAGAAATCGGTCTGCGCAGGAAAAAGCCGTCAAGTTTTATGTTAATGAACTGACCGGGCGCGGTAATTGCCGAAGTGTCGCCCTCAAGCACCATTTGGTACACGTCTTTTGCAATTTTGTTGTTAGTTAAAATCTTGTACATAGTCTGTCCTTACTCCGCGTCAATCGTCGATACGCCAAGCGTGATTTCCTCAAGCACGTCAAGCAGTACTTTAACCGTATCAAGCGATGTGAACATCGTAACGTTGTTGTCTACCGCAGCGCGGCGGATTGACGAGCCGTCGGAGTGCGAATCGCCTGCGTTAATATCGATAGTATTGATTACATACGCAATGTGTCCCTGGCGCAGCGCAAGCAGAATTTCGTCGCTCTCATCCGCTGTCAGCTTGTGGCGCAGGCGCGTTCTTATGCCGTGTTCCTTAAGGTACTTCGCCGTGCCTTCGGTAGCCTCAATGTTAAAGCCAAGGTCGTAAAAGCGCTTTATCAGCGGCAGCGCTGTCGGCTTGTCATTATCTGCAATAGTTGCAAGCACCGTGCCGTAGTTCGCCACGTTCATACCCGAAGCCTGAATTGCCTTGTAGAGCGCACGCGTAAGGCTCTTGTCGTAGCCGATAGCCTCGCCTGTAGACTTCATTTCGGGCGAAAGGTAGGTGTCCATACCCTTGAGCTTGCTGAAGGAAAATGCTGGCGCTTTAACGTACCATCTGACCTTTTCCTTTGGATAAATCTCCGTAATCCCCTGCTCTTTGAGCGTGTGACCGAGGATTACCTGCGTTGCGATGTGCGCCATCGGAACGCTCGTAGCTTTTGACAGGAACGGCACAGTACGCGATGAGCGCGGGTTAACCTCTATAACATAAACATCGTCGTTATCGTCGGCGATAAACTGGATGTTGTAAAGTCCGATAATGCCGATTGCGTTGCCGAGCTTAACCGTGTAGTCAAGGATTTTATCCTTAACCGCCTGTGATACGGAGAAGGTCGGGTAAACGGAGATACTGTCGCCCGAGTGAACGCCTGTGCGCTCAACGTGTTCCATAATACCGGGCACAAATACATCCGTGCCGTCGCAGATAGCGTCAACCTCAAGCTCTCTGCCCATAATGTACTTGTCAACAAGCACTGGCTGCTCTGTGTTAATCTCTACCGCCGTCTGCAGGTAGTGGCGCAGCGATTCCTCATTAGCGACAATCTGCATTGCACGACCGCCGAGGACGAAGCTCGGGCGAACAAGCACGGGGTAACCGATGTCGTTTGCAACGCGCACACCTTCCTCAATGTCGGTAACAGCAAGTCCTTTTGGCTGCGGTATGCCGAGCTCGGTCATAACCTTTTCAAACGAATCGCGGTTTTCCGCCCTGTCGATAGCCTTAACGTCTGTACCGATAATCGGCACGCCAAGCGCGTCAAGCGGCGGCGCAAGGTTGATAGCGGTCTGTCCGCCGAGGGAAACCACAATGCCGAGCGGCTGCTCAAGTTCAATAATATTCATAACATCCTCAACGGTCAGCGGCTCAAAGTAGAGCTTGTCCGAAGTTGTGTAGTCGGTGGAAACGGTTTCGGGGTTGTTGTTAATTATAATCGCTTCGTAGCCGGCGTCCTGAATAGACCAGATTGCGTGCACGGTTGAGTAGTCAAACTCAACGCCCTGACCTATGCGGATAGGTCCTGAACCAAGCACGATAATCTTCTTTTTATCGCTGACAATCGACTCGTTTTCCTCCTCATAAGTTGAGTAGAAATACGGCACATACGAGTCAAACTCGGACGCGCAGGTGTCAATCATCTTGTAAATCGGGAAAATGCCGTTTGCCTTGCGGAGTCTGAACACGTCAGCCTCGCTCATATTCCACACCTTGCCTATGTACTGGTCAGACACGCCGAGCTTTTTAGCGTCCTTAAGCACCTCAATGTCGCCGATATTTGCGGCAAGCGTGCGCTCAAAATCAACGATGTTACGCAGCTTGTCAAGGAAGAACATATCAATTTTTGTTGCGTTGTAAATCAGGTTGAGGTCAAAGCCAAGGCGCATAAGCTGTGCAATCGCAAACAGTCTGTCATCCGTGCCGGTCTTGATGTAATCAAGCAGCTCGTCCTCGGTGAAGTCGTCAAACTTCTTGTCGTAAAGGTGGCAAACGCCTGTTTCAAGAGAACGGATAGCCTTGAGCAGCGACTCTTCCATAGTCCTGCCGATTGCCATAACCTCGCCCGTAGCCTTCATCTGCGTGTTGAGCGTGTTGTTCGCGTCTGCAAACTTGTCAAACGGAAAGCGCGCAATCTTTGACACAACGTAGTCGAGCGTTGGCTCAAACGATGCAGGCGTGTTGGCAATCTGAATTTCGTCAAGGTGCATACCCACGGCGATTTTTGCACTTACCCTTGCAATAGGGTAGCCCGATGCCTTGGAAGCAAGCGCCGACGAGCGCGAAACACGCGGGTTAACCTCAATAAGATAGTAGTCAAATGAGTGCGGGTCAAGCGCAAACTGCACGTTGCAGCCGCCCTCGATTTCAAGCTCGCGTATAATCTTTAAAGCGGAGTCGCGCAGCATATGGTACTCTTTGTTTGTAAGAGTCTGCGACGGCGCAACTACAACCGAGTCGCCCGTGTGAACGCCGACAGGGTCAATATTTTCCATATTACAAATGGTGATTGCCGTGTCGTTAGCGTCGCGCATAACCTCATACTCAATCTCTTTGTAGCCCTTAATCGACTTTTCAACCAGCACCTGATGCACGGGCGAAAGTGCAAGAGCGTTTTTGAGCATAATGCGGCACTCGTCCTCGTTATCTGCAAAGCCGCCGCCTGTGCCGCCGAGCGTGAACGCAGGTCGCAGTACAACGGGATAACCGATATCCTCTGCCGCCTGCAAGCCCTCATCAAGGCTGTTTGCAATTTCGCTGGGGAGAACCGGCTCGCCAAGAGTTTCACAAAGTTCTTTAAAGAGTTCCCTGTCCTCTGCTCTTTCAATCGCTTCAAACGAAGTGCCGAGGATTTCCACATCGCACTCCTGCAGTACGCCCTTGCGTGCAAGCTGAACCGCAAGGTTCAAGCCGGTCTGACCGCCGAGCGACGGCAGAATTGCGTCCGGGCGTTCGTGGCGGATAATACGCGCAACGTATTCAAGAGTAAGCGGTTCCATATACACCTTGTCGGCGATGTCGGTATCCGTCATAATCGTTGCAGGGTTTGAGTTAATAAGAACGACCTCATAGCCTTCTTCGCGCAGTGCAAGGCAAGCCTGCGTGCCGGAATAGTCAAATTCGGCAGCCTGTCCTATAACAATAGGACCCGAGCCGATAACAAGCACCTTGTGTATGTCTGTTCTTTTAGGCATTGCCCTCACACTCCTTTCTCATAAGGTCGATGAATTTGTCAAACAGGTACGCACTGTCCTGCGGACCGGGCGCAGATTCTGGGTGATACTGCACGGAAAAAAGCTTGTTTTCCTTTGACTCAACGCCCTCCGCCGTGTTATCAAGCAGATTCTTGTGCGTGAGCGTGAGTTCAGTACCCTCAAGCGAATCAACGTCCACCGCGTACGAGTGGTTTTGCGAAGTAATCTCTATCTTCCCTGTTTCAAGGTTCATTACGGGGTGGTTACCGCCGCGATGACCGAACTTCATCTTAAACGTCTTTGCGCCGAGCGCGAGCGAAATCATCTGGTGACCGAGGCAGATACCGAATATCGGAAGCTGACCTTTGAGCTGACGAACAACCTCAATAACAGTCTGCACGTCCTCCGGATTTCCGGGACCGTTGGAGAGGAAGAGTCCGTCCGGTTTGAGCTTCATAATCTCCTCCGCCGTAAAGTCGCACGGCACAACCGTTACGTTGCAGCCCTTTTCGTTGAGCTTGCGGATTATGTTAAGCTTGATGCCGCAGTCGATTGCAACTACGTCAAACTTGTGGTTGGGCGTTCTTGAATACCAGCGCTTTTTGCACGACACACGAGATACCATATCTGTGGGAATAACGTACTCGCGCACAGCCTTTACCGCTTCTTCATACGGCATATCGGCATCGCAAATCATAACCTTCTGGCTGCCTTCGTCGCGTATAATGCGCGTAATCATTCGCGTATCAACGCCGCTGATACCTGGGATATCGTACTCATCAAGCACTTCGGACAGCGTTTTTGTGTACCTGAAATTAGACGGCAGGTCGTTGTACTCACGCACAATCAAGCCGCCCATTGTGGGCACGCGAGTTTCGTAATCCTCGTCGGTAACGCCGTAGTTGCCGATAAGCGGATAAGTCATACAAACCATCTGGTCGGTGTACGACGGGTCGGAAATAATCTCCTGATAACCCACCATAGAAGTGTTAAACACAATTTCGTTTATTGCAGTTTTATCGGCGCCGAAGCCCCAGCCGTAGAACTCCTTGCCGTTTTCAAGCACAATTTTTTTATTATAAGGCTTCATAAACAACCTTCCCTTCCATTACAGTAAGTACGTTTTTGCCGCATACCTGCCAGCCCTCAAACGGCGTTGCCCTGCCGAGCGACAGGAATTCATCGGGGTCAACCGTATATTCACAGTCCAAGTCAAGCAGCGCAAGGTCGGCAACTTCGCCCGCTTCGATTTTGCCGCTTCCGAGGTTAAATATCTCACGCGGTTTAATCGACATCATATTTATCAGTTTTTCAAGCGTAATAACGCCGGTTTTAACAAGCTTTGTGTACAGCACCGGGAACGCGGTTTCAAGCCCGACTATGCCCATTGCGGAGCCTGCAAGCCCCTTTGCCTTTTCCTCTTTGGAGTGCGGCGCGTGGTCGGTTGCGATTACGTCCACCGTGCCGTCAAGCACGCCTTCAATCAGCGCCTGCCTGTCCTCTGCAGAGCGAAGCGGCGGATTCATCTTAAACCGTCCGTCCTCCTGCAAGTCAGCATCACACAGCGTTAAGTAATGCGGTGCGGTTTCGCAAGTAACTTTTACTCCGCGCGCCTTTGCTTTGCGTATTATTTCAACGCTCTCTTTTGTGGATATGTGGCAGACGTGGTACCGGCAGCCCGTTTCCTCCGCTAATCGGCAGTCGCGCTCAATCTGCGCCCACTCACTTTCCGAGCATATGCCCTTGTGACCGTGCGCCTTTGCGTACTCGCCGTAGTGTATATAGCCGCCGTGCAGCAGGTCGTTAACCTCACAATGGGCGGAAATTATCCTGCCGAGTTTTGCACACTTAACCATAGCCGCTTTCATATCTTCTTCACCCTGAACGCCGCAGCCGTCGTCGGAAAAACCGACTGCAAGGTCTTTTAAACTTTCAAAGTCAACAAGCTCGCCTGCGCCCTTGCGCCCTTTGGTAATAGAGGCAAACGGATAAACGTGTATCTTTGCATCGCGGTTGATAATATCAAGCTGCGCGCCGATACCCTTAACACTGTCAGGCACAGGGTTAACGTTAGGCATTGTGCAAACCGCCGTGTAGCCAGCCTTCGCCGCCGCAGATGTACCTGCGGCAATCGTTTCCTTATAAGAAAAACCCGGCTCGCGAAGATGAACGTGAACATCTGCGAAAGCCGGAATTAAATACTTACCCTGTGCGTCAATAACGGTAGCGCTGTCATCAGAAATGGAAACACCAATAGCGGCAATTTTGCCACCGTTAATAAGCACGTTATTCATTATAAAAGTGTCGCCCGTAAAGACGAATGCGTTTTTAATTAACATAGACATAAGCGCACGTCCTTTCGGGATTATATTATATGATAAAATAAGCCAATAGTCAACAATAAATTGTGTATAAAAATATATTTGTGCAAGATATATACAATATACATCTTGCACAAGTTAAACATATTATTCGACTGTAACAACTTTTGCGAGGTTACGCGGCTTGTCAACGTCCAGTCCCTTGTCGGACGATACATAGTAAGCAAGCAGCTGCATTGCGATAATTGACGGAATCGCCATAAAGTCGTCGTCAAGGTTCGGCAGTTCAAACGAGCAGTCAACGTCCTTCGACTTAAGGTTGCTCTTGATGAACGTTAAAACTTCCGCACCACGCGACTGCACCTCGCGGATGTTCGACACCTGCTTTGACATCAGGCTGCCCTGCGACAGCAGCGCAATAACTGGCGTCTGGCTTGTGATAAGCGCGATTGTGCCGTGCTTGAGTTCGCCCGATGCAAACGCTTCCGAATGAATGTAGGAGATTTCCTTGAGCTTGAGCGACGCTTCAAGCAGCGTCGGGTAGTCAAGTCCCCTGCCAATCATAAACGTGTGCTCTGCGGTGAGCATACCGAGCGAAAGGTGGTGGATTTCGTCGCGCCTGTCAAGTATAGACTGCACGGCTGACGGCACTTTTTTAAGTTCATCAATAAAGTTCTGCGTGCTGTAGTCGTTGAGCAGTCCCCTCTGGTTAGCCATCTTTGCGGCAATCAGGTAGAACACAGCCACCTGCGTGGTGTATGCCTTTGTGGAGGCAACCGCAATTTCAGGTCCTGCGTTTGTGTAGATAACATTCTCGCTCTCACGCGCGATAGTTGAGCCTTTTACGTTAACAATAGACAGCGACCTTGCGCCTTTGCGGCGTGCGAATTTAAGCGCTTCAAGCGTGTCGATTGTTTCACCGCTCTGCGAAACGCAGATTACAAGCGTTTTATCGCTGATAATCGGGTCGTTGTACATATATTCGCTTGCCATATTGACCGTAACCGGCACTTTGCAGTATTTTTCAATTATATGCTTGCCGATTAGCCCCGCGTGCATCGCGGTACCGCAAGCAATAACGGTGATGTTGTCGCAATCCCTGAAGATGCTGTCGTCCACATTATCGCCTGTAAAATCGGGCATACTGTTAACAATGCGGCTTTCGATAGTTTTTCCAATAACCTCGGGCTGTTCCATAATCTCCTTTTCCATATAGAAAGGATAGCCCTTTTTGCCGCTGTTTTTGATATCCCAGTCGAGCCTGAGCATATCGGGCTCAATTGTGTTGCCTTCAAAATCCCTGATATTAATGCAGTCGGCGGAAATCTCTGCAACCGAAAATTCGGGCAGAACGAAGTAATCCTCGCTGTACTCGCCGATAGCCATAATGTCGGAAGCGATGAACACGCCGTCCTCATTCTGACAGCATACAATCGGGCTAACGTTGCGAACAGCGAAAATCTTGTTCGGGATATCGTCAAACATAATTGCAAGACCGAAGGTGCCGGAAAGTTCCTGCACAGCCCTTACAATAGCCTCAAACGGATCACCCTCATAATATGCGTCGATAAGCGCTGCAACAACCTCGGAGTCCGTCTGTGACTTAAGCTTTGCGCCAACGCCGAGCTGGTTTTTGATAGCGGCATAATTTTCCACAATACCATTATGAACAAGCGTTACCCTGCCGAATTTATGCGGGTGCGAGTTATTGTCGCTGACTCCGCCGTGAGTCGCCCAACGCGTGTGACCGATGCCCGTGGTACCCTTAACAGAGTCGCATTTTTGCATAAGTTTTTCAACCCTGCCTTCGCACTTGGTGACAAGCGTTTCGTTAAAATCGGGGTGATAAACAGCAATGCCTGCGCTGTCGTAGCCCCTGTATTCAAGCGTTTTAAGCCCTTTGAGCAAAATGCCCCTTGCTTCACTGTAGCCTGTATAACCGATAATTCCGCACATAGAATTAACCTCTCAACATAATATTGTAATGTTTATTATCCCACATCTTGTGCATTTTGTCAATATATATTTACTTTATAAATATATGTTGAAATCTCGGTGCAATTCTGCTAAAATGGTTACATTATATGTAAAGGACAAGGAATATGGACATTCAAAAGCAATTACAACAGGAATTTTCACTAAAGCCGTGGCAGATTGAGAACACGCTCAAGCTGATTGACGACGGCAACACAATACCGTTTATCGCTCGTTACAGGAAGGAAGCCACAGGCTCGCTTGACGACCAGGTACTGCGCGAACTTAACGACAGGCTCGCCTACCTGCGCAATCTTGAAGAGCAGAAGGAAAAGGTTATTGCATCCATCACCGAGCAGGAACTGATGACTGACGAGATTATGCAGGCAATCGACGGCGCAAAGACGATGACCGAGCTTGACGACATCTATCGCCCGTTCAGACCAAAGCGCAAAACGCGTGCATCCGTTGCAAAGGCAAAAGGTCTCGGCGGTCTTGCTGACAGAATCCTCGAGCAGAACAAAGCCGATGTGCCCGCAGAACTTGCAAAGGACTACCTTAACGATGAGGTTGAAAGCATTGAAGACGCTCTGCAGGGCGCAAGGGATATCATTGCAGAATCCGTTTCAGATAACGCAGACGACAGAAAGCTGCTGCGCTACGCAATCCGCAGCAACGGCGTTATTACCACCAAGGGCACTGACGACGACCTCGGCGTTTATGAGATGTACGCCGATTACAGCGAGCCTGTAAAAAGCATTGCCCAGCACCGCACGCTTGCTATCAACCGCGGCGAAAAAGAGGGCAAGCTCAAGGTTGCGATTGACTTTGACAAGAGCATTGCAACAGACCTGCTTATCAGCCGCCACGTTATAAACACAAGTGCGTGTGCACAGCAGGTAATTGAGGCGATTGAGGACGCGTTTACAAGGCTCATTTTCCCCTCCGTTGAGCGCGAAATCCGCAATGAGATTACAGACAAAGCAAACGAAACTTCGATAAAAGTATTCGGCGAAAACACGCGTAATCTGCTGATGCAGCCGCCTGTTAAAGGCAGGGTTACCATCGGGCTTGACCCGGGCTACCGCACAGGCTGCAAGGTTGCCGTTGTTAGCGGAACCGGCAAGGTGCTTGACACCGGCGTTATCTACCCTGCCCCGCCGCACAGTAAGATTGACGAGGCAAAAAAGATTATCAAGGCGCTTGTTAAAAAGCACGGCGTGCAGATGTTTGCAATCGGCAACGGCACCGCCTCGCACGAAACGGAGGTTTTTGCAGCCGAGGTTATCAAAGAGCTTGACTGCGGCATTACTTATATGGTTGTAAGCGAGGCAGGCGCGTCCGTTTACAGTGCAAGCAAGCTTGCCGCGGAGGAATTTCCGCAATTTGACGTCAGTCTGCGCAGCGCGGTTTCAATTGCGCGCAGGCTGCAGGATCCGCTTGCAGAGCTTGTTAAGATTGACCCCAAGGCAATCGGCGTTGGTCAGTATCAGCACGATATGCCGCAAAAGGAACTCGGCGCAGCGCTTGACGGCGTGGTTGAGGACTGCGTAAACTCCGTTGGTGTTGACCTTAACACTGCTTCACCGCAGCTTTTATCAAGAGTTGCAGGCGTTTCGTCCGCAGTAGCAAAGAATATAGTAAAATTCCGTGAGGAAAACGGACACTTCACCTCACGGAGTCAATTAACTAAAGTATCAAAATTAGGACCAAAAGCGTTTGAACAGTGCGCAGGCTTTTTGCGAGTTGCAGAGAGCGACAACGTGCTTGACAACACCGCCGTTCATCCCGAAAGCTATAAGGCGGCATCGCAGCTGCTCAAAATCTGCGGCGTGACTGACGAGGATATCCGCGAAGGCAACATTGCCACGCTGAAACTGAAAGTGAAAACCGACGGCACTTCCGCCCTTGCTGCAGAGCTTGGAATCGGTGAGCCTACGCTTATTGACATTGTTGACGAACTCTCAAAGCCCGGACGTGACCCGCGTGACGAGCTGCCGCAGCCGATGCTTCGCAGCGACGTTATGGGCATTGAGGACTTAAAGGCTGGCATGGAACTCAAAGGCACCGTGCGCAACGTTATTGACTTTGGCGCGTTTGTTGACATCGGCGTGCATCAGGACGGCTTGGTGCACATAAGCCAGATTGCAAACCGCTATATCAAGCACCCGTCAGACGTGCTTAAGGTCGGCGATATCGTAACCGTTTGGGTTATCAGCGCGGACGCACAGAAAAAGCGCATTTCACTTACGATGAAAAATCCGAATAAATAAAAAAACGGCTTCCACTTGAGGGGAAGCTGTCGCATTTATGCGACTGATGAGGTGTAGATGCGCAGCATCGTTATATTATTCCACCTCATCCGTCTTACCTTCGGTAATCCACCTTTTGCTCGCCGCAGACGGCTTACCCCTTTGTCTGCTTCGCAGACATTTCCCCTGTCAAGGGGAATTCCTCAAGGGGAAGGCTTTTTACTTATTTTTCAATTGCTTTGCAGGTTACGAAGTCCACGCCTGTATCAAACAGGTTCTCTATAACCGTCTGTCCGAGTTCAATCGGTTTTTGCAGCGTGATGTCGTCAAGCAGCGCCATTGCCTCAAACATCTTACCCTTTGGGATTGTGCCGTTCGTCTTTACGGGACAGCGCGGCTCAATTTTGCTGTTTGTGCGCACGGTGGAAGTAACAACCCTCTGCGGATTAGTAACCTCGTTATAGCCGTAAGTTTTGCCGCGTGGGCAGGCGTTACCCTTAACTTCGTAGTTATTCTCCTCATCAACAGTCAGGTGACAGCCGCGCGGGCAAGTGATACAAATTAATTCAGTCATTACTCTACCTCCTCTGCCACTACTGTGATTTCGTCGCCTTCAATCGCGTCAAGAAGCGCGCGTGAAAGCTTAACACGTTCCATTTCACCCGGTGCCATGTGCGCTCTCTTGAGCTTTGCAACAGGCTTGTCGCCGTCCATTACGGACACTATGCTTGTGCCGAATATCTTACGAGGACGGAAGAATATCTCCGCGTCCATAGCTTCCCTGTGAATTTTCTGCGGCACAATGAAGCCGACGCCGTCGCCTTCGCTGACGGTAATCGCGTGCTCCCTTGAACGTCTGCCAAGTTTAACATATTCTGCAGCAGCGCGACCTGCCTTCTGACTCTCGCCCGTAACGTAGTCGACAAGGTCGTGAACGTGTACAACGTTGCCGCTTGCAAAGATACCTTCGCAGGACGATTCCATATTCTCCCACACAGCAACGCCGTTTGTGCCGGGCACAATGTCAATGCCTGCAGTTCTGGTGAGTTCGTTTTCGGGTATAAGACCGACTGACAGCAGAACTGTGTCGCAATCAAAGTCAATTTCCGTGCCTTTAATCGGCTTTCTGTCTGCGCCGACCTCGGCAATAGTTACGCCCTCTACCCTGTTTTTGCCGCGGATATCGATGATTGTGTGCGACAGATAAAGCGGTATATCAAAGTCGTTAAGGCACTGCACGATGTTCCTCTGCAGTCCGCCAGAATAAGGCATAACCTCAACGCATGCAAGCACCTTTGCGCCCTCAAGAGTCATACGTCGCGCCATAATAAGACCGATGTCGCCCGAGCCGAGAATAACAACTCGCTTGCCGACCATATGTCCTTCAATATTAACATAGCGCTGCGCCGCGCCTGCGGTAAGCACGCCTGCAGGACGTGTGCCGGGGATAGAGATAGCGCCCCTTGTCCTTTCGCGGCAGCCCATAGCAAGCACAATCGACTTTGCTTCAAGAATCTGGTAGCCGTTTTCGGGGTTAATGCAATGCACAGTCTTGTCCTGCGTGATTTCAAGCACCATGGTATCGCACATAACCTTGATGCCCGTGCCCTCAAGCATTTTGATAAATCTGCCTGCATATTCGGGACCTGTAAGTTCTTCCTTAAAGTAATGCAGACCGAAGCCGTTGTGTATACACTGGTTGAGGATACCGCCAAGCTCGCGGTCACGCTCAACAATCAGAATGTTATCAAGTCCTTTTTCGTGTGCAGCAAGCGCTGCTGCAAGACCGGCAGGACCGCCGCCGACAACTATTAAATCATATGTCATAACTTCAGTCCCTCCTTGCCTTTGTTTCGCCCGTCAGGATGTAACTTCCTGTGTCGTCCTGAATAATATCTTCAAACGGGATTTCGTAATAATTCGCCATAATCTCAAGCACCTTGGGGCCGCAGAAGCCGCCCTGGCATCTGCCCATACCCGTGCCTGCACGGCGCTTGATGCCGTCAAGCGAAACAGGTGGAATCGGTGATTTGCACGCCTCAATAATCTCGCCCTCGGTAATCGTTTCGCACCTGCAGACAACGCGTCCGTAAGCGGCGTTTTTAGCGATAAGCTTGTTCTTTTCTTCCTCTGTAAGGTGCTTAAAGCGGATGTGCTCGCGCTTGTCGATAAAGCCGATTTTTTCGTTAAGCGGCATACCCTTTTCCGCAAGCATAAGGATAACCTCCTGCGCAATAGCAGGCGCAGCGGAAAGTCCGGGCGACTTAATACCTGCAAGGTCAACAAAGTTGTCTGCTGCAAAATCGATTATAAAATCTTCAGTATCGGTATTTGCGCGCACGCCTGTGAAATTGCGTATATTCTCGCGGAAGTTGATTGACGGGATCGACTTAAGCGCCTTTTCGCGTACAAAGTCAAGCGACGCGGTTTTTGTTGAGGTGTCGTCCTTTGCAGACGGAATTGCGTTAGGTCCTACAATCAGGTTGCCGTGCACTGTCGGCGCAACAAGAACGCCCTTGCCAAGCTCGTTAGGACACTGGAAAACAACGTGGTTAACGCGCGTACCCTCAACCTTATCAAGCAGATAGTACTCGCCTGCGCTCGGCGTAATTTTGAACGACGGCTCTGCTACCATATTGTGAATATCGTCGCTGTAAACGCCTGTAGCATTGATAACGTACTTCGCCTTGTACTCGCCGTTATTTGTGATAAGGCACCAGTATTCGCCGTCCTTCTTAATGTCGGTAACCTTGGTGTTAAGAAAAATCTCCGCACCGTTATTAACAGCGGTTTCCGCCATGGCAATGCCGTATTCCCACGGGTTAACTATTGCGGCAGACGGCGCATAAAGCGCACCGAGTGCGTTATCTGCAATGTTCGGTTCCATCTCGCGCAGCTCTGCCTGATCAACAATGCGCACACCCGGTACGTTGTTTGTAACGCCGCGCTCATAGAGTTCCTTAACGTGTTCCATCTCGCTTTCGCTGAACGCAACTACAAGCGAACCAATCTGATTGTATGCGACATCAAGCTTTTCGCAAATCTCTTTTGCAAGCTCGTTGCCGCGCACATTGTACGTTGCAAGCTTTGTGCCGGGCTTCGGGTCGTAGCCGGCATGGATAATTGCGCTGTTAGCCCTTGTGGTTTCGCAGCACACGTCGTTGTGCATTTCAAGCACAGCAACACGCAGATTATATCTGCTGAGGTAGTAGGCGCTCGCCGCACCCATAATACCGCAGCCGATAATTATAACATCATACATAGAATTGCCCCTTTCGTTTTGTTAATTTGAACATATTTAATGCACTTATTATAGCATAATTTGTACAATACCACAATAGGCATATAGACATATAAAAAATATTGTATAAAAATAACCGCAATTACGTTTAAATAACTGCGGTTAAGGTTGTATTATTTATCAATTTCGATATTTTTCAGCAATTCTTCGTGATGTTCTTTCTCGTTATCGCGCACAATTTTTGCAGGGATAAAGCAAAACGCCATCACAACTGCCGCGCCTAAAAACAGTTCCATCGGGTAAACAATGTCGTTATCATTGGTAACTCCCCTGTTTGCCATATTTATTATGAACTGCGATACAAGCGGTCCGATTATCATAGGCACAAGCACATACATTACCATGCGGCAGCCCTGGAAAAGACCTTCCTTACCCTCGGGTATGTAGTCGCGGTATGAAGCCGTGAACAGCCCCGACATTACAAGGTTAACGCCGATTGTCATTATTCCGCCGATAATCAGCAGCAACATCAGCGTGGTCTGGTTTTTGCCAATAAAGAACTTTGACGCCCAGATTACAACACTGCCGACTATTCCCACGGCGATAACGGGATAATAGAAATTGCGCTTGCCGTACTTGTCCATAAGGCTTGACACAATAACCGAGCCGACAGCCGACACAAGCATAATGATGCCAATGGGGATAATGTAGTTTTCAATCTTCATCGTGCCTTCAACAATGTTGAACAGGTAGTTTACATACACCTGGTAAGCAATTGCGGCAATCATAAATCCGCCGAGGCACCAGTAAAGCATCTTGTTCTGCTTAATAACTGACGGTTTGAGCGAGTAGATGAAGTCGGAAACAAATGCGTTCTCTTTATTTGGTTTAATGCCCGGCTTATCCTTCATCAAAAACAGTCCACACAGACCGCCGAATGTGGTAATCAAACCAAGGCAAATAAAAAACTTCTTCCAGTCTGCCTGCGTTGCGTCTGCATTAGTCATACTGTCAAATCCGCCGAACACTACTGCAAGCGCGAACAGCGGCATAACTGCAAGCACGGTGTCCACCCTTGCACGGTTTGCGGTGTTTGAAATATCGGTAACCCAGGTGTTGAACGCTGCGTCGTTGCTTATTGAGCCGATAATCGACATAACACAATCCATCGCAACAACAAGTATAACCATCGGCAGAACCTTGCTGCCGTCAGGTTTCATCGGCACAAGGGCAAACATCATAATTGTAAATCCCCAGACGATGTAGCCTGCGCTGACGAATATTTTACGCTTGCCGCTTCTGTCGCACAGCGCGCCGCCGATAAGCGTTGACAGCGTTGCAAATATCGCCGAAAAAGCGACCATAAGCGTTGTGGCATACGGCGCACGAGTAATCTCGTTTTGCATAAAGCGCGAAAAATACATATTCTCCACAACCCACGCAATCTGCCCGATGAGTCCGAACAGGATTACGGAAGTCCACATTCTGCCGCCGAGCGCGCCGAATTTCTTTTGCTTCATAATGACACCTCAATTTGTAGGGGCGGGTTTTGCAACCCGCCCGCAATGATTATTCTGCTTTTTTGGTAGTGGTTTCCTGCTTCTTATCTGCAGCCTTTTTGGTTGTTGCCTTTGTAGTGGTTTCAGGCGGCAGCGTAGTAGTCTCCGCCGCGGCAACAAGGCCTGTGGAAGCAAGATGCTCAATCTTGGTTTGCTTATCGTAGAAGCCGAGCTGTGTGAGTATATCAAGCACATCGTAGTTTAAGAAGTCTTTATTCGCACCCTCGTCAATAATAATGTAAGCCGTTGTGCTCTTATCCTCGTATTCAAGCGCGCTCTGCAGTCCTTCAATACCGTCAACCTCTTCACCGTCTACAAAGAGATAAGTACCCTTAACAACGATTGTGCCCTTGTACTTGTCCTGCAGCGTTGTGGTAGATTCCTCATCCTCGTCTGTAACTTCCGCCTTTTGTGTGGTGGTGTTTTGCGGTGAGAATGAGAGATTGCCTGTAAAATACAGCGCAGCAATCACTGCAACAGCAGCAAAAATGAGTGCCCAGATAAGCACGCCCTTGCCGCCTTTCTTCTTTTCTTTTCTGTATCTGTGGCGCTTGAGCGTTACTTCGCCGTCATCATCGTCCTCGTCTTCCTCATCGTCAACATCAGGCTGAGTGAGGTAGGAAGAATCACTTTTTTTATGTACAACAAGCGGATTATCAAGCTCGTCGGACGGCTCGTCCTGCGCTTCGTTTTCCTCTATAACTTCCTCAACGGGAGTTTCAGCAGGTTCTTCGTCGGCAAGGTCGAGGATATTAACGCCCTCGTTCTCGTTAACTTCGCCGCTGTTTTCAACTTTTTCTTTCAATTCATCACTCATAGTAATCACCTTTTATTATAAGATAAACTAAATATAACATATTTTTACACTCTTTTCAATATTATATTGAATTTTTGATAATCTCTTGCTATAATTAAGGTATACTAAATGTTGCGGAGGCGCACTATGAAAATTCTAACTTTTGATATCGGCGGCGACTTTATTAAATACGGTGTTGTAGACAGTAAGTTCAGACTGCTTGAAACGCATAAAATCCCTACCGAAGCACAGCGCGGCGGTCAGGAACTGATTGAGCGCATTATCGGTATTATTGAGGATTACAAGGATATAGACCGCGTGGCAGTTTCCACCGCAGGTCAGGTGGACAGCGAAAACGGTATTGTTGTTTACTCAACCGGCAAAATTCCCTACTACACGGGTATGATGGTTAAGCGCCTGATTGAAAATAAAACGGGCATCCCGACTTTTGTTGAGAATAACGTTAACGCAGAAGCTATGGGTGAAGCTGTTTTCGGTGCAGCAAAAGGTCAGACGGACTTTATTTCGCTGACTTACGGTAACGGCATCGGCGGCGCGCTGTACATCAACGGCGGTCTTTATAAGGGCTCGGGCTCATCTGCAGGCGAACTCGGCCATATGGTAACTCACGCAGGCGGCAAGCAGTGTAACTGCGGCGGCGAGGGCTGCTACGAGTGCTACGCGTCCGCAAGCGCGCTTGTAAGCTCGGTTAACAGAGTTGTTAAGGATCCGCTTGACGCCTTCCAGATTTTTGAAAAAAAGAATTTTGAAAGACCTGAAATCCGCTCGGAAATCGATAAGTGGGTTGACGAAATCATTGTTGGTCTTATCAATATTATCTACACCTTCAACCCACCGCTTATCGTACTTGGCGGCGGCATTATGAACGAGGATTATATTATTGACCTGATTGACCGCAAGATTTACAACAGGCTTATGGATAACTACAGGAACGTTAACATAGTTCGTTCCAAACTCGGCAACGAAGCGGCGCTTCTCGGCGCAGCCTACCTTGCATCAAATATTAAATAGTGTCATTTAGGGAGGGTTGTGAAACCCTCCCCTACTTTATATGCTGTTCAGTGTTTCAACAAGTTTAACGCACTGCTCGGGCTTGTTGAAAGCGCCGAGGCTTATGCGAACTGTGCCGCGTTCTGCTGTGCCGAAGTGCTTATGCGCAAGCGGTGCGCAGTGGTAGCCTGCACGCGTGCAAATGCCGTTATCCGCAAGGATGGCGGCTGTTTTTTCGCTCGCATAATCAGCGAAGTTGAAGGATATAATTGCAACGGATTTGCCGTTTTCAGGCTGAGGCGTGTAGAGCGTAACATCAGGATTTGACTCAAGTTCGCCGTAAAGGTATTTGCAAAGTTCCATTTCGTGATTACAGATGTTGCTTATGCCGTTGTTGTTTATATAATCAATGCCTGCCCCGAGCGACAGAATACCGCCGTTGTTGAGCGTGCCTGCCTCAAAGCCCTCGGGTTTATCGGTAGGCTGCGTTAAATCAAACGAGTTGCTGCCTGTGCCGCCGTACAAAAGCGGCTTGATATCGGCATTTTTTAGCATAAGCAGCCCCGTACCCATTGTCCCAATTAGCCCCTTGTGTCCTGCCGTGCAAAGGATGTCAATATTATCCTGCTGCATATCTATGCCGAGCGTGCCTGCGGTCTGCGCCGCGTCCACGATAAAAGTGATTCCCCTGCTTTTGCAGATTGCACCGATTCTGCGTATAGGCAACACGCAGCCGAAAACGTTACTTGCATGAGTACACACAACAACGCGTGTGTTCTCTTTTATTTTTGCGGTAAGCGACTCAACAGTTTTGTCGTCGTTATTATCGTAGTCAAATATATCATACTCGTTGCCGAGATTGTTCACAACCCTGCTCACGCTGTTGTGTTCAAGCGAGGACATCAGGATGTGGTCGCCCTGTTTTACAGAGCCTTTAATTGCAATGTTCAGCGCTTCCGTGCAGTTTTTGGTAAACACCACGCCGCTTGCTTCAAGGTTAAACATACGCGCCGCCTTTTCACGCACCTCATATATCTTTTCGCCTGCGCGGATACACTGCGAGTACCCGCCTCGTCCGCTGTTAAACGAGTACAAAAACTGCGCTTCGATCGCTTTAAGGTAAACGCCGAGCGGCTTTGGGTAAGATGTTGCGCTGTTGTCAAAGTAAATCATAACTCTGCTACCCCGCGCACCATGATATTTTCGTTTTCAATTATCTTAACAGCATCGTCAACATCGCTGCACACTATCTCAAGCGCGTAACCGCAGCCGTCGCCGCTTTTTGGCTTAGCTATGCGCGTGATGTTAACCTTGTATCCCTTGCTTTTAAGCGCGTACTTTGCGCGCTGTGCATTTGTAATTGTGCCGACTTTTACTATATATAACAAAAAACCACCTCACTAATCATAGTTCATTCTATGAAAAAGTGAGGTGATTAGTTATTAATATTGATTATTCTTCGTCATCGTCCTCAACGATAGTACCCGTTGTGTCAATGCTGTTGTCGGAATTAATTGAGTTAAACGTTTCCTCAAAATCGCTGACGGAATCCACCGCCTTGCGAACTTCTGCCGCCGTTTCGTTAACAGTGTCCCTTACGTCCTTGAACAGCGTTTTAACCTGAATGTAGGCAAGCAGCTCAAGCAGAGCGTAAACTATAAGCGAAACACCTATAAGCACAACTGCGCCTTCTGAAAAATCGGTAGCTTTTGTAATCGCAATTACGCCGAGCACCGCCGTTGCAACTGACAGGAACAGCGTAACCCATCCCATAAACGTGGTTGCAATAACCTTTATTGCGGTGTAAATGTTGAATATTCCCGAAGTAAGCAGGAACACGCCGAGCATTACGACGATGAACTTAATTATCATCTCGTACTGCGTGCAGACGACTATTCCGAGTATTATGAAGAACAGTCCTGACACGAAGATGAACGCGCCCGTTCGCTCACGCAGATAGTTAATAATTGCAACTGCGCCTATAACTATCATAGCCGCGCCGAGGAACAGCGACATATACTTCATAACCGCTGCCGGAAATGCGATAAATATTGCACCGAAAATGAACGCAAGTATCATTGATACAATGGATATTTTCTTGATTCGTTGAACGATTTTCATACTATTATTCCTCGTTAGCAGCGTCCTCAATTACCTTTTGAGTGATATGCTCCGGGCATCTTTCATATCTTGCAAACTCGGTTGTGAACGATCCTCTGCCCTGGGTCATCTGACGCATTGAAGTTGAGAATGTAGTCATTTCAGCCTGGGGAACTTCTGCAATAATCTCCTGCATGCCGTCGCCTGTAGGATTCATACCGAGCACTCTGCCGCGGCGCTTGTTGATATCGCCGATAACGTCGCCCATTGCGTCGTCGTTACAGATTGCATTAAGCGTAACGATTGGTTCAAGAAGAACGGGACCGGCCTGCGGAATACCGTTTTTGAATGCAAGCGACGCAGCCATCTTAAAGCTCATTTCGCTTGAGTCAACCGGGTGGTACGAACCGTCGAAAAGAGTAGCCTTAACGCCAACCATCGGGTAGCCTGCAAGCACGCCCTTTTCCATAGATTCGCGCAAACCTTTTTCTACTGCCGGGAAGAAGTTCTTCGGTACGGAACCGCCGACGATTCTCTCAGCAAATTCAAGCTCGTCGCTGTCGCAAGGCTCAAATTCGATGAATACGTCACCAAACTGACCGTGACCGCCGGACTGCTTTTTATGTCTGCCCTGTGTGGAAACCTTTTTGGAAATAGTTTCGCGGTATGCAACCTTGGGCTGAATAAGATTTGCGCTAACCTTATACTTATCTTTCATCTTGGAAAGAACAACGTCAAGCTGCTGCTCGCCGAGACCTGAAAGGATAGTCTGATGTGTTTCTGTATTGGATACAAATGTGATTGACGGATCCTCTTCCATAAGTCTGTTAACAGCGTTGGAAATCTTTTCCTCATCGCCCTTCTTCTCGGGAACGATAGCCATTGAGTAGGAAGCGTACGGAATGTCAACCTTATTAAGCGAAACAACGTTGCCCTGTGCGCACATTGTGTCGCCCGTCTTGAAGGTGGAAAGTTTAGCAATAGCGCAGATGTCGCCAGCCTGGCAGTCCTTAACGTCTGTCTGCTTTGCGCCGAGCATATTAACAAGCTTGCCGACTCTTTCCTCATCGCCTGTGCGTGAGTTAACAACAGTCATACCCTGTGTAAGAGTACCGCGGATAACCTTGAAGAAGTTGAGTTTGCCGATAAACGGGTCAGCAATTGACTTAAAGCAAACTGCTGCAAGCGGTGCGGATGCGTCAACAGCGAGTTCTACAGGCTCGTCGTTACTGTCTGTAGCGTACTCTGCCTTTGGTGAAGGTGCGCAGTTCATAACGAAGTCGAGAAGCTGGTCAACAGCCTCGCCCGTTGCGCCTGAAAGTGCGAATACGGGTACGATAGAACCGTCTGCAAGTCCGATAGAGATACCCTTAATCTTCTCTTCTTTAGTAAGCGGCTCGCCGTCAAAGTATTTTTCCATAAGCTCGTCGTCAGTACCTGCAACAGCCTCGTTAAATACTTCCTTAATAGCTTCAAATCTGCTCTCGTCATCGTGAGAGATGTCAGCAGGCGCAGCCTTGATGCCGTTATAGCTGTAAGCCTTATCTTCAAGCATATTGTAGTAACCTGCAACCTTGCCGCCGCTTACAACAGGAACTACTACAGGACACATGGATGTGCCGAACTTTGCTACAAGACCGTTAAATGCTTTGTAGAAGTCAGCGCGCTCGTCGTCCATCTTGGTGGTGACAATCATTCTTGCCATACCCTTTTTGCCTGCATTTTTAAACGCTTTTTCAGCACCAGCAGCGATGCCTGAACGTGAGGATACAACTACGATAGCGGTATCTGCAGCACGCAGACCTTCACACGAACCGATTGCAAAGTCAAAAAGACCCGGGGTGTCGATTACGTTGATTTTGCTGTTTTTGTATGCGAACTGAAGAACTGATGAGGAGATACTAACGCCCCTCTTTTTTTCCTCGGCGTCGCAGTCGGACACAGTGTTGCCGTCGGCGATTTTACCCATTCTTTCGGTAACGCCTGCAACGTTTAACATTGCTTCACACAGAGTGGTCTTACCTTTGGAAGCGTGACCTACAACGGTGATGTTTTTAATATTGCTCATAAACTTTCCTCCAAAAAATCATATTGTATAAATTGTACAACAGTTACGGTCTTATGTCAACATTATCACTGCATTTTTAACATTACTTACAAATTTGCTGGCTTCAATTTGTCAGTATTACTCATACACTTTGAATGTAATAAGACAATATTTGCACAATTGCGCCATTAGTTGCCGCAGGCAGTCAGAATTTACAGAAGTGTTGCAGCAAGTTGTAACAACTTTTTTCTTGCATATTACTTTTAAATTTAGTATTATAATATATATATACTATTAGGAGGTATGCATATGAACCGGAATTCAGTTGATTTGGCTCTGCTTGACGGCGTGCTTGCAAAATATGCCGATGTTAAGGGCAGCCTTATCACAATCCTGCAAAAAACACAGGATATCTACGGCTACTTGCCCAAAGAGGCAATTGAGCTTATATCTGAAAAAACAGGAATCGCCACGTCGGAGATTATGGGCGTTGGCACGTTCTACACACAGTTCAGATTTGAGCCTGTGGGCAAGTACCTTATTATGCTCTGCCAGGGTACAGCCTGCCACGTTAACTCGAGCGAGCTGATACTGCAGACTATCAAGGACGAGCTTGGTATTGACGACGGCGGCACTACAGAGGACGGACTGTTCTCGCTCAAGTGCGTTGCCTGCCTCGGCTGCTGCTCACTTTCCCCCGTTATGATGATTAATGAGGACACTTACGGCAGCCTTACCCCTGACAAAACGAAGAAGATTCTTAAAGAGTTAAGGGAGGCGGCACAATGAAGATAGTTATTGGACAAGGCTCTTGCGGTATTGCTGCAGGTGCGGAAAAAGTAAGAAGTGCACTGCTTGACTGCGACATTGATAATGCGGAAATCAGTATCACGGGCTGTATCGGTATGTGCTACCTTGAGCCGATTGTTGATATTTACGACGACGGCGAACTCACTCGCCTTGTAAAAGTCAGCGAAAACGACGCACCAAAGATTGCCGAATACACAAAAACAAAAGATAAATCGCTCGTTGCAGACCTTATTGTTACTGATGAGGACAACGAGTTCCTTACAAAGCAGACTCGAATTGCGCTGCGCAGATGCGGCGTTATTAACCCCGAGGAAATCTCTGCTTACATTGAAGCAGACGGCTACACAGCGCTTGAAAAGGCAGTTAAGTCAATGACTCCCGAAGAGGTTATTGAAGTTATCAAAACCTCCGGTCTTGCAGGTCGCGGCGGCGCAGGCTTCCCCACCTGGTTCAAGTGGAACGCAGCGCGCCAGAGCGAGGGCGACGAGAAGTACCTCATCTGCAACGCTGACGAGGGCGACCCGGGTGCGTTTATGGATAGGGCCGTTATTGAGTCAGATCCGCACAATCTTATTGAGGGTATGCTTATCGGCGCGTATGCTATCGGCGCAAAGCACGCTGTTGTTTACGTACGTGCGGAGTACCCGCTCGCTATCAAGCGCCTTGAACGCGCAATCAAGCAGGCGGAAGAGAAAGGCATTATCGGCAACAATATCTTTGGCACAGATTTTTCCTGCGATTTCTACATCAAGGCAGGCGCAGGCGCGTTTGTTTGCGGAGAGGAAACCGCACTTATCGAATCGCTTGAAGGCCACAGAGGTATGCCGAGGCTCAAGCCACCCTTCCCTGCACAGTCAGGCTTCTGGCGCAAGCCCTCCAATATTAATAATGTGGAAACCTTTGCCAACGTCGGCTGGATTATCAATAACGGCGGCGAAGCGTTTGCCGCAATGGGCACAGAGGGCTCAAAAGGCACAAAGGTATTTGCCGTTACAGGCAAGGTTAAGCGCAGCGGACTTGTGGAAATTCCGATGGGTAAAACTCTGCGCGACGTTATATTTGACATCGGCGGCGGTATGAAGACTGACAAACCGTTCAAGGCTGTACAGATGGGCGGTCCTTCGGGTGGTTGTATCCCTGCCGACCTTATTGACACCGTAATCGACTACAAGGCGCTCGGCGCAACAGGCGCGATTATGGGCAGCGGCGGTATGGTTGTTATGGACGAAAGCACCTGCATGGTTGGTATGGCTAAATTCTTCCTCGACTTCACTGCCAAAGAGAGCTGCGGCAAGTGCATCCACTGCCGTATAGGCACAAAGCGTATGCTTGAAATGCTTGACAGAATCACCAAGGGCGAGGGCAAGGAAGGCGACATTGAGCTGCTTGAGGAGCTTTGCTACTCAATCAAGGACGGCGCGCTTTGCGGACTCGGTCAGACTGCACCGAACCCTGTGCTGACTACCATCAAGTATTTCCGCGATGAATACGAAGCTCACATCAACGACAAAAAGTGTCCTGCTGGCGAATGCAGTGACCTTGTTGAATACACAATTATTGCAGACAAGTGCAGGGGCTGTACGCTCTGTGCGCACAACTGCCCTGTTGACGCAATCAGCGGCGTTGTTAAAAAGCCGCACGAAATCGACCAGAACAAGTGTATCAAATGCGGCAAGTGTTATTCTTCCTGCAAGTTTAACGCAATTATTAAGGCATAAGGAGGGGTAAAATGATTAACTTAACTATTAACGGAAAAGCCATTCAAGCCCCTGAGGGTGCTACAATTCTTGAAGCCGCAAGGGCTAACGATATTTATATCCCCACTCTTTGCTATGACGACGCGATTGAGGTTTACGGCGCGTGCGGTCTGTGCGTAGTTGAGGCTGAGGGTATTCCGAAGCTTCTGCGCTCATGCTCTGCCAAAGTCAGCGAAGGTATGGTTGTAAACACAGAGAGCGAGCGTGTTATTCAGTCGCGCAAGATTGCGCTTGAGCTGCTAATGTCTGCTCACGACGGCGACTGCGTTGCCCCCTGCCAGCTCAACTGCCCTGCAAGAACTGACTGCCAGGGTTATGTGGGACTTATTGCAAACGGAGAGTACGAAGCGGCGCTCAAACTCATCAAAAACAGAATCGCGCTGCCTGCATCAATCGGCAGAGTTTGCCCGCATCCCTGCGAAAAGGGCTGCCGCAGAGCTAACGTAGACGAGCCGATTAACATCGCGCAGCTCAAGGCGTTTGCTGCTGATATAGACCTCAACAGCGACACTTACGTTCCCGATGTTGCCGCGCTAACAGGCAAAAAGGTCAGCATTATCGGCGGCGGACCTGCAGGTCTTACCGCGGCATACTACCTTGCAATTATGGGACACGAGGTTACAATTTACGATATGATGGACAAGATGGGCGGTATGCTGCGCTACGGTATTCCACAGTACAGGCTGCCTAAAGAAGTCCTTGATAAAGAGATTACCGTAATTGAAAAGACCGGCGTTAAGATGGTTAACGGCAAAAAGCTCGGCGTTGACTTTACGATTGAGAGCCTTAAGGCGGAAAGCGACGCGGTTATTGTTGCAGTCGGCGCGTGGAAGTCAAGCTCAATGCGCACACCGGGTGAGGAACTTGACGGCGTATACGGCGGTATAGACTTTTTGCGCGGCGTAATTCAGGGCAACCCTGCCCCGATTGGCAAAAAGGTTGCAATCTGCGGCGGCGGCAACACCGCAATGGACGCGTGCAGAACTGCAGTCCGCCTTGGCGCAGAGGAAGTTTATGTTGTTTACAGACGTACGCGCAACGAAATGCCCGCAGATAAGCTTGAGATTGACGAGGCAGAGGAAGAGGGCGTAATCTATAAATTCCTCACCAATCCCCTGTCCTTTAACGGCGAGGACGGCAAAGTTAAATCGATTACCCTGCAGATAATGGAACTCGGCGAGCCCGATGCATCAGGCAGGCGCAGACCTGTTCCCGTTGAGGGCAAAACAGAGGAAATCGCAGTTGACAGCGTGATTATGGCTATCGGTCAGAAGCTCGTTACAGAGGATGTCAGCGAGCTTGAACTCACCGACAGAGGCAACATCCTTGCCGATGAGGACACGTTTGAAACGAACCTTGACGGCGTATTTGCTATAGGCGACGCAACCAACAAGGGCGCAGGCATCGCGATAGAAGCAATCGGCGAGGCTGACAGATGCGTTAAGATTGTTGATGCTTACCTTAAGGGTGAAGAATACGAAACCCGCGTGCCTTATATCAGCAAGCGCGATGAAGACACGATTGATTACACGGACAGAGAGAAAGCACCGCGCCAGATGGCAAAAGTGCTTGACGCTGACGTAAGGAACAAGAACTTTGACGAGGTTTCGCTCGGTCTTACAGAGGATGAGGCAAAGGCGGAAGCAAACCGCTGCCTTGAGTGCGGCTGCCGCGAATACTACAAGTGCAAGCTGCTGAATGTTGCGCAGCGCTACGACATCAACCCCGCGCGCTTTGCAGGCGAAATGCCGCAGAAGTACACACACGACGACAATGCGTTTATCGAACGCAACACTGCAAAATGCATACTTTGCGGACTTTGCGTACGCTCCTGCCGCGAGGTTATGAACTTGTCCTCAATCGGGCTGATGGGCAGAGGTTTTTCAACTGACGTATCCCCTGCCTTCTCACTTCCGCTTGATCAGACTAACTGCACAAACTGCGGCCTTTGCGTAAGCCTTTGCCCGACGGGTGCGCTTACGGAAAAGGCAAACCTTGCAAAGCAGGTGCCGCTTAACGAGCAGTACAGCGAGGAAACTATCGATATCGACGGCAAGCCTGTTAAAGTACTTGTTTCGCGATACAACGGCAGAGTTCTGCGCGTAGTGCCGAACGACGAAGTTTCGCGCACTGCAAACCTCACACGCGAGGAACTGTTTGACAAAATCAACAAATAAACAAAGCCCCTGCTATTTGCGGGGGCAAGCAAATTTACTATGAACAATAATGCACTTAAAAAGTCAATATTCGTGCTGGCGTTCTTCTTTTCGATGTTCAATATGCACTCGGATATGCTCGGCTCGTACTGGGGACTGAACGGCACACCGTTTATGTTTTTTAGGTTTGCAATAATCATTGTACTGATGGCAGTTGTAACGCTAATCAACAAAGACAACCTTGATTTCATTGCAAATCTTGTGCCCAAATCCGCGCTCATATTTACAGCGCTTGTGATATTCGACTACTTTATAACGCACATCAGCGGCAGCCACTTTTTGTACAGGGTGTGGTGGATTTCGTACATCATTATAACGCTGATGACTGTGTTCATTGTCGTAACGCTGATGAAGTATGACCGGTACCCCGAATTTTACAAACGGTTCTGGCTATCGTTCACTCCGATTTACGCGTTCGTTTTGTACATCTGCTTTATGCGCCTGCCGAGCAATATCGACGCGATTAATATGAAGCTTGGCGACGGCACGTTTTTGATGCTTAAAGCGCTGATAAACGACTTTAACGTAGGCTTTGAAGCACCTCTGATGTTCTTTGGCAACATTATAATCTTTGTGCCGCTGCCGTTTGTGTTGTCAGCAATATCGGACAAATTCAAACCGCCGATTATAATGCTTATCGGCTTCGTCGTCCCCTTCATTGTAGAGAGTTACCAGTACATCTTCAAGTGCGGTCAGGTCGATATAGACGACATTGTGCTGAACTTCGGCGGCTTCCTGATGGCGTTCATAGTTTATATGCTAATCAAAAAATACAAGCTAAATGCAACAGAAAAACCCGACAGTTAATCTGTCGGGCTTTTATTTTTAGTTCCTATTCAAACAATGCATCAGCCGCTTGCCAGTAGTAAGCAATTGCGTTACCGAGCTTGGCGAGCTTTGCGTTATCTGATTTTGAAGCCATGTACGCGTATGACAGCGGTGTGTAAACAATTGTCTTGCCGCCGGAAATTGTAATCGTAATCGCCTCGTCAAACTTCGCAGCAGGAATTTCCTGAACCTGCAGGATAACGTCATCGTCAACCTTAACAAACTTCGATGAGTAACCCTTGTCGGTTCTTGCAACAAGCTGGTGCGCCTCAGACTCGGTAAGGTTAACCTCAAAGCGAAGGTCGGGCGTAGAAGTTGCTACATATCTTACCTCGTTTACTTCAATACCAGTTGCAGAAGCAACAAGAATGCTTGTGTCAAAGTTAAACGGTGTGGTGTTGTAGTAATCCTGCGCGTTATATGCATCCGTGTTGAAATCGAAGAAATCGGACGCCGCCTTGCCGTAATCAAGAACAGCCTTTGCAAGTGCTTTTGTTTCAGCACTGAAGTTGCCGTCAATAATCTGATTGCAGTAATCTGCAACAGTTGTGATGTATGTTCTGTCTACATTGCCGTTGCCGTCAAGCACTTCAACTGTAATGCTATCCTGAATCTGTGCAGGCGCAACAACAATTGAATATTCGTACTGACCGTTATCGCCAGTTGTAAGCTCGCTTGCAGGAACTGTAGTTGTGCCGTTAAAGTTGCATCTTATAGCGGACACATCATTAGTGTTAATATAGAGGTTGAAGCTTACCATAACCACATATGCTTATAACACCGGGAGTGATGAGAACTGCGGTTAACTGATTATTATTCATAAACGGCGAATCACCAAAAGTATAATCTGTCATAGCACCAGTGCCGTCAATGGCAACTTTGCCGGTATCCTCATCAATATAATAATATACCGAAGTACCGCACTGACCGTATGCAGAACTGGCATAAGCAGAAAAATCCAGCCAAAAACAGTGCCTAAAACAAGCACCAATGATAAAACGATTGATAGTGTCCTTTTCATTATCATTACCCCTAAAAAGTTATAGTCAGTTATACCATAACCCCCCTGCTATTTCAATCAAAAAATGCAAACAACAAAGACACGGCTATCCCACCGTGCCTTTATTAAATACTATATAACTACAAACTTATATAGAGCAGATTCGGAATCATCAAATTCTTTTACTAACTCATATTTAACATTTATGTTGTGATGTTCTTTAAAATATATTACCAATCTGTCCAACGTTTCAGTTGAATCGCAGGCGAATAGAACTCTGTCATCAATAAGGGATTTTATTCCACAATCGTTATACTCGCTTAATTCTAATTTATTGAGTAATGCATCCCAATAATCAGAATAAATATACCACTCTCCGCAAACTGTGTAGACAGGTGCAGTTAAATGTTTTGAACTAAGAAGTGAATGATGCATGTCGTAGAAAGCATGACTGTCAATCGCAGAAGTAACAATTACATTATCGGAAAACTCAGAGTAGTCATAGTTTAATACCTCACTGTCAACAGGACTACGCGTGGTGTATGAACCCATATAGCTAAACATCGAGCAAATCATAAGAATTGGCAGGCATGCTAAAAACATTTTCTTTTTAGTATTATTAATAGTACTTTTTAATATTTTTTCATTAGCGAGATGTTCATAGTTAATTATAAAATACAATATTAGTATTATGCCAATTTCAGCAACCGGATTGATTACTCTTTCAACTGCTCGTCTTCTGAAAAACAAATACATTTCTGAAGCAAATAATAACGGTGCAAATAATATAATATTTGTGCGTAATTTAGGATATACAACAAATGCATATATAGCAATAATAATAAATAGTATCAAAAATCTAATTGTAAACCAAAAAATAAGTGTTGAGGAAAGATCTTTACGAATCAACGATTTAAAAAAGTCAGAAACTGTCAATGTGTATCTATCATTCAAATCTCTTGATTCGGCAATATCACTAACATGTTCTAATGAGAATACAGAATTATCAGCTATAATGTAATCATCAGAAAACAATTCAAAATCATTCTTAGTTACATTATCATCTATTAACTTTGCTTCATTTTTATTATAATCTAATTTACCAGAATCAATAACATCTGCCCTGGCAATATTAAACTCAACATACTGTTCATAATTATATTTATGCTCGTATATCTTTTGTGAATAGGTTGCAAACAGGCTTGCAGAAACGCAAACAATTAATACAGCAATAACCGAAACAACACGAAACTTTTTATTCAAAAACAGAGAAAATAGAACCGGAACTAATACTACTAAAACAGAATAAAGTACCATTCCATTTCTCATACAGAAACCAAACAAAAATAGGAAAAATACATATAACAAATGGGGCAGGCTTTTCCTGTCAATTTTTTTAATGTGAGACAATGCCCAAATAATTGCCGAACAGCAACACATAAATGAAATATTTGTAAAGCCAAGATGACTTAAATTATAAATGAAGATACCTGCAATGATTATTACAGCAAATACTTTATCAAAGCTAAATACTTCAACAGAATCAAAAAAAGCCTTAAAAATAGTAATGAAAGAAATATTAATTGCAAAAAGATATAATACAGAAAACCAGTCAATACTTGGAATAATCAAATAAAGCCATCTAACGGCATAACCAAGCAAGAAATTAATAAACACCAAATATTCACTATGATTATTAAAATCATAACTTCTTGCAATTAGTCCTAAATAAGCATCGTCTGCTTCACCCAAAAAGACGCATCCAAAGCAGAGTGCTAAGATTGTCAATGCAATAGGAATAATATAAAAAAGTCTGTTAACAATTCCAATTTTGATTTTTTCTTTCATATTATTGAATCCTTTTAATTAATCTAGTAAATATAATATATTATTTGAAATTTTATGTCAAGGATATTAGAACATCAAAAAACACGGTTTATCCAACCGTGCCTTTATCATTTATAACTTTAATAAATTCGATGCCGTAGTTATTGACAAAATCGGAATCAATGCCATCAATGGCAGCAAGTTCTTCAATTGTAGCAGGACGTAAATTCGCTATTTTCAGCAGCGTAACATCATCACAAATGTCATAAGCCTTGCCTGTATCATTCATTGCAAGCTCAATACGGCAATCCTTCAAAGCGTGTGCTAACCTGATATCATCCTCATCGGCAGGAACAACGTGAGTTTCGCAAATAGTATCAAGAAAATGGAAATCCAGCTTACGCCGCCCTTCAAGGAACGAAGTGCCCTTCGGACTGACGCTGACCACGTCAAACACCTTCTGCTCTTCATGCACAACGATATACCGCCGAACAGCAAGCATTTTGATGATGTAAGTCAGTTCCATTTTAGAAAACTGCTGAAGCTTGCCAAACATAGGATTCTCAACAAACCCATGCTCGGTAAGAAAGATCGTCTGCCGCCCCATAAGTATCTGCGCAACCTTACTCACACCAACACAAAACGGTAACGCCTCGATACACAAAAGCACAATCCTGGCAATGCTTTCTTCATATTCATAAAGAATATTCTTAGTTATATTTTCGCTCTCATTATCAAAAATACTCTTTAAAAAGCCCATACCTATAACGAATAAACTATAATTCCTGCTACAATCACAGAAAGACCGATAAATTTCTTAATACTTATATGTTCTTTTAAAACAAGTTTGCTTAAAACAGCGACAAATATATATTCTGAAGCAGCAAGAATTGGACCGAGGGAAAGTGGTACTTCTTTATAAGCATATATTGTGCAAAATGTCGCGCCGAAGAAAATTGCATATGAAATAATTACATAAGGATTAAGATACTCTCTTATACGGCTCTCATATTTCTTTCCCGCACTCTTTTTGAGCAGTACTTGCGCAATAGCGGAAACAAACACGCCAATTATGTATATTAGCGCAAATATCATTCGTCTATTCATCGGCCTTCACCACTATAATCACGCCAACAATGACAATGACTGCACCTATAATCATATTTATTTTTATTTGCTCTTTGAAAATCAAAGCGCCCCAAATAATGCCCCATACAATAGTTACCGCTTTATTGCAAAATGCGGTAGTTAGCTGAATATGCTTGAGTATTTGTTGCCATACAATAGCATAAATGCCAAGAATTAGTATAATTCCGGAATAAAACAAACAAAACTTAAAAGAGAATAAACTCTCTTTTGAAGCGAATTTTGACAGTATTCCGCCTAAAGAATATACCATTAAAAGAATATGTAAATAAAAATAATAACTATAATCTTTTATTTTATCTATCATCAAAGTTAATCTTTTCCTTAATCACATACTGTGGTGAATTATTAATGCTAATGTATATTCTTCCAAGATACTCACCAATCATTCCAAGCATAAGCATAATTAGTCCGCCGATAAACAGCATTACCGAAATGATTGAGCTCCACCCTACACTAATATCCGGAACAACAAGTTTTCTAATAATGGTAACTATGCCAAATACAAAACCTATAAGAGCAGCTATTACACCAATAAATGATGATAATCTTAACGGTTTAACAGAAAAAGCTGTAAAACCGTTAATCCATAAACTAAGCATTTTTCTGAATGTGAAAGTAGTGGTGCCCGCAATACGGTTTCGTTCCTCCATAGGAACATTAATTATGTTTGAAGTTGTCCTTAGTATTAGACCTGATAAATATGGATATGGATTATCATATTTTACCAATTCCGAAGCTATAAATTTTTTAATAGCCATAAAATTAGTAAACTGCAAATTCTTCGGTCTGTCTATGACCCACTCAGTCATTTTTTTATTGACAAAAGTACCGAAATCTTTAAAAGCAGATTGTTTTCGTTCAGGATATCCAGCGATAGATACGTCATAACCATTAAATAATGGGGAAATTAGTTCATCAAGTTTGTCCATCGGACACTGACCGTCATCATCCATGATTACTAATATATCGCCACTCGCCAAACAGATACCTGCCATAACTGCTCCGGGCCTGTTCATATTCTTTGCAAGAGATACTGGCTTAACACAGCTATTCTCTTTTGCAATATTAAGAAGTATGTTCCAAACACCATCCGGAGAACAGTCATTCACAGCGATAATCTCATACTCATATTTCAATTTATTTACAGTATCAATAATTTCTTCAATAACAGGAATTATGGTCTTTTCGCTTCCGTAACATGGAATAATGAAACTTATCTTTTCCACTAAATCTCCTTCAATCAAAATAACAAATTTATCTTTTGTCAAACAAATGACTATTCATCATTTTTTTATAATCTTTCAAATATTCTATATAGTTATACACTGGCTTATATCCCAAATCTTCAATAATATTGCTGATATCCATAACAAAGTCATCACAATCACGCTTTTCTGGACAAAAAATAATATTAGAACGATTATCTTTAGGTGAAAACACCTCAATAATACCGTTAATCTGTTCAAGCATAGAAGTCTTTACACCTGTTCCTGCATTATACACACCGGATTTACATTCCGTAAACAGAGACTTATAAACCATTTGGCACAAATCTTTAACATATATAATATCTTTTCCACATTTAGGATTTCCCCAAAGCTCAATGTCCTGAGATTTAATCGCTCTGTCAATCATATATCTGTATGATATCGGCTTTTTTACACCATCAACATAATAATACCGTTCCGGAGAGTACATATAAATATTCGGCAATCTAAAAATATAATTATTAATGCCATATTTTTGATGATAACACTCTATCAAATCAACTGCTGCAGATTTGCTAACTGTGTAGATTGCATGATCACCGGAAAATATGGGCTTTCTTAACAAATATGGTTTTAAAGTTTTTCCCTCAGATAGATAGCCGTTCAAATCAGCCCAAGTCTGAGTATAAACAATTCTTTTAGCATTAGACTTAACACAATACTCCAAAATATTTAAAGTTCCGGTAATATTAACATCTATATATTTTTGAGGATTATTTTCCTTTAGATAAGCCGGTAACACTCCGGCAAAATCAACTACAGCATAAACATTATTGGGAAGAATATTAAAGTCTTCTTTATTAACAATATTAACTTGGTAGTAATTTCCGTTATAAAACTCATATGGGTATTGGCTTCTTGTTCCAACCGCGACTATTTCAAATTCATCATTAAGATTTTGCATTAAATGATCAATAAAATAAACGCCGATATTTCCACCAGCACCAAAAACAACTATTTTCTCTTTTTCCATATATAATATCCTAATCTTGTCGAACTATCTGTCGTTTTACCAATATGAGAATAATCCATATCACTAATCCTTACAATGTCATGAGAAGGATCTTTTAATAAGGTATTCATTATATCAATATCTTCTCTGTTAAACAAAAACTTAATTTCAGCATAATCATCATTACTAGGATTTAAAATTATTTTATTTCCGACAGCTACATCAATAACCATCTTAACAAAATCATTTCCTGTAGAGAGATGCACTAAATCCGAACCAATACAATCTCCACCCATTCTGGCACCTATTTCAATAATGTTAATGCTGCCGTCTTTACCTACTTTAAACTCGCTGTGCCCCGCGCTATTCTCTACATGTAACGCGGTTAATGCGTCGAAAATCATACTTTTCGCTTTAGAAATAGTTTTATCATCTAACCCCGACGGCTGCTTGTGTCCGGTTTCAATAAAATGCGGCGCACCTGTAGTAAACTTTTTTGTTGTAGCGAGATAATGATGAACCCCATTTTGAGTTATAGTTTCCATGCTAAACTCGTCGCCATCAATATACTCTTCAATAATTGCCTTACTTTCAAAAGATGAATCACATGCGTCCTTAATCGCTTTTTCTAATCCAACAACAGAATCAAGTTTCATAATACATCTACTACCTGATCTATCCGTCGGCTTTACTATTATCGGAAAATTAAAATCTTTGAGGAGTGCTTCATCAAATTTAACACCGGTAGTTATATATTTGGGACAAGTAATACCGGCGTTGTTAAGTGCATTTCGCATCATATACTTGTTAGTTTGTATTGCTGAAAACTTGGTTTTATTACATGGTAGACCTAAATTTTCAGCAACATAATTAACAGTAATCGTTGCCAAGTCAGAAGCAATAGAACAAACACCGCAAGGTGCTATTTCTCTGCACAACTCTAATATTTTGTCTTTTTCTACAATGCTAATCGGATAAAAGTAATCAGCATTATTCTTACCGACAGCACCATCTTCCCATGCAAAAACGTGGGTTTCATATCCAAGAGACTTTGCTTTCAAAATCAACTGGTTTTGAAAATCATTTGCACCTATTATTATAAGTCTGTTCATATTGCTCCAGTATAATACAAAAACAGAATGCTATTCATTCTCATAAAAATCAAATATTGATCTTACAACAAACATAACAGAATCATTATCTAATCCATAAAACATTGGTAATCTAAGTATTCGTTCACTATCATTAGAAGTAAATGAATCATCGCCATAAAAATAACCAAATACCTCGCCGGCTAAAGAAGTATGAAGCGGGATATAATGAAAAACAGAACCAATACCGTTATCCTTCAGATATGCAATAAGCTTTGATCGTTCATCAATATCTTTTACTTTTATGTAAAACATATGTGCATTGTGGCAACAACCTTCAGGAATAACAGGCAATTCAATGATGCCTTTGTCTGCAAGTGGTTTTAGCAACTCGTAATACAGTTCCCATGATTTAAGACGATTGTCATTTATAACACTGGGATCTTCGATTTGTGCATAAAGATATGCGCAATTGAGTTCACTTTGTAAATACGATGAACCGATGTCAACCCATGTGTATTTATCAATTTCGCCTCTGTAAAACTTCGTTCTATTTGTGCCCTTTTCGCGGATAATCTCTGCTCGCTCGATATAATTTGAGTTATTTATAAGTATCGCGCCGCCTTCACCCATGCTATAGTTTTTAGTCTCGTGAAAACTATAGCAACCAAAATCACCAATCGAGCCAAGTGCGCGACCTTTATATGTTGCCATAACGCCCTGCGCCGCATCCTCAATAACAAACAGATTGTGTCTTTTTGCAATGTTGCAAATGGTGTCCATTTCGCAAGCAACGCCGCCGTAATGAACAGGAACTATCGCTTTTGTCCTCTCGGTAATCGCGCCCTCAATCAGCTTTTCATCAATATTCATTGTATCAGGTCTGATATCCACAAATACGATTTTTGCACCTCTTAACACAAACGCATTTGCAGTAGATACAAAAGTATATGAAGGCATTATCACTTCATCGCCTGCTTTAATATCTGCAAGAATAGCAGCCATTTCAAGCGCAGAAGTGCCGGAAGTAGTCATCAGAACTTTAGGCGAACCGGTTATCTCTTCAAGCTTTTCGCTGCACTTTTTAGTAAAATAGCCGTCACCGCAAATCTTCCTATTGCTAATTGCTTCGTGTATGTACTTTTCTTCAGTTCCAATATATGGCGGAACATTAAAATGAATTGTGTTCATTGCATCCTCAAAAACTATCTGTTACCGTACATTTTTTCGTAATAATCCTGATATTCGCCGGAAATGATTATTTCCCACCAATCACGGTTATCAAGATACCAGTTAATCGTCTTCTTTATACCGTCTGCGAACTTTGTTTCTGGCAGCCAGCCAAGTTCATTGTGAATCTTTGTGGGGTCGATAGCGTAACGCATATCGTGTCCTTTCCTATCCTCAACAAACGTAATCAGGCTCTCTGGTTTGCCGAGTTCCTTGCAAATCAGCTTAACAATATCAATATTTCTCATCTCATTATGTCCGCCGATATTGTAAACTTCCCCTACTCTGCCGTTATGAATTATCAAATCAATCGCTTTGCAATGATCCTCAACATAAAGCCAATCGCGCACGTTAAGTCCTTCACCGTAAACAGGCAGCGGCTTATCATTAAGAGCGTTCGCAATCATCAGAGGAATCAGTTTTTCCGGGAAATGATACGGACCATAGTTGTTTGAACACCTGCTGATTGTAACAGGCAAACCGTATGTACGATTATATGCCATTACAAGCAAATCCGCAGCCGCTTTAGAACTGCTGTACGGCGAGCTTGTGTGAATCGGCGTTTTTTCCGTAAAGAACAAATCTGGTCTGTCGAGAGGTAAATCGCCGTAAACCTCATCAGTAGAAACCTGATGATAACGAGTTATTCCGAACTTTCGGCACGCATCCATAAGCACTGCAGTACCCATAATGTTTGTTTCAAGGAAAATGCCGGGGTTATCAATGCTGCGGTCAACATGCGACTCGGCAGCAAAGTTAACTACAATATCAGGCTTTTCTTCTTCAAACAGGCTGTAAACTGCTTCTCTGTCGCATATGTCAGCCTTAACAAAACGGAAGTTGTCGTTATCCATAATCGGTGCAAGAGTCGACAAATTACCTGCGTATGTAAGCTTATCAAGGCAAACAATGCGATAATCAGGATGCTTGTCCAGCATATAAAATATGAAGTTTGATCCAATGAATCCGGCGCCGCCGGTTACAATAATCGTCATTTAAAACTCTCCGTTTGCAACAGATTTCAGATATTTTCCGTAATCAGATTTACCGTATTTTTTAGCAGATTTAATAAGTTCCTGCTTGTCAATCATGCCCTTGCGAAAGGCAATTTCTTCAGGCGCAGAAATACGTATGCCCTGCTGTGTCTGGATTGTGCGAACAAAATCTGCAGCATCAATAAGGCTGTCCATTGTGCCGGTATCAAGCCATGCAAAGCCGCGGCTAAGAAGCTTAACGTCAAGCTCACCATTATCAAGATAAACTCTATTCAAATCAGTAATCTCAAGCTCGCCGCGTGCTGAAGGCGTTTGATTCTTAGCATATTCAACACAACGGTTATCATAGAAATACAAACCGGTAATCGCCCACTTTGATTTGGGCTTTTTGGGCTTTTCTTCAACCGACAGAACCTTACCGGATTTGTCAAACTCAACAATTCCAAAGCGTTCGGGATCGTCAACATGGTAAGCAAACACGGTAGCTCGATGATTCTCTTCAGAATTCCTTACAGCGCTTGCGAGCATACCGCCAAGACCGGCACCGTAGAAGATGTTGTCGCCGAGAATCATAGCACAGCAGTCATCGCCGATAAAATCCTCACCGAGAATGAACGCCTGTGCGAGTCCGTCAGGAGATGGCTGAACCTTGTATGACAGATTGATGCCATAGCGACTGCCATCACCCAAAAGATTCTCAAAATTCGGAAAGTCTTTTGGCGTGGAAATTATTAAAATGTCTTTAATCCCCGCAAGCATAAGGGTGCTGAGCGGATAATAAATCATCGGCTTGTCATAAATCGGAAGCAGCTGTTTAGATGCAACCATTGTAAGCGGATAAAGCCGAGTACCGCTTCCGCCGGCTAAAATAATACCTTTCATTATTCTTCTCCAATTGCTTTACTATTTGTAAAAAGTTACGATTCAATATTTAATTTATTTAGTAAATTATCTTCAAACGATGAAAACATAGAAATCAGTTTTGTTGAATACCTATCATAATATTTAAAGAAAGGCTTTTCTAATAAATAGATCCTTATTAAATCAATAATTGTACAAATTGAGTAAACTCCTAAAACGGAACAGATAAAATGTAAATAACAAGTATTAGCACTAAACACTTCAGCATTATGTAAAGTATCTTTCCATAGCCACATTCTCATTGCATCGCTGTTTGCATGAATAAGCAATACGCCAAACGAGGCACTCGCAATTAAGTTGATAGTTCTAATATATGGTATTCTAACATTTTTGAAAAACATAAACAAACAAAAAGAAGTTATTACAGCAAGAATCTTATTTGAATCTGCTATAAAATAGTAAGCTGACCAACTGCGCTTCAAGCACCAAATAATACTCAACGAAGAAATAATAACGCATATTGCCGAAGCAATTCCCCAAAACAATGATGAGTCAAACAATTTCCTGGGGTGTAAACGAACATACGAAGAGATAAAATATATTACAACAAACCATGAAACATAATTCATAGTTACTTTAAAATATGGCAAAGGCAGAGTGCCTAAAAACGTGTATAAAAATAAACACAGAATTATTAGACGTATATGCATTTTTTCACTTATATTCTTCAATAACACATTCAAAAAAGGGATGAATAGAAAGAAAACTAAAAATGCAGAAGTAAAGCCATCGCCAATCGTTTTAATGGGAATGAGCGCTAATAAGAACTGTCTTTTTGACCTAATTTCATAACCGAGGAAAACAAATATCAAATATATTATTGCTCGATAGAACTCAATTTGTAAAAGCAATTTAACAAACTTTCTTAATGTAATATGCGACTTACACATAAAATAGCCGGTTATCATAATAAAGCAATTAATTCCTACTTTTCCCCACGCACCAAACAGATAGAAAAATAAAGAATTAGGCGCAAAAGGATTTTCGCTCATATTATCCATCATACCGGAATTAACAACATAGTGATGAGCAACTATGAACATCATAGAAATAATTCGGAAAAGTTCTAAATTTGTACTTCTACGACTATCTGACTGACTGTCTGTCTGATAGATTTTATCACACTCATTATTCATGTCAACACCTTATAAAGTGATTATTTTACAAATCCTATCTACGTCATCTATGCTTAAGTCTGCGTACATCGGCAAACACAAAATACTTTCTGAAATACGTTTAGCAACAGGTGTGTCTGAAGCGTTAAAACCAAAGTCATTATAGCACTCAAGCTCATTTGTAAGCGGGTAAAAATACTTTCTGGCATTAATACCATTCTGATTCAACAGAGAAAACACTTCATCTCTGCTGTATTTATATCCATCAAACACAACAGGAAAATAAGCATAATTTGACTTAACGTTTTCCTGAACATAATTAAGTTTGATTCCTGAAATTCCACCGAGATTCAGGCAATATCTTTCGTAAACCGCTTTGCGTTTTTTAATTTCATCATCAATATGCCGAAGGTTGCAAATACCCATAGCAGCCTGAAACTCGTTCATTTTAGCGTTACCGCCAACATATAAAACTTCTTCAGGTCCATGAATTCCGAAATTCTTAATGTCTTTCAGAATTTGGTTGAACTTGCTATCAGAATAGCAAACCGCTCCTCCTTCAATTGTGTTGAAAACCTTTGTGGCGTGGAAGCTAAACATTGATGCATCACCAAAGTTCGCAATGCCAATACCGCTATATTCAACGCCAAATGCATGAGCAGCATCATAAATCACAGTAAGATTATGCTTATCTGCAATCTTTTGAATTGCATCAACATTACAAACATTGCCGTAAACGTGCACAGGAAGGATCGCAGCAGTTTTATCTGTAATCAGTGCTTCTATCTCTGTTTCATCAACTGTGTAGTCATCAAACTTAATATCACAAAATACAGGAACATAGCCTTTACGAGCAATGGCATGAGTAGTTGAAGCAAAGGTGAAAGACGTAGTAATAATCTCCGACCCTTTTGGAAAATCAAAAGCCTCTAAAATGTTTTCAAGAGCCAGATGGCCATTGGTAAATAAAGAAACATTCGGCACACCTAAATAAGCCTCAAGTTCATTTTGAAGCTGATGGTGCTTAGTACCCATATTCGTGAGCCACTTGCTATCCCATATTGACTTAATTTCTTCACAATACTCTTCGTAAGAAGGTATTGAGGATTGAGTAACGTTAATCATATTTTAATAGTAATTATAAATCTTTAATGAGATATTCTGAGACAGTGCTTGCGTAATCGCAAAATACAAAGCCGCGTTTTTCATAAAACTTTTTTGCATTAATATTATCAGTTCTAACTTCAAGTTTAATGCCACGAAAACCTTTTTGTTTTGCCACCAATTCGATTTGTCTCAAAAGTCCACTCGCAATGCCTTTTTTTCTAAAGTCTTTTGATACTCCGATGAAAGTAATGTATACATATTTCTTTTCGGGAGCATTATCATAATATGCAGCAAATCCGATTATTTTATTATCAATCGTATCTCTAAAAGTTATAATATTAGCATATTCAAATATTTTTTTTGAGTATAATGCTAGAAATTCTTCATCAAAATTCTCAAAACTGTTTGCATTAATAAAATTAAAAATTTCTAAAATAGATATGTCAGAATTATCAATATAAAAGTTCATAATATTTATTCCATATTAAAATGTTGCAAAATAATTTGTTTAATGTATATATAAAATGTATATATAATCTAATAAGCTATTAATGAAAAATATAAGTCCGAGCAATCACTGTTTAACTTTACAAGCCCTTTGTAATATTCGTAATCTATTAATTTTTAAAATTCAAAATATCCGCCAATCTCTTTCATATTCATAACTACTTTAATTGAATTTTAATCAATTCCCTAGATTTTTTTACAAAATCATCTAATTCTTCACGAGAATCAAACCTTAAAAACATATCTCCTAATGACATATTAGCGCCAGAAAAAGGATGAACAAGATCACCACTCTTTGTTGACAAATCAACAACTCTAACATTATCGTTAATAGAATCTGATATATAGAGTTCTTTAAAAATACCCTGTTCATCATTGTTAGAATGTATAACCGTTTCGCACCAATAGCCATCGCATTCCGATTGAGAAATATCCAATAAATCCATTCCCACGGCTTTTCTAATTTCGTTTTCAATGAAATGTTGGTTATATGCAAACTCTTGCAGTTCTGCAATTTTGCATCCGCCGCCACGAGGAGAAACTTCCATAATATAAGGAGTGCCACTATTTCCGATACAAGTTTCTATGTTATAAATTCCTGTTTTTACTTTTAACAAATCAAATAATCTTTGTATTTCTGAAGTAAGGTATTTTTGATGTTCAATCTTCATTGTAGACGGCCAAATAATATATGCTGGTGTATAAGGATTATTTGCTTCGTTATCAAAAAGTTGGTCGGAATATGTAATGAACTTGATTTTTCCATCAACTGTAAATGGATCGGCACTTGAATGATAACCTTCAAAGGTAATAAAATCTTCAACAATAAAAGAACCATCAATAGAATTATCTAACGCAACTTGGGCTGCTTCGACAATTCTTGTTGGGCTATCAACTTTCGTTACCCCCTTGCTTCCTGCTGAATCGGTAGGCTTCACAATAACCGGCCAATTAAAATACGCAATGTCATACAACGGGTCGTGAATATTACGGTACTTTTGGGCGTTAGGAGAATTAAATCCATTATCAATTAAAAACTGTCTGAATCTGCCTTTATCTTGTAAAATTTTAGTAGATTCATAAGAACATTGAAACGGTAATCCCATTATCTCTGCAATATAAGCCGCAGTAACAACACCGGGATCGCAAGCGAACGAAATTATGCCATCTATTTTTAACTGTTGAGCAACTTTTAAGACTTCTTCTTTTTCAACAATGCTGACATTAATGTATTCGTCAGAATACTTATGTGCAATATTGTCAGGCAAATAGTCGCAAGTAATAACATATATTCCCAATTCGTGAGCTTTTTCAATTACTGGTACGATATATCTCGAACCGCCTAAAATCATGAGTTTTTTCATTGTATCACCTATAATATTATCATTTAAAAACGAACGGAAAATATATTTGCAGTTTCATTTTTAATATTGCTTTATTGTCGAGTCCAAATTCCTTTAGTTCTTTTATGGTGAATTCGGTAAAAAGGGATTTGTAATCCTGATGTTTAATGCAATACCAATATTCATTCATATCATATTTTTTAATTTCGGATATAAAACACTCGTCATATTTACCGCCTGTAAACTTGCAAAATTCGACAAACATTTCTTTCATTCTTTTATAAATATTTCGTCTGCGTTGTTCCTTTTCAGGATCATTTTCATTTTGATAAGTCCAGCTACCTATGCTCATAAAACGGTAATTGGACATTACTTCGTTGAAATAATATATTTTACCAATAGATGTAAAATATAATAGTAAGGGAACATCCCCTACCGGTGCAACAAGTCTATAATTCGGCATATTAGTTAAATACTGTTTATAATCTGAAGCATTAATAAAGCAACTATTTGTATGAATGTACTTTGCGTTATCATAATTCATACAAATATAGCCAATAGGCAGGATTATGGTTTGAATATCTTTTCTCGGGCAGGTGTATCCTAAGTCAGTTCCGTCGTTATTGACAACATTAACTTTATGAGCACACATAACACAATCGGGATTAGCTTCAAGTGCATCAAATTGCTTTTTTAACTTAAATGGGTCTGTCCAGTAATCGTCGCCTTCACATATTGCAACATATTTTCCTTGAATATACGGTACAAACTTATTGTCTATGATAATGGGATTTTTTGAATACTGATTTTCAGTCTGATAAATCGGTTTTAATAAACCAGGATACATTAATTCATATTCACGAATAACTTCCGAAGTTTTATCAGTTGAAGCATCGTCATGAATGATAATCTCAAAAGTAACATCTTTTTGCATAAGAAAACCATCCAAACATTGTCTTATATACTTTTCATGATTATATGTAATACAAATAATACTAATCTGAACTTCTTCACTCATACCTAATCCGCCAATCTGTTTTTAACTACTACTTCTGGGAATTTAACCGAGCCCCATCCAGGATGATACCAAGTAACAAAACGTTCATCCTTTTTCTTTTCTTCAACTTGAAATGAAAATGCATGACTAATAAAGTCATGATGATATTGCTGACCAAGCTCAGCGTTCAAGTGATGGAGGGCGATTGTTACTGTATATTTACCTTCGGGAAGCATACTTGTATCAATATCGAAAGTAGATACATATTTTTCTCCCTTTTTTGCATTAGCGAAAGGCAAAGAAACTGTAGAACCAATTCCACGTTCAAAATTATACCCAAAGATCAATTGAATTCTCAAATTTTCAATATCTTCAAAACTGGTCCATCCGAGTTCACAACGAATAGTTTCTCCGCATTCAAAAACAGCATCATCTTTATCCAGCATTTTTATATAACTCATTTTAATTTCATTATGTGAATACTTTGGACGCTCTTTTTTTGACAAATCAACATAAGGCTTGTCTAATTCCTGAAGTTCGTTCAAATATATCTTTATCCCATCTTCAGTAGGACCATCAAAAACAACTTTACCGTGATCAAGAACAATAACTCTATCACAAAGTCTACGAACTGTGTTCATAAGATGAGAAACATAAAGAATGGTTTTGCCCTCTTGTTTAGAAACTTCATTCATCTTATCAATACACTTGTTCTGAAAAGCAGCATCACCAACAGCAAGAACTTCATCCATAATCATAATATCTGAATCAAGATGCGAAGCAACAGAAAAAGCAAGTTTTACATACATACCTGACGAATAACGCTTAACAGGGGTATCTATAAATTGACGGACTTCCGAGAAATCAATAATCTCTTCCATTTTCTCATCAATTTCTTTTTTTGTCATACCAAGGATTGCACCGTTCATATAAACATTTTCACGACCAGTAAGTTCACCGTGAAATCCGGTACCGACTTCAAGCATCGAAGTAATCCTTCCGTTGAGCCCAATTGCACCTTCAGTGGGCGCAGTTATGCGAGAAATGAGCTTTAACAATGTGGATTTACCTGCACCGTTATGTCCGATAATGCCAACACGCTCGCCCTTTTTAACGTCAAACGAAATTCCATTAAGTGCCCAGAATTCTTCATTTGAATACTGTTTGGCGCCTATTTTTGCAGTGGGATCTTCTTTACCACGAACCTTAGCGACTTTGCGCTGAAGTTCCTCGCGAAGTGTAGTTCCGCCAATCTGTCCTAACTTATATCTCTTTTTGACGTTATCAACTTTTATCATTAATTCATCCATTACATGTTCCCCTTAGATTGTATCCATAAATGTTCTTTCGATTCTGCTAAACAGTATTAAACCGATAAAGAATAACAAAATGCTTATTCCCCAACTAATTAAATAAGTGACCCAGTCAAAATAGCCAAACCCGAGAACAAAATATCTGAATGAAGTAACAATCGATGAAAACGGGTTGACAGCCATATATAAAAACATATATTTTTCAGGAACTAATTGCAAACCGTATGCAACAGGAGAAAAATATCTCCATACAGCAAGTGCAAGACTAACAAGCTTAACCAAATCTCTGTATTTAGTTGTCAATGCAGATACAATAATACCAATGCCGGTAGCAAGAATCATCATCTGAATTACGCAAAGCGGTAAAAACAGAAGTCTGTATGTAACAACTATACTTGTATCCTTAAAAACAAGATAGAAAGCCCATACAAGAAAGAACATTACAATCTGAATACCAAAAGATATAAGCCCGCTGAAGGCGGTAGATACAGGTGCAACTAAACGCGGATAGTAAACCTTACCCATAGTTCCGCTGTTTTGTATAAAGGTATTTGAAGTCTGGTTTAGCGTAGTTGAAAAATAACTCCAGCAAATATTACCAGAAAGATAAAATAGAAACGACGGAAGTACGTAATCGCCGGGAATATCAGCAGTTGTAAGACCTGCTAATCCGCCAAATACAATTGCGAATACAAATGTATTGAACAACGGGTTAATAATTGCCCAAAGCGGTCCTAAAATGGTTTGCTTATAATCTGCAACAAAATTACGCTTAACAAAAAGAAATATAAGGTCGCGATAACCAAATGTTTCTTTAAGATGTAAATCAAACAGTTTATGTTCAGCTGTTGCAACTGTTTTAAATTGGGACATTTCTTGTTTTGTCATTATAATATCCTTCCAAGAATAAAATGCTATTTTGCTAATATATCAGCAATTCGTTTGCAGGCAAAGCCATCGCCGTAGGGGTTAGAGGCTTTGCTCATTTTTTCATATTCATCAGAATCGGTAAGAAGCAGTTTAAACTCGTTGTAGATGGTTTCTTCATCTGTGCCAACAAGTTTCAGTGTGCCAGCTTCAATACCTTCGGGGCGTTCAGTCGTATCGCGCATAACAAGAACCGGTTTGCCAAGCGACGGAGCTTCTTCCTGAATTCCGCCGCTATCGGTGAGAATCAGATAACTTCTCGCCATAAAGTTATGAAAATCAATAACGTCAAGCGGCTCAATAATCCTGATTCTGTCGCTATTGCCAAGTTCCTCATCGGCAGCCTTGCGAACAACGGGATTCATATGAATCGGGTAAATCACCTTAACATCAGGTGTTTCGTCAACAATTCGCCTTATAGCACGGAACATAGAGTGCATTGGCTCACCTAAATTCTCGCGCCTGTGAGCAGTCAGAAGTATAAGTCTGCTGCCGTCTGCCCAGTCTAATTCAGGGTGACAGTAATCTTTCTTAACAGTAGTTTTAAGCGCGTCAATAACTGTGTTGCCAGTAACATAAACCGTATCAGGATTCTTGCCTTCGCGTATAAGATTGGACTTTGACATCTCGGTAGGTGCAAAGTTGTACTGTGAAATAATGCCAACCGCTTCGCGGTTAAACTCCTCCGGATATGGCGAGTAAATATTGTATGTACGAAGCCCGGCTTCAACATGACCTACAGGAATTTGCAGATAGTAACACGCCAGCGCAGTGACAAAGGTGGTAGATGTATCACCGTGAACAAGCACAACGTCGGGCTTTTCAGCCTCAAGAACATCCTTGATTCTGTTGAGGATGTTGGTTGTGATGTCAAACAAAGTCTGCTTGTCCTTCATTATGGTCAAATCATAATCAGGCACCACGCCGAAAATATCTAACACCTGGTCCAGCATCTGCCTATGCTGACCAGTTACGCACACTTTTGTTATAAAATTGTCTCTCAATTTAAGTTCGTTCACAAGCGGACACATTTTGATTGCCTCCGGCCTCGTGCCGAACACTAACATTATTTTTTTCATTTCTCTTATAATCTAAAAATTACGCACTATCTTTCTTGCTTGCCAACAATAAAACTCTTTGTTGTAGAAATATTATTGGTATTTATGTTTATCTTCAAATATTGCCTTTTAAATGATAGGAACACAGGGACAAACAATCTTTAAACATATCGCTTTGCATTTAAAATAAACGCTGAGGAAACGGTTTTTTCTCTGGTAATTTTAACATCTCGCCAAGCTTGTAATCCCAACTTTGAGGTTCAAAAGCACCTGTACCATTCATAGGGATAAAAGTCATTTCACCCATATATAGCTTTCCTTCACTTTCAAAGAAATCTACACGAACAAAAGAAAAATCTTTGCTCAATATTCTTGAAAAATATATCATTTTTTCTAAGTTTGCCGGCTTATCACTTAAATACTCACTTCCATCCGGCCAGCCACATTGCAAATCTAATTTGTTCCAGTTTGTGTCATAAATACATCGTAAATGCTTAGGGGTGCCACTGAAAATATCTACCCAAATCTGCTTCGGTTCACCATTAAAACAGTAGAATCTGTAATCAATCAATCCTGTTTTAGACTCAAGATATTTTTCTGCAATAATTTTAGGAGGTATATTCATATAATGAAGATTAAATCCGAAGAATGCAAAATTGGTATGCAGCCATTCGTTCAATTGCTTTCTAACTTTCTGTATATCAAGTTTATTCTTATCCTCGACTATAATATTCCAGCCACTCCCATGATTACATTTAAGAGCAAACTTTTCAGGCAAGGAATCAAAATCAATATCATTTGCATCGTCCCATACACCTAGTAACGGAACAAGATATTCGTCTCCAATTTTTTCAGCAATCCAATCCCTTGCAAGATATTTGTCAGCCAAAAGGGTTTCGAGTGGTGTTGCATCATATATTTTAAGCCACTGCAATTTTTCGTTAAACGTAATGGGATTTCTCAAATCCAACTTATTACCCGTAGCCCAATGATACCATTTTTCAAGCGCAGAAGGATATTTGCTTGCCTTCATTTCACTGTTAATTCGATATCTTTTTTCTATTTCTTTTTCAGGGCTATATAATCCTAATTTAGTCAATATCCATCTTTTCAATTCTGACGGACTGTATCTTTCAATCAAATTCCTAATTCTCATTCCGCTATTCCCTTCAATGATCAGTTTTTCATCATTCTCAACCCTCTGGTTAAACACCGAATCTTAAATGCAAGCTACTAAATATCTGTAGTACACTATCAACTTTCTTGACATATCAATTTGGCTTTTATTTGAAATATAGTATGATTTACAATTATATAATCATGTCTGGTATTTTGATCTAAATTCTCTTACTATTTTTTTTGATGCTCTATATATAAATTTCAGCACAAAATTCATCTTTTTCTTTGGTACTTCAGGCTCAAAGACTTGACACATATCAAATTTCCAACCATCTCTCTTATACTCATCAACACGATCAAGGAAAATCTCCTTACTGCAATGATATGCAGGGAAATGGGTGTCCATATATAGCTGTATTCCAGCTACACCGGCACGAATGCAAAATGGTCTATCCTCACCTGGAATTTTTAAATTGTAGATTTCTGCAAAACTCACACCCTTTTCTAAAGCACTACGTTTTATAAGAGTACAGGCACCAAGGCCATCCACCGCATGTAGCCCCGGGGTTTTCATTCGTTCAATATTCTCCATATGGATTATATGAGCTTCCTCTGGAGTATATGGAATATTAAACGCCTTATCTTGAACATAAATATCCGGAATAAAAAAGCACTGCGGAGTCAAGAAGCCGTTCCTTCTCCATTGGTTCCAGAACACATTAGAAACGATTTCCACATCATCCGAAATAAGTTGTGGAAAGGTTCTCTTATCAATGATAATATCTGAATCAATAAGAAACAAATAGTCATATTTTTCATCAATGCAGTAATTAATCATTGCGTTTTTGTACACTGTAACCTTTGCAAGATTAACACTTTTCCAGTTGTGCTTCTGATAATCATCATTTTCTGTATATGGCGTCACGTCAAATAGCTCTGATCCATTTTTAATGATAACATCATGTAATTTTGCAAATGACGAAAGAAGTTCGCTTGATGATTCCTCTGTATTGTCATCTACAAAAAAATATGTAACTTCACAATTAGCCTTATCTGCTTCATCAAGTCCTATTAAAAACTCTTTCAACACCGTTGATTTTTGCTTTATGGGAGAACCAATCAATATTCTCATAATCCGATTTCCTTTCGCTATTTTGCTATTCATTGTGTTAAATATATCCGAACGAATCCTTCAAACTTTCACGCATTTGCAGCCATTCTTCCTGAGTAGCAGATTTCCAACCAATTCTACCATATTGGTTAAATACCGGATGGATTTCAAGATTTTTCATATGCTTTTCGACATAATCTTCATAGGTACAAATTACCCTTGCAGGATTCCCGGCAACAACCATTCCGTCTGGAATGTCCTTTGTAACTACAGATCCAGCCCCTACTATAACATTATTTCCAATGCGAACATTACAGTTAATTACAGCATGCGTGCCAATAAACACATTATTTCCTATTTTCACAATACCGACTTTTGTATGTCCGATAATATTATTTGTACTGGCATCATGAGCAAGTATTTTTACATGATTAGATATAGTTACTTTGTTTCCTATCGATATAAGCCAAGGATAATTCGAATCTATACCCTCCCATGAGTAACATGAAAAATCATTTCCATGAGTAAATCCAAGTTTGTCGAGGGCTTCCTCATCTGTTTTACCCCCCCCGAATTTTTTAACTATTTGCTTAAGTGACATAAATTTTTCTCCTTAGTTTATCTAATCCAACTCAAACTGATAGGTAATAAGCCACTTTTTAACTGACATTATTTTTCTATCACTTCCTTAATAAACTCTCCCCACTTATTAAGAATCTTTTCTTTCTTCAATGTTTCTCGAATTTCCATCGCTTTTTTTCCCATCTGTTCAGCCTTATCGGGATTTTCAATCATATATTTCATCGCCTTGTACAGTGCCTCTGCATCTCCGACAGGTGTTAGAATGCCGTTTTCATAAGATTTAATAAACATTCTTGCTCCACCAGCAGGGCAATCAGTACATATTGTGGGCAAACCGATTGCCATTGCTTCAATCATTGAATTTGAAATACCCTCAATATTTGAAGAACTCACGAACATAGCACAGTTGCAAACTAACTCCAAAACATTGGATGAAAATGGTCTTATTTCAATGCTATCTTCTAAATGCTTTTCTTTTATGTGATTTAGAATATTCTGCTTTTCATAGCCTTCGCCGTAAATCACAAGCTTATAGTCTGGATAATCTTCGTAGAGCATTGAAAAAGCGTCTACTAATAGTGGAATGTTTTTTACCGTTGCCAATCTACAAAAATTAACAATTACCTTGTTTCGCTTGCCAGACGGTTGAACGTCAATAACTTCAAGTGGGTTTGGTATAATTGCACTTTTATAATTACCTAAATATGAATAGTAGTCTCTTTCTTCTTCTGTTTGAAACACAAACCCATCGCATTCATTGAAATATTTTTTTCTTAATTTGTCTTCTGGAGTATCACAGCTGAATTCTCCTGACGGAGAGTTAAATTCTGCTAAAATCAATTTGTACCCCATATTTTTTTTAGAAACGGAAGCGCATATATTCGGCACAGTCATAAATGAAATAACCAAACTATTTTGAATGTTTTCCTGTTTACTGAAATAATATTCAAATTTCTTAAAATAGTAATTATTAAGCCATATTTTATGATCATGCCACTCGTATTTTTTTGAAGAAAATAGCTTATAATACTTTAATTGTATTTTTTCAAAAACATTTACACTGCCAATTGTATTTGGATAATCAAGACTTTGCAAATCTACTACTTCAATATCAGAATTTAAATGATAATTAACAATTCCATTTGATAACAAGACAATAGTAATATCGTATCCCAAATCTGACAAATAATTTGCAATATGCGACACGTGCCGTTCCGCGCCTCCTGTCGCCAATGTGAATAACGTTATATATATTTTTTTCTTAGACATTCTACTCCTCATTAGTGCTTCAGTACCTTTGAAGCTATTTTAAAAATCTTGTTATTTCTCAAATTTTCATACTTCACAGTTGCATTACGCATATAGGAAAAAACTTCCGGAAGAAAAGGATTAGGAAGATTATACCCTTCCGCTTCTATCATTTTCTTATTGACTAAATTCATTACAGTGATAAATTTTTCTAATAATAAAGGGAAATCATCGTCATTAATATTTTTAGCCGCCATAAACGAAGCATCTTTATAAAGGCGCATTGCTGTCTGATAATGCAACTTTGCTAGCGAATTTTCTCTGGAATAATTAAGATTATCCATAATTCCGTCAAGAAGGTCTAATGTTTTTTTAGATGAAAACTTTGAAGCTGACGGAAGAAGTCTGTACCTGTAAACAGGCTTGTCAATAAAATAATAACTTCCTGCTGCGTTCATGGCCTTAATAAAAAACGGCGGATCCTGAAATCTGGAATAATACGGAAAGTAAATGTCGTTTTCAGTTATCAGTTTTCGGCTAATTAAATAGCACTGATAATTATAGTCATACTGAAAATCACTGTAATTCATCATTCCGTTCTGATAAAAATCAATACCGTATTCGCTAAAAGGATTCTCCTTAAGATGAATGGTGCCTTTGTCCTCTAACAGTTCAAGCCTGCCGCCTGAAACAGGAACATGATTCTCCTTTGCCGCATGGTACAAAGCCTCGAGAACGTCGTTTTCAGAATACAAATCGTCCGAATCCATAAAGCAAACAAACTCGCCCTTTGCTTTATCAATTCCGTCATTACGAGCCTTGCCGACGCCCTCGTTGTGCTTTTTATCAATCAATACAATCCGGCTGTCGTTACTCATAAACCTCTTAATAATTTCAATGGAATTATCAGGAGAAGCATCGTTAATAATTATTATTTCAATTTCCTTTAGCGTCTGATTAATAACGCTTTCAAGACACTCGGTTAGGTATTCTTCTGTGTTATAAACAGGAATAATAATACTAATCTTTGTCATTTAAATAACACCCTCAATCAAAAAGTATATGTATATACGGATCGATACTATTTTCATAGTCTTCTTCTTTAAGTTTAGAACTAATTCTGTGTCTTTCTTCCTTATTATCAATCATTGAAGCTACCGCTTTCGTAAGTGCATCTACAGATACTTCTGTAATTACCCCTGTTGCACCATCTTCAATCTGATCGCGCATTCCGCCTACGTCTGTTGTAATAATAGGCTTATACAGTACTTTAGCTTCCGTAATTGTAGTGCAATATGCTTCGTGACGGGAGGATTGAACATATATATCTGCATAGTTGATAAAGGGATACGGATTAATCTGATCTCCTTCCAAAATGAAACTATCAGCCAAATTATTCTCATCAATGCTTTCACGCACATCCTTTTCAAGATTTCCATTGCCAACCCAATGCCATTTGATTTTATACCCCATTTTAACCAGATTTGCACATACTGCGATGGCCCAATCAGGTTTTTTTTGTTCTACTAATCTACCAACAGTAACGATATTAACATAATCACTTGAATAAGATAACGGAACAAACTCTGTTGCTTTACTTCGTATATATCTCACATCTACAACATTTTTTATCACTACAGATTTTTCTCTAACCGGGAAATATTCGCATAAATTATTCATTGAATCGGTAGAAACCGAAACTATCTTGTCAAAACGAGGAAAATATTCTTTATCGAGCTTATATTTTTTCTTTGGAAATTCGTAAACACCTTCGTGATTCCACAAAATCTTTTTTTTAGCATTTACTTTATCAATCGCATAAAACGGAGCATATGAGCTTTTAGCATAAACTACCGCTGTGTCATAATCCGTCGAAAGTGCTTTAAAAAGCATCCAAGGGTTCATAAATCCAAATTTAACTGCCAGTCTGAACAATATATACCGAAAGAATATATTAAAATTTCGAATGATTCCGCCGTGCTTTTGAATATATGGCATAACATCTGTTGTATTTAAAACATAGTCAAATTGCGGTATAAAATGAACGTTCTCCGCAACAATCCTATCTTTCAAATCAAAAATCGGATTCATCAGTAACACATCAATATCTGCTTCTAAGACAGATAATTGATTCAACAAATTTACAAAGCACGTTTCTATTCCACCAATGCCCAATCCGTAGCATATAAATAATATTCGTTTTCTCATTTCTATGTTTCCTTTAACGTTAATTCATCATATGCTTTGTGGGGTAAAGTAACTCATGCAAAGATGGAGATAATAGTAGTACACAGCACCGAATTCTTTGTTTTATCGAATACGCTCCTCTAACTATCATTCTAAAAGCTACAGAATTGTATAATCTTTTAACCTCTTTCAATTTTGCTTTATTCTCTGATACAGATTTATCAAGATGAGAAAATGCAATTGCCACTCTTGAATAAACCCAAAGATAATCCTCATCAGCTAAACGGTATTCTTTTCTATCATCAAGAAATTTTGCACGATCATAGTACCCATAAATTATATCTGTTGACCTAATCGTATATGGAGAAGTCATGATACTTCCGCTTCTTCTACAATAAAAATAGGAATTAATGCCGGTATATGCCGTTTTATCAACTTCATCTAAAATATAATGGTAAACAAACAAATCTTCATATAGCTTTCCTTTTGGATATCTAATGGTATCAAACAGCCTTTTTTTATATAGTTTATTCGAAGCTGAATGAAATGAGAGTGATTCATACTTATTGTGCGATTTAGCTAAAGTTAATCTATTAAAAGGCTGATAGAATTGTTCGTTTAGTTTTCCGTCTTCATCAACAGTGGTAACATTACAAATAGCTAATTCACAATTATACTTATTCATTGCCAAGTACATAGACTCCAAAAAATTTTCGCTAACATAATCATCACTGTCTACAAAAGACAGAAACTCTCCTGTGGCCAACTCAATACCGGTATTCCTTGCATCAGAAAGTCCGCCGTTCTCTTTGTGAATAACAATTATACGTTCATCCTTTGAAGCCCATTCGTCACATTTATTCCCTGAAGAATCAGTTGAGCCATCATCAACAAGGATAATCTCAAGATTTGTATATGTTTGGTTAACTATACTTTCAACACATTTATCAAGATAATCCTCAACATTATAAACCGGAACAATTACACTTATTTTTTTCATAATATAATACCAAATTAAACATAACCGAAATCATCGCCAAGCGTTTCATTCATATAATTCCAAGATTCCTCTCCTGCGTTAATTCAATCACTATGTGCGTGCTCGGTAAATCGATGATGTGTAGAAAAGTAATTGATATGTTTATTTTTATATTCTTCAATTGACATAATATACCTTGCGGGATTGCCTGCAACAACAGAGTTTGAGGGAACATCTTTTGTTACTACACTTCCGGCACCAATTATAACGTTATCGCCAATTGTTGTGTTGCATAATACAACTGATCTATTGCCAATGAATACGTTGTTGCCAATACAAACTTTACAAATTTTAGTCGGCAAGTTTACAATATGAACACTTGCATCATGAGCAAGTATTTTGACATCAGCTGCAATTGTAACATTGTCTCCTATCTTAATAAGATATGGGAAGTTTGAATCAATAGCAAAAGGACTATAACAATTAAAATTCTCGCCGGGCTTAAAACCGTGATTTATCAAATAGTTGTATTCAATTTCAGAATTGCCAATAAACAATCTTTTAAATAGTCTTTTAATTGAAGCCATAAGCATTATTCTCAAATCCGTAATAATAATTTTAACAACAAACGTTATTAAGTACAATAATCTAAATCAGTGTTTTCAACAATGCATCTTGCAATATTCTTAGGGCTAAATAAATCTAATGGCTTTGTATAACAATCAGATTTCAGATATTTCGGAATACTATTGATAGCATCTTTAATAGAGTCTTCATTATTATCGCAAAAAACAAATCGGTTAAATTGAGAAAAATATTCCGTTATTATTCTTTTCTCATCATCAGAACCATCAAGTATAAACAATATCAATTTATTTGTAGCAGAGCACTGATAAATCTTCCCCGGAATCTGACCACCTCCAAGATTACATAGAAGCACCAGAACATTAGTTTTTTCTTCATACTCTTTTAATTCTCCAATAGGTATTCTTGGACGAATGGTAATTGAATCGTTAGAAACCAAGTTCAAATCAGATTTCCCGCATATAACAGTATTTAGTTTAAAATCATTAACAACATTGTAAAAAGGTTTAAGGTTTCTGACGTCTGAAGTATAATCTCCAAAATAACCAAATTTCAGTTCTGAAAAATCAATATTATTATCGTTTTCAGAAAAATACGATGGAAGCGGAAGCCATCTCATTTTATCAGATGATTCAGGGAATTCTTCTTTTTGATAACTAAGCGTTATAGGACTGACATATATTATTTCATCGGCTTTTGAGAGTATTCTACGCTCTTCACGTAATGATTTTGGATTTCTGTAATTATTTCCGGGAGCAAGCGACCAAGGATCTTCCCAAATCTGAATCCACTTTTTTGCAACAATCCGTTTCTTTAACAGAAATTCAGCCACTTTATGACTAACTAAAGGGTACGCGAGAGAAACAACTAAATCATAATTTGCATTTTGTTTGTATCCAAACTTAACCTTATAATACCAAACTATATCCATTCCATATATACCGTATAGTTTTGTTCTCACAAACCTTTTAAGCTTCGATTTAAAGTTGATATTAAATTTCAAGTTCTCTTCACTATCAGTGCGACTAATAACAATTGTACTGCTCTTTTTTGCACCAAGTTTGCTATAAAATGAACTACCGTATTCATACACATTTCTAAAATCAGGAACAGTGATAGTGTCATCAATATTAAGATCCTTTTCAGACATCTCAATGATATCAACAGTATTGCCATTTTCAATCAGTCCAAATATATAAGCTCTATGGCAAAGATTTGCAGATGAGTTTAGTCGTAATGGACTGCCCGTAATAATTAATACATCCATTATTGATCACCTCAAAAAAAGAAATCAGAATTGAGTTCCAAAAATTTGAATAATAAACTGATTATCGCCCCATACAATAAGAACTTGATAAATGAAGTAAACCAAGTAAAGTGCATATAAGAGTGGCGAAATAATCCTTCTGTCATGAGGGTGGAAATTGATAATTAACCACGGAAGAAGAATAAGATTATATACTTCGCAATACGCAGGTAGTCTGCCAACAAAAATGCCACTTGTAAATATACTTGCAATATACAGTGTAGAAGAAACGAACGACATATTAATTGAAAGACTGATAATAGACGGTAATTCGGAATTAATAATGTTTCTTCTTTTATATAAAACTAACAAAACCGGGATAGAAGAAACCAAAACGCGTATTGGATTAGTACCATCATCAGCATGAACGTGATCCATTTCATTTGCATACATAGTGTTTTCGGTAGATGTGTCGAGGAATGAATCTAGTAATCCAAGGGCAGTTAAGACCAATAATACACCCAGCAAGATCCAAACTTTTTTAGTTAAAGCTTTGCCTCTAACAATAAAATAAATCGGCAAAACTATAATTGCGGATTCGTGAATACCGCATAAAAACCAAATCGGTCTGCCCTCAATGCCGAGCATTTTGTAAAAAGGTGATAGTCCGGTAAGAAATACCACAATAGGAAGAAAAATATACCACTTTCCTTTTAAAACAGTGTCAACAAGTGAAAACAGAATAGCCACAACGATAAACTGTCTGATACCGTTACACATCCAGTTGAACACCATTGCATTACAAACAAATACATAGGCGCTCATACCAAAGTCTTCGCTAAAACGTCTGATAGTTCTGATAAAAAGAACCGACTGTAACAGTGCAACTAAAAACAAAAAGAATTGCGCATCTTGAGATATGTACTTGTAAAAATAATACTCTATACCATAAAACAACTCACATTTCCCATATGAATTGGCAAATGCAGTTAGAGAGCTGTAATCTGAAATACTATTAAAAGTATGAATATACGACTCAGTATCAGCAAATTCTACTCTGAATGCCGCGAAAAAGAACGGAAGCAAAAGCAAAATAATAGCATAACTCTTCTTTGCTCTATTGATGAAATAGTCATCGCAGACGAGAGTGCTTTCAGGTTCTCGTGAGTTATTTCTATATAGAAGTTGTATTAACAGCACCCATATGGGCAATGCAATAGCTTTAGTCATAATGAATAAACCTTAGTGGATAATTATTTTTGATGTTCTGCCTGCCATTTACGATAATACAGCATAAGATTTGCAGGCACAAAAATCTTTAAAAGACCTATAGTAGGTTTAATGTATCTTAAAAAGTTATAGTGTAAAAGTGAATAACCTATTACTTCAGTTTTGTAAGAATTCCATCTGACTTTAGAGCTTCTGCGTTTAATCGCATCTTCATTCTCACGCACCAAATACAACGGTTCCTGAATGTTGGCACCTTTATAACCTGCAGCAAGGAAGCGATACCACAAATCGCGATCCTGTCCGCGCATAGTGCGTGGTGATACCGTGTAACCGCCAAGTTCCTCATATACCCATCGATAAGCCATAATCGTAGCATGATTGAAAACCAAACCGGTTTTATAAGGCGTATCTTTGTCAGGATATTCTTCACAATACGCAATTGCACCGTACGAACCGTCATCAGAAAAACGTTGCATAGCAGTGCCGACAAGAACAATATCGGGGTGAGATTTCAAAAAAGCAACCTGCTTTTCAAAACGGTCAGGCGCACTGATATCATCACCATCCATTCGTGCAACGAATTCACCGGTTGCGTGCTCAAGGCAGTAATTAAGCGTAAATGCAAGCCTCGAATTAGTTTTATTTTGCAAAAGAATAATCTTTTCGGGATATTTATCTCTGTACTCAGCAGCAATATTGTATGTATCATCAGTAGAGCAGTCGTCGCACAATATCAGTTCCCAGTTATCATAAGTCTGATCAATAATAGAATCGATTGCTTCTCTGAGTGTAGGTGCACAGTTATATATGCCCATAAGAATAGATATCGTGCCGTTATGAACTTTTTCATCAATAGAATGCGCCATTTATTCACCTAAACTACTTTAAAGTGCAATCAATAATTCTTTCTACTTCTTTTACTGTATTTTCAATGCTAAATACATCTCTGTGTTCTACAGCTTGTTTTTGGTAATACTTAACTAATTCCTCATCAGACATCAATGTTTTCAAACCTTTATAAATGCCGTCCTGAGAATTATCCACAACTAAACCGAATTCGTTATCGCCAAGTATCTCATACGCACCTGATACATCAGTTGATACTATTGCTTTTCCTAAAACCAACGCCTCAATGGTTGCAGTACTCAAGCCTTCAGTAAATGAAGAACATACAAAGATGTCGCATTTGTTAACATACTTATACGGATTATCCTGAAAGCCAAGGAAAACAACATTATCATTTAAACCTAATTCATCTGCTCTGTTCTTTAATGCATTTTCCTCTGAACCGGAACCGATTAAATAAAGAGAAAAATCGAACCCGTCGTTCTTTAAATAACTACAAACATCAAGAAGTCGTGAGTAACCTTTTTCCCTTCCCAGTCTGCCGGTAGAACAAATATTAATTTTTGAGGTATCAAAAATAATATCTGGATTAACTAAAGCTAGTTTTGAAATAGCGTCTGTATCAAGAGTATTATAGGCAGTGTAAACTTTATCCCTGATACCTGTGAAATCTTTAAACGCATCCGAAACGCTGTTACAAACACCGACGATTGAATCACATGAATCATATCTTTTGAATGCAAAATTTTTAGTTATCCAAGGCGTAAACATAACTGAAGATTCTGGATTACCATTATGAATCCAAGCAATTTTCTTAGTCTTCTTGTTACCACAAATAACTTTAACAGGGACACCGTGCATGTATGCTATCAAGATATCATAGCTACAATCATTTATGAAGAACTTATACAAAAAGTAAGAAGGAATGATTTTAAAAAAAGAGGAGATTCCCTTTGGACAAGGTGCTTTTTTTGATACATAATTTATGTTATTATTGAGTAACTTAGCATTTACTCCGTCATCAAACATTGTTTCAACGGTGATATCATACTTGCAATCATCAAGATTATTAATAAGATTTACAAGAGCTTTTTCTGCCCCGCCGCCACCAAGACTGTTAATTAAAAATAAAATTCTAACCTTTTCCATGACAAAAAAACAATTACAATGTTCGTTTTATAACTTCAATTAATATATTTAAGCCTTTGTACAATAATTTGTCACTAATTACCAGAGGTGGCATAATTTTAACAACAGAGCCATTTCTACCGGCACATTCGCAAATAAGATTGTTCTTAAAGCATCCATCAATTACTTCATCTGCAATATCCGGATTGATATTGCTAAAATCGATGCCCCAAATAAGGCCCAAACCTCTGATTTGAATCCTATCATCAAGAGGAAGTATCTCTTTTTCTAAAAAATCTTTTACTATACTACCCTTTCGAATGGTTTCTTCTTCAATATTATTATCTAATAACCAGTCGAACGAGGCCTTACCTGCAACTAATGACAATTGGTTGCCTCTGAAAGTACCATTGTGTTCAGCAGGTTGCCAAATATCAAGTTCGTTTTTCAAAAGAACAATAGCAAGCGGCATACCGATACCGCCTATTGACTTAGACATTACAACCATATCGGGAACTATGCCGGCACGCTCGAACGAAAAGAATGAACCTGTTCTGCAGCAACCAACTTGAATATCATCAATGATAAGCAGGATATCATTTTTATCACAAAATGCGCGAACATCCTTCAAAAACTCAGTTTCAAAAGGTCTGATTCCGCCCTCTGCCTGAAGTGTTTCCATTATTAACGCCGCTGGTTTATCCACTCCGGAATGGTCGTCATCCAACAACGTTTGCATATATTCAATTACATCAAGACCGTTAAACATATACGGCGAAGGGACGTGGGTTACATCATAAAGGCTTGCACCGGCGCCGTTTCTTGCATACATTTCCGATGTGAGAGAAAGGGCACCAAGAGTCATTCCGTGAAAACAACCCATAAAAGCAAAGATATTGCGTCTACCTTTAACCTTTCTGGCAAGTTTTATTGCAGCCTCTACAGCATTTGTACCGGTTGGTCCGCAAAACTGAATTTTATAATCCAAGCCACGTGGTTTAATAATCTTTTCTTCAAAAGTCTCAATAAATTCACGCTTTGGAATAGTGTACATATCAAGAGCATGAATAATCCCGTCGGTATTGAGATAATCTGCTACCTTTTCTTTTATGTATGAATTATTATGTCCGTAATTTACTGCACCTGCGCCGCAAAAGAAGTCAATATAACTATTTCCTTCTTCATCAGTTAGTGTAGCATCTTTTGCCTCGCTAAAAACTACAGGAAAATGCCTGCAATACGAACGAACTTTAGATTCATATTTTTCAAAAATATTATTACCCATTTAAACTCCTAAAAACTATAGATTGTTCTTATACCACTCAATAGCAGCTTTAATTCCTCTGTCAAAACTCCAGTCGGGCGAATAGCCAAGAAGCTCTTTTGCTTTTGAGATATCCGCATTACTGTGCTTGATGTCGCCTGCGCGGTCAGGACCGAAGTTCGGTTCAATGTCCAATCCAAGCGCCTCAGTTAAACCGTAGTAAATATCAATCAGGTATTCCCTGCCGCCATATGCAATGTTGTAAGCCTGACCGGCAACCTCGCTTGAAGCAAGACATGCTTTTAAGTTAGCTTCAATAACGTTTTCAATGTAAGTAAAATCACGGCTCTGCTTACCGTCACCGTTGATAGTTGGCGTTTCGCCGTCAAGCAGTTGCTTGATGAATTTCGGAATCACCGCAGCGTAAGCGCCATTAGGATCCTGACGTCTGCCGAATACATTAAAATAACGAAGTCCGTATGTATCAAGCCCGTAATGCATGGTGTATTGCTTCGCCCACTCTTCATCAGCACGCTTTGAAACAGCGTACGGAGAAAGAAGGTTGCCTTCCCTACCCTCTTTTTTAGGGAGATTCGGCTCGTCGCCGTAAACAGACGAACTCGAAGCATATACAAACTTTTTAACGCCACACTGCCTTGACGCCTCAAGCATATTAAGCGTGCCTTGAATATTGTTTGCACAGTAAAACAACGGCATTTCAATGCTTCTCGGAACGCTTCCCCACGCAGCCTGATTAAGTACGTAGTCTACGCCTTTGCAAGCATCCATACAGGTGTCAAGATCTTTTATATCACCTTTGATGAATTCATAGTTAGGATTATCGATAAACAAATCAACATTTTCCTTCTTGCCTGTTGACAAATCATCGAGGCAACGAACTTTATATCCAAGATTCAATATTGCTTCACACAGGTTAGAACCGATAAATCCGGCACCACCTGTGACGAGGAACAAGGAATCAGATGGAAAAACCAAATTACAATAACTCATAATTTCACCTAAAACGAGTAATAATCAACATTAACAGAGCGCCCAGTCTTTTGAAAACAGATAATTCCATTTATCCGGTTTAAAGGATGTAGATCCTCCACCATCAAAAAAAGTTATTTCTCCAAAATAAATTTTATTATTAACACAATACAAATCAACACGCGCATGTTCAAATGAATCGGAAAGACATGCTACCAACTCCTGCATACGTGTAAAAACTTCATTATTAACAGGAACTCTTTTTAAACTTAAATCGGGATAAAATTCGCCGTCATTAATGTCTAATAAATTGGAGGAATTGTCATAAAAATTCCTGAAATGCGTTTCACCAAATCTACCTGCATCGTATTCGATATTGGCGATATGTCCATGAAAGCAAAAAAACTTAAAATCTCTTAGTTCGCCGGTTTCATCTTCAAGATACTTTTCAACAATTATCCTTTTAGGGATATCTTTATATACCCATTCTCTTCCACTCCAGTAAATGTCCTGGTGAAGCCAGGTTTTCATCATAAGCTTAGCGTGTTTCCAGTCAAAGTTGTCCTTATCCTTGACAATGTAGTTCATATGGCTACCGTGAGCAGCTTTAATAACAAACTGCTTCGGTAGTGAATCAATGTCAATATCATCAACATTGTCATACACGCCGTATACTTCGTTAAGGCAATCGCCATATCCCTTATCTTTGACATAATCGCGAACTGCAACCTTATCAGCGCATTGAACCATCAGAGGGTCATTACTGTTAAGCTTATACCAGTTTATCTTTTCAGCAAAAGTTTGAGGATTACTTAAATCAAGTTCCTTGCCAAAACGTTTTTTGTAATAACGCTTAACCGCCTTTTCATCATTCATCAAAGCCGGTGCTACCTTGCAAGCAACAATATGATAACAACTGATAAGATAATTACCCCAGAAGTTTTGCTTAATTAGTGACTTAATTTTGCTCATAAAAAGTTATAATCTCCAGTATTCGTAGCCTGCAGTTTCGTATTCTTTTCTATCAAGCAGACCTTTTATATCAATCATTATCTTCTTGCCTGCACCGTAAAGGCTTTTGATGTCAGCCATCGACAAGTCTTTAAAACAATCGTGCGCTACTGCAAGAATAACCGCATCCATATCTTTAACAGTAGCAACGTCAACAAATTCAATGCCATAGAGCCACTTTGCCTCGTCAGCATCAGCAGCAGGGTCGGCAATAACAGGGCTGATACCGTATTCCTTAAGTTCGCTGACAATATCAATAATCTTTGTGTTTCTCGTGTCAGGGCAGTTTTCCTTAAACGTAAATCCAAGTATCGCAACCTTTGCGTTACGTACAGGCTTGTCCGCGGCAATTAGCTTTTTAACAACATTTTCAGCAACATACTTGCCCATATCGTCGTTGATGCGCCTGCCGGAAAGAATAATCTGGCTGTGGTAGCCCATCATTTCTGCCTTGTATGTAAGGTAATACGGGTCTACGCCGATGCAGTGACCGCCAACAAGTCCGGGATAGAAATTAAGGAAATTCCATTTAGTGCCGGCTGCTTTGAGAACGGACTGCGTATCAATACCCATCTTGTTAAAGATAATTGAAAGCTCGTTCATAAACGCAATGTTAATGTCACGCTGGCTGTTTTCAATAACCTTTGCAGCCTCGGCAACCTTGATGTTTTCCGCGCGGTGAACACCTGCTTCAACAACAATCTCGTAAACCTTCGCAATTGTATCAAGGCTTTCTTCATCCATACCCGAAACAATCTTGGTAATAGTTTCAAGTCTATGCACCTTGTCGCCCGGGTTAATACGTTCAGGCGAGTAGCCAACCTTGAAGTCAACGCCGTACTTAAGTCCTGATTCCTGTTCCAGAATCGGAACGCAGACATCCTCTGTAACGCCCGGATACACAGTTGACTCAAAAACGACGATTGAGCCCTTTGTGAGGTTTCTGCCGACAATCCGGCTTGCCCCCTCAACCGGAGTTAAATCAGGTGTATGGTCATCGTTAACCGGCGTCGGCACAGCGACAATATGGAACTTAGCCTCGCGAAGCCTTGTTTCATTGGCTGTAAACTCAACCGTGGTATTCTTTATTACCTCATCGCCGACCTCGTTAGTCGGGTCAACACCGCTTTTATAAAGGTCAATCTTCTTTTTGTTGAGGTCAAATCCGATAACGTCAATCTTCCTTGCAAAAGCAACTGCAATAGGCATACCGACGTAGCCGAGACCTACAAGTGATAATTTTTCTTCCTTTGCTAATAGTTTTTCGTAAAGTGACATATTATTTCCAGCCTTATAATTTCATCGCGTCGCAAATTGACGCGTTTATTTTGTTTACATCAAACACTTCTTCTGCTTTGTTTCTGCCGTTTGCAGCCATTCTGCAGACTTCATCGGGGTTATCAATCATAAACTGCATTGCTAAAGCCAGTTTTTCTACATCTTTAGCAGGAACTAACAGACCGTTAACGTTATCGTCAACTGTTTCCCTGCAGCCCGGAACATCGGTTGTAATAACCGCCCTGCCGCAAGCCATAGCCTCAAGCACCGTTTTAGGCGTACCCTCTCTGTATGAAGGAAGCACATATACGCTTGCCTGCTTATAGTACGGTACAACGTCTGCCTGTTCGCCAAAGTACTCTATAGTACCGTTATCAATGAAAACTTGAAGTTCATTCTTTTTCAATGCGCTCGGGTTTGTGTCAAATGGACCGACAAGCAAGAAGCGAACATTGGGATTATTCTTTTTGACAATCTCGCAAGCCTTCAAGTACTCATATACTCCCTTGTCCCTGATAAGTCTGCTTATGCAAAGAAAAGCAAATTGCTCAGGCATTGGCTGAACGGTAAATTTTTCAAGGCTCACGCCCGAGCCGTGCAGAATCAAAGTTTTCTGCTTATTTATCACGCCTGCAGATTTAAACGTGTTAAGGTCGTCGGTATTCTGAAAAAACACCAGTGGGCATTTTCTCATCGAGTATTTATACTCAAGAAGCATTATCTTACGCAGCGCTTTTGTTTTTGCGTCATCATTTAAGAACAGCGAGCCGAGCCCTGCAATCAGCGGATACACTTCGGTAATTCCGAGCTTGTTAGCAGCGATTGTGCCGTAAATAATCGTTTTAGCCTGATATGTAAAAATCTTGTCCGGCATAATTTCCGCAAGCACAGACTTGATTGAAGTAATGCTTTTCAAATCTTTAACAGGGTTTGTACCGTTACGCTGAACGTAAATCTGCCTGTAAACAATACCATTTTCGCCGAACTTGTCCGCCCAGTCGCTTTCCGCCTCGTTTCCGAGAGCGTAAACCTTGTGCCCTTTATCAATAAAGCTTTGCATCATATCCAGGCGAAACCAGAATAAAGATGGTGTATGACTTGATAAAACTGCTATCTTCATTTAATCTCCGTCTTTTCCTTCTCCAATTCGCCTGTGCCGCCTTCAACAACGCCTTCGCTCTTGAACACACTGCTGATTGAACCAAAGAAGCAGCGAGCGTCCATTTTAATTGCGCCAATACCGCCGTTGTTCAGCGCTTCTGTATATTCGCCGTCGAGCTTTGCTTTAACAGGAATTTCAAGCTCGTCCCTGCCGTTAATCTGCGCCCAGCCGGTAAGACCGGGTTTAACATCGTTTGCACCGTACTTGTCGCGTTCTTCAACCAAGTCGTCCTGATTCCAAAGCGCTGGACGAGGGCCGATAATGCTCATCTTGCCGATAAAGATATCCCAAATCTGCGGCAGCTCGTCAAGACTTGACTTGCGAAGGAACTTGCCCACTTTTGTGATATACTGCTCCGGGTTATCAAGCTGATGAGTCGGCACGTCGTGAGGCGTGGACATCTTCATCGAGCGGTACTTATGCAATGTAAAGTTGTGCTTATGTATTCCTATACGCTCTTGAGTAAACAGCGCAGGACCGGGATCGTCAATTTTAATCGCAATACTGATAGCTGCATAAAGCGGCGCAAAGATAACCAGCGCGCCAAGCGAAAGCACTATATCTACCAATCTTTTAATAAAGCGATTATACATAAACAAAACCTCAATAGCCAAGGCGAAATATTACCGTTAATATATTATATTATAATATATGCATAAAGTCAACAAAAAAATTTTCAAAAAAGTTTACAAAAACAAGAAACTGACAAATGATTGCCAGTTTCTATCAAAATAACCTATTTTACTGTAACACCGCGTTTGTTCAAATCTTCGCGATAAATCTGCATAAACGCGTTAGCGCCCTCTTCACTCATATGGTCGCTGTTGTTATAATAAGCAGGATTATCAACAAGCCGTTTGTCCTTTGAATAATCAATATACAGCACGCCAGTATCCTTAACAACCTTGTGAAGGTTAGAATAGTAGTAATAATCTAATTCTTCTTTAGTAAAGTCGTTTGTAAGCGCAGAGTATACAGGAATAGTAACGAGAACAGGCTTAAACTTATGCTTAATGCAGAAATTAACCATATCAGTTAGCAGTTTGGTATTCTCGGGCATATTCTTTTTGCCTACGACCATACGGCCTGAACGCCAGCTTTCCGCCCTTGTTTTTGCGTGAGAAATGTGCAGTTGCGCAAGCTCTTCATTTGCATCTGTACCCTCTTCTGCATAAGCAACAATATCAGTTGCAATACCAAGTGCAGGCACCTTTGCCTCTGCAGGTGCGTCCATAAAGTTTTCAGAATTCAGTTCCTGGTCGCCGATAAGATCCTTAAACAGGAACTCAATACTTCTCAAAACAGGCAGATACTTTGTATTAATCAGCGTTTCATAGCTGAAATCGCGTATATACTTTCTGTCAAGATAATTGTAGTACCTCTTCTGCGAAGGCTCTTCGGTAGACAGGCAGAAGGAAAAATAGGATACAGGAATTGATACAATACAACCCTCATCCAGATGGTCCGCAAACTGTTTTAAAGTCTGATAATCGTGGTAAATATCCTCGCCTGAAAGGGCAAAGTTAAACGACGATTTATCATTTTCATCATACCTGAACGCGGCAAGTCCGTGGCTTGTGCCGAAGTTTGCAAAAGTGATATGCTCGGGCACATCATTGAACTTTTGCACTTCGCCGTACACATCGGAATAATAATAACCGCTGACATACTGGATATTTATTATGCCAACCAGTATTACAACTGTTAATAATATCGCCGCAAATCGGGCAAAAAAGCGTAAATTCTTCTTCATAATTAACTCAACTTATCGTTAGAATTGGAAGTAAATAAAGTCCTGAACGTCGGCTCTTGCGGCAAGCAGGATATATGTAACTATAACTACATACATAGCAAAGCGCATCGCACTTCCCTGCTTTAAGAACACCTTGTTAATCGACCATTTTTTATCAATAAACGACGCAACAATGAACACAGGCAAGGTAAGGAGCAGTCTGTAAACCTCTGCGCGTGTTTCAAACATCATTTTAAGTATTGTGTAAACCGCGTCCTTTGAAATCTCTGTAATGTTAAACAGGTTTGCGATAACATACAGTGCGTCGTGCATTGTATTTGCTCTGAAGAATATCCAGCCAAAGCAAACAAGGCAGAATGTTATAAAAACCTTAATTGCCGTTCTTAATGCAGGCACTCTGTCAAAATGCGTCTTTTCAGCAAGCTTGTCAAAAAAGCCCTTTGTATATCTTTCAATTATCTGCAAAATCGCATGGAATCCGCCCCAGGCGATAAATGTCCAGTTAGCGCCGTGCCACAAACCGCTTACAAGGAAAGTTATGAGCAGGTTAAGACTTGTTCTATGCTTGCCTTTTCTGTTACCGCCAAGCGGAATGTAAACATAGTCCTTAAACCATGTTGAAAGCGAAATATGCCAGCGCTGCCAGAATTCGCGTATAGACGATGAAAAGTACGGATGGTCAAAGTTGCGCATAAGGCGGAAGCCCATAATCCTTGCGCAACCGCGCGCAATATCACTGTAGCCCGAAAAGTCGCAGAAAATCTGAATTGTAAACAGGAACGTCGCAAAAATCAGCGGTATTCCCTTGAACTCTTCAACATTGTTGTAAACTCTGTTAACCGCAACGCAAACGGTATCCGCAATAACGATTTTTTTGAAGAAGCCCCATAACATCAGGCGCAGACCTGACGCAGTTCTTTCGGGCGAAAAATAATGCTTTTCTTCAAACTGCGGAATAAGATTGTAGCTTCGTTCAATAGGACCTGCAACAAGCTGCGGGAAGAAGGAAACAAACAGCGCATATTTGCCGAAATTACGCTGTACAGGCGTTTTTTTGCGGTAAACGTCTATGCAATACCCGATTGCCTGGAAAGTATAGAATGAGATTCCGACGGGCAGCACAAGTGACAGCTGCACCTCTGAATACTCAACGCCGAGCGCATCCCACACAGAATACAGCGTGTCCATAAAAAAGCCGAAATACTTAAACACAAACAGTATACTGAGGTTTGCGGTAATGCCGGCTGCAAGAAGCGCTTTCCTGCTGCGCGTTTTTTCTATTTTATCAACGCCAAGTCCTGTAAGCCAAGTCACGGTAGTTGAGAACAAGAGAAGCAGTGCATATGCAGCATTCCAGCCCATGTAGAACACATAACTTGAAATCAGCAGCCACACCCATCTGAACTTATGCGGAATGATAAAGTATACTAAACAAACAATGGGAAAGAAACATAAAAATTCCAATGAATTAAATAACATCTCTTCCCCTCCTTTAAAAATTGAATTTGATATGTATGTAATTATATTATATATAGCTAGCAATGTCAAACAATTTATTTATAAAGCAAAACACCGCCTTAATCAAGCGGTGTTAAATACGCTGAATTTGTCAAGCTTTGATAAATACGGCACATAGAACCTTTCAATAAGATTTTGCCTTATCAGTTCAATAACGGCGCAGAACACAAAAATCAACAAAACAACAATAATTGAATACGGAATTATCTTAATGCTGCCTAAATATTTTGTGTAAACAAACACGTAATTCCACAAATATTCCCTGATACTCGGGTAATCGTGGATTAGATAAATAGCAAAAGTTGTTGACGAAACCGTGTTTATCGCCTTATTATATTGAATATCAAGCTTGCTGAAATATACAAATATGCAAATTGAAATCAGCAAAGTCAGAAGATACTGCATATTATATGGACTGTTCACATACGGCTGAAACTTCGTGTTCACAACATCAAGGATGTCAAACAACAGTATTCTCAATGCCAGGGACACAACCGCGAGCACAACTGCAGCAAACAAAAAAAGCTTTCTGTCATACTTTTCAAAAGGATTGAATTTTCTTATATATCCTGCAATCGCGTAAAGCGTGATGAACCACAAAAGGCTATTGCTTTCAAGGTATACGTTAAACAGCGTAGGAATTACACTCCACATAACAACTGCAACAATAATCACCCGTAAATACTGCTTTTTGCTCAGGCTGTTAAGTGCTTTATTAAGCAGCGGCGAAATCAGGTACATCACAAAGTATGCGCTGACAAACCACCAGTCCCTGAAAGAAATCGGCAAAAACAAATTCGGCAGCATACTTAAATGAAACTCCTTTGTTATGTAAATCGTTACACAGAACAACAATGCCGAATAAAAGAACACCTGCAACCACAGTTTCACAATTTTCGATATCTTGAAACTCTTTGCCTCAATCAGGAAATATCCAGATATCAGCACAAAAACATTTACGCCGATTTTGCCGCCCATTTCAAGCAGGCGAAGCCATACAAGGCTGAACGCAGGTAAATCAGACTCAAAATCAGCCGAGCCGTGGCAAACAAAATGATGCGCGATAATGAGCAGCATCATAAGTATTCTCAGCAGTTCAAAATTTGATTGCCTTTTTTGCTGTACAGTTTGTACGCTCGCTGAATCAGACACCGCCATTACCTCCCATCGTTATTCTTCTGAATTATAATTAAAAGTCACTATTCTGTCAACAAATCCCCTGAATATTTGATACTCAGGGGATATTTTTAAATCAATATTGATTTTACACGTGCAGCGGGTGGATTAAAACAATCATAATAGTAGCAATTGTAAGCACGATAACCGTAGCAGGTGCGAGTTTTACGCAATACTTGCCCCAACTGATGTTGTAGCCCTCTTTCTGTGCAACAGAAATACCAACAACGTTTGCTGAAGCGCCGATAGGTGTAGCCGAGCCGCCGATATCGGTACCGATTGAGAGCGACCAGGCAAGCGTGTCAAGCGGAACAATGTTTGAAAGACCCGAGATAACAGGAATCATAGTCGCCGCAAACGGGATGTTATCAACAAACGCACTTGCGATTGCAGAAACCCAGATAACGATTGCCACGATAAACAGCGGATTGCCACCGCTAATCTTTTCAATAAAGTGAGCAATAAGTTCAAGCACCTTGGTTTGCTCAAGACCGCCTACAACGATAAACAGACCGATGAAGAACAGCAGTGTTTTGTAGTCGACTTTCTTAAGCATTTCAGGCACGTGCTTGGGTGCAGTAATGAGCGTAATAATCGCAATAAACACGCCGATAGTCGCAACCGTGAGGTGCGTATTAGCATGTGTTACAAGCAGAACAACAGCGCAACCGAAGATAATGCAGCTTACGATGAAGCCCGGCTTATCCGTGATGGCACTCTTGGGGTCAGGCATTGTTGACGGGTCAACAGTACCGTCGCTCTTAAGTTCTTTCTTGTAAACAAAGTAGAAGTAAAAAACGATTAACACAAGGCAAACTGCAGCAATAACACCCGTATTCATAAGGAAGTCGCTGAACGAATAGCCCAGTGCAGTACCGATGATGATGTTTGGCGGGTCGCCGCACATAGTCGCAGAACCGCCGAGATTAGCGCAAAATACCTCCGACAAAATCATAGGTATCGGGTTAAACTTAAGCAGTTTCGCAAGTTCTATTGTTACTGCCGCAAGGAAAAGAATTACCGTGATGCTGTCAATAAACATTGAAAGCACGGCAGCAAGAATCATAAACACAATGAAAATCGGTATAACCTTATACTTAACGGTTTTTGCAAGCAGCATACACAGCCAACGGAAGAAACCGACGCGAGCCATACCCTCAACCATAATCATCATACCGCCGATGAAAATGATAGTAGCCCAGTTGATACCGGACGCTGCGCCCTCGCCCTCGCTTGCCTGATACCAGAAGTTAAGCGTAGCAAAATCTTTGAAATTAAGAGTATTTACAACTGCATCCATACTGCGCATACAGATACCGAAAACTACGATAAGCGTAAGCGCACCTGCGCCGAGTGTTACAATATGACGCGGAATCTTTTCGGAAATAATGAGCCCGAACATCGCAACGAAAATTGCAACTGCACAAATTTGTGCTGCCATTCTACCCCCTCCTTTGAGTGACTATAATTTACCACAAAGCATAATAACACATTTTCAACTTTTTATCAACCATAAATATTTTTTTGTCAAAGATTATAAAAACACATAAAATGCCTCGTGTAAATTTGACACACGAGGCACAAACGCTATTTAAAGTTAAAGCAAGATGACTCTTCGCCAATCGCACCGATATTGTATGCAACGATTACATAATCCGGCTTTTGCTGTTTAATGTATTCATAAACATTTACTCTATCTCCAACATAATAATCGCCATCACGCACATCAACAACATGCAACTCGCTTACAGCTAAAGACAAAAATGGTACAGTAGCACAAGAATAAGAGTCTCTAACAAGAACAACTTTAGAATTATTATTAGCTAATCTGTTTTTTATAATCTGTAATCTGAAATCACCACCGGAATAAACAGCATACGGGTTCAAATTATAATAATCCTTATTTTCAATATTCTCCATAAAAAGAACAGATTCCGAGAAATCTCCTTCTCTTACCTCGTTCTTATTTGGCTGTTCTTCTACCAGATTTGTTTCAAATTTAGGGGTTATCAGGCTGATATCGTCAGCACCGAGTTCGGTAAAGAGTCTTCCCGTCTTTTTGCCCTGCGATCCTAAAAACCAGTTTTCATAATTCTTAACATTATAATTATTCAAATCCGTAATCTCTTTGTCGTACTCAAAGCCGTACAAATCATGCAATTCAGTGCACATTTTACCTACAGCCCAAAATCCGGATTCTGGTTTCCAATGATGGTCTGTTGCAAAAAACATCTCTTCTTCCGATATTCCGTCGTTTTCCATTGATTCAACAAGGTTTAATGTTGGTATATTACGACTGTTGAGTGCCTTTACAAAGGTATCACAATTATAAGAAGTATAGTTATCAATATTTAGCGGCAACGTTTTATTTATACCTTTAGAGGGTTCCATTACAAATAGGAACTGTGCATTGTTCTGCAACGAAGTGGTGTACAAATCTTTTACACAATCGGCATAAGTGTTTAATGTTTCATAAGAAGTTTTTTCAAAACCCCCGTATAGATAATCATTATCTAGTCTTACAATTACAGAGTTCTCTTTTTGTATTATTTGATAACCAATCTTTCGTAAAACATATGAATTAACATCAACAAGAAAGTCGTGATAAACTGTCTTTTCAGTAGAATGAGAATTAATGACATCGATAAATTTTGAAAAATCTCTATCAGTTTTTACTAAAGAAACAATATCAATCTTCATGTAATGAATAAAGTGCTTACTACACATTCCGGAAAAGATAAACAATCCTACCATCGCAAATACAACTATGTTTTTTAAGATATTTCTCATTCTATGCACCTAAAAATTGAAGTAAATAAACGGATTATATGCATTGCTTGCAATGCTAGCAACAGATAATACAAACAAAGAAACCACAACAATTACATAAACAATATCTGTTATAACATTGCCTTTGAATTTCTTATTAAGGGCAGGAATTATCGGGAAACTAAAGAGAATTCCAAATACTGCAAATGCAAGAACCTCCCTTAAATTATCAACGAAGAACGAATCAAAATTTAAAGCTTTTACATTGAACATCTGAACGATATAATTCAACGCATCGGACAGCGAGCTCGATCTAAAAATAACCCATCCAATGACAACAAAGAGTAGAGAATAAATCCATAAAAAGCACTTTTTAATTTTACTTTTCGTTTTATAAAAGCCTGTTAACTTCTCAGCTGTCAAAAGAACAAAGTACATAAGCCCCCAAACAATAAATGTCCAATTGGCGCCATGCCAAACGCCGGTAAGGAACCATACAACAAACAGATTGAACACTAATTTAGACTTCTTTACACGACTGCCGCCTAAAGGAATGTAAACATAATCTCTGAACCATGTTCCAAGAGAAATATGCCACCTGCGCCAGAATTCGGTAATAGATGTAGACATATAGGGATAATCAAAGTTTTCAAGGAAATGGAAACCAAACATTCTGCCCATTCCGATAGCCATATCGCTATATCCGCTGAAATCGTAGAATATCTGCAACGTATAGCATATCGCTCCTAACCATGCTGTAGGCGAAGCGATATCATTCCCTGCCTCGCTGTAGTTAAATATCCTGTCCGCAACAATGGCAAAGGAATTTGCAAGTAAAACTTTTTTAGCTAAGCCGATAACAAATCTAGAAAAGCCGTTAAAAAAGTCGTCAACCGTTTCCCTCCTGTCAATAATTTCTTTTGCGATAGTTTCATAGCGCACAATCGGGCCTGCAATGAGCTGAGGGAAAAAAGATATGTATAGCGCGACATTTAGAATGTTTTTCTGAACTTCACCCTTTTTGCGGTAAACATCAATAACATACGACATAGCCTGGAAGGTAAAGAAAGAAATACCTATCGGGAGTGCAATTTCACTCATATTGGCGTTAATACTAAATACGCTTTCAATTACAGAAACACTAAAGTTCAAGTACTTAAAGACAAATAATATTCCCAGATTAAAAACAACAGTGCCTGCAACAATCAGTTTTGATTTACAACTTTCCCTGAACTTATCAACTAACAATCCGAATAAGTAGTTAACAGCAATCGAAAGCAGCATTACAAATACAAACTTAGGTTCGCCCCAAGCATAGAAAAAGAGGCTTGCAAAAAGAAGAAAAACGTTTTGCAGCATTCTGCTCTTTCTAAGCAAGACATAGTACACAAATATTACTGCCGGAAGAAACAGGTATATAAATACTGAAGATGAAAATAACATAACTACTCCAAACAATTAATTATCATCTTCAATTATATATATATATATATTTATTTGTCAATAATAAAAATTAAAAACTACCCATTGCGGGAAGTTTGATAATCAGAACAAATCTTTGTTTTTGATAATTGCAAGCGCTGCGGTGCAGCCGGGGCAGTCGCAGTAGATTGCGCCGTCAGCCTTGATTTGCTGTGCGTGAGCAAGTTTTTCTGCAGCAATGTCTGCGCCGAAAATCTGCGCTGCCATATCACTTTGGAAGAACGCAATAGTGTTATCAATAGAAGCGATATCCTCTTCTGCTTCCGCAATGAGTATTTTGCCTGCCTCAGCCTCTTTATCTGTGCCGATTGTGTCAATGTAGTTCTGTGCTGCCTGTTTAAATTCAGGGCAGGCGCTTACAGCGTCAAGCACAGCCTGTGCCAGTTCTTTTGTTGTCATACTAACATCTCCTTAAGACTGCTTGATTTAAGGCATTTTGCCTCCTTGAGCAGTTTTTTGTATCTGTCCATATTGTACTGTGAGTGCTCGGTTTCCTTTGACCAGAGGTGTACAGTCCAGGCATCCTCGCCGAAGTATGTGTTGATCAGTACGCCGATAACTGCCATTTTGACTTTCGACAGTACGTCGAGGTCAAACACCGCATCAAGGAAGTATTTATAGATAAAATATGCTGCTATGTTCTCGTTCACCGAGGTGTCCGCAATCGGTTTAACCTGCATATTGTCTACCTTTTGCTGCCACTCTGGGTTTATTAGCTCGGGGTTTCTGAATACGTCCTGAAATGAAATTGGCGTATTCGCTTCCTCATAATCGTCAAGCTCTGCCTGTAACTGCTCGGCGAATTCAAGTAACTCACGGAGCCTTTTTGTAATATGCTTACTTGAAAACATAATATCAAACGCATGCTCGCGCGCTTTTTTTAACTTCATATATGTAGCAGCATCAATGTCATTGAGCGTAGGCAGTTCGTCCATGTATTCGGTTTCGAACTGCAGATGACCGTCAAGATTGTACATCATATCCGCTGCTACTGGGCAGGAAAACGATATGCCAATTTCCCTTGTTCCGCCGAAATCGTGGATAAATCGCGGGAAGGTGCGGCAGGTGAAAGGTGTGTGCTCGCCGCCGATTGCAATGTGCATATCGCAGAGATTCTCACTGTTCAGGAACGGACAGCGTTTTTTTGCCGCAAGTTCAAATATCGTGTTACCGAATTCGTCCTTATCAAGCACACGGTCAATGCGCTGTTTGATTTCAAGCAATGGATCAAGGGTTTTGTAGTATTCAAGCGATTCCTCGTCAGCGTCAACTTCCCATCCCTGGCAACAGGAATCGGGGCAGTCCCCTGCTATGCACTTAAAATCCTTATAATATGTAGGCTTAACTATTATCATTTATTTCTCGCTAAATAGTTGTTTTTATACTTCGGGTCGTCGGAAACATCCTTGATTATCCTTATTTCAGGCGGTACGGAGTACTCATCCACTTCGCTTTCAAGTTCAATTTCGAGGAACGCTTTGTCACTCCAGAACGGAAAAACGTCGAGTTCAAGCACTTTACCGCCGTATGAAAAGACATACCTATCCTTATATATAGGATGCTTTTTAGGGTCAGCAGTCAACTTCAACTGCTCGTACTCGGGTTCTGTAATAACATCCTCAAACTCGCGGCATTTTGAGTTATTAATGCGCACTTTAAGCGTTTCAAAAAAAGTAGGTATGCCGAAGTGTGAGCGCTTTCTGATGCGGTGCGAACCGACTTCCGAAATCAGATAAATCTGCTCAATTTCGTACTTAATCGGATTATACTTCGCAAGCGCCTGCAGGTCGGGATATTCAATCAAAAACTTCTTTTCAAGTTCAATGTGTGAATCGTTATTCATTCTTCATCTTCTCGCACATCATACGTGCTACTTTGTAAACATCGCCGCAGCCGAGGGTGATAACAAGGTCGCCGTCCTCTGCATTTTCGCAAACATAGTCGCAGATTTCCTGGAAGGTATCAAGCTGAACTGCGCCGTCGATTTTTTCGGAAAGGTCGGTTGCTTTGATACCGATTGTATTCACCTCGCGCGAGCCCATAATCTCGCTAATAACAACCCTATCTGCAATTGAAAGAACCTTTGCAAAATCGTCAAGAAGCAGCGAAGTTCTTGTGTAGGTAAAAGGCTGATGCACCGCCCAGACGTGCTTATAGCCCATCTTTTTTGCGGCTTCAAGCGTTACTTTGATTTCCGCAGGATGGTGCGCATAGTCGTCTGCAAAAGTTACGCCCTTGTACTTGCCAAGCAGCTCAAAACGTCTTGCAGCGCCACCGAACGCCTTGAGTCCTCGGCAGATGCTCTCAACATCTGCGCCGCTTTCATAAGCAGCAACAAACGCGCAAAGAGAGTTGAGGATATTGTGCTCACCGGGTACTGAAAGTTCAACTTTAGTTACAAACTCACCGTTGTGGTAAACATCGTACTCGCTGTGGAAACCGCCGGGTATAACCACATTTTTAGCCTGCCACTCGTTGCCGTCCTTTGTGCCGACAGATATGAGTTTTTTGCCCTCGATGCCTTTGAGCGTGTCAATCGTGTTCTGATCATCGCCGTTATAGATAATTGTTCTGGTGGTGAGGTCGCAGAATTCCCTGAACGCTTTCTTGATATTATCAAGGTTGCCGAAGAAGTCAAGGTGATCCTCGTCAATATTCAGCACAACAGCTATATCAGGGTTCATATGCAGGAACGTATTATTAAACTCGCAGCTTTCGCACACGAAATTCTGACTGTCGCCGTATCTGCCGTACGCGTCGATAATAGGCAATTTACCGCCGATAACAGCGGACGGGTCAAGCCCTGCTTCAAGCAGAACCTGCGTAGTCATTGATGATGTAGTGGTTTTGCCGTGAGTACCGCAAATGCCGATGCAATTTGTGAAAAGTCTACTGAGTGCGCCAAGCACCTCCGCACGCTCAAAGCATGGGAAATTTGCTTTTGCGTATTCAAGTTCCTCATTACCCTTGAGGATAGCATTTGTGTAGATAACAAGGTCGGTGTTATCGGCAATATTATCCTTAACCTGACCGAGGTAAACCTTTGCGCCCTCTTTTTCTATGCGGCGAAAAGTTTCAGTATCGTTATTATCAGAGCCACTGACGTTGTAGCCGAGCGACAATAGAATCTCCGCAATCGGGCACATACCCGCGCCGCCGATGCCGATAAAATGAATGTTTTTGCTCTCTTTAAGCAAGGTATCTATATTTTTCAAATCGGTGTCCTCCGAATATACTTAAATTAATTCAGTATATTATATCACTTTTCATCTAAAAAATAAACACCCAATTTAACATTCTTACATAAAATGTAAAAGACAACAACTTTTTATGCGAGATGATGGTATGAACAAGCGGTTTTATGTACCCGATTTAAGTGATAAACGAATTGAATATGCATCAAAATTTTTACAAGATATGGGTTATAATGAAGCAAAAGTCGAAAACGAGGCAGATTTTGTTTTGCTTGGAGTTAACCCTGTAGGCAGTCTGCTAAAGTACGAAATCCCCTGCTTTGCAGGTAACGTTTCTGATAATAATGTTTACGATTACACTAAAAATGAAGTGTTTGCGCTCAAAAATGCTTATCTTACAGCGGAAGGCGCGCTTGCTATAGCAATCAATAACTGTGAATATAGCATGATAAATGCAAAGGTTTTGCTTGTAGGCTATGGCAGAATTGCAAAGGCGCTGCACAGGTACATTGCGCCGTTTACAAACAATATTACCGTTTGTGCAAGAAGTGATGAAGCGATTACGCTTGCGCAATCAAACTGCGCGGATACAATCAGATTCAGCGATTTAACGAAGCGAAATGACTACTCATATATATTCAACACGGTACCTCACCCTGTTTTTAACGAGGATGAGCTGCGCGCGCTGAAAAAAGGTGCAGTACTGATTGACCTTGCTTCATTCCCCGGCGGTGTTGACGTTCACTTTGCAAAGCATCTTGGTATTAACCTGATTACAGCGAGAGGTATACCGGCAAAATGCTCGCCTGAATCAGCAGGAAAGGTTGTTGCCGAAACTGTTGATATTATGGTAAAGGGGGTTTTTGCTTGAGAATAGGTTACTGCCTTACCGGCTCATTTTGCACGTTCAGGAAAGCGATTGACACGATGAGCGAACTGGTTGAAAAAGGCTATGACGTCACACCGATTATGAGCGAAAACGCTTACAACACAAATACGAGATTCGGTAAAGCAAGCTATATTAACGCAGAGATTGAGGATGTCTGCGGCAAAGAGATTATCCGCACAATCACAGGCGCAGAGCCGATAGGACCAAAGGATATGTTTGATATCCTCGTTGTTGCGCCCTGCACGGGCAACACGCTTGCAAAACTTGCCAACGGCGTTACGGACACCTGTGTTACGATGGCGGTTAAATCGCACCTGCGCAACTCAAAGCCCGTAGTTATTGGCGTTTCTACCAATGATGCGCTGGGTGCGGCAGCAAAAAACATAGGCGCTTTGATGAATTACAAGAACTACTATTTAGTTCCTTTTGGCATGGATGACTGCGACAAAAAGCCTAAATCCATGGTATGCGATTTCAGCCTGATTGAGCGCACAATTTTGCTTGCAGCCGAAGGAAAAAGAATAAATAGAATAATATATTAGATTCTTGGACTGACAAATAAAATGTCAGTCCTATTATTCTTAAACTTTCGCATTGACTTAAATTTATAAATAAAGTATAATTAGAAAAAATATGTATAGGTATTCTTATGTCAATTACTTCTCTAACTTTTTTAATATTTATTTTTATTACATTATTTGTATATTATATTGTTCCAAAACGAATTCAATGGGTAATTCTCTTATTATCAAGTCTATTCTTTTATTATGTATGTTCAAACATTGGAATAATATATGTTTTCATAACATCTTTATCAATTTATATTGGGTGCTTGTTGTTTGAAAATATTGATGTTAGCACTAAAACGTACATAAAAAACAATAAATCCACCTTAACTAAAGAAGCAAAAAAGGAATACAAAGCCAAAGCGAAAAAGAAAAAGCAGTTAGTACTAATACTTGCTTTAATAATCAACTTTTCGCTACTTGTCATTTTCAAATACAGTCACTTTTTCATCACACAGATTAATGCTGTTATTAGCATTTTCAACTTAAAAACAATCAACAATACTTTTAGTATTATTGCCCCATTGGGAATTTCATACTACACCTTACAAGCCACGGGATATCTTATTGACGTATTTTGGGGCAAAACTGTGCGTGAAAAGAACTTCTTTAAAACTCTGTTATTTGTATCTTTTTTTCCTCAGATAACACAGGGACCAATTAATGACTTTGAAGAATTATCAAAAGATTTATTCTCTTCACACAAACTATCATATCAAAATTATTCATACGGTTTTCAGCGCTTATTATGGGGCTTTTTTAAAAAAATGGCAATTGCCGATTTTCTTTCACCCTATGTTACTGAAGGCCTTTCAAATTACAATAATTATAGCGGAACAACCTGTTTGATATGCGCGTTATTATATATGATTCAGCTTTATGCGGATTTTTCCGGTTATATGGATATAATGTGTGGATATTGCCAAATGCTCGGAATAAAGCTATCTGAAAACTTTAACAGACCATTCTTTTCTAAATCGGTAACAGAGTTTTGGAGACGTTGGCATATAACATTGGGTGCATGGTTACGGAAGTATGTTTACTACCCGGTTGCGTTTTCAAAATGGAATATCAAACTTTCCAAACACACAAAAAAACGATTTGGCGACTTCTTCTCGCGTCAATTATTATCAACTATAGCTTTATTATTTGTATGGCTCTTTATCGGTCTGTGGCACGATGCTTCTTGGACTTATATTATGTGGGGATTAGGTAACGCATTCTTTATAATTACCTCATTGTGGTTCTCCCCGTTATACGAAAAAATGAAGTTAAAGTTAAAAATCAACGAAAAATCAAAAGGATTTAAGATGTTCCAGATATCAAGAACATTCGTTGTATTAATGCTTTTGGAAGTTATAGCTGCCGTTAGTGCGTTATCAGGAAATGGTTTTAAATATTTTGCAAAAGTCTTCACTGATGTGTCGTTATCTTTAAATATTTTTAATCTTTTACCTAATGTAAGTTCCGGTTCAAATCTTACAATTATAAACCTATTTATTGCATTTGCAGGTGTTTGTCTTATGTTTATTTCATCTCTTTTACAAAGAAGGCGCCCGATACGCTATTATTTCAATAAACTTCCTTTATTTGTCCGTATTCTTATAATGTCTTGTGCAATTATACTTATTGCATCGTTTGGTGTTGAAGCTACTTGGGGGGCAGGTGCATTCATGTATGCAAACTTTTAAAAAAACTATTTTTATAACTACTCTGTTATTGCTAGTCGTAGCAATTATTTCCGCCATAATTATTGAACCAATGATTATATCAGAGTGTAATTACTATTCTGATGCAAGCTACAGGAAAGAAACAGCCGGTAATTATGACTTTCTATTTATCGGCGATTCTGATGGCATGACTGCATTCTCGCCGGATATTTTTGATTCAAAAACCGGATGTACTAGTTACAATTTGTCTGAAACAATGCTGACATCTGGCAGCACATATTATTTATTGAAAAAAGAGATTAAACGTAACAAGATCAAGAATGTTGCTATTCAGATTTCTTGCACAACTTTTGGCAGAACACCTGAAAATGAACATGGTGACGGTGATTCTGTTACAGTTCAGAGGCTCGATAGTTTTGCTGACAGAGTGGTATTCCTGCATAATCATTCCAGCATTAACGAATCTATGGATATTTACTCGCGACTATTAGTATCCGGTTTGTCATCGTGGAAATCCCTTGCTTTTTTAAATTCTAATAATAGCGAAAAAAGTGCAAAAGGTTGGTATCCGAAGGAAGAAAACAACTTGTATTTAAATCGCGACAAAGCAATTCAAACTTATAATTCAACAGAACTTTCAATAAACACTAATATTGACTTCGTTCAAGAATACAACGAAATCATTAAGTTATGCAATGATAACAATATCAATGCGTTCTTTGTAATTCTTCCATATTCAGATGAATATACTTGGGCGCAAAAAAACTTAGATTATATAAAAAATTATTTGGATGAGTTTAGTTTAAAACTAAACACACCGGTTTACGATTTTAATCTGTATAAAGAAAAGAATTCCTTTTTCAGTGACAAGTATTCATATTGTGATAGCTTTCATATGAGTGAAAAAGGTGGTATAGCTTTTACAACTTGCTTTGCAGATTTTTATAATAATCGTATAGTAGCTGATAATAAATTGAACAGCTTTTATGATTCTTACGTTGAGGCAAAAATACACTCTCCTTATTCACAATATATCAAGTAGGATAAAAACACAAATTGTGAAAAAACAGTTTGTGTTTTTATAAATATATTGACTTTATTTTGAAAAAATTATATATTAATCACATACAAAGGAATTTGTAAATCGGGGCGAAAGCAAAAAGGAAGAGGATATTGAAAAGAATAATTGAATTAAAGGACATTACTGTAAGTTACGGTGACAATACCGTTTTAGATAAACTGAATCTCTATATAAACGAAAAAGAGTTCATAACACTGCTTGGACCTTCGGGATGCGGTAAAACCACTACGCTGCGCGCTATTGCGGGCTTTCTTAAGCCTGACAGCGGCGAGGTTATCTTTGAAGGTAAAAGGATAAATGATGTGCCGCCTCACAAGAGGAAGGTTAACACCATTTTTCAGCGTTATGCTCTTTTTTCGCATTTAAATGTGTATGAAAACATTGCCTTCGGTCCGCAGATTATGAAGAAGCCGAAGGACGAGGTGCGCAAAACCGTTGCAAAGATGCTTGAGCTTGTAAACCTCAAAGGGTTTGAAAAGCGTACTATTGATTCGCTATCGGGCGGTCAGCAGCAGCGTGTGGCAATTGCGCGCGCACTTGCTAATAATCCGCACGTTTTACTGCTTGATGAGCCGCTTGGCGCGCTTGACTTAAAGCTGCGCAAGGATATGCAGCGCGAACTCAAAAACATTCAGCAGGAACTCGGCATCACGTTCATCTACGTTACGCATGACCAGGAAGAAGCACTGTCAATGAGCGACACCGTTGTGGTTATGGACAAGGGCAAGATTCAGCAGATTGGCACACCCGAGGACATTTATAATGAGCCTGTTAACGCGTTTGTTGCGGACTTTATCGGCGAATCGAACATCGTTGACGCGATTATGCTTGATGACTACAAGGTTACCTTTGGCGGCGTTAAGTTCAAGTGCCTTGACTCTGGATTTGAGAAGAATGAATTTGTTGAGGCTGTTGTGCGCCCGGAGGACATCAAGATTGTTGAGGTTGGCGCAAAGGCTGCGCTCAGCGGCACAATCACGGGCGTTACGTTCAAAGGTGTTCATTTTGAAATACTTGTTGACGTTGGCGGTTTTATCTGGATGATACAGACAACACAGGAAGGGCTTAAAGTCGGCGATAAAATCGGTATGTACATTGAGCCTGACGCTATTCATATTATGAAACGCAGCGAGTATTCGGGCGAATTCGGCGACTACTCATACTTTTCGGACGAGATGGATCATATCTCTGACGCTTCTTATAACTGGGAGGATGAAGAGGAATGACAAAGCGTTCAAAAATAAACCTGCTTGACAAGCCGTACTTTTTGTGGGCGGCACTGTTTATCGTAGCGCCGCTTATAATGGTGTTTATATACGCTATCACAGACAAAAGCGGCGCGTTCACGCTGAGTAACTTTGAGCAGATACCTGCATATTTTTCAACAATACTGCTATCCGTGCTTTACGGACTGGCGGCAACAGTAATCTGCCTGCTGCTCGGCTATCCGTTTGCATACTTTTTATCAAAGCACACGGAAAGAACACAGCGCACAATCGTGCTGCTTGTTATGCTGCCGATGTGGATGAACTTCCTCATCCGCACATACAGCCTTATGACAATTCTTGGCGACACGGGCGTAATCAATAGCTTGTTTGAATTCCTGCACCTGTCCCCTGCACACCTTATAAACACGCCGGGTGCAGTAATACTCGGCATGGTTTACAACTTTTTACCTTATATGATACTGCCGATTTACTCGGTGCTGTCAAAGCTTGACGGCTCACTGATTGAAGCAGCGCAGGATTTGGGTTCTAACAAGGTGTACACCTTCAGGCGAGTTATACTGCCGCTTTCGCTTCCCGGGCTGTTGAGCGGCGTTACCATGGTATTTGTGCCGTGTGTATCCACCTTCTATATCACGCAAAAACTCGGCGGCGGTCAGATTGTGCTGATCGGCGACGTTATTGAGGCGCAGTTCCAGACTGCCAACAACTACAACCTCGGCGCGGCGCTGAGCTTTGTGCTGATGATACTGATATTCATCTGCCTCGGCATTATGAACCACTTTGACGACGGCAGAGATGAAGGAGGCATGGTTATATGAACAAACGAACCTCCCCTCCTTCAAAAATCTATATGGCGGTTATATTCCTGTTTTTGTATGCGCCGATTGCTGTGATGATGGTGTTTTCATTTAACTCATCTGTCAGCACATACCAGATGGGCGGACTTTCGCTCTATTGGTGGAAAGAGATGTTCCACGACAATGCCGCAATGACCGCGCTGAAAAACACGGTTATTCTTGCCGTTGCAACCACAGTAGTTTCTACAGTGCTTGGAATAATGGCTGCAGTGGGACTCTTCCAGTCAAAGAACAAGCTTTACAAAAAGTCGATGAAAACGGCAACGAACATACCGCTGATGAACCCTGAAATCGTTACAGGTATCTCGATGATGTTGCTGTTCGTATTTGCAGGAACGCTCGTTCATCAGACAGATGTACTCGGCTTTACCACCCTGCTGATAGCACACGTTACGTTTTGCCTGCCGTATGTGATACTAAACGTTATACCGAAGCTGCGGCAGTTCGATATGAATGTGTACGAAGCGGCGGTTGACCTTGGCTGTAAGCCGAAAAACGCATTCTTCAAGGTAGTTATTCCTGAAATTATGAGCGGTATTATCACAGGTGCGGTTATGTCGTTTACACTGTCGCTTGACGATTTCATAATTTCCTACTTCACAAACGGTCCGTCTTTCCAGACGCTGCCTATATACATCTTTTCACTCACAAAAAAGCGTGTAAAACCCGATATGTTTGCACTTTCAACGCTTATGTTTGTAGTGATTCTTGTGCTGCTTGTGCTTATGAACATTGCGCAGACAAAAGCTGACAAGAAGGGGGAAAAGAAATATGAGTAAACGAATTTCCCTTTTCATAGTGTTTGCAATGCTTTTTTCTATTGCACTTCCCTGCCTTACGCTTGCAGAGGACAAGTATTTCAGTGACGAGCAGATTAAGTACTACAAGGACTTGGGGCTTAAAGGCACAACAATTAATGTGTACAACTGGGGCGACTACATTGCCGACGGCTCGGACGGACTGATGGATGCAGTACACGAGTTTGAACGTCTTACAGGCGCAAAGGTTAACTATTCCAACTTTGAATCGAACGAGAATATGTACTCAAAGCTTGTAGGCGGCGGTGTTTCATACGATGTTATTACGCCGTCCGACTATATGATTGAGCGCCTGATTGACGAGGGCTTGCTGCTTGAACTTGATTACGGCAATATCCCTAACTTCAAGTACATCGGCGACAACTGCAAAAGCTACTATTTTGACCCTGATAACAAGTACACAGTTGCGTTCAACACAGGCTATACGGCGCTGATTTACAATAAAAAGCTTGTTAAAGAGGAACCCGATTCCTGGAAAGTGCTTTGGGATAAGCAATATAAAAACAAGGTGCTTATGTTCAACAACTCGCGCGACGCGTTTGCGATTGCGCAGGCGGTGCTGGGTCAGGATCTGAACACTACTAACGAACAGGACTGGGTGCAAGCCGCTGAACTGCTTGCAGAGCAAAAGGACGCAGTTAATCCTGTTTACGTTATGGACGAGGTGTTTAACCTTATGGAATCCGGCGAATACGCATTCGCAACGTACTATTCGGGCGACTACGTTCTGATGAGCGAAAACAACGAGGATTTGGGCTACTGTTTCCCCAAAGAGGGCGTCAACGAATTCTGCGACGCATTTTGCGTGCCGACCTGTTGCCAGAATAAAAGGGGCGCAGAGGCGTTTATCAACTTTATGAACGAGCCGCAGGTTGCCTTTGACAATGAGGAATACATCTACTATGCCTCGGCAAACAAGACGGTTGAGGAAAACGAGGAGTCATCGCTCTACAAAAACGAAGCGGTTTATCCCACGGTTAAGCCCGATTCGCAGCCGTTTAAGAACCTGCCGCAAAATATACTTGAACTGCAGAGCAATCTGTGGAATCAGGTTAAGAGCGGCAAGCTTTCAAAAGAGAGCAAACAGGACGAAAAGAGCATTTACACGATTTCCGCAATTCTTGCTGCTGCGGTTGCGGTGATACTGATAGCGGCGTTCATTAATAAAAAGAAAAAGAGCAAAGAACAGGATTTGAGCGATTTATATGCAAAGTAAAATAAAATGCGCCGTCTTTGATTTAGACGGCACGCTTGTTAACACTATTGACGATCTGGCAAACGCCTGCAACTTCCTGCTGAAAAAGTACGGTTATGACTACACATGGAATGAAGCGGACTATAAAAAGTTTGTTGGTAACGGTGCAAAAAAGCTTGTTGAGCGCGCTTTCGGTGGGAAGTTATCTCCCTATGAACTTGAAAGGATGTATGATGAATTCAAGCCGCTTTATGAAAAGACTATGCTTGACAATGCATACGCATATGATGGCATTAATGAACAGCTTGATAATTTGAAAAGCAAAGGCATTAAGCTTTGTGTTGTGACAAACAAGCCGAGTAAGGCGGCTCACGGAATGGTTGAGCACATTTTCGGCAAAGGTTATTTTGACTGCATTTCAGGCGTGGTTGACGGCAAGCCGACAAAACCAGACCCGTACTCTACCCTGCTTGCGCTTGAAACTGTTGGCTGCACGGTTGACGAGGCTATCTACTTTGGTGACAGCAACGTCGATATGCAGACTGCGAAAAACGCAGGCATTGAGGCTGTGGGCGTTACCTGGGGTTTCCGCACTTTTGAAGAGCTGTTTGCAGAGCATCCGTCAGTAATAATCGACAAGCCTGAATACATTGGCAAACTATTTTAATTTATGGTATAATTCTCGCAAAGAGGTGGTTATTTGAAAACATTTGGTACTTATTTTGTAAACGACAAGGAAAAGCCCTTGCGCTACGGTGAGGTTAATCTGATTAACCCGAAGCGTGAAAGGCTGCGCGGCGAGCCGAAGCTCGAAGGCGTTGAGTGCAAGCCTGTGTTCTGCGGCTTTTGCGGCACAGACTTTGCGCTGATGAAGATGGGCGAAAACGACGAGCTTGACGCGAAGTTCCCAGCAGGTGAAAAAAGGCTCATTAACGGTCACGAGGGCGTTGTGTGGGTTCCCGGTGAGAACAGATTTGCGATAGTTCTTATCCGCGGCGGCGACAGCTTTGACCCGACACGCTATACAGAGGATGAAACGTACTTTGAATACGGCTGCGACAAAGCGGACGGTCTGTTTTGCGACAAGGACTATTTCAACCCCGATATGCTGCTGCACCTGCCCGAGGAGTACGAAAAGGCTGAAAAGCTTCCCCTTTCCATCGCAAAGAGAGTTGTATTCAGCGACCCGTACGCTTGCGCAATTTTCCAGCACGAGCGTATGACAGATATAGGTGAGGCACAAAACTTCCGCGTAGTTATGGCGCGAGAGAAGTGCAGCGAACAGGAAGCGCGTGAGATTGCGAAAGACGAAACCTTTGACAAAACCGTTATCTACGGACTCGGCACAACGGGGCTGTTCATCGGCGATCAGATTCGCAGAAATCACCCGAACGCTAAAATCCTTTTTGTTGCACGCAGCGGCGCAGACAGCGAAAAGGTTAAGTTTGCAAAGGACAATATGAACGCTGATTACCTTTGTGCTTTTGGTTTGAGTGAAGAAGAAATTGCCGAAAAAATCAAGGCTTACTTCGGCTCACCGTGCAGCACATTTGTAGGAACAAGCGGCAACGCGGTTGAGTGCCGCATAGCGTTTGACCACGAGGTACTTGGCTGCAACGGTATTTACGACAGCTTTTCGCTCGGACCGAAGGTTGAGTTTGACTCAATGCCGTTCGGCTTCAAAAACCACGTTATCCTCTCCTCCATCAACTTCACTCAAAAGCATATGGAGGAAGCGATACAAATACTTTGCGAAAGCAAATTTGACGAGGTGGTTGAACTGATTGACAGAGATGAATTCACCGCCGACCCGACAGACGCATACTACAACAAGATTTACAGCAAGGGCGCACCGCTCAAAACCGCAGTAATATGGAATAAAGAATACATAGACGAGGGCAAATAATGAAAGCGATACAGATTACAAAGCCGTTTGAAATCGGCATTATTGACAAAGAAATACCAACACCAAAAGAGGGCGAAGCGCTGCTTCGCGTGCTGTACTGCGGCATCTGCGGCGCAGACGTTGCGTCGTACACAGGCAATCAGCCGTTTACGACTTACCCGAGAATTCCGGGTCACGAATTCTCCGCACAGATTGTTGAAGTTCCCGAGAATGACAAGGGATTTAAGAAGGGCGATATCATCACCTGCAATCCGTATTTTAACTGCGGCGAGTGCTACGCCTGCAAACGCGGCATTGTTAATGCGTGCTACGACAACCAGACTATGGGCGTGCAGCGCGACGGCAGCTTCCAGGAATACATCACTATGCCGATTGATAGGCTGATTGACGGCAAAGGGCTTACTGCAAAAGAGCTTGCACTGATTGAGCCGTTTTCCATCAGCGCGCATGCACTGTCAAGAGCAGAGGTTAAAGAGGGTGACAACCTGCTGATTATGGGCGCCGGCCCGATTGGTCTGTTTGCGTTGCTTAAAGCTAAGGCTATGGGCGCAAGGGTTGCAATTGCCGACCTTATGGAATGCCGACTTGAACTTGCAAAAGAGTTTGGCGCAGACATGATTATCAACAACAAGACTGATGACTTCAAGGCAAAATGTGCCGAGTTTACAGGCGGCAACGGCTTTGACGTATGCGTTGAGGCTTGCGGCGCACCTGTTACCTTCCTTTCCTGCATCGATGAGGCTGCGCACGGCGCTAACATTATTCTTATCGGCAACGGTAAAAAGGAAACCACTTTTGTTCACTCGATTATCCTTAAGAAAGAACTCAACATCTTCGGCAGCAGAAATGCGTTTACCAAAGACTTTGAGGAACTGATTGACCTTGTTTCAAGCGGCAAGACGAAGGTGCTCGATATGATAAGCGGTGTGTACGATGTTGAAAACTCTGCAGACGCTTTTAAGGCACTTGCAAACAACGACGGCTCGCTTGCGAAGCTGCTTATTAAGTTCAGCGACGGTGAATAATATGAATAACCTGATTATTGACGCACACGCGCATTTATGGAAAAGCCAGACCGGCAGGCGCGACAACGTGCCTGTGAGGTCGCTGACTAACGGTCAGAGCGACTTTGGCGGTGAAATCCGCCAGATGATGCCGCCGTATATGCTCACGGGAGAAAACTCGCCGGAGATGCTTATATCAAATATGGATTATGCAGGCGTGAGCGGCGCTGTTATAGTTGGCGAGGTTATGGACGGCAACCAGGACGACTACTTTAAGGCTGCAAAGGCAAAATACCCTGACAGGCTCAAGGTTTGCGCGTTCTTTGACGAGGGCGAGGACTGGACACTTGACGGCTTTGACGGCATAAAAATCTGCGCCTGCAAACTCAAAACGCCCGGCATCCAAAAGCATATAGACATTTTTGAAAAGGCTAATGAGAAGGACAAATTTGTTTGCATTGAGCTTGACGACGGCGACGCGCAGACAGGTGAGCTTGAAGAGATTATTCAGCAGCTTCCCGACCTCAAAATTGCAATAGGTCACTTTGGCATGGTTACGAGGGATAAGTGGGAAGAACAGATTAAACTTGCTCGCTACAAGAACGTTTTTGTTGAAAGCGGCGGCATTACGTGGCTGTTTAACGAAGAGTTTTACCCCTACCCTTCCGCTATCAAGGCAATTAACACCGCTGCCGACTTTTGCGGCTTTGACAAGCTTATGTGGGGCAGCGACTATCCGCGCACGATGGTGGAAATCACATACAAAATGAGTTTTGATTTCGTGATTAAATCAAAAGAAATCAGCGACGAGGACAAGGCGAAGTTCCTCGGCGAAAATGCAAAAGCGTTTTACGGATTTGATAATCCACCGCAGATTAACCCTATACCGAATATGTTATAACCACAGAGGCAAATTATGGATAAAGAAGAATCCAAAATTCAGTCAAAAATTCTAATAGGCACAGGGCTGATAATCCTTGGCGTAATCATTGTGATGATTGCGCTGAGAACGCCGAGGATAGCAGTAAACACCGAAACTGTATCCGCCACCGCGGCAACAGAAACTACCACCGTTACAACTGAAAGCACTGCCCCGCTGCCCGATTATCCGCTTGATCTGAACACGGCTACGGCAGAAGATTTTATGACAATCGACGGTGTCGGCGAGCACAAAGCGAAACTAATTGTAGCATACCGCGAACAAAACGGCGAGTACACGGATATATATCAGCTTACGAACATCAAGGGCTTTACGCCAGAGTTTGTAGACAGCCTTAAACCTTATATAACAGTATGAACAGGATTGCTAAACACACTGCGGATTTTTACAAAAAGGTGCTGTTTACCAACAGATGCAGGCTTTGCGGTGCTGTAATCAGCCCTGTTGACACGATTTGCGAAGATTGCGAAAATGCTCGCAGACCGAGCGGAACGCTCTGCCCGAAATGCGGACTTACAAAGGACGTCTGCAAGTGCAAAAACAGCGGACACATCTGCGAATACAAGGAATTTGCGGCGCCGTTTTATTTTGAAGGCAGCATTGCAATGGGGCTTGTGCGGTTTAAAAACAGCGGCTACAAAGAGCTTTGCAGTGAGTATTCAAAGGAAATTGCAAATTGCGTAAAAGAGCGGTTTAAGGATGCAGAATTTGACTGCGTAACGTATGTACCCATGCGCAAAATGCGTGAGTTCAGGCGCGGTTACAATCAAGCAAAGCTGCTTGCGCAAGGCGTTGCAGACGAGCTTGGCTTACCGCTTAAGGATTTGCTTATTAAAGTACACCACACGCGGACGCAGCGCGGCAGTTCCGCAAAGGAACGGCGAGTAAACCTGCATGGCGCATTTGACCTTGCACCGAACAAGGAAGTTGATGACAAGTGCATACTGATAATTGACGACGTTAAAACTACCGGCAGCACGCTCAACGAGTGCGCATTTACACTAAGGGCGTTTAACGCCAAAACCGTGTACGCCGCCTCAGTTGCAGTAGTTGACGAAAAGAAGAAAGAGATTGCCAAATAAGGCAATCTCTTTTTGCTAAAGAATGTCAATCAATTGCGAAATTGAGTCAATTGTAAAATCGGGAATATCAGACTGTGGCTGATATTTAGTATAACCCTGTTTAACCCATATAGTTTTCATTCCAAGTTCTTTGACCGGAATAATATCATTATCAAGCCTGTCGCCAATCATAACGGCGTTTTGAGGTTTGCAGCCTGCTTTATCAAGTGCAATTCTGAATATCTGCAAACCAGGCTTTGAGCAGCCTGCTTCCGTTGAAGCAATAATCACTTTAAAATAATCTCTTATTCCCCAACTTTCAAGTCGTCCTTTTGTGCCTGCTTCTTGATTCGCAATAATTCCGAGATTATATTTCTGCGCCAGTTTTTGCAAAACTGCTTTAGTATCCGGATATAGTCGTTCAAGCTCACACTTCCACGGCGGTACATCAACACCATATGCCTTTGCCGCTGTCTTGATAGCAAACGCATTATCACGCGCACACTTAAGAACTTCCGTTTCAAACTCGCTTCTGTCTATTGAATTAGAAGACGTGATTTCATCAATTCTGTTTTTATAACACTCGGACTCATCAATCAATGTTGAGCCAAGGTCAAAAAACAGCCAATCTGCCTTTATGATAAATTTTGACTTAAAGTAGTTTAGTGAATCGACCATTTCACGATTAGCGAGTAAATCTAAAACTTCGTTTCTGCATAGCCATTTGGTCTGCTCAACTTCGTGTGTAAGAGCATTATTCAAATCAACAATGCCGTTATATTTAAATACCCAAACATCGAGTATATCGTTAAATTTAATGCCGTTAATTCTCTTTCTGACTTTTGAAAATGCAAGCATTCCGTCATTTTCATCAAGTTCAATACCGACTTCCTCTTTAACCTCACGAATAGCACCTTGTAAGCTTGTTTCGCCTTTTAATACAGAGCCGCCTACAGTTTCCCACATAAGAGGGAAAGATGTTCTGCTTGCGCTTCGCTGTGATATCAGATATTTACCATCAGAGTTTAATATCCAAATATGCACAACAAGGTGATAAGCGTCTTCAGAAAGTTCATTTCCTCTTATGTGTTCACCAATTATTTCGCGTTTTTCGTTATATAAATCCCAGATTTCCATATCATTATAACCACTGAACAAATGCTGTTTTATCAGCACTGTTGTAACCTGCACCTGAATAAAAACGTAATGTCTTTTCATCCTTTGCGCTTGTTAAAAGCATCATTTTATAGCAGTTTTCTTTGATGGCAATATCTTTTGCATAGTTTAAACAAGCCGTAGCATAGCCACGATTTCGGTAATCTGTATGCGTTACAACATTTTCAATAAATGCATACGGTCTTACGCCGCGAGTGAGATTTGGTATTATAACACAGACTACAGATGAAACCAGTTTACCATCTTCCTTAGCAACAATAATGTGATGATTTGTATCATTAATTATCTTGTTCCAAGCATCCGAAAGTGTCTTGTTCATTAAGGGTACTTCTGTTTCGTGCAAATGTGTATACAGCCTTAACAGTTCGTTTAGTTCGTTTTCTTTTACTTCTCTTATTTCCATAAATCAATCAAAATTTATCGGGAGGGTCAGTGACCCTCCCCTGCTATTTGTACAGATGTGTTCAATCGTAGGGCGTGATGCCCACATCGCGCCGCGTGCGGTAGATATCCGCCCCTACATCAAAAAAACTATTTATAAAGCGGTCCGTAGGTTGCGCATGCGCGGTAGTCAGCGGACTGAGTGTCCTCTGTGCCGAAGGCTGCCCATGAGTGCGGACGGAAGATTCTGCTTTCGTCCACATTGTGCATATTAACGGGGATGCGCAGCATGGAAGCGAGCGTGATAAGCTCTGCGCCAACGTGACCGTAAACGGTTACGCCGTGGTTTGCGCCCCAGTTAGCCATAACGCTGTAAACATCCTTGAACGCACCCTCGCCCGTGAGGTTCGGCACAAACCAGGTTGTAGGCCAGGTGCGGTCGGTGCGAATATCAATAACGTTGTGAATCTCGTCCGGCAGGTCTGCGGTGTAACCCTCTGCAAGTTGAAGTACAGGACCGATGCCGTCAATCACGTTAACGCGAAGCATGGTAACAGGCATTTCTGCATGGCAACGGAAGTGGCTAGAGAAGCCGCCGCCGCGGAAGTATTCGTAGTTCGCTCTGCACCAGTCGGTAGCGTCAAGGCATGCCTTAATGTCGTCCTTCGTCATTTCCCAGAAAGGCTTCATGCAGCCTTCGCCCTTTTCGTTTTTAGCAGCGCCGCTGCCGTCAAGAGCTGTTGCGCCCGAATTGATAAGGTGGATAAAGCCGTTAGCAGCAACGCCATCGGGCTTAACACCTGTAACACGCACGCAAGCTTCAGGACTCCAGTATGTACGTACATCGTGGAAGCACGGCGCAGCGTTTGTAACAAGCGTGCCGAGCATCATTGCAACACAGTTGAGAGTGTCATTCTCCGTAGCAAACGGGGTCGGCGCTTTTTTGCCGTTCCAGTCGAAGGTGCTTGCCATAATCGCCTCTGTAAAGTCGGCATTCGGCAACCAGTCTGTCCACTGGCGCTGACCCTGGAAACCGCCTGCAAAAGCGTTTTTACCAAGTGCTTCCTCGTGCCAACCCATGTCGTCAAGCTTGGGATTTCCGTAGAGGATATCACGCATAACCATAGTCATTTTTACGATAAACTCCCAGTCCTTATCGGCTGGAATTACCTTTGACTTTGTGATGATTTCCGGCAGATCCTTGCCGGCGTTGCAATCAAAGCCTTCCTTGCAGTTAGCCTTAACCCAGTCAAGAGCCTTTTCGTATTCGTCATGGTCGTAAATTTCAAGTGTAATGCGACGTACAATCTCGGTCATATCAACCCACTCTGCACGGATACCGAAGTACTTCTGGAACATCTCTGCATTACAGAAACTGCCTGCGATGCCCATTGCAATCGCGCCGAAGTTAACGTAAGCCTTGTTCTTCATCCATCCAACGCTGACTGCGCAGCGAGCAAAACGAAGTATCTTTTCCGCAACATCGTCTGGAATTGAAGTATCAGTGCTGTCCTGAACATCCCTGCCGTAAATCGAGAACGCAGGAAGACCCCTTTGAGCGTGTGCCGCCATAACTGCAGCGAGGTAAACGGCGCCAGGTCTTTCAGTGCCGTTAAAGCCCCAGACTGCCTTGATTGTCTGTGGGTCCATATCAAAGGTTTCCGAACCGTAGCACCAGCACGGTGTAACGGAAAGTGTGGCAACCACATTTTCAGTAGCAAACTGCTCTGCAACCTTTGCAGCCTCTGCGCCGCCGCCGATTGTGGTGCAGCCGATTATGCACTGCACAGGTGTGCCGTCAGGATAGCGAAGATTATTTTCAATAAGCTCTTTAGCAGCATTTGCCATGCCCATAGTCTGATTTTCAAGGCTTTCGCGCACACCGCCCCAGCGGCCGTCAATTACAGGTCTAATGCCGATTTTTGGATATAACATTATGTTTCCTCCTAATCTTTTTTGTGAAGTATTTCGTCATCGGGGTTAAACATTTTATGCCCGGGGTGTCTGCCGGTTACCTTGTAGTAGCCGCGCAGGTCGATAAGCTTCTGGATATTATCGTTGCTGATGTCGTAGCTGCCGCCGAGAATCACAGCATTAATCGTGATTTTCGCCCAGAGCTCAAGGCTTTCCATTCGGTAAAAAGCAGTAATTACGTCGCTGCCGACTGCAAGCGCACCGTGGTTTTCAAGCAGCATAACGTCGTGCTCTTCAAGGTACGGCTCAATCGCGTTGGGTACTTCAACAGTCGACGGTGTGCCGTAAGGCGTGAGCGGCACCGCGCCGATAACTGCAACATCCTCAATCATATTGTACATATCCATCGCCTTGTGAGCAACGGCAAAGCCTGTTGCCCCCGGCGGATGCGCGTGAATAACGCTTTTAACATCGTCGCGCTTTTCGTAACAGCGCAGGTGCATTTTGATTTCGCTTGAAGGACGAAGCCCCTCGGCTGCCTCAAGCACATTGCCCTCGCTGTCAATAATAATCAGCTTTTCAGGTGTGATGAACGACTTGCTCATACCTGTAGGCGTAGCAATAATGCGCCCATCATCGAGTTTAACGCTGACATTGCCGTCGTTTGCAGCAACCCAGCCGAGCTGCCACATTTTGTGACATACATCGCAAATCTGTTCTTTAACAAGATTAATGTCCTGCATAGTGTTCCCCTTTCAGTAGTTGCTGAAGATATTTTAACACATATAAATGATGTTAGCAAGCATTATAATGTAAAATAAGAGATGTATATTTTGTGCTTTACAGTAAAACTTTCGGGGTAAGCGGAGAGCATATCTGTGTGCGCTTTGCACCAGTTTGCAAACTGCTCGCTGCTCATTGAAGCAAGTGTTCCGCGGCAGGCGCACATTCTGCCGTGCCAACTTTCGCGCGTGAACGGGATATCGCAGTAAAACTCTTCTGTTATTCTGCCGTCAAACAGGTCGTCGTACAGATCGCCTTCGCCACTATTATCGGGCGCCCAGTTGCTGTTATAGTCAGTTACAAGGTCGGTGCTTTTTCTGGCGATTTCATCATCGAGGCACCAGTCCATAAATATTTTGATGAATTTGCCGTGAGGCTTGAGCATACGGCGGATTTCCTCCTGCATCTTTTCTCGGTCGAAATACCAGAAGCACTGCGCCGCCGTTATGCATTCAAAGCTGCTGTCAGGCAAACCCGTGCTTTCCGCAGGCGAAGCAAAGTAGGTTATGTTCCAGCCGTTTTTCTGTGCTATTTCCTTTGCAGTTTCAATCTGCTGCTCGGCTATATCAACTCCAGTAATCTTTGCATTTGGGTTGTAAAGATTTTGCGGCAGGATGCCCGTGCCCGTGCCGAGGTCAAGCCACGATGTGCCGTCTGCTGCAACGCCGAGTTCTCGCAGCCTGCTGTAGAGTTCAGGCGGATAGATATCTCTGTATTTAGCATAGTCTTCCGACGTCAAGCCCCAGTCAAAGCCCTTGCCGCCGTCTATGTTCTTGTTGGAAATCATTGCATTCACCTCGCGATTAACCACATACTTCCCGGAAGTATTTATGCGCCTGCGTTTACGATTTGCGCGTACTGCTCTTCGGGTATCATCGGCGTGCCGATTTCTGCAATAAGGTCGGCGCTTACCGAGCCTGCTTTTGCGTACTCTTTGCCTGCCTTTTTAACAAGTTCAAGACGCGGTACCGTTACTACCGCAGCTTCAGGCGCGTTGAACATCGGGCTTTCCGGCACAGTGATTACGGTGCGACTGTTCGGGAAACAGAGTTCAAACTGTTTAACTGCCGGTTCAAAGTTATGCGTGCTGTTCGGGAATCCGCAGCCGCAAATCATAACGTAACGCAGTTTTGAGTAGTCTGCCTGTCCGACGTGTTCGTACCTGTCGCCAACCTTTTGCATTGCCATTGAGGACAGCGGCAGCGTGCGGTCAAGCAGCGCCTTAAGCGGTGCAGGCATACCGTAACAGTAAAGCGGAAAACTGAAAATAAGAACATCACTTTCAAGTATTTCTTCAAGAATTGCGCGCATATCATCATTATGTATGCAGGTGCCGCCGTTGTGCATACATGTAAAGCAACCCGTGCAGTATTCAATATGCTTATCAATAACATCAATTATCTTTATTTCGTTCTCACTGCACTCGTTCATTCCGTCAAGGAAAGCACGCGTAATGTGCATAGTGTCGCTTTTATCCCTTTTTGGGCTTCCGTTAAATACAAGTATTTTCATAATTTAACCTCTTACTTAAGTTCAAGTCGCATCTGCACAAGTTCCTGGTAGCCGCTTTTCGGCGACTTAAAGCCGCGCGGATTCCTGCCATATTCGGTAAAACCAACGCTCTCATACAGTGCGGTTGCGCCGTCGTTATTCGCTACTACATCGAGTTCAAGCTGCTCATAACCTGCCTTTTTGGCAAGCTCGACGCAGGCTTCAAGCAGTGCTCTGCCGATACTAAGTCCCCAGTATTCCTTGATAACACTTACGCCGAAGTCTGCGCGGTGTCGCGTTTTCACTCTGTTATGAACAGCGTCAATGCCGCCGAGAGCAACTATTTTGCCGTCCACCACTGCAACAAGTTCAACTTCCCTGTCGCTTTCTTTCTTGTTCTTTAGGTATTCTGCCTGTTCCTCGGCGGTGAATTTTATTTCCTCGGGAACTGACAGCAGGTTGTCGGTTTCCTTGTGCGTAAGAATAAACACTTCAAGCGATTCCTGCGCGTCAGATTCCTCGCCGTTTCTGATAACGCAAGGTCTGCCGTCCTTGAGTTTGATTATTTTGCGGTATTCCATTTCTTCCACTCCTCTTTTGTGATAGCAGAAATATGTTCCGTGCGTTTTTCGCCCATCAGCGGAACATCAACGTTTTCCTTCGTGTACTGATATGTAAAGCCAACCTTTTCCTGAACGCGCTTTGACTTCGTGTTGCCGTCGTAATAACCGCACCAGACCTTGCTCATACCGAGGTCGTCAAACGCATGGCGAAGCAGTTCTCGCGCTGCTTCGGGAATCAGCCCTTGCCCCCAGAACGGCTCTGCAACCCAGTAGCCGAGCTCGCACTCGTCAGGCTCATCAGACATATGGTTGCGACCGCAGAGCATAAGCTCAATCGCGCCGATTGGCTTGTTATCGTTTTTCAGGCAAACGGCGTAAGCTTCATCGCCATTTAAAACGTTTTTAATAATATTCCTGCTCTCCTCTGCATCTTTGTGCGGCTGCCAGCCGGCGATCGGACCTATGGCAGGATTTTTTGCGTACTTATATAAATCCTCTGCGTCACTCTCTTCCCAGTTGCGCAGAATCAGTCTTTCTGTATATAACATAAATTATTATCCTTTTAACTTTTCACAAAACTCTTCGATTTTCTGCTCGTTTTCGTCGGTTGGCTTTGCCTTTGGGTCAATGAGAATCAACTCGTTTTCAAGTGCAGTAATGCCAAGCGCTGCCTTTAGCTTTGCAAACGCCTTTTCCGCGCCGTTGCCTGCCTGGCACGCAAATGCGGAAATCTGCTTGCCATTTAAATCATTATCCCTGATGAAGGTGCGAAGCGGCGGAGCCATATTGCTTGCCCATACAGGAAAGCCGATAATCACGCGGTCGTAATCATCCGCAATAAATTCATACGGCTCAAGTTCCGGCTTTTCCGACATAACTGCGGACATTCCTCCCCACATAAATTTGCGAAAGCCGCTGCTTGGATAAGTCTTTTTTGGGTAAAGGCGCAGTGTGTCTGCACCGATAATTTCAGCAATTCTGTTTGCGGCATAAGCTGTGTTTTCTTCCATTGAATAGTAAACAATAATAGTTTTCATAATATCACCTCTCGTTATTTCCTACGCGCTATATGGCAGGTAGAGCCTGTATGGCTCTGACCGTGGATAATTACAGTTTTCATAGTGTCACCTTATATAATATTATAATAATAACATATCATTTATTGCACAAAAAATCAAGGGATAGGACGCGCCTATCCCTGTGGAACTGATAGTCAGACTCAAACCGACGACCTCGGGTTGTAGTTAAGGTTGCTTTAATAATACTTTATACAAAACTACGCATTTTTAAAAATGATATTTTTTTAAAGGGGTAAAATGTTTTCAAGTAGATACCGGGTATATCCTGCGCTTGTATATGCTGCAAACTTTTGGTATTGGTCTGATTTTTCGCTGTTTGCAAAGTCGCAAATGCTTTTTATTAAAATCGGATTCGGCTGCGGCGCCTTACAGTTCTGGCAGGTATACACAACGCTATAAGACTCCATATCAAGCCCGACTGTTTTGGGAAAGAGCGAAAGCACCTGTTTTTCAACAACGGTGCGGTTTGCCACTACCGAGCTTCCGCAGGCAAGAGGACCTATGTGTATGTGGAATTCGTTATCCGGTCTGCCAGCCGTACTTTTAACAAGTTCTATTATATTTCCATCAATATATACGGAGCGGGGTCGTGGCAAAAAGCCCAGGTCGCCGAAACGGATTTCAGTTTCATCGGGGCCAACAAATTTGCCCGTTGAATAGTCCCAGATTACATCCGGAACTATAACATCGCCGTAAATCTGTTTTGCCTCGTCTCCCGTGCCTGCGGCAATGCCGCTCATAATAATGTATTTCGGTTTAAAAGTTTCTATCGCTTTCATTGTCAATACAGTTGCAGCAGTCATACCCATAACGGATTGCTGAGCGGTAACAATTCTGTAGCGCTCACCGTCTTTTTCAAAAAAGGTTTCATAATAAGCCTGCTTGTCACCGCTGACAATAACCCTCTTCCAGGAGGGAAAATATCTTTTAATACTTTCAGTTTCTACCTCAACTGCAGTAATAATAAAGGCTGTGCAATTAAAATCGTTTTCCATAATCTGTCCTCAACACAAATGAATATAAATACATTATACTACATTCTTTTCCGTTTGTCATTAAGCAGATTGGTTAAAATTCAGAAACAATTTGGGTACGGTAAATTTGGAGTTTGTTTCGAGTCCAACAATAATATTTAAAAATACGGGAACAGAAAAGCCTGTTCCCGTATTTTTGAGCTATCGGTCGGACACTAACCGACGGCCTCCGATTATAGTTAAGAGCATATTATTTTCTGGTTACATTTTCGCCGTAAATGGTTTTCCAGTCGTTTTTCATTGAAACAGCCGTGTAGCCGTTTTCTTCACAGGATTTCACCATTTTTTCAGCCTTTTCCGGATTGCCGTTTTCACGCTCGGTATCGTCGCAGCAGAGCATAAACGCCTTTGCTTTATACGGATTGTCATTGAGTGCGTATTGTGCCATGCTGAAATCGCTTCCGCTGTTTCCGAAGGCAAGCACAGGCTGAACGCCGATTTCCTGCTGAATAACGGTAACCTTATTCATATCAAGGTTTTTAACGAGGAACTCGCCGCCCATAACAAGCTGGTCGTCAGCATCAAAAACATATTCAAGTCCGTCTGTATCGCCCTGGTCTGGAGCCACCATACTCTCATCAGATCCGATAAGCTGATTTGCAGGAAGATCAAGCGGAGAAGCCGCAACCAAACCTCTTACGATAAATCTGTCTGTACCGCTGACAACATAAACCGTAAAATCATTTTGCTCAAGAAGGTCAACCACCTCAAGCATAGGCTTGTAAAACGCCTCTGCTCTTGTCATATTATTGTAGCCCGGAGCTTCGGTCTTTGCATATTCTGCAACGTAGCTTACAAACTCCTCGGGAGTTAATCCTGAAAATGCGGAAGCAACTGCTTTGCCGTGGCGTTCCATAGAATCCGGTCTTGACTCTCCCGTATCCATAAACGTTTTAACCTCGGAAGCAACCTGCTTTTCAAATTTGCTTGCCTTGTCCTTGTATTCGGGGTCTTCCATAACTCTGTAATAATAAATACAGTGGTCGAAATAGCAAGGGTCGGTTTCGCAAGCAAGAGTGCCGTCAAGGTCGAAAACAGCAATTCTGTTTTCTACTGGGATGAAATCAGCCGAGCCCTCTTTTGTTACGGCTTCAATATATTCCGTTAATTCCTTTTTTGCCGCTGCGTCATCATTCCAAAGGGAGAGCGCTTCGGCGCTTGTTTTCTGTGTTTGCGAAATTTCGGTATTATTCTTATAACCAACGCCTGAACCGTAGCAGGCGCTTACGATTAGAAGAAGACAAAGAGAAATTATTGCTATAGGTTTCCAAATGTTTTTCTTTTTATTTTCCATAATTATTTCCTCGCTATTTTAATAATATAAACTTTCGTTGTCTTTTATAAATTGTCATTAATTATTATTTTTTCTTATGGTGAAAAACGACCAAATAAGAGCCGTCGCCTTTTGTCATTAAAGCAGTTACAGACGATTCGGTTTCGTGGGCTTCTCCAAACACGGCAAAACCATGTGCTTCAAAGTAAGAAACACCCTCATCAAAATCATCGACATTTGCTCGCATACCCAGGAAGCCTTCATTAAAAGAGTCTGCCGGAAAATGCGAACGCACAAGGTCAACGCGCCTTTTATTCTCGTTTTCTAAAACCACATAATCAAGATATTCAATCTGTGGCTTATGTTTAACCGAAAACCCTAAATCATCGGTAAAACGTTTTGTTTCTGCTTCAATGTCTTCAGTGTAAAAAATCGGATAATAATCAGATACTCTCATAAATTCAAACCTTACTTTCTATTTTAATAATTTCTATTGCATACGTAACAACTGCCTATATGATACCACACTTCAAAAGCTAAAACAAGGAAAAACACGGTTTCATTTAAAAGATAATTTGCGAAAGTTAAAGAAATCGGGTGAAATCAGAGATACTTTGGAGCAATAATTAAGAAATCACACCCCGAGAACCTTGTTGTTTACAACAATAAAGGCTTCCGAAAGGAAGCCTTTGGAGCTGATAGTCGGACTCGAACCGACGACCTGCGCATTACGAATGCGCTGCTCTACCAACTGAGCCATATCAGCGATTATGGTGCTGTATTTGCAACAGCTTGATTATTTTACCACTATTCAAAAGAAAAATCAAGAGTTATTTATAAGGTTTATCAGAGTTTGAAAAACAAACTCTACAGATGCGTTGCGGACGTTGTTTCTGCCGATTTCGCCAAAGTATTTTGTGTAGGTTTTTACTTCCCCGTTAATGCTGAAGCCAAAGCACACCATACCAACGGGTTTTTTTGCAGTTCCGCCTGTAGGCCCTGCTACACCTGTGATGCCTATGCCGACTTCGCTATGCGCCGCTTGCGCCACGCCTGCAGCCATTTCGCGTGCGACTTCTTCCGATACAACACCGTGCGCGTTTATTATTTGCTCATTAACGTCGAGATACTGCATTTTTGACTCGTTTGCATAGGTTGTGAAGGACACGTCAAGTACCTTTGACGCGTTTGCTACGTTAACAAGCGTGCCGCAGCACAGCCCGCCTGTGCAGGATTCAGCAAACGAAATATGATAACCCTTTTCAATTAACAAATTAACAAGCAGTTCTTCAAGCGACATAGAATCACCTCGGTAGTATTATAACCGCAAGTGGCTTTAAATTCAAGAAAATCGGGCAGAAATTCTGCCCGATTTATTTATTTTTTTGTTTTTACTTTTAATGCTTTGCTTGTTTCGCCGTAATATTTTTTGCCTTTTACAGTGCGGTAAGCTACAACACGGAATTTATATGACTTACCTTTTTTAAGGTTTTTAATCACAGCTTTGTTCTTACTGGCGTTCTTTTCGTGTTTCCAGCTTTCCCATCTGCCTGCGTAGTAACGCTGCACCTCATAGCCCATAGCACTTTTTGACTTTTTCCAGGTAAGAGTAACTGACTTTTTTGCGATTTTTGACGCTTTCAGACCTGTAACCTTGCCCGGTTTTACAATCGTTTTTACATTGAAATACGCCGAAAAACTATCGTAATAAACTTCGATTCTGTACGTACCCGGATCCCATATATCGTAAGTATTGATGTGGTAATACTCAGGTTCAAACTGATTGCCGTGGCTGTCAAAGGCAACGAGTTCCATTCCCGTAGTATCTAAGTAATCGCCTTCATAAAAGTACTCGTGGTAAGTGCCGTATTGATATCCCGTTGTCTTTTTAGGAAGCTTTTTGACTGCAATACCTATTGTCTTTGCGTTATTAGCCTGAAGATATGGGGTATTATCTTTAATCTGCCACACCTTTTTGAAATCAAAGTTATTGAAATTTGAACTGTTTGTAAGTTCGACTGAAGTGAGTGGAGTTGTGCCGACGCAGCCTTCACCAGTTCCTTCTAGATAATACGAATCCGTAACGTATGCAGGGTCTCTCTCATATTCATAAATGACGTGTTCTTCTGCAATACTATCATCACTGTCTTTTATTGCAAACGCCGTTTTGCCTTCGCCTGTTGCGGTGATTTTACCCGTGTTAACGCTCGTTTCGATTCGTCCGTTCGCCGCAATACCGTAGGCAGTGCTTCCTGTAATTTCGCCGTTATTAACGCAGTCTTTAGCAACAACATCATAACCGCTGCCCATACCGCAGGCAATTTTGCTTTCAGAAGTGACAGAACCGTTATTAGTACATCTTATTAAATGAGCCGAACCATAACCGCCGAATATTCCGCCTGCAGTGGGTTTGCCTGTATGAATGTCACCGTTATTTACACAGTCAATAAATGTTCCGCCGCCGATACTTGAAAGACCGCCGACCGGGTAGTAATCATATATTTCGTGTCTGATATCGGAGTTATTAATACAGCCTATCATCGTGCCCATATTACACCATAACATAGGCTCTGTACAGTTATTTGATACGCAGTAACGTATGATACCGCTGTCAAAAGTAAACTCACGCCATGAAGCGTCTCCGTTCCAGTTATCCTGCCCATTATTATATGCAAGAGTTGAATTGCAGTTGTTCATAACGATGTTATCAATAACTCCGAGGTTGAAGCATACAACAACGCCGGTATAATCAAAATCTACGATATCACAATCTTCAAAAATGATATTGCGAATAGTACCATAGTTATTATAACCAAATATAGATACACCCTTGTAATTCTTAATAGTATGACCGTTACCCTCAATAGTGCCTTTAAATAATCCCATCACATCCTCTTCGGACTTGTAAAGCGTATAAGACGAAAAGTCGATGTCCTTTGTGATGTAGAATACACCGTTTGGATTCTGCTTGATTTTTTCAAAATCCGAGGCCTTTGAAATGATTGTATACTCCTCAGTAGTTTTGGCATAAGCGTTAACGCAAAATACAGTTGATGAGCAGATTAACATAACAAGGGCTAAAAATAATGATAAACATTTTTTCATAAATACCGTCTCTATACTTAAATTTTATTATTTCTTAGTTTTAAATGCTTTTGCTTTGCTCCAGGTGGAGTATGCATTGAAACCGTCCTTATATCCGTCTTTATAGGAGTATTCCGTTAAACCGTCCTTTTCTACATAATAAGTTCTAACTCTGACATAGTATTTTTTGTTGCCTTTGAGCTTTTTAACCGTTTTTGCGGTGTTCTTGTAACCCTTAACGGTTATGGTCTTTGTAGTGCCTCTTTTGAAGTCTTTTCTCGGCGAAAACTGAATCTGATAGCCTGTCACACGGTCTACGGACATCTTCTTTGCCTGACGTTTCCACGTTACCTTAACACCTTTTTTCAGCGGCGTTACCGTGTTCAGCGTTGTACCGAGCGGTCTGATCACAAACAACGGACCTCTGAAAAGATATTCGCTTGAGTCGACTTCATCGCCGTCAAGACCGTCGGCAGGGCTGTGAAATACTTCCTCGCAAAGTGCTTCAATCCACAATCCCGAATCTTCATATTCACCTATACCCGTTACTTTTACATGGCAGTAGCCCATATCTATGTTGTTACCGTATGCTTTTTCGTAGTCCTTACCGTCAACAAGTTCCTTGTCGCCGTCAAACACAGCGACTTTCGGCGTTAAAGGTTTGCCCGTCCAGGTTCTGTAGCACCAGCCCGTTCCCGTGTATCCGCCCCAGCCGGTCCGGGAACCGATAGTAATCGCCGGATTCGGAATTATTTCAGTCTCCGCCGACGCACCTACAGGAAGCGCGGCAATCGCCATAACAAGTGCAAAAACAAATGATAATATTTTAGTTGTCTTTTTCAAAACAATCACTTCCTTAACTAATTCTACAGGTTATTTAGTTTTAACAGCTTTTATCTCGCTCCATGTTGAGTACGCTTTAAAGCCGTCTTTACACCGGTAGTACGTTCTGACGCGTACATAATACTTTCTTTTAGGTTCGAGGTCTTTAACTGTCAATGTAGTATTCTTGTACCCTTTAACGCTTACTGTCTTGTAACCGTAACCGAGGTCAAATAAATCAGGGTATTTTGCATACTGTATCTGATAACCGGTTATGCGATTAACGGACATCTTCTTCGCCTGACGTTTCCACGTTGCTTTAAAGCCCTTTTTCTGCCCCGTCATCTTGCCGAGCTTTGTGCCAAGAGGCCTGATAACAAACACAGGACCGGGGGCAAAACCTGATTTTTCAATATCCAGATACTCTTCCTCAGTAAGCTTATCCAAACAATATGTGCTTGCTAAATCTACAAGGTCGGTTTTGCTGTATTTGCCTTTACCTTTAATCTTAATACGGCAATGCCCCATATCGGTGTTGTTGCCGAAGGACTTTACATAGTCTTTACCTTCAACGAGGTATCTTGGTTCAAATTCCCAGCGCCCGTTAACTAACTGCCTGTACTCCTGAAACAGCTTAACTTCAGGCGTAATCGGCTTGCCCGTCCAGGTTTTATAGTAGTACCAGCCTCTGTAAGAGCCCCATGCGTCTTTTTTATTAACGGTAATACTTGTACCGCTGTATTCGGGTGCTGCTGCTTTAGTTTCGGCATAAGTGCTAATCGGAAGCGCGGCAATAATCATTACAAGCGCAAAGACAAATGATAACACCTTTTTCATTATAACATCTCCTTTGTAGTGTAGAGGTATTTTTTACGCGGGCGATTCGTGAATCGCCCCTACATTATTACTTTGTGGTAACGGTTTTCGGTTTGCTCCAGAGGGAATATGCCCTGAAGCCGTCAACGCACTCAAAGTAGGTTCTTACTCTGACATAATAAGTTTGGTTTTCTTTGAGATTTTTAACCGTTTGGGTAGTATTTTTATAACCTTTAACTGTTAAGGTATTAGTTTTGTCCTCGTCAAAATTCTTGCTTGTTGAAAGCTGAATTTGATATCCCGTTATGCGCTTTTTGGACATCTTTTTATCCTGGCAACCCCATGTTACCTCAACAGCATCATTCATCGGTGTGAGCGTATTAACGGTTGTGCCAAGCGGTCTGATAACGAAAATCGGACCTTTAGCGTTATCCGTTTGCTCAATCAGGCTGTATTCTTCCTCCGATATTCCCTCATATGAAGTTTTATCCGCTTTTTCAACAATATCAATATCGCGGTATGCGCCGATGCCGGTTATGATAACCCTGCAATAACCCATATCTACATTGTTGCCGAGAGTCAGCTCATAGTCAAGCCCCTCAACAAGGTCTTTCCTTACAGTTACCCATTTACCGTGATCCCAATACCTGTCGTTAAGCCAAACCTTGATATCGGGTGAAATGGTTTCCCCAGTCCAGGTTTTATAATACCATTTGCCGTCGTGCTCGCCCCAGGCGGAATTACCCTGCACGGTAATATGCGCCCAGAGAATATTTTCCACAAATTCAACGACCTTTTCTCTGGAAGCGGACACGCTCATTATGCCTGTAAACAGCACAGTAATTGCAATTATTGCCGCAATGAGCGCCTTGGAAATTTTTCTTCTTGTGTTAAGCTTGATGCGATTATTCTTTGCAATAAGCTTATTCATCTTCTTTTCAAAATCTTCGGAAAACTCGTGGCTGAAATCGGCCTCAGCCTGATACTTTTCCATTTCGAGCGCATCCGCCTGCAGGAATGCCTGAACAAACAATTCTTTATTTGTCATCGTGATCATCCCCCGTAAGTCTTAAAAGTTCCTTTTTGCCCCTGTGAATCCGCACCTTGACTGCGGAGGTACTTATACCAAGCAGGTTTGCGATGTCGCCGATTTTCATATCGCAAACAAAATAATAATACAAAGGCAGCTTGTATGTGTCCTTTAATCCGTAAATAGCGTCAACGATTTCGTCAACCTTTTGTTTAGCAGTTATTTCATCAATAAAATCATTGTCAGAAATTAAAAGTTCATCATCGTATTCAATAGTATTAATCTTATTCTTTTTATTGTAAATATTGATTGCGGCGTTCTTTGCAGCCTTTACTACATAGGAAAGCGTTTTTTTAGAATACTCATCGCCGATAGCATTCATATTGTTAGCTATACCGACAAATGCATTTTGCACGGCATCCTCCGCGTCCTCGTTATTCTTAACAACGTCAAATGCGGCGCTGAACATTCTTTCCCTGTATTCATAATAAATATTTTCAAATTTACTTCTGTCTTTTTCATCATCAATGAGAGATAAATATAGTATCAGCATTTTTTATCCTCCTGATATATACAACAATAATCAGGCGTTTTGGTTACAAAGAATTATAACGGACTGCCTCACTGTTGTGAGACAGCCCCGTCTTTTTGCTTTTTAGTCACAATTGCGGACTGCACCATATGGTTTTTGACTGTGCGGACAGAAATTGTAAGGTCGTCCGTTTCGCAAATAAATATTTCGCCGTCGTTAGGTACGCGCTGCAGCACGTCGCATACATAACCGTTGAAGGTATCGTACAGATCCTCGTTCATCAAATCAAGCCCGAGCGTGTGCGAAACCTCGGCAATATCGGCGCTGCCCTTGATGCGCCAGCTGTCCTCTGTAAGGGGCTGAATGTCCTTTGTAATTCTGCCCTCATCGATATCGTGCATATCGCCCACAAGCGCTTCCATAAGGTCGTGAAGCGTGATTACGCCCTCAAATCCACCGTATTCATCAACTATGACAGCAAAATACTTGCGGCTGCTTTTCATCTGCTTAAACAGCCTGTACGCGCTCATACCCTCGGGCACAAACACGGGCTCGTCAACCGCGTTTGCAATAACGGTGCGCTTTGTTTTGTTTTTGAGGCGGAAGTAATCCTTTGTATCAAGGATGCCGATAATATTCTCGTTATTATCGCGCACAAGCGGATAGAAGCTGTGGCGCGTTTCGTTAATAGTTTTGTTCCACTGTTCAACAGTGTCCGCGCAGTCGAGGAGATCAACATCGCGGCGATGAGTACAGATTTGCTCAATAGTTGTGTCGTTAAAATCAAAGACGTTCTGAATAATCTCGTTTTCATATTCCTTGATTGTTCCCTGCTCGCTGCCCTGCGAGAGAAGCATACGGATTTCTTCCTCGGTGATCTTTTCGTCATTCTCATCGGGATTTATGCCGAAGATGCGCAGCACAAGGTTTGTGGAAACAGTGAGCAGCCACACAACAGGCTTGAACACTACGGACACGCCGTAGAGCATACCGCTCATACCGAGCGCCATACTTTCCGCGCGCTTCATCGCTATACGCTTGGGCACAAGTTCGCCGAAAACGAGGTTGAAATATGCGAGAATAAGCGTGATTACTACAAGCGTTACCGAACTTAACACGCGCTTTGGCACGGTGACGCCTGCACGGATAAGCGCGTCTACTATGGGCGCGGCGAAGCTGTCTGCCGCAAACGCACTTGAAAGAAGCCCTGCAAGCGTGATTGCAACCTGAATAGTCGCAAGAAAGCGCGAGGGCTGGTCTGTAAGCTTTGAAAGACGCACCGCCTTTTTATTGCCCTCGGAAGTGAGTTGGCGCAGACGTGCGTCGTTCATTGAAATAACTGCAATCTCCGCGCTGGCGAAGACTGCGTTAAGTGATATTAAGATTAATAATAAAATTATTTTACCTATCATATGTGTGATTATACAGAACGTCGAAGTCGCCGTTCCCTACAAATTATTGAATACCGTTTTGTATTTTAGCTGCGGTGAGGGTGTTTTTCATCAGCATTGAGATTGTCATAGGACCAACGCCGCCGGGTACGGGCGTTATGTATGAGCACTTATCCTTAACGTCGTCAAAATCAACGTCGCCGCAGAGCTTGCCGTTTTCGTCCCTGTCCATACCGACGTCGATAACTACCGCGCCTTCCTTAACCATATCGGCTTTAACGAACTTCGCCTTGCCGATTGCGGCGATGAGGATATCTGCGCCGCTTGTGATTTCTGCGAGGTTCTGCGTTCTGGAATGTGTTATCTCAACCGTGGCATTTTCGTGCAGAAGAAGCATTGACATAGGCTTGCCGACGATGTTGCTTCTGCCCATAACAACAGCCTTTTTGCCGCTTACATCAACCCCTGTTGAGTGGATAAGTTCCATTACGCCTGCAGGTGTGCAGGGCAGGAAGTTATAATCGCCAATCATAATAGCGCCTACATTTACCGGGTGGAACGCGTCAACGTCCTTAATCGGATCAATGCGGTTGATAACCTCTTTGTCGTCAAGGTGTGACGGCAGAGGAAGCTGGCAAAGAATACCGTTAATCTTCGGGTCTTTGTTGAGTTTGTCAACAAGTGCGTTCAGTTCTTCCTGCGTTGTGTCTGCAGGAATTGCGTATTTTTCGCTGTAAAAGCCGCATTCTTCGCAGGCTTTTTCTTTATTGCGAACATAAACCTGCGACGCAGGATCTTCACCTACAAGTATTACTGCAAGTCCGGGTGTAACGCCCTTTGCCTTGAGTTCATCGCACTCTGCTTTTACGCTTTCTTTAACTGATTTTGATACTGCTTTTCCGTCAATTATCTGCATTTTTCTTCTCCCTGTTTTCAACTAATTCATTATATTCTTCATCGTCAATTCCAATTGTGATTGACGAATAACCGTCTGTGTCCGCATATACAACCTGATTAGGCTTTTCGGGCAGCATTTTTGCGGGAAGGTTGCCCTTTTTGTACCGCACCATAAAGTAAACGAAGCACGCCAGCGCAACCGCTACGATAATCGCGGAGAGCAACTGCGACACGCGGATATTCGTAGAACCGATATACAGCGAATCTGTGCGCATACCCTCAACAATCATACGCTCTGCACCGTACATAATGCCGTAGAGCATAAAGATTTCGCCCTTGAATTTGCGGTAATTTGTAACAATTATGTGCAGGATTACAAAGGTGAATATGCACCATACACTTTCGTACAAAAATGTGGGGTGAACAGCACTTGTAGGGTCAACATCAATGCCTTTTGCAGCGAGTGCGTCTGCGCTTGCAGCAAGAGTGTCGCGGATTTTTGGCGACCACATACGAAACAGTGCCGTATCTGTATTAGTGCCGAAAGCCTCCTGATTAAAGAAATTGCCCCATCTGCCGATGCCCTGACCGATAAGCAAGCCGAGCGCGCCGAGGTCGAGCAAGTTAAGGAAGTTGATTTTGCCGATTTTGCAGCCGATTGCCGCACCGATAAGCGCACCGATTATTCCGCCGTAAATCGCAATACCGCCGTTCCATATAGCCGGAATCTCGTTAAGATGCTTTGAGTAGTATCCCCATTCAAAAGCCACATAGTAAAGCCTTGCGCAGACGATACCGAAAATTGTGCCCCAGATAAGCACATCGGTCATACCGTCAAGGCTCATCTTCCACTTGTACGCGCCTCTGCCGCCGTAAAGCACTGCAAGTGCAAAGCCGAAGGCTATAATAACACCGTACCAGTGGACGTCGTGCCCGAATACGGAAAACGCAACGGACGGCAGGTCAAAATCAATACCGAGTCCGTCAAAATAAACGTGTGTTACATCAGACATTTATTTGTCCTCCATTATTTATTTCTTACAACCGAAAGTGCGGAGTACTTTTCTTCCATCATGGAATTAAGCCTATCCTGCACCTCCTGCAGAGTGATTTGCTGATATATCTCTATGCCGTCAAACAGCGACCAGCCGTTAAAATCACAGGCGATAAGTGCGTTTGCGATTGTATCCGTGTCGTTAAACGACATAATTTCCTGACCGTAAAGGCTTCTGCGAGCAATTTCAAACTGCTCTTCGGTTATGCCGTTTGCCTTAAGTGCGGCGATTTCTTGCTTAATCGCAGCGGCTACAGCTTCAGGATCCTCGCTCTCGCCCTCAAAAATCACGGTTTCAAAGCCGTTGCCTATGAAGTATGAGCCGCCGAAGGAGGTATCAACAAGCCCTTGCTCAACAAGGCGTGAATACAGCGGCGAGGTTGTGCCTGCAATGATTTCGAGCAGAATATCGGTGGCAATATTCTCGCGGAAGGTCGGGATTGGCTTGACGCATGCTTCCTTGTAGCCAAATGAGAAAGTGGGGATGGAAACGGGTAGATTGTGTTCCTTGTAATCGCATACGATGTCGCGTTCTTCCGCTTCAATAGAACGTTCGATTGAAAGCGGCGGCGCATCCTTGAGGAATTTGTCGCATACTTCAAGCACGTCGTCAACGGTTACGTTGCCCACAACTGCAAGCGCCATATTGTGCAGGTTGTAAAACGTGTTGTAGCAGTCGTACAGCAGTTTGTCTGTAATCTGTGCAATCGACTCAACTGTGCCTGCAATATCAATGCGCACGGGGTTTTTGTGGTAAAAGCATTTAAGCAGGTTGAAGGTGCTCATCCAGCCCGGCGAATCAAGGTACATCCTGATTTCCTGGGCAATAATCCCCTGCTCTTTTTGCACAGTCTGTGCCGTGAAGTAAGGATTCTGCACAAAGTCAATCAGAATTTCCAGACTATCCTTAAAATTATCGCTGCACTGGAACAGGTAGCACGTTCTGTCAAAAGATGTGTAGGCGTTTGCGCTTGCGCCTGTTTTTGCATAGCGAGCAAAGGCGTCAAGTTCCTCACTCTCAAAGAGTTTATGCTCAAGGAAGTGGGCAATACCCTCGGGAACCTCGGTAAATTCGCTGCAGTCGGAACGCCTGAAACGAGTATCAACCGAGCCGTACTTTGTGCCGAAAATCGCATAAGCCGAGGAATAGTTTTCCTTTGGCATAACGTAAATCTTAAGACCGCTTTTGTGGTCAATTTCATAATACTTTTCGCCGAGTATCGATGATGTAACCTCTTTAACAGCCATTATTCGCCCTCCTTACTCGGTACAAGTCTGAAAACGGAATCAAGTTTAAGCAGTTTTGCGCTACTCACAATCTCATCAAAAGTAACGCTGTTATTGCACTCTGCTGATGCTTCGGGCGACAGAATTTCTGCATCTGTAATCTGGCTTGAATACCACATACAAAGCGAAACAGAGTCGTCGCGTACGGACATAATCAAGTCCGAAACGCCCATTTTAGCAGCGGTAAATTCCTCTTCAATATCGCCGTTCTGAACAGACTCAAGCTGATGGTTAATCTCGTCAACTGCTTTATTCATATTCTCTTCCTCGCAGCCGCACTGAATAATTACGCAGCTTTTGCGGCGGTCATAGCGCGCCGAGCAGTAGTAGCAAAGCGACATCTTCTCACGAACATTGGTGAACAGTTTGCTGTAAGGTCCGCCGCCGAAAACATCGCAAAACAGGCGCACGTCAGGTCTGCCGGCAAAGTTATCCTCGCAGTTAACCCTGTAGCCTATAACAAGCTTGCCCTGCTCAACGTCAATTGCTTCGCGTTCGTCCTTAATCATTTCTGGGAACGGCTTAAACACAGCCTTAACTGGCGGCTGATATTCCCTGCTGACTGTGGCAAAGCAAGCCGCAGCGCGAGCAGTGATGTAGTCAATATCAACATTACCAACAACGGTAATCTGGATTTTAGCAGACTTAAGCAGCGTGTTATAAGCACTGGTGAGCGCCTTGCCGTCAAGCGCATTGATGCTGTCCTTCGTGCCGTACTTGTTGATAGCGTAAGGCTCACCCTCGAACATCAGCGCTTCAAGCTTACGCAGAGAGTAAATGCGTTTTTCACTGTATTCAGCGTCAAGCTTTTCGCAAAGCAGCTTTTTCTCGCGCTTGATATCCGACTCAAAAAAGTGGCCGTTTTCATCGGTGTTGGGCGCAAAAAGCATATCTGCGATTAAGTCAAAACAGTCGGCGCCGATACTTTCGCCATCAATGGCAAAACGGTCGGCGAGTGACGACATCATAATGGTAAGCGACTGATTTTCGCCAAGCTTGCCCACAGAGCAGTTAACCTTTGCGCCGTAAAGCGCGGCAAGCCTGCGGTTAAACTCGTTAACCGTCGGGTACGCTTTAGTTGTGCGGGAAATAAGATTGAACAAAAGCGCATTAGCGGAAACCGTGTCCTCGCAAAGCGGTGTTAGAAGCGACACCGCAATTTCGTTAGTCTTAAACTTATCGGTTTTAGCGTAAACAATGTCAATGCCTGCGCCGATATTGATTTGTGTAAATTCCTTCATTTTAATCACCTAATTGGGTATTATAACACACTTTAATAAAAATATCCACAATTATAATAAAATATATATTAATGCTAAAATCAGGGTTTTGTTGCAGTTTTCCTTCATTGCGGAGATGAGGGCAAACAGCGCAAGCGGCGTGGTGTCTTTACTTTTTAGCGGTTGAAGTAGGTCGATGAGCATGATCAGTTGCTCTGCGTCTAATTCGTCCGATTTGTCTGTGTCTGCAAGGTGCCTTGTGCGTTCCTGCATTTCACGCACGCGCTTTTTTGCTTCGTCAATTTCGTTGCCAGAAAATTGCGGCATTGAACATTCCCCCGTTATGTAGTATAATATATTAATATTATGATTGATTTTGAGGTGTTATGATGAGAATTGTTGTGACTTCCGATTCGCACAGGCGCAGGAATTACCTGTATGATATTATTGACAGACACATCGACAATGCCGACCTGTTTATACACTGCGGCGACGGCGAGGGCGACGTTGAGAATATACCGTTTATTTACCCGAAAATACGCTTTGAATGCGTTGCCGGCAACTGTGATTGGGAGAGCACTATGCCGCTTTGGAAGGTTGTAAAGTTTGCTGATAAGAAGGTTTTCTTCTGCCACGGACACACCTACGGCGTAAAGCACGGATACGAAAGGCTGCTTGAAACCGCAAAAAAAGAACAGGTAGATATCTGCCTGTTCGGTCACACGCACACGCCGTACATTGAAAAGATTGACGGCATTTACCTGATAAATCCGGGTGCGGTGTGCAATTCGTCATACGCTGTGATTGATATTATTGACGGCAAGATCAATGCATACCACGCTAAAATTTAACAAAATAAACGGGTGGAAATCCACCCGTTTATTTTTTGTATCAGACTGTTGCAATTGCGATGTCTGAGTAATCAAGTCCGTTGATGGAAGCTGTCGTGCCGCCTGCGGTGTAATCGAAGTCGTAGTTTACATATGCTCTGAACGTTACGTTCTGTGAGAATCCGTTCTTGGTATTGGATAATGTGTAAGTAAACTGACCTGTTTCGAGTTTATTTGTAACCGCTCTGCGGTATACGCCGTCGCCGTCAATAACCATATTTTCAGCACTGTTATTGCCGTTGAAGAACAGCACGCCATAGCTTGACAGCTTAGCATCCGAACCCTCTGTAATTCTTACAAACAGACGCGCTTTAGTATACCTTAAGTTGCCGTTAACCGTGTCCTTTGTAGACATCTTTGCATTTTCAACAGATACAAACGGATAGTGCTCTTTAATCTTGTTGGTTACAAAGGCGTCCGCATTAAGGGCGCCGGTCTTGGTAATTACGCCGTCAATGTTGGACGATGTAATCGCAACGCCTTCAGCAGTCTTGTAAGAAGGTGCTTCAGCAGTGCCTACATTGATAATCGGAACGTAAGTTTCGTTAGCGCAAACGTAGAACATATAGCTCTTGCTGTACGATGCAATCTGGTACATGTCGCCCTTCTTAACAGCCCACGCAGCGAACTTAGCGCTGTTTTTCTCCGATACATTGAGGTAATACTTGGAATCGTACTTTCTCTCGTAATCGGTGTGGGTGCCGTCGTCTATAACCGTGATGTTATAAACATCCGCAACGCTGTAGATAGGTCTGATTGTAAAGAGCGTGTTGCTCTTTTTGGTAATCGTCCAGCCTGTCTGCGTGTAGAACGGCACGGCTTTGAGCGAAATCTCACTACCGTCAATCAGCAGCGGATACTCGAGATTGTCTATCGTTGTGCTTGATGTAATAGCATCGCCGTTTCTTGTGAGCGACGCGCCGTATGTTACATCGTTAAGCTTGCCGTAAGCGTCAAGGATGTTGAACTGTATCTTGCCGTTTGGAACAGAGCTTTGTTCAACTTCCGCAACGATTGCCATATTGTTGTTTGCAATTCTGGTAAGCGAGCCGCCCATTACACTGGATACCTTCTGCGATGCTCTTGGCTTTTCGCTGAAATCGTCTGCATACTCACCGTCGTAAATCGAAATACCCCAGTTAACAATCTTGTCAGAACTGTCGATTGAAACGGTAATCGGGTCGCCGTACATAACCTTGTGAACTTCACTGTCCATATACAGCTCTGTATCCGAGTATTCCTTGCTAAACGTAACCTTGAAGTACTTGATGTACTTATACTCGCCGTTTTCCTTGGTGCCATTAACGTTGTTAATAGCAGTCATAAGCGCCGAGGACTGCGGGTCTGTCTGTCCGGTTGTAGTTTGGCGAAGCTTGTCGCCCGCTGCAAGACTTGCACCCGTTACAGCAGCGTTGTATGCCGTTGCTTCATCACTGTTGAGAGTATGGTAAACAGCATTGTTTGTAGTAGTTGAAGCGTTGGTGATAATTTCCTGACCTGCCGCGGTGTACTTATCCATATCAAGCGTATCAACAATTGTCTTTGCGCTGTCGTAAGTATTGTAGCAGTCCGGGGTATCAACAACCACAAGTGACAGTCCGCCGAGAGCAGTATTTTCGCCATCTACTTCAAGCTGCTCGTCGGAACGTTGAGTTTTATCAATTGTGCGAGCGTAGAAGTTAATGCCGTCAAACGTGTACTTGGTAACGCCTGTTACCTTGTATTTACCCTGTTTGTAGCTGAAGTCAGGCTCATTATCGCCCTTATTCACCACATTTGCGCCGCTTATCGTTTTGCTCTGATTGCGTGCGTATTTTGCGTTGCCTACAGTCAGATAAGCATTCGCCTTAACGCACTCGCTGTTAAGTGTGTTCCAGCTTGCAAAGGTATATACCTGCTGACCTGCTGCAAATTCGGTGCCGCTGACAGTTTTAGCCGTACTTGTGAATATACCGCCTGTTGCTGTACCTGTAGCCGAGCCTGCAGCGTCGTTGCCGTGCTTGGTGTTATAGGTTGTAGTAAGTGACTCTATATCCACGCTTTCAAGCAAAGTGTCGTCTGCACTCTTCAGGATATTAAGCAGGTTCCTGTACTCTGCGCCGGAAAGGTTAACGTGGCGCCAGGAATCCTTATCTTTAGGAGAAACAGATTCGCCGCACTTGTAGTTAAATGCAGAAGATACATTAACAATAAGGGTTACAAATGAGTTCCAGGAATCGTCTGTGAAGTTATCCTTTGTGTAAATCTGCGCTTCGCCTTCAGTCGGGGTAATTGTAATCTTATCAACGTTTGCAATTGTTGACGACTCTGTATCGCCGTCAAAGAGCTTAACCGTTGCGTACTCGTCAGCCGCGTTCTTATAATCTGCCTGCTCAAACAGATTCTCATAAGCAGTGATTACGTTATTGATAAGCATAGCCTGAACCGAGTCGGTGTGAACGGTGTTAACGTTTTCATCAAAGATGTTATCGCCCGCTGTAGTAGTGTTGTAAATCGGCGATCCGCCTGCAGTATAAGCAGTGGTGTACTCTGTAGAAGCGTTCGAGCCGCTGTTAGCGTAATCCTTAAACGTGGTGTTAGTAGGATTATTAACAAACCAGTTGAGTTCAGCAACCGCGTCGATGTAATCCTGATACGACTTAAGCGTGAAGGCTTGCGGATTGATAATTGCAGCCTCGTCTACATTTGTAGTTTCGTCGCCGTTTTCATCAAGGTAAATCGGTGCGCCTGTGGTAGCGTTCTTTTTAACGCTAACCGAACCGTTGGGATTCTTTGTTACAGCAAGTTTTTTGCGCAGGTAGTTATCTGCAAACGCTCTTGCCGCACCCTTATCGCAGGTGTGAACGCCGATGTTGTAGTATGCGTAAGATTCTTCGCATATTACATATCTTGCAACAACAATGTAAGCGCCAAAAACATCTGCATATGTTGCAGGCTGTACAATAACGCCTTGCTCCAAAATAAAGTTCGCGTACTTTTCAGCTCGATAAGTTTCTTTGTCACCCGGATCACTGTTTTTAGCAACAGATTGTTTACCAGTAAAGGTAATGTGCATATTCCATGCATTTGTGTCAGTTCTGCCCGCGTTAACCACCGGAAGAGCACGTGTTAATCCAGCTGTATAGTTATCGTTACTTGGATATGCAGCATCATATTCAGAGCTATTATAGAAATATCCATTAACCACCTTTTTTAAATCGTCATTATATAAACCAAGCGTATGTGCATTTGGTAAATTATTACGATTTGAAGTAGAAGCACTTCCGTGGCTCGAATTTGTACAATAATCACCAGTACCCGAAATCTTAAACTCAGTATCGGTGTAACCTAATGCCGTCATTTCACTATCGGTATAGTTACCATATGAATACCTTGTAGTGTCCGAAGCAATACCTTTTACAAACGAATCCTTTGAAGAATCATACGTGCTATCAAGAGTTAGTTTAGTTTTGGCATCACCTGTTGTAAGCATATATGATGTTGTACCCCAACGGAAATCTGCTTCGTTATCACCAACCCATTTGATATTCGAAGTTTTAAAATCAAACGAGTAACCTGTAGGTTTGCCACTTCCGTTAACAGTAATAAGACCATATGGATTGTTTGACTTATAATTATCTGTATTAGAATAGTCAACATAATAATCGGTATCAACAACATTAGATGAAACTGAAAAAGAGTTCTCGCCAGTGTCATTATGTTCAATCATTCCGTACGAACCAGAGTTAATTCCCACATTGCTTTCAAAGAAATTAAACTTACTTGCCATTGCAGAAGGACTATCGTACGAAGCAGATACAGACTCTGAATTACCCCAAGTACCGGCATAATTGAACACACCAGTACCATGCATAATAGGTTCTCCAGTTGAAGAACTACCTGCGTTTACAGCGCTTTGTTTAGAAACTTCAGATATAATTCCAGAAGCATGGCCATAAGATCCTTGGAATCTATCATAAAGCAACTGACTTGCTTTTCTGGATGTACCATCTTTTGACTGGTTTCTGATACCCTGAATTGTATGTGCCATTGCAGGGTTAGCCATTACGTAGCAGAATTCAAATTCGCTATAATTTTTGCCGCTTGTAATGTCCGTGTACCCGATGATAAGCGTTACACCTTTATCGCGGTACTTACCCGAATCAGCATCAAAGTAGTAGTCCGAAACGTAGCCGGTTACGCCGTAGAGATGTTTAAGCTTATCCGACGCGCCGCCGGTACCAAGACCGTTGCGGGCAATCGCCTCTGCATCAGTATACTTATTACCTGCCTTGTCGTACCATTTGTTATCATTAAGTGCCGTCAGGCTGTAATCGCCGCCTGCATATTCACCTGTCTTGCAAAGCTCTTCATCGGACAAGCAGTAAATCGCCGCCGGGTCTGACAGGTCAATCTTTGCAGGATAAGTTGTTGTAACAGTTGTGCAGCGCTCACCCTGGTGCAGGCTTGATTTTCCGTAATCGAAGTCGCAGGAAATCTCACGACCGTACATAGCATAAGAATCTTTTGGCTTATGCGTATAAAGAACGCCGTCCATAGATACGCTGTCGCCAAGTGCGTCAACGTCCTCTGTTTTAGGAATTTCGCTGATGCGGTAAGTCCAGGTGTACTCATAGTCTTCCGTGCAAACCATGGAAATGCAGATTTGTCCGTTATGAGTGCCGACTACGCCCTTGTACAGCGTTGAACCTGCCATATCGTTTTTATCAGTATAGTAGGTTGCGTAAACTGTGCCTGTGTTCGGACCTTCTGTTACGCGGGTAAGCCTGATGTAATCCTTAAACACTGCACCCGAACCGTCTGTACCGTACTCATAAGCAAGCATCGGGTCGGTTTCGTCCTTGATGATTGTATACATGTACTCTTTTGCATAGTTGTAGTACTCGGTATTCTGCAGGTCGTTAGCGCCGTAAATGCCTTCGATTTTCTCTGCAGTGATTTCACCGTCAGCGAACTTAACCTTGTCGTTACCTGTGTACTGGAACGGCATGAATACCGGCCAGCCATCCTCGTTATACGCCACCTGATTAAGCAGGTTAATATTACCTGTTACCTCACTCTGGCGTGTTGCAAGTGCGCCGTCCGGCAATGCCTGCCAGCTGTGATCAGCGTTAGCAAGCGGTCTTGCATGAGCCGAGTTTACAGTTACAACCTGACCGTAATTGTTTACAGTCTTGTAAACCGAGTTATGACCTGTGGAAACCATTGTGTAGTCGTAATTCGACAAGTCAAACGGTGCAAGAACCTGACCGCCGTGCGTTTTATGCGTTTCGTTATCAAGCGCAGCTACTTCATTGTAGCCTGCAAATCCGCCGGTCGGGCTGCTTGAACGGAACACACGTTCAAGGTAAGAACCTGTATTCTGTCCATAAGAAACGTACAAGTAATAATAACCGTTTTCGTAAGTGATGTATGCACCCTCACCTGAGCTGCCGTCAGAAGCACCCTCAAGCGTGCTGTTAATACCATGGCACAGATATTTAGTACTGTTGTCATCAAATGCTGTTGTGAAATTATTACCGTCGCCGTCAGCATAGAGCGTTTTAAGCGCTATACAATTCTCGCCGCCCCATGAGCCAAACGCCATATAAACATTATTTGTAATCGGTTTATTATTGCCGTCATACGCGTAGTAGCAACACGGGTCGATTGCATTAGGATGACCGTTGGATTTATAAACAACCTGCCTGTAAGTATACGGACCTTCAATACTGCCGTTTTCCGCACCGTCGCAAACAAATATTGCAGAATGTTGCGAACTCCACGACGAAGCAGAACCGTAATAAGTCCACTTTGCATTGAAAAGGTTGAACATCACGTGCGGCGCCCATACGAGCTTGCCTGCGCCGACTTTGTCGTCCTCTGCGGCGTAAGAAAGCGCTTCATTAAGTGTAGTTTCATAATCGCCGCCAAACAGCTTCTGATTCTGGTAACCGCATCTGCCCTGATCGTCGCCAACAACTTCCCACTTGCCGTTCGACTTGTTCTTGTGGTAAATCGTCATGCCGGTACCGAATGAGTACTCATCAACAGCAGAAACATCGGCACCGCCCGGAATCGGGCTGAGGCTACAGTAATCAATAACTTCCTGACCAACAGTTGTGCCTGCAGGGATAGTAATTGATTTAGCCGCATTTGCTTCGCTGTAAGCAGTGTAAGTAACATCGTGCTTAAGCGTGTAAACCGTAACATTGGTCGGATCGTGCGAAGTGGAAGTTAAATCAGACACAACGTCGGCATCGCTTGAAATGTACATATTGTTGATGTCCACCTGCGACTTAACGCCGGTGTAAATGCGAACATCGTCAAGGTACATATCGAAGTCGTTACCTTCTTTTACCTCGCCGTAGTTAAACAGCAATCTTGTAGTATTGCTTGTAATAAACTCAAGAATTTCCTGTGCAACAACAGCGTCGCTCTTGCCGGAGAAAGTAGTTCCAATCTTTTTGGGATAACCTGCTTTCATCTTGTGAGGCTCGCCATTTGTATAAAGCATTACGCCGCTGTTCGGGTCAATCGTAATTACAACGTTTACCCAGTTGCCGCGTGCGTTGCCCGCTGCGTGACCTGTTGGATCCTGATTCTCCTGAGCATAGTCATAATAATCCAAGTTATTTGTAACGCAGCGCGAATTAGTGCCGTTGACTTCAATAAGGTAATATCCCTCGTGATTCTGCCAAGCGTCATCAAACGCAATAGCATTGCGCCAAGGATAGCCTGTCGGGTCGCCGGATGTACCAAGGTTAGCGCAAACGCCGTCCTTTTCAAGATAACGCCAGAACGAAATTGTTACGCCGCTTGTATTAGCCGCTGCAGCCGCCTTGGGATCAGCAAGCGGGTTGTTTGTAAACTGGATGCTGTTGCCCGGCGCGGTTGAATTTGCATTAATCTTAAGCACGTTATTACGCCAGTCGGGCGAATTCTTGTTGCCGTCGACGTATCCCGCGCCCTCAACGATTGAAGCCGTACCTGCGCCGCCGAGCAGCGTTGCAGTTGAGCGGTCACTCAAAGTAAGCGTTGTTCCGCTGACTGACGCATTGTTAAACGACTCGTGCATAACATCTTCACTGTAGTTTACGGTGTTGAAGAACGTCTGCGTTGCGTATTCCCTGCACGATACAAGTCCGCCGCTGCCATCATCCTCAACGATAAACGCCTGAATCTTAACAACGCTTGCGCCGGTCAGGTCGGGCGCAGTGTATTCGCCGCTTGTATGCGTTGCAATATCAATACCGTCATTGTCGTAATGATAAAGAGTATCGTCAGGTTCGCCGTCAACCGTGACTTTATAGTAAATGCTGTCAAGATACTTACTGTTAGCGCCGTACTTGGTAATATCGTCTGCCACAACAGCGGTTGTTGAAACAAACAATTTAGAGCTGTTACTGAACTCTCTGCTCGAGTACTGCGGTGTTTTGCCCGAGGTGTAGGAGTAGATATAGAATGTGTCGTTCTTAACAACCTTAATCGAATATACAGCAGATTCGCAAGCACCGCTAACCTGCTTTGCGTATATTGTTACGCTGAGCTTTGTAGAATTAGCTGCAAACGGTGCAATAGCAGCTGAGTAATCACTCCACGAAACGCCATCATAACTGTACTTCAAATCACCGAGATGTCCGCTTTGCGGATGAAGAGTAACGGTGTCACTTTCAAGCAGAGCCTGATTTGCGGTAATATCGCTTAAACCGGAGGCGTCCATAATTCTCGGTTGTGAGAGATAATACAGCGTTCCGGTATCAACAACGTCGGAATATGCCGTAACGCCGTCAATAACCCTTTTAGCACGGGCGTAATAAGTTATGGTAGGTCTTGAGTTTTCGTCGGTAACACCGCTAAACGGATAAACCTTGCCCGTATAAGCTGTGAATGCTGAGCCGTCAGTACTGATTTCAAGAGTTGAAGCGGTGTTATCAGAACCGTCTTGCAACGAAGCCGTAACGCCGTGAGTTTTATCAAGGAACTCATTTTCACTAATGATAGTGGGCGCAGTCGGCTTATTGTAAATTGTTGCAGAATAAATCGGCGATGTAGAGCCGTCCTTTTCCTGTTTAACCTGTACTGAGAGCTTTGTAGCGGTGGAATTAAGCGTAAACGGCGAGAATGAAGCACCGTTTGCAATAGCCGTCCAAGTTGAACCGCCGTCAATACTGTACTTAAGTCCGTCGGTAGCGCCGCTTGTGTTAGTTACGGTAATAGTGCCGTCGTCTGCAACGATTGCGTTATCAGCAAGCGCGCTGCCGCCGAAGGTTACCGCAGGACGTGACAGGTAGTGGAAAGTTTTGATGTCAGAATACTCTGAATAGTCACCGTTTCTGTAAGAACGAGCCTTTACATAAACAGTCTGACTTGAAGCAGGACTGATAATGTTAAACGGTTTAATTATACCGTTGTCCAACTCGTTGTTGTAATCAAACTCAACCCAGTTGCTGTTATCAGTCGAAAGTTCAAATTTGAGCGTACCATGTACGGTGTCACGGTCATTAACAGTAAAACCGTGGTTTTCATCAACATACTCACTTGCAGCGGTGATAGTAGGCGCAGTAGCTCTGTTGATAATCCTTTTTGAAGTTGTTTCAAAGGATATATTATACTTTTCTCTTACATAGAGCGTAACCTTATCAAGATTTGAGTTATCATAAGCAGGACTGTCGCCTTGCGCTGCGCCGCTGCCAAACGGATTGAGGTGTGCAGGCATTGGATACCATGCACTGCCATTGAAGCTGTACTCAAATGTCGGATTCGGAGCTGTACTGTTTGATGTTACACTTACCGTATAGTTTACAAACACAGTATTATCCTCGAGCGCCGCCGAGGTGTGGTCATTAATAATTGTAGGCGCAGGCAGATATGTATACGATGCTGTAACATTATCTGTCGGGCTGTTGTTTTTCTCTGCATACGCGGTAATCTGCGCAGACTTGTATATAACCGAAGAAGCGTTAGCAGCAAACAGTGTGATATCCTTGCTTGCGGTTGAGAAAGTACCGTTTTCTGTCACTTTTGTATTATCGGTTTTAGTATACTCGATAGAATAGTGAACAGTTGCACCGTCTGCAACGGAAGGGTTATTAATTGTGATAGTATTTGTTGAGCCTATATATGCCTGACCTGTGAATGTAGGCGGATCAATAGGCGCTTTAACAGAAAGCAAATCAAATGCATTTTTCAGCGCCGTTGCAAGCGAAGCCGCTGTGCTTCCATCATAATCGCTTGCGCTGGTTGTAGCAGGCAGAGCCGCCATATGGTTGACAGCGTCAAGATAAGCCTTGTAGAAACCGGTTGTTGAGTCACCGTAATTTGCAAGGTTATCTGCGTTATATGCAGAATCTTCAAATATCTGTTTTGCCGTTAATGTAACATTGCCGTTACCAAAATCAAACGTACCACTCAAACCGTCAGTTAAATAACTGCGAAGTTTGATGTAATTGTTTGCATTGTCAGCGGCACCAACTGTTTCAGAAGCATAATTATTGTGAGCATTTTTTATTTCAGTTGCACACGCAGAAACATCGCTTGATACATTTGAATACGCATACTTATTTGGATTAACGCTATCACTTGTATACGCGTCAAATGCAATCATAATTGAGGAAAGACCGCCCTCTTTGTAATTTGAAACATCGACAGCAGAAAGCCGTGATTTAAGTGTGTTGACATCGCTGATAATAGGCTTGTAATTGATAACGTAGTTAGTAAATGTTGTCGCAATACTTTTACTTCCGTACTTATCACCCCAATTACTATAATACGCATAACTACTAAAATTGAAATTACTAAAAGTTTCATAATAATTAGCAGAATTACCCGTGCCATGATACACTAATTTGTTTCTCCAGAATCGCGGTGTGTTTTTATTAGTGGTGTCAAACATGTACGAAGTCCCGTGTGATGTTAACGAACCAAATTGATTTGTAGTAGTTGTTGGCCATTTTTTCCAATCTGTTTCAGTATAACCTTTCCACGTTTGGTCAAAATATACAGTATCATTTGGACTTGCTATATAGCAAATCTTTTGTTTACTAACTGCTGCCTTATCATGCTGCTTGGTTTCTGCAACGATTGGCGAAGACACTTCATTCTTTCCATCATAAACAAGAACTGTAATCTTAGGGAGAAAAAGTTTAACATACGTTGCACCAGGTTCAGTATAATCGTCAGGTTCAAACATTCCGCTGTCGCCACTTGTAGCATATACAACATTTGAGTAACCATTTACAGCCTCGTCATCATAATGGTAAGACTTTGCGGTAAATGTCGCAGGCGTCCAGGTTTTCATATTTGCAATAGCGCTTGACAGAGCAGAATACGCGTCGGACACTTTAGAGGTGTTGTTTCCGTACACAGCAGCATCATAAGCCTCATTTGCATCAACATACGCTTTATATGCAGAGGCCATATTGGTATATACACTACCGCTCGCCATTATACCCTCATAATCTTCAATTAAAGACCTGAGGTTGTTTACAGATGCTTCGCCTCCGGTTACACTACCTGTGTAAAATGTAATATTTCTGTATTCCAGACCGCGTAGATAATCACCTTGTTTGTAGTCACCCATACGGATACCTGTAATACCATTCCATTCGTGCAAGCCACGATAGAATTGATTTAACAAAGTGGAATCAGTTGTATTAAATTGCTCCTGAATATAGTTTCCGGCAGCATCGGTAATATAAGCGCAAGCATATTGACCTTCTACATATTCAAGTATATAGTGATACTCAACACCGGCAGAGAGGCTACTACTTGTATAGTATGTCTGTCTTGCAGGGCTTGCAGGTGCAAGTGTTTGACCAAAAGAATACGCTTTGCCGTCTACACCCTGTTCAAACACACAATATCCGTATTGGTCTCTTCCAATATCACCAAAAAGTGTTGTATCATAGTTTAACTTCAAAAAATCATAAATACCACTTGAAGCATCTATAGAATATGAAGAATTGAAGCTAAATCCAAAATCAATTTTCATAGTAGAAGAATTCTTTGGTATTGGAAATGCCGTGTTGTTTCCGTAGCCACTCATATACATATATCCGTCGGGAATACCATAGGCTTCCGATGTTTTATATGCATTTCCTGTTCCGGTCCATACAACTGTGTTCCAGGAAATAGGATTGCCGCCTTTGTATGTTGGAACATTAGAGAGCGCTCCGCCTTCTACTTGAAGTGTCGCTTTCGTAAAATCAGAAGATGCTACAACATTCCATTTTACTGCGGCATTTGCTGTAATCGCAAATGTTGGCAACATTGTAACAACCATAAGTACGGACAGTACTATGGCTAAGAATTTTTTGCCTATTCTTGATTTTGTACTCATATAAATTCCTCCTCCAATTTGCGACAATGCAGGTTGTTTTGTCAAGATTGTTAAATAATTAACACACCGTAAAACACTAACCGCAACGATACTGACCTTATCTTGCAGCCTATACTCTGTGCATTGTACACAAGAAATAATGCTAAAAGTTGAAAGTTTTTGCCTATTTTATTTCATCTTCATTATATAATAGACTAACGCCGATGTCAAGTATTTGTAAACATTTTGTTAATAAAATTTTGTGGACGGTTGTGTATTATCGATGAGAAAATCGCTATTCCCTGTTCCCCTGTTAAATATTAATAATTAAAAACCAATTAGTTTAAACATTTTTTAAAAAAGTGTTGACATTTGCGCGTGCGTTTGTTATAATTCTATTCGTTGAGCGAGAGTGGCGGAATCGGCAGACGCGCACGTTTGAGGGGCGTGTGGGGCGACTCGTACGGGTTCAAGTCCCGTCTCTCGCACCAAAATAGACCATACAGCATTTGCTGTGTGGTCTATTTTCATTTCTTAAATCACAAATGTACAATTATTGTGTTCCCGTCTCTCGCACAGCAAAATACATCATTATAAATAAATTGACCGCAGGATGCATAAATCCTGCGGTTTTGAATTGTAATATGATTAGTAGGAAAATTTATGTCCGTCGCAGCGTTTAAGAAGCTCATCCCAGCGGCGGTCAACTTCCTTCTGGAAGGTTTCAATCATCCACTCGTTGCCCGGCTTGAACATATGCTTAAACCTGCCCTGCTTAACAAGCCATTCCTCAATCGGAACGTACTTTGCAGGCTCGTAGTTGAGTATCCATTTGCCGTCAACAACCTCAAACAGCGGCCAGTAACGCGTTTCAACAGCAAGCTTGCAGATATCCAAAATATCGTAAGCAGGATAGCGCCAGCCACGCGGACAGGGCGCCATAATGTTAAGGAACGCTGCGCCCTTTGTGTAAATAGCGCGCTCGCTCTTGCAGTGCAGGTCGCGGAAGTTCTTAACAAACGTAGTCTGCGCAACATACGGAACCTGATGCTCTGCGATGATTGCCGCCAAGTCCTTGCGGTACTGGATTTTACCGTCCGACTGCCTGCCGACAGGCGTTGTGGTGGTGTCCGCAAACATAGGCGTTGCAGATGAACGCTGAATACCTGTGTTCATATACGCGCCGTTATCGTAGCAGACATAAACCATATCGTGGTTACGTTCCATTGCGCCTGAAAGGGACTGGAATCCGATATCGTACGTGCCGCCGTCGCCGCCGAAAGTGATGAATTTGAAGTTATCATCCTTCAGTCTGCCTTTGCGCTTAAGTGCGTTATACGCACCTTCAACGCCGGAAAGCGTTGCGCCTGCATTCTCAAACGCATTGTGAATATATGAGTCCTTGTACGCCGTATAGGGGTACATAAAGCTCGAAACCTCAAGACAGCCCGTTGCATTACCCACAACGGCGTGGTCGCCCTCGTGAACGGCTTTAAGCACATTCCTTACAGCGATTGTACCGCCGCAGCCTGCGCACATTCTGTGACCGGGGGCGAGTCTGTCCTCACGGGACACAAATTCTTTAAAATTGTACATACTCTCCCCTCCTTACTCACGCACGCCCATATAGCGATACGGGTTGTCTACCTTGCCGTCAGCGGCAATACGTTCAAGTTCTTCGTAAATATCAATCATATGCTTAACACGCACGTCGCGTCCGCCAAGACCGTAAACATAGTTGACTGTCAGGCAGTCGCTCTTTGCACGGTAAAGCGCGGTTGTAACGTCTGCGCCGAGCGGACCGCAGGAATCGTTATACGACTCTGTTCTGTCCATAATTGCAACGGCTTTTACGCCCTCGAGCGCCTTTGCAATTTCATCTGCAGGGAACGGGCGGAACAGGCGGATCTTAATCATACCGACCTTTTTGCCCCACTCGTCGCGCATTTTATCAACCGCTTCCTTGGTTGTGCCAGCGGCAGAGCCGATAATCACAACTGCATACTCGGCGTCGTCCATACGGTACTCCTCAAACAGACCGTATTCCCTGCCTGTAAGCGCCGCGTACTCTTTTGCAACGTCAAGCGTTACCTGCTTTGCATTTTTAAGCGCTTCTGCCTGCGCGCGCTTTGCTTCAAAATAGTAGTTTGTAACGCTGTAAGGACCAACCGCCATAGCGCAATCTGGGTCAAGAAGCGAGTGCTCGGGCTCGTATTCGCCGACAAAGCCCTTAACCTCGTCGTCCTCGTTGAGCGTAATATTCTCTACTGCGTGCGAGGTGATGAAGCCGTCCTGGCAAATCATAACAGGCAGCTTAACATCCTTGTGCTCGCCGATTCTGTAAGCCATACAGAGGTTATCGTAAACCTCCTGATTATTCTCTGCGTAAATCTGAATCCAACCCGCGTCGCGCGCACCCATTGAGTCAGAGTGGTCGCAGTTGATGTTGATAGGACCTGACAGCGCACGGTTAACGAGCGTTAACACGATAGGCAGACGGTTTGACGCAGCAAGGTAAAGTTCTTCCCACATAAGCGCCATACCTGCCGAGGAAGTGGCTGTTACAGACCTTGCGCCTGCGGATTCCGAACCGATAACCGCGGACATAGCGGAATGTTCGCTCTCAACAGGGATGAACTCGCTGTCAACAAGACCGTTTGCAACGAGCTTTGAGAAATACTGCGGAATCTCGGTTGAAGGTGTGATCGGGAAAGCCGCCATTACATCGGGGTTAATCTGACGAAGCGCCTCTGCGACAGCTTCGTTACCTGACATTCTGTCTTTTCTTGCCATGCTACCTCACCCCTTCCATTGAAAGTGCGCCCGTCGGGCAGGTTTTAACGCAAATGCCGCAGCCTTTGCAGTGTTCGTAATCAATTGCTCCCCTTGCGGTAGTGCCCTTGATAACGCTGATGCAGCTATCGGGGCAAACAGGCACGCAAAGAAGGCAGTGGATGCACTTTTCGTTATCAATTTCAGGCTGAACGGAAGCCCATTCGCCCGTGTTGAACTCTACAGAAGTCGAGCTGCCGTAAATCTGCATACCTTCTGTAAGATCAGTCCACTTGCAGTCAAGACCAAGCTTTGATACATCGCTTTTCATTATCCGCGCACCTCCTTAAATGCCATTTTAAGGGCGTTCATATTGCCCTCTATAACCTCCGGTTTTGAGGAAAACTTATGCTCAAACGACGCTTTCATCTCGCTGAAGAACACGTCCTCGTCCATTACACGGGATACCTTGACGATAGCCGCAAGCATAGGTGTGTTCGGGAAATACTTGCCGAGGCACTGCTTTGACACCTTGCGCGCGTCGATAGTAAACACCTTGCCGTTATAGCCCTTGAGGTGCTTTTTAATCTCCTCAACAGGCTTTTTGGTGTTGACAACGATTGCACCCTGCTCTGAAAGACCGTCGGTAACATCAACAACCTCGAGAAGTCCCTCATCAACAACAACCACATAATCGGGGTGGTAGATGTTTGAGTGAACGCGAATTTCATTATCACCGATTCTGTTATATGCGGTTATCGGCGCGCCCATGCGCTCCGGACCGTATTCCGGGAAACCCTGAACGAATTTGCCCGTTTTAAATGCAACGTCTGCAAGCAGGAGGGCTGCTGTTTTTGCGCCCTGACCGCCTCTGCCGTGCCAGCGGATTTCTACTACATTATCCATAATATCGTCCCCTTTTAATCAAAAAAGCCTCCTAACCCCGAAGGGTTAAGAGGCGATATAAATACCGTGGTACCACTCTTATTCACTGATAAACAGTGCGCTCTTGCATACTTTACGATTGTAAGTGATATGCTATCTCTGTAACGGGAGAACCCGTATGTGCTTACTAAATTCGGCACATCTGCTCAAAGAGGATATCCGCTGCGTCCCCGTGCTGCCTTGCACCAACCGGCAGTTCTCTGAAATCAAGTAAACAGCGGCGTTGTTCTTGTCAACGCATTTCAATATTGTGTGTATATTATAATCAGTTGTAACCTGTTTGTCAAGATTTTTTTTATTTTGTCATATTATGCCGAGCTCATATTGTCCTACAAAAAGAAAAAGCGTGCATTTTTATCAAATGATAAAAATGCATAAAGTATTTGGCAAGTTCATTCTATCATTAAATATAAAAATAGTCAAAACAGAAAAACGGGAAATGCCAAAACCCGCAGGAACTCAATGTTTCTGCGGGTTTTCATAGATATTATTTATCAGGTGCTTCGCACGCGGAGCGTCGGGGTCGCCGCTCCCTACTATTTCTCCTAAATAGTATTTCGCATGGTTATACACTTTTTCGACAGCCTCACGGCTGCCCGAAACCGGGCAGCCGCTGCTGTTAAGAATTATTTACATTTGATGTTCTTTTTTGCGGAAAGTTCGCCAACGTAATTCTTCTTGCTCTTTGTCTTTACGGCTCTTACGCGAACGTAGTATTTCTTGCCTTTCTTGAGCTTCTTAATTGTGTAATTAGTCTTGCTCTTTGCAACCTTAACTTTCTTCGCCTTGGTCATATTCTTGTTTGTAGCATAGAATACTTCGTAGTAAGACGCGTTCTTATCCTTCTTCCAGGATACAGTGATTGTATTCTTCTTTGTCTTAAGAGGATTAGCAGTAGCCTTTGCAAAGTATCTGTAGCTTACTGTTGACCAGTCGCCGCGTTCCCATTTGCCTTTCTTATTCTTCTTATAAGCAGCAAACTTGAACTCGTAAAGCTGATTTGCCTTAAGCTTTTTAAGAACATAAGTTGACTTGCCGTTAGTCCAGTAATACTTCCAGTTCTTGTCGCCCGCTTTGCGGAATGCAACACGGTAGTTCTGCGCGCCGCTGATCTTGCTGAACTTGATAGTCATGTTCTTTTTCTTGATGTTGCTGACTGTGCTGATCTTGTTAATCTTCTTAATCTGCTTGTTAACAGGTGCTTTGTTAGCTTCAGCCTCAGTAGGAACAGGTGCAACTGTGAGCTGCGGAATAGTTTCCGTCCTGGTGTGAGTCGGGTCGTTCTTACAGGTGTAAGTCTTAACGCCGGTTTCCTCAACAGTTGCTTCCTTGGTTACAACGCCTTCATTCCACGCGTGGCCAAGTGCTGCAGTTTCGTCAGCTTTCTTGGTTTCGCCGCAGTTAGAGCAGGTGTAGGTAGTGTAGCCCTTTGCTGTGCAGGTAGGTGCAGTAACCTTGCCTGCTACCCAGTTGTGACCGAGCGGATCGGATGTGTGGTTTACTCTTGAAAGCTCTGTTGTACAAGTTGTGCAGTATACAACCTCGTCGTATGAGCCGCCTGTTGTGCAGGTTACAGAAACAACGTTCTCCTGAACTGCGGCGCCAGGTGTGTGACCAAAAGCGTCAACATAATTATCGATTTTAGTTTCGCTGCAAAGTGTGCAGGTGTAAGTTGTATAACCTCTTGATGTGCATGTCGGCTGTGTAACAACACCGGCATTCCACTTGTGGTTATTGGGGTTAACGCCGGTATAATTACCCTTCTTGGTTTCGCCGCACTCTGTGCATGTATAGGTTGTGTAACCCTGTGCTGTGCAGGTAGGTGCAGTAACTACGCCTGCATCCCAAGAGTGACCGTTTGCAGCAATATACTCAATATAAGTGTGCTGCGGGTCGCGCTTACAGGTATGAAGAATTTCACCTTTTTCAGTGCAGTCAGGATCTTTGATCTTTACGCCGTCATCCCAATCGTGGTTATTGTTGGTTGGCTTTAATGTGTCCTGATACGAATCCTGGCAGCGTGAGCATTTATGCTCTGTATAACCGAAATCGCTGCAGGTAGCAGGAACAACAGTGCTGATATAGTTGTGACCGAGAACAGCAACATAACTACCTACATAAGTAGCTTCGCAGCGTGAGCAGTTGTAAGTTGTGTAGCCCTGTGCTGTGCAGGTAGGTGCCGTTACTGTGCCGATATAATCGTGGCCGAGAGCAGGCTCAACTTCAGTTTTTGTTGAAGTACAAACTGCGCAGGTATAATTAGTGATCCCCGGTGTTGTGCAGGTTGCGGTTGTGCTTGTTGCTTCCCAAGTGTGGGCAACTCTTTCAACAGTTTCGCTGCGTTTATGGCTTGCGTCATTCTTACAGGTGTAAACCTTTGTACCTGTTGTTGTGCAGGTAGGTTTAACTGTAACAGTGCCTTCGTCCCAGTCGTGACCTGTTGCATCGGTGTAATCCGCAGTATAAGAATTACCGCAAGAGCAAGTGTATGTAGTATAACCCTGTTCTGTGCAGGTAGGTGCGGTTACAGCAGGTATAAAATTATGTGTGTGGTCGCCGATAAGAATGAAATCTCTGTTGTACTTATTAGCATAAGCCTGTGCGGTTGAATTATCATAACCGTGAATCTTGATGAGTTCACGAAGCGTGAATGCTGAATCGTAAATTACGCAATCAGGATTGTAGAAGTAAATGTCGTCAAGTGCAGAACAGCCGTAGAATGCTCTTTCGCCGACAGATGCGATAGAACCCGGAAGGTTGATATCGTCAATATTAGAGCACTCATAGAATGCGTGGCTTGAGATATTCTGTACGCCGTTTTGAACGGTTACGTGCATTTCCAGATTATTTCTGTTGCCGTACCAGGGTGAACGCTTATAATAGCTGTTTTCGCCCCAGTTAATCATTGTGCCGGTAGTACCGGGTGTGATTGTGATGTACTTAAGACCTGTCATACCCTCAAACGCATTTGTGTTTGAAGCAGTGTTAACAGGGATATCGCAAGGTACGGTAAGTTTTTCGATATTAGTAGCGTCGCTGAATGCGTGCTCACCGATCTTGGTAACGCCGGGTGTGATAATGATTTCCTTAACGCTTGGCTGATACCACGGCGCGTTGTGGTCAGCTTCATCCTTGGAAGCAATCTCGCCGCTGCCGAACTCAACACTCTCAAGTGAAGTGCAGCCGTTGAATGCGTTATCGCCGTATGTTGCGCCTGCAGGAACAGTGATTGTTGTGAGCGAAGAGCAATCCTCAAATGCGCTCTCGCCAACGTATGTTACGGTTGAAGGAATAGTAACATTCTCAAGACCTGTGCAGCCGTTGAACATATTGTCGCCGATTGAGGTAACGCCGTCTTCAATAACAACGTTTGTAATCTTTGTGTTACCTGCAAACGGGCTGTCAGTGCCGGTGTAATCATCAAGGGCGCCTGTACCGCTGATTGTTACAACGCCTGTTGAGCTGTCAAAGTCGTAAGTAGCATTGTCTCCGAGGTCGCCTGATTTATCAAGCATAAAGTCAAGCGCTTCTGCGATGTAAGCGATGGACTTATTATCAAATTCAGCAACATAGCCGTTTTCATAAACGTTGCCTGCAGCGTTTACTGCTCTTTCAAAGTTTGATGAGAACGTATCCCAGGTAGTAGCGTCGTAATGACCGTCTGCGTTGCCTGCGAAGTAAATATCATCATATGCATCAATAGCATTAAAGAGCTTGTTATAGTCGGACATATTGGACTCAGTAAGCTTTGAGTTCTTGTCTGCAAGTGTTTCGCAAAGTGTCTGAATCAGGTCTGCAGCCTCAACAATCTTTGATGAATCCTCGAAATTGTAGGAATTGATGTTGAATGAAGTAGCTGTATCATAAGCTTCAAGAAGATCCTCTGCACGGTCGGGAGTCTTGTTGTACTTATAGATAGTTGCCAGCTTTGCGGCATTGTTTGCAAGTGCGTCTGTATACGCCTTGTAGTTGATTACATAAATGATGTTTGAGCCACGCATCATAGTTGCGTCGTAAGTTGAGTTAGGGCTGTCACTTGCGCAGATATACCAGTGCGGCTGATAAGTCTTGAGGTACTCGCCGTCTGCAAATGTGGTGTTAACATTCATAATGTTTGCAGCGTAGAACATTCTGCCCTGCCACCACGCAAGTGTGCCGTACTGCGGAAGTTCCTGTGAACGTGTATCCGTAGACTGGTTTGAGCCGTAGCCGGTATCGCTGTTGTAACCGAAGGTCTGAAGGTTAGCAGCAAGCTGAGCAGCAAAACTCCAGTTACCATCCTTACCGTTGTTGCTGTCACTCCAGCCGGTAACGTTATCGCCTGAATACCAGCGGCCTATGAGCGCTAAATCAGGATGGTCTGCCATATCGGTTGACGATACGGTAGGATAACTGCCGTACAGATACCTTGTTTTTGAATAAGTAAGCTGTGCACTTACCATAACAGGCATTCTGAGCTGTGTTGTGCCGTCATACGCAAGAACTGTAGGTGCGTAGAAAAGCTCGTACTTAACTTTTGCGTTGGTGTTTTCTGCTGTAGCGGTAGCGTTGTCAACCTGCGGTGAATAAAGCACGTTGTTGTACGCTGTGCCAACGTAAGCAGTAAGGTCGTCGCCATGGAACGAGGGAACTACCGTAGTAAAGCTCGGTGTGAACGCCTGCATAGCGGCAGTTTTTGTGGTGAGGTCTGCTGTAATCGGTGCAAGATCGATTTCAGTCCTCATACCGTTAATGTAAGCGTCGCGTGCTTTTACAGCGTTGTAGTATGAGGTATACGCCGCTTCCATATTTGTGTAAACAGTTCCGTCCATCTTTGTTTCGTAAGCAGTAATTGCCGCTTTGAGCTCATCAATAGGCTCGTCAGCAAGTGCGATGAAAGGAGCTGAAGTAATCACCATAAGCATCGACAAAATGCAAGCGATTACTTTTTTAGTGGTTTTTATCATAAAATCACTCCTTAAAATAATTATTCACTTTATAATAACATAAAATATATTATAATGTCAACATTTTTATGTACATTTGTCTAAAAAGCAAAAAAACTCCCGACCTACTGGTCGGGAGCTGTTATTTACTTGTACATTTTTGGACTTTACCTCTACAATTATATTGCAGTTAATCTGACTAGCCCATTGGATTATACCTTTCTTTAAGGATTGTTGATATTCGTTCGTACTAACTAGAACATCGGAGTTTTCCTTTCTTTAAGGATTGTTGGTATTCGTTCGTACTAACTAGAACATTGGTATATCCTCATAATATTTCTTTATTAAATAAATTGATAAACTCTATCCAATTTATTTATAGAGTATCTCTACTCTGATTATCAGCAGGAAAATAATCTTATATAACTTTAGTATTAAATTTTAGTCGACACCTGTAAGTATTTTTCCAATCCCTGCTTATAACGCTTTTTCTTCTTTAACAATCATGTGATCCGTAGGTAATTCCGTTTTACCTCTGTCGACCAAAATATCTCGTTATCTCTATTGGGATACTGTACAGGTGGCTGAACCATCAATCTGAAGTTTCATCATAGTATTCAGCCTCCTTATTAAATTTTGAACCTTGGCTCTAACAAATCTCCACTTCTTAATTCTGAGCCCTCTCTTAAGTTCAACCTAATAATAACACATCTTTTAGCGTTTGTCAATAGTTTTTTTCAACATTGTTGAAAATTTTTGTAAGTTTTTACTAAACGCCGCTTCCCTATTGACTATTTTATCTTAATTTAATATAATATAGGCAAGATACTAAAGGAGAACAGATATGGATAACGAAATTTATGAGCCGGACATTATTTCGGTAACAGACGAAAACGGAAACGAAATACTTTTTGAACTTCTTGAAAGGTATGAAACCGAGGATGCGGTTTACGTTGCAATCACCGAGTACCGCGACGACGATGAGGAAATCGTTGAGGCTGACTTTGAAGTGATTATCCTCAAAGTTATTGAGGACGAAAACGGCGATGAGTACCTTGAGGAAATCCAGAACGATATGGAATACGAGCAGGTATCCGATATCCTTATGGCTAAAGTTGAGGAAAAGTACGAAGTAGAGTACTTTGAGCCGGAGCAGTAAGACAGTTTAGATATTAGAATTGCTAAATTCAACAAATCAAAAAGCAGCGAAGCGAAATTTTGATTTGAGAGGAGAAACATATGAAGTGATTGTTAGTATTTTGCAAATCAAAATGCTTTAATCACGTAATATGTTTGGACGAACGGCGGGCGGTGCCCAAAATTTGCTTCGCCTTGGCGCGGCGGCAAATTTTGACCGCTACGCAACTCTTATCACTCGCTTCATCTGCCACCGGCAGCGCTCGTGAACGAGTCTGCGCATCTCGACAACCAAGAGCTTAAATAACCCGAACAATCTTTATTCAGGGATTCGGACTCCGGGTACGGTTTGCAGACCTCCCTGCTTTGCAGGACGTTGGGAGCAGTAAAGTACAAGGGACGAAACCCACCTGCGTTTAACAGCAGGTTATCTTCAGCCTTGGCGGATGTGCGGATTTATATTAAAAGAACCTTCATAGCGAAGGTTCTTTTTTTTGTTACTAAAACGCTTTTGTTTTACTCCATTTTGAGTAGTACTTTGTGCTGCCTACTGTTTTATATGTGCGTACGCGCGCGTAGTACTTTTTACCTTTTTTATACGATGCAACCAACTTGTTGCCTGTTGTGTTGTTAATTGTATACGTTTTGGTAGCTTTCTTTGCAAACTTTTTGGATGTGCTAAGTTGAATCTGATAGCCCGTAGTCTGCTTCTTCTGGCGCTTCCAAATAACAACTGCGGTCTTTGACTTTTTAGCATTTGTTATGCTTGTGCCTTTGGGGTTAATCTTAAAGGTCTTTTTAATTGTGCCGTAATATACACCCTTGCCCTTTAAGGTTACAGTTGCTTTGCCGACGTTTTTATTGTTGGAATAGCTAACTGTGTAATCCGTTCCTGCTGCAAGCTTTTTGCCACCGAACTTAACAGTCGGGTTTTGCTTTTTTGCCTTGCCGTTATAGGTCAACGTTTTAATTCCACTGACACTTACAACGCCGCAAACCGTGCTGTTACCGGTGCAGGTATCGTTGCGGAACCAGCGCATATTGCCGTTGTTACAGTGAATAAGCGAATTAACAAAGTCATCGTTTGAATGGTTTAAGTTGTCCATATCAATCTTTACGAAATCTGCTTTATTGCCTGCATAATAAACATCGGTAAGCTTACTGCACGAAGAGAACGCATAAAGACCGACATATTTAAGCGATCTGGGCAAAGTAATGCTTTTAAGATTGCTGCAACCGTTAAACACGCAGTATTCAATTGAATTAACACCTTCGGGTATTGTGTAACTTGTAATACCTGTTTGACCGCCAAAAGCCTCACAGTCAATATGACGTACCGATGAAGGTATTACCGTCGCCTTGCACGCTGAAACCATTGTATTTGTTTTTGTTTCAATAACAGCGTTGCAGTTGTTTCTGCTGTCGTAAGTATTGTTTAGCGAATCAACCGTGATGCTTGTCAGAGAAGTGCAGCCGTAAAGGGTTGCAAAACCAAGATTGTCAAATGATTTCGGGAAAGAGATGCTCTGCAAATTCTTACAAGCAGAAAAGGCAAACGATTCTGAACCGATGCATCCGTTATTTATAACAACGCTTTTAATGCTGTTGTTCTCATAAAAAGTTTCGCCGTCAATCATTCCGCTGCCGCTGATAACAAGCGCGCCCGTGGACGAATTGAAGTTATAATACAGATTATCGCCGCAGTATCCGCTCGAAGAAAGCGCAAACGCGCTTATATTAAAGCAGCATACAGTGCCAAGCACCATAACAAGCGACAGTACAATAGATAATACTTTTTTCATTTTTCTGTCCTTTCATAAACACAGGGCGGGATAACCCGCCCTGACTGATACGATTATTATTCGCCGCGCATACCGATGAGGTTTGCTTTGCCTTCAAACGCCTTCTTTGAAAGTGCAATTGAATCAAAGATTGAAGCCTCGATATCATCAGGTGTGCAGCCGAGTTCCTTGGTGTCGTCAGTAGGAATGAACAGGTTCATATCCATAATATCTGCAAGACCAACCGGATCGATACCCGACTCGATGCCGCGCTTTGCGTAATCCTTTCTCATTGTAAGACCGAAAGCCTTGAATGTCCACTTCGGAACGCCGACAATTTTTCTGTCCTCAATGCCGTCCATAGCTCTGTAAACGATCTTAAGGAATTCACTCCATGTCATATTATAGCAGGAAATGCCGTACGCTCTTGCGCCCTTAACCTGCTCTGCAGCGCCGACGATAGCCTCGCCAACCTGGCGAACCGTAAGCATTGCCGTGCCACCCTTTGAATAGAGCGTGCAAGGCATTTTTTCAAAGCGCTGAAGCTGCTCAATAAGGATAACCCATACGGGACGTCTGCCCGGCTGTGTGCCGAAGATGTAAGGCAGCTCAAGAACTGCAACGCCCATATCGTCGTCAGCATACTTGAAAGCAACCTCTTCCTGATCAAGACGGGAACGGATGTAGGGGTGCTTTTCGCCAAGCTTCATCTCGGGCTTTTCTTTTGCGAGCCATGCAAAGTATGAGCCGAGAACTACAACTCTCTTAACGCCGCACTTCTTTGCCATAGCGCAGCAACGATCAACAGGGTCAATGTTGAACTTTTTGTAAGCGTCGTAAACGGGTGCCGGGAATTCAACACGCTCGTCAACGCCCGCAGCGTAAACGAAAGCGTCAACGCCTGTCATTGCTTTTTCAAGCTCTTCGTCAGTGAGTTCAAGGAAGTTGCCGAACTCAATTTCCATTTCCTCGGGAATCGGTGCGCCTTCAGGAAGGGGCGGAAGAGCAATAGTCTTTACCTTATGTCCCCTGTCGATGAAGATCTGTGCAGCTGCTGAACCGAGAAGTCCTGTACCGCCAAAAATAAGAACATTCATAAATTTTACCTCCGTTGCTGAATATCAGCTTATTTATTCTATAATATTATAACACTATGCGATTGCATAGTCAATCACGAATTAATCAATGACTTCCCCTCATCCGTAAGCCTTTGGCTGTCACCTTCACCAAGGGGAGGCTATCAGGATTGGTTAATCATACAAGCCCAGTCGCGGCCGTTGACAATGCCGTCGTTGTTTACATCGGGGTAAACGTGGGTACCGTTAAGATAATTGCGGAAATACAGCGATTTATCAAGGGTTACAACGGTGCTCATATCGTTGTAAGTCTGGTAAACGATGTTGCCGTCTACGCTGCCCAGCGAGATTGTGTAGCCTACATTTGACAGAAGCACAGACTTTGCGCCGTTCATTTTAATGCAGTAGATTTTTGACGAATCCGTAACATAGAACTTGCCGTCAAGGTAAAGCAGTCGGCAGAGAATATCCGTGCAGTCAATATTGTGCTGCGTGCCGCTGCTATCAAACGCATAGCGAGTGACACCAATCGTAGGCGAGCGCAGGTACGCCGAATTAACCTTTGTTTCCGTTCCTGCCGCTGTGCGTTTTGTCAGATAAACGCGCTGATTGGTGTAATCCGGATCGAGGTAATAGAAATTGCCGTCTGCAACGTAAACGCGTGAATTTACATCGTCCCAGAAATAATCGTCATAGATAGTGCTCGTTGCGTCGCCGGCGTCGTAATCCAGATAGTCATAGTGGAAAAGTCCGCTTTCGCTCTGAAAATACGAATCGCTTTTGAGGAAGCATCTGTGGAACGCAACGCCGTATGTGTTTTCTTCCTCAACATAGTCGTAGTTATCGTATGTAATATCAACGTTGTACCAGTTGCCGCCGATTTTGATTTTGTTCCACGCGTGTTCCATAGAGTCGGAAGACACGTATTCACAGTCAATACCGAGCTGATGCATAAGGTATGAATACGCGAGCGTGTAGCCTGCGCAAACAGCGGTTTCGTCCTTAAAGAAGCCGTATGCCGAGTGGTAGATATCAAGGTCAAGCGACTCAATGTAATTGCCGTTTGAATCATAAATGCCGGGATAAATTGCATATGCGCAGATGTAATCGTGAATTACGAGCGCTTTTTGCATATCGGACATTGAGGAATCGACCTCTTTAAGTGCCTTCGCCGCGCCTGCATTAAATATTTCCATAGCGGCTTCCACCTCATTTTGCGTCATAGCATACTGAGGAATAACGGCGGTAACATAACCGGTATACTGGCTATAGTAATAACTGTACGAACTTGAAACAAAGAACAAATCGGGGTTATCGTTGATAACGTTTGCGTAATACGCGTCAAAATCATCAGGAGTGCATTTGAGGGCGCTTACGTCAATACGGTTTGAATAGCTGAGCAGGCCGTTATATATGTTCTGCGCAACAGTGTCCGCCGTGCCGCGCGTTGCGCCGAGTTTAACACTTTCCCCTGTTGCTATATCGAACTCGCCTTCCTGCAAAAGCGCAGCCTCGCCCTCGCCGGTGCGAACCTGGGCAAACGAAATAAACGGTGCGCACATAAGTGTGACCGCTATTATTGAAAGAGTTATTGCCAAAACGCGTTTGAGTTTCATATTATCACCGATTATATAACTTGTAGGGGACAGCGTCCTCGACGTCCCGAGTTGCAACGTCAAAGTTGTTCGGGCTGTCGGGGACGCCAGCCCCTACATTATCAATTTATACGGGATGAACCTTATTTTCTATATCGTCATGCTTTGAGTCAAGGCCGTACTTCTTATCGCGACGTTTTTCAAAGAACTTGACCGCAACCGCACCGAACTGTGCGTAGGAGAGAACATCCTCATCACTTTCGCAGAACTCTGCAATCTCGCCGCGGAACTGCTCAATAGTATCGTTAAGCAGGTCTGCAGGGCGGCAATCGATGATATCGTCGTCGCCGACAATCTTTTTGCGGAAGTCAGGGTCAATATCGCAAGGCGTTTTGCCGTACTTGCCTGCAACCATATCCTTGAATTCTTTGGTTACCATCTTGTAGCGTTCGCCCATAATGATATTGAACACAGCCTGTGTGCCTACAATCTGCGAAGTCGGAGTTACAAGCGGTGGATAACCTGAGTCCTCGCGCACGCGCGGAACCTCTGCAAGTACGTCCTCAAGCTTATCCTCTTTGCCTGCCTGCTTAAGCTGGCTGTTGAGGTTGGAGAGCATACCGCCGGGTACCTGATAAAGCAGCGTATTTGCGTCTACGCCGAGCATCTTCGGGTCAAGGAGTCCTTCGTCGAGATACTTCTGGCGAAGCGGCATAAAGAAGTCGCGGATTTCCGTAAGTGCTTTGAGGTCAAGACCTGTGTCGTACTCTGTGCCCTGAAGCGCTGCAACCATAGATTCCGTTGCAGGGTGAGATGTGCCCATTGCAAGCGGTGACATAGCGGTGTCGATAATATCAACGCCTGCTTCGATACCCTTCATATGCACCATAGAAGCGAGCCCCGAGGTGTAGTGAGAGTGAAGCTGAATCGGGATGTCAACCGTTTCCTTAAGCGCTTTAACAAGGTCGTATGTGCCGTACGGTGTGAGCAGACCTGCCATATCCTTAATGCAGATAGACGCTGCGCCTGCCTCTTCGAGCTGCTTTGCATAGTTGCAGTAGTACTCGATATCGAACACAGGACCTGTTGTATAAGAAATCGCAGCCTGAACGTGACCGCCGTACTTATTAGCGGCGTTGATAGCCGTCTGCAGGTTGCGCACGTCGTTGAGCGCGTCGAAAATTCTTAAAATATCAATGCCGTTGTCGATACTCTTTTTAACAAAATAGTCAACAACCTCGTCCGAATAGTGGCGGTAGCCGAGCATATTCTGACCGCGGAAAAGCATCTGCAGCTTGGTGTTAGGGCATTTTTCGCGGATAAGGCGCAGTCTTTCCCATGGGTCCTCGTCAAGAAAACGAAGGCAGGAATCGAATGTTGCGCCGCCCCAGCACTCAAGCGAGCGGAAGCCGACCTTGTCAAGCTTGTCGAGAATATCAACAAATTCGTCCGTCCTCATTCTTGTTGCGATGAGCGACTGATGCGCGTCACGCAGAATGGTTTCGGTAATTCCAATTTTAGACATAATTTTACCTCTGTAAAGGTTTTAAGTATTAAGTGTTAAGTGTTAAGCTTTATGACGGGCTTCGCCCGTACCCATATTATATCGGGTGTGGGCAGAGCCCACCGTTAAGCTTAAAACTTAAATCTTAAATCTTAAAGCCAAAATTAGTTCATAGTAATAAGCGTCTGACCTGCGTCAACTGTGTCGCCCTTAGTAACGTTGATTGTTGCGATGGTGCCGTCCTGCGGTGCAACGATATCATTTTCCATCTTCATTGCTTCAAGGATGATAAGCACGTCGCCGCTCTTAACTGCTGTGCCTGCTACAACTTTAACGTCGATGATGTTGCCGGGCATTGGTGCGTCAACGCTTACTGCGCCTGCTGCGCCCTGAGATGCTGCCGGTGCCGGTGCTTCCGCCGGTGCTGCTGCAGGTGCCGGTGCCGCTGCTACAGGTGCGGGTGCTGCTGCGGGAGCAGGAGCTGCGCCAGTACCCTCTTCAACTGTTACGTTATAAGGTGTGCCGTTTACTGTAATCTTATAGTTTTTCATATCCATAATCTCCTTTATTTAACAGAATGTTTTCTTGGTAAAGTGGTTTCCCTCTTGCCGGAAAGCATTTCGAGCGCTGTGATGAGTTTTGCCCTTGTCATATCGGGGGTGAAAACGTCGTCAACCGCGCCGCAAGCCGCCGCTGTGTAAGCAGAGCCGATAGTTGCGGCATACTCTTTTTCAAGCAGTTCCCTGTCCTCGCCGTCTGCAAGGCGGTCATTCCAGAGGAAAGCAACCGCGCTGTCTGTATCAAGCGGTGACGCAACCGCGTTGTCCCACGCAAAGGTGAGGTCTGCGTTTGCGCCCTTGCCTGCAAGCACGATGTAGGCGCCGCCGACAGCCTGCTTTGTGATAAGGCTGATTTTCGGGCAGGTTGCAGATGCGTAAGCCGAGGTGAGTTTGGTCGCTGCAGTGAGCATCTGCGCTTCGCAATCCTTTGCAAAACCGTCTGCGTCAGCGATGGTGATAATCGGGATGCTGAACGCGTCGCAAAGCTTAACCATAGCCTCCGCCTTATAAGCACACGACGGGCAGAGTGCGCCGCCGTCAAAAGCGATTACGCCTGCTGCTTCGCCGCCGATTGAAGCAAATGCAGTAACAACATTGCTGCCGTATTCTGCCTTGAGTTCAACCACGCTGCCGCTGTCTGCAAGCGCTTCAACAAGTGCTTTTGCGCCGAGTCCTTCATCCACTGCCGCTGCATGCTCGCTGAAATTGAAGTAGCCCGAAACGTCAAGGTTATTTGACGGGAACATCGCAACAAGCGACTTAACGCTGCCTGCCGCGCTTTCAAAATCATCTGCAACAATATCAACCACGCCGCCTTTAGCACTGCAGTCAACCGCAACCTCGCTCGGTGCGGTAACGTAAAAATCTGCGTCCTTAACCGCGATAATAACGTCGCCGAGGTTCGCCATAAGCGCCGATGTTCCAACACACGCGCCTGCGATTACGGAAATCTGCGGAACTACGCCCGAAACGCGGGCGGAAGCCTTAACGATTTCGCCGTACGCGGACATAACCTCAAAGCCCTCGGTGAGCTTTACGCCGTTTGAATCGTACACGCCGATAATGGGATAGCCGGTTTTTTGCGCAAGGTCGTAAACCTTTTTGATTTTAGCGCACTGTGCAACGGTAACAGCGCCGCCGCACACTTCTTTATCCTGCGAAAAAGCATATGCATACGCACCGCCTACAAGACCGAATCCTGCGACAACCTCAATTTCGCCCTCGGCAGATTTTGCAAAGGGGTCAATTTCGGTAAATGTGCCGCCGTCAAACAGAGCGGTAAACCTTTCAAATGCTTTTGATTTATTGCTCATTTGTTATCCTCCTTTATGGGAAATAAGCAAATTCTCAAATTTACCTAATTTAGATTATAACAATTATTGCTGTCAATATCAATAAGTAATTTGATTTATTTTAAATTAATTGGTGAACAGTGGACAGTGAACAGTGGACAGAAGTAGGGGCGGGTTTCCCAACCCGCCCGTGATTATTCCCATATGTACTTAATTTCGTCGGTGACTGTGCGTAGTTCTGCGGAAAAGTACTTCTTGTTCCTCCCCTATTTCACCTCTGTATGCCCTGCTGAGCGCAGAAGCTTTTTGACTTCCTGCTCTGACAGCTCGCGGTACTTGCCCTGCGGCAGCATACCGAGTTTGAGCGAGCCGATAGAAGTGCGCTTGAGGCGCGCTACCTCCAAGCCCTGACTTTCGCAAAGCTTGCGGATTTCGCGGTTTCTGCCCTCGTGGAGGACGAACTCAAGCACTACCCTGTTTTCCTGCGTTTCAAGCACTGTAATTTCGCACGGCGCAGTTTTTTTGCCGTCGATAACAACGCCGTTTTTCATATTATAAAGCGCTTCGTCGCTCACGGACGGACGCACGGTAACACGGTAAACCTTTGCGTAGTTGTGCGATGGATGCGTCATTGCATTTGTAAATGAGCCGTCGTTGGTGAGAATAAGCAGACCTTCGCTGTCCTTGTCAAGCCTGCCTACGGGATAGATACGCTCGTCAATATCGCTTACCAGATCCATAACGGTTTTTCTGCCGTGCTCGTCAGACACAGTGGTTACGTATCCGCGCGGCTTATGAAGCATAATATACACCATTGTGCGCTTTTTAACGCGCGTAATCTTTTGCTTGCCGACAGTTACCAAATCCTTGCGCGGATTGATTTTCTGCCCGATTTCGGCAACGTGACCGTTAACCTTAACCTTGCCTGCTTTAATCAGCTCTTCGCTCTTTCTGCGCGAGGCAACGCCCTGCTCTGCCATAAATTTTTGCAGTCTTATTTCATTATTTGCCATAGTTTATACCTTCTGCTGCTTCAATTTCAGTAGATTTAATAATTTTGTTCGCTATGTAGATATCCGCCCTGCCGAGAACCTGCCCTTTTGTAACAGGGGCATAGACAAAGGGATAATAGTATTCGCGCACATAGACGTCGCCTGCGGTTTTGCACTCAAATTCATACTGTGCGTCAACGGTGCTTTTATTAGCACCCACCGTATTAATGGCGACCGTTTGCCGTTTACGTATATTTTTATAACACTTTTTCGCCTGCAATACAAGCTTTTTGTGGTCGTCCCAGTCGTTGGGCGCGGCAAGCGTTACGGTAACAATAATGCTGCCGCCGTACCTGTATGCGCTGACAAGGCACCTGCCTGCCTTTTTGGTATAGCCCGTTTTCAGCCCGACAAAGTTCTTGTCGTAAGTCAGAAGCTTGTTGTGGTTATACACCGTCAGCAACCTTCCGCCGACTGTGATTTCCGCCGCGGTCATCGAGGCAATCTGCATAAGCCGGGAGTTTTTGACGACCTCGCCTGCAAGCAGCGCCATATCGTAAGCCGTTGACTTGTGGTTGCCACTGTCAAGCCCCGACGGCGTGACAAAATGCGTATTCTTCATACCAATCTGCTCGGCGCGGCGATTCATCGCATTAACAAACGCGGTAAGACTTCCGCCGAGGTAAAATGCAATCGCATTTGCCGCGTCGTTACCCGATGCGAGCATTGCGCCCTTAACAAGGTCGAGAAGCGTAATCCTGTCCCCTGCCTTAAGGTAAATAAGCGAGCCTTCCGTGCCGTAGAGCATATCATCGGTAACGGTAACAATATCGCCGAGTTTGCCGCTTTCGCACGCAAGAAGGCAGGTCATAAGCTTGGTGGTGGACGCAATCGGGCGCATAACGTTGCTGTTTTGAGAGTACAACACCTTGCCCGTGTATGCATCAGTTACAGCCGCAGAAGCGGCGCTGATACTGCTCATTGCAAAAGCGCTGCAGTACGGTAGCATCAGAATAACGCAAAGCGCAATACAAAACCTTTTTAACAAAATAATCACCTGCTAATACTATGCAGGTGATTATGGTGGTTATTCTGCAGTTTCTTCAGCCGCGTCCTCGTTGCTGTTCTTTGCTTCAAGGAGTTCGGTAAGCTTGTCAAGAAGTTCAGGAATCATAGCGATTGCACGGTCTGCAGATGAAGTGTAGTTGTTAATCTGCATCATTCTGCACTTGCCGCCCTGAATAACGATAAAAGCAACGGGTGTGATGGAAATACCGCCGCCGCCTGCGCCGCCGAACAGTTCCTTATTCTGCTTTGACGGAAGGTCTGTGCCGCCGGAAGTAAAGCCGTATGTTACCTTTGATACAGGGATAAGCGTAGTGTCGCCTGTTACCATAGGTTCGCCGATGATGGTTGAAGTGTCAACCATTTCACGCATTCTGTCAAGTGTGCTTTCCATAATCTTGTTTACCGGTGTTTCTTTCATCTCAATATCTCCTTATACAATGTTATTTATATTTCTTATTAGATTTTTTATTTTTAATTAAGTTAACTAAAAATACTCTGCCTGCGCGAAGCGCAACCTTGAGCAGCAAGCCGACGTTAAGTCCTGCAATAATCTGGAAAACGTACTCGCTGCGCGGTGCGATGAAGTCCGGCTCGATTAATTCGTCGCACTGGTCGACCTTCATCTGATTGAGTATCATGCCTTTAAGCACGTAGTAATGCGATGCGAGGGAGCCGTATTTTTCAGCAATATCGGCTGCGTCGCCCCCACCGATTATCATTTTAACATATAATGAGTAAATATGCAAACCTTTAATTAAAGTTGTTACGGCAGAATTTGCAGTTTCAAGCAAATTTGTTGCAAATTCAAGGATTCCGACAATGCCTTCGTCCTGCCATATCTTCACAATAAAGTTGGGCTTGCCCTGAGGTTCAGGCTCTTCTTCCGGTTGTTCAGCCTGCTCTTCCTCGTTGAGCTGCGCCACAATCTGCCTGATTTCCTCGTCCGAGAGATGACGTTCCTCGTCGGGCGGCGGAATTTCTACCTTTTCGTCCGCTTCGGCTTTCTCCGCAACAAACACACCCGTAGGTCCGTCCTCTTCCTCGACAACCTCGATTAATTCGGCTTTTTGATGCTCTTCAGCCGGCGCCTCTGTTGCCTTTTCAGTCACTTCCTCGGCGGCTTCCTCCGCCGCCTTTTCGGGAAACAGGATAAAGTTAAGAAGTTTTGACAGCTCAATATCCTTTTCAATCCATAGAACTCGGACTTTGGTTGACCAGCCGTCCTCAAACACAACCTCGAACTCTGCAGAGAGCGAGAGTATTATCGCAATCAAAACGACAAGAACGGCAAGTATTATAAGAAAAACTTTCATTTAATCCCCCTCTTCTTGATCGTTAGTTTGCAAAATCTGCTCTTTCTGCTCGCTGTCCTGCGTGTCGAACAGCGAAGTCTGCGAAGAATCCTTTGATATTTTTTCTATCTCTTCGGTCTGCGGCAGGTCTGGCAAATCCTCAAGCGAGTTGAGCGAGAAGCAGCGCAAAAATCTGTCTGTAGTACCGTAAATAAGCGGTCTGCCGGGTAAATCAAGCCTGCCTTTTTCCTCAATCAAGCCTTTTTGTACGAGTGAGGACACGGGACCTGAACAGTCAACGCCGCGCACCTGCTCGATAAACGCCCTTGTTACCGTTTTATTGTAAGCCACAATCGCAAGAACCTCAAACGCTGCGTTTGAAAGCGGCGTGTTCTTTTTGATTTCAAGCAGTTTGCGGACTTCTTCGGAATACTTTTCGCGCGTGCAGAGCTGGTACTTGTTGTCCACCTTGATTATCATAAGCCCGGAATCGCGCTCGTCGTACATTGCCGAAAGATAGCCGAGCATTTTTGACACGGTTTCTACATCTATTTCAAGCACTTCTGCAAGCTTTGCAACCTCTACAGGGTCACCTGCTGCAAAAAGCATTGCTTCCAATTTTGATATGTAATCGTCTGTTTTATTCAACTTCTTCTACCTCGTTTACAATCTGTACTGTCGGGTTTTGCATACTGCCCTCAATCGTTATGCGTTTTGTTTTGGCAAGCTCAAGCACTGCAAGGAATGTAGCCACAAGGTCGCTCTTTGACTGTGCGCCGTCGAACAAGGTCATAAACTCAACCTTTTTGCCCGACCACAGCTTGCGCATAACGGTGCGGACTTTTGACGCAACGTTAACGAACTTGCGCGCCACGATTACCTTGAAGGAATCAATAGGCGGCGGAAGCCTGCGCTGTGCCTTGCCGGCAACGTTTATATACGCTTCAAGCAGTTCCTCGCCCTCGTGAAAACGCTCGTAGTCGTAGTTTACCATTCCGCCCTGCGGCTGGCGTACAAAGCGGTTGAAGCCGTCCGTCTGGTGGGACAGTTTTTCCGCCATGATTTTGCAGTCGCGGTACTCAATGAGTTCGCCCGTAAGCTCGCGCTTAAGTTCTTCAGCCTCTTCGTGGCGCGGCAGAAGCGATACCGTCTTGATGTAGATAAGCCTTGCAGCCATTTCAAGGAAGTCGCCTGCAATATCAAAATCAGCTTCCTCCATCTGGCGGACGTAGTCAAGGTACTGGTTAACAAGCTCAACAATCGGTATGTCGTTAATATTCAGTTTATGCTTGCTGATAAGGTGCAAAAGCAAGTCCATCGGACCTTCAAACACCTCAATCTTATAGGTTGGTTTTGCCATTAAACAATGTCTCCGAAAATGAGTTTTGGTACTATTGAAACAACTTTGAACATAACACTTGAAAGACCGCTGATCAATCCGCCGAGCACGCCTGTGAACAGCAGTATCATAAGACCGATCATAACATATCTTTCGTACATCATATACTTGTAATAAACCCTGTCGGGCAGAACTGCTGCAAGGATTTTTGAGCCGTCAAGCGGCGGAATAGGCAGCAGGTTAAACACGCCGAGCGAGATATTGATATACGTTGAAAACATAAAGAATATCTGGATAAGTTGAAGCACAAGGCTGCCCTGCGATACCGCTGCAATAGCGTAAGTTATAAAGCAGCTGATCCACGCCATAAGCAGGTTTGAAACAGGACCTGCAAGTGCAACAAGCGCCATACCCTGCTTGGGGTTTTTGAAGTTGCGCATATCAACGGGCACGGGCTTTGCGTAGCCGATACCAAACAGCAGAATCATAATCATACCAATCGGGTCAATATGCTTGATCGGGTTGAACGTGAGCCTGCCCTCGCGCTTTGCGGTGTTATCGCCAAGCTTGAATGCAACAAACGCGTGCGAAAGTTCGTGAATTGGTGAACAGACAAACACAACAAAGCAGCCTGTGAGTACGAAAATTACGGCTTCCAGCGTCTGACCGCTTCTTATAAGTGAAATAAGAGAAAACATAATTACTCCTTATTTAACGGCTCTGACCATACGGTTGTTGCCGTAGATATCTTTGATAACCTCTGTGTCCTTGAGGTTTGTGAGGACGTTCGGTACGTCCTCGCCCTGTTCGTTGCCGATTTCGAGCAAAAGCGCGCCGCTATGCTTAAGATTGGTTTGCACGATTTCGTTAATCGCTCTGTAGAACACAAGACCGTCCGCGCCGCCGTCAAGCGCCATTTGCGGCTCGAAGTGAACCTCACTCTGTAAATCCCTGATGTCTGCCGTTTTGATGTATGGCGGATTTGACACGATAATGTCTGCCGGCGGCAAGTCGAGCGGTTTAGTGATGTCGCCGAGGATAACGTGCAGGTTGTCTATGCCCTTTGCGTTTTGGTAAAGGTAAGCAATCGCTTCCCTGCTCTTTTCCACACAGTAGACGGTGGATTGCGGCACAGCCTTTGCAATGCTTATGCCAATGCATCCGCTGCCTGCGCAGAGGTCGTAAATAACAGGGCTGTCGCAGTTCTTTGTAGCAGATATTGCAAGGTCGACAAGCTCTTCGGTTTCGGGGCGCGGAATGAGCACGCCCTCACCGACTTTGAATTTACTGTCGTAAAAATCCCACTCGCCGAGAATATACTGCAGCGGCTCGCCGCCGAGTATGCGCAGCAGCGGTTCGGTGATTTTTACTTCGTCAAACTCATCTTGCTTGTGCAATTGAAATTCGCTGTTTTCTATACCTGCAAGCGAGCAGACCAGGCACAGCGACTTGAAGTCAGCCTCGTCAACGCCGTTTTTGTTAAGGCAATTTTGCGCGTATAAATACGCTTCCTGTAACGTCATTACTTAATCTCGTCGTCTTCGGGATTTTCGGTTATTACCGCCTGCAGCGAAGCAATGCCGACTTCGATAATATCATCCTCAGGCTCTTTTGTTGTGATGCGCTGCATCCACAGACCGGGGGCGGAAAGAATTTTAACAAACGCGTTGTCGTGCCGTCCTGCATAGCGGATAAACTCGTAGCCGATGCCCATGATAAGCGGTATCATAGGCAGCCTTATAAGCACCCAGAGAATGGTGATTTTTTTAACCTCTTCGGGTACAAAGAAGGACAGTATTGAGATGATAACAATGCTCAGAATAAGCATTACGAACATAAACGAAGTGCCGCACCTCGGGTGGAAACGTGTGCATTTTTTAACGTTTTCCACCGTAAGTTCCATGCCCGACTCATAGCAGGCAATGGTTTTGTGCTCTGCGCCATGGTACTTGAACACGCGCTTGATGTCCTTCATCTGCGAAACAGCGAACATATACAGCACGAAGATGATTATCTTAAGCACGCCCTCAAACGTACCGCGAAGCGGCTCAAGGTCTGCCGCGGTGTGCGTGTTAATCAGTTTGAACAACATTGACGGCATATACGCAAAGATGAAGAATGCAAGCGCAAAGCCGAGCACTGTTGCGATGCCCATAATAATGCTCATAAGCTTGTCGCCGAGTTTGTCTGTGAGCCATTTTTCAAACTTGCTCATTTCGGCTTCCTCAATTTCCTCCATACCGGAAACCTCTGCCGAATACATAAGGCACTTGTAGCCTGTGACCATGGATTCGATAAATCCAACGATGCCGCGGATAATCGGCACGCCCCAGAATTTGTTTTTATCGCGCAGGTGCTTGACCTCATGGTATTCGGTAAGTATTTCGCCGTCGGGCTTGCGAACCGCGGTAGCCATGCCCTTTGGCCCCTGCATCATTATTCCCTCAATCAGCGCCTGACCGCCTACAGAGGTTTTGTGGCATTTTTTTGGCATATCTTAAACCTGTACTTTCATTAGTGTGCGCAGAATTACTGCGCTTTTGCAACTTCCTCAACAGGAAGCTGAATTGTGACAAGCGTTCCCTTATCCTTAACGCTGTCTATATCAAGCGAGCCGCCGTGAAGATTGACAATCTCGGTAGTAACGGCAAGTCCGATACCCGAACCGCGGACGCTCATATTTGCTTTATAAAACTTTTCCTTAACGTGCGGCAAATCCTCTTCCGAAATACCGCAGCCCTGGTCGGCAATAGCAACCTGTACAAAGTCCTTGCCGTCCTTTGTGATAAACTCCGCCTTAACAAAAATCTTGCTGCCGGGGCGTGAGTATTTAAGCGCGTTGTCAAGAATATTCATAAACACCTGCTTGAGCCTGTTTGCGTCTGCATTTGCAACGGAAGGCGTTTCAGGTATGCTGCTGCGTACCTCATAACCCTCGCGCACAGCGCGCTCGCGGAAGGTAAACAGCGTTTCCTCAAGCTCGGCAAGAATATCCGTTTTGCTCAGGCGCAGCTGCATTCTGCCGCTTTGCAGGCGTGAGAAGTCAAGCAGTTCTTCCACAAATCCCTCAAGGCGGCTTGCTTCGTTAACAATAACCTGCAAGCCCTTTTGCGTTAGCTCGTCAACGTTATCCCTGTTGCCGAGGGTAAGCGTTTCGCCCCAACCTTTGATAGAGGTAAGCGGCGTGCGCAGCTCGTGCGAGATTGTGGAAATAAAGTCATTTTTCATTTTATCGGCGGCGGAAATCTCCGTAGCCATAGTATTGATACTGTCGGCAAGGTCGCCGATTTCGTCATCGTACTGCTTTTCAATACGAACATCGAGGTTGCCGTCGGCAATAAGCTTTGTAGCCTTTTTAACCTCCTGAACAGGTATGATAATAGACCTTATGAAGAACTGGTTTGAGAACATGATTATACCCATAACGACCACGAGTATAATAAACATAACAAACCGCAGCGTCCTAATCTGCGTATCGACGGCGTCAATAGTAGTCATAACGCGGATTGCGCCGTACTCTGCGCCGTCGTCATCGGTAATCGCACGCGTGACTGCCATAATCTTTTCGCCGGAATCGGTTTTGCCGATGTACTGCGCCGTTGTGCCGTGATTTTCAAGCGCCTCGCGGAAGTCGGGCATATCCTGCTTCTCTACATGGAAGCCGCTTGAGGACAGCACGATATTTCCCTCGTCGTCCACAACCCAGAGCGTTGTGCGGTTTTTATAGGAATATGAGTTAACAAATTCCGCCGCGGACGACTCAATTGACTTGCCGTTTGAGAGGTTATTTACGAAGTACTGCACAGCACTGTCCGAAGCACCTGCTTTGATGATGTCCTCTACGCTGTTGTAATAGTAGGTTTTGATTCCGATGGAAGCAACGATAAAAGTAACAATGAACAAAGCCGCAATAACGCCGATAATGTTGAATAACCAGCGCCGTGTAATGCCCTCTGTTTTAAGGCTTTTCAGTTTTTCATAAGCCGTATTTATTACTTGTTTGTCCATTGTTTGCAGTCCGTTATTGAGTAAGAATTATTTTACGTCGGTAATCCACTTGTAGCCGAGTCCCCAAATTGTAACAAGGCGGTTGGGGCTTGAAGCGTTATCTTCAATCTTCATACGCAGGCGGCGGATGTTAACGTCAACGATCTTTTCGTCGCCAAAGTAATTTTCGCCCCATACCTGCTTGAGGATATCGGTACGCGAAAGCGCAGCGTTGGGATTTTTGAAGAAGTATTCGATAATCTGGAATTCAACCTGTGTGAGTTCAATGCTCTGACCGTTTTTGGTGAGAGTTCTGTTGCGCAGGTTGAGTTCAAACTCGTCAAGAATAATGCTGTCGCCCGTAGTGTCGTTCTTCCTGAAGCCCCTCGTCATTTCAACGCGGCGGTAAACAGCGTCAACACGCGCCATAAGTTCCGACGGTGAAAACGGTTTTGTAACATAGTCGTCCGCACCGAAGAGCAGACCTGTTACCTTATCCATTTCCTGCGTTTTTGCGCTGAGCATAATAATGCCGAGGTCGGACGAACACTTGCGAAGTTCCTTGCAAACCGACAATCCGTCGAGTTCCGGCATCATAATATCGAGAATAGCAACGTCAAAGCCTGCCTCGTCCTCGTGGAACTTCTGCAGTGCTACAACGCCGTTTTGTGCCTGTTCTACTGTATATCCGCTGCGGGTGAGGTTGATAACTATAAACTCGCGGATTGATTCTTCATCTTCTGCTACAAGTACCTTTTTCATTTAATTCCCTCCGATTATGTAAATTTGATTGATTGTTTATCTGTCAGTCCTGCTCAATTGAGAGAACCTGTTTTTTAAGTTCGTCAAGCGGTATTTTGATTGCACCGCTGTCGCCTGTTTTGGCGAGGAAATAATAACCCTTTTTCTCAAACATCAGTTCGTAGTCCTTGTACTTCGACTTTGAGTACTTAACCTTAAGTACAGGTCGTACGGAAAAGACTTCCTTTTTATCCTTTTTGCTGATAACCGTCATCAGCTTTTGTTCCTGATTGTACGCCACGTCTATTTTTGAGATGTAGTCGTCGGGGATAATAACAAGATATCCGTCGCCCTTCGGCATTAGCGAATAGCACGCGTGCGCCATAGGTCCGTCGTCATAAAACTTCCACCTGACGCAGGATACCGCCTTGGGCAGTTTTTTAACCGAACTGTCGTTAAACGGAACCTCTATCCTGCCGTCGCCGTTAATATCGCGGCTTGTAATCATTATGCTGCGCGTTGTGTCCGGCGTGCGCCCCGAGCTGTAGCTGTAGTACGGCGAAACAATTGCATTGTAGCCGCTTGACCAGCGAATAATCTCCGTAAGCATTGATGAGCCGTTACTGCCTATTGCGTCTGCAAAAACTCTGTTTTCGCCCTTGACAGTTTCAACCTGAATCCTGTTGTATGAGGTTATGTGTGCGTCAAGCTTGGTTTCGCTGATGAGGCGCGCCTTCTTTGAAGTAAAGGAATACAGCTCTGCCTTGGCGGTTGAATAGTCGCCGGAATTGAGTTCAAACATCAAAAGCTCGGGAGTGCTGTCGTTAACCATATCAACTGCGATGTAGTTATTGACCGTTAAGCCCTTATAGAAGCAGTGAAGCTTATTTGACTCTTTGCGGTAGTCGTACATAGCGAGCTCGTGGTTAGTGGAATTTGAAATTGTATCCCAGCAAACAATAATCTCGTACCTGCCGTCGCCGTCAACATCCTCAAAGCTAAGCGAGCTTACGTCAACGCCTATGCCCTTTTTGTTATCAATAACACGCCACTTATCGTCAACCTTTTTAATCAGCGCCATATTGATTGTGCCGAGGTTATCCGACGGCTCGTAGAACACAATCGCTTCGTCCGACTTATCGCCGTCAAGGTCAAAGAAGTTATACGCGGTAATGTAACTGCCGAGGTGCGGCGTCTTGAGCGAATAGCCGCTGCCGGCGAACTCGTCCATAGCGCTTTTGATGTCTGCATTATCGCCAAAAGGTGAAATTGGGGATATAAGGTCGTCCATAGACGATGATATGCGCAGGCTGCAACCGCTGAACACTGCCGCTACAACCAATATTAAGGCAATAATCTTTGCCGATTTCACAGCCCATCCCCCTTTATAATTTCACAGATGAAAACATTGTAACATAAAATACATTTAAAATAAATAGAAAATTATAAAAAAATTACAGATAATTACAAAAATTAAAAATTTTGTACAAAACAACAAAAGCGCTGCACAAAAAATTGTGCAACGCTGTTAAAAATTCATATTACGGTATGTAATTGTACTGGTCGTCGTTATTCAGATTGTTCTGATTGTTACCTGACGAATCGGAAGTAGTAAGAATATCCGCCGTATGTTGGAATTCCATAAGTTCGCAATCAGGTTTAACATATTTTTCGCGCATAATCTTTCCCCCTTTGAGTCCAATATAACAGATTTTACACAGAAAATCAATAGGATGAAACATCTGTAAATAAATTTTCATAAAATAATCAAGGCACCTTTGCAGGTGCCTTGTTGCGGTGGATTGGAGTTTTTATTAAAGACTGCCGGATAGAGGAGAAACAATGAAAAGAGAAACTTATTCCGACTCCGCAATGCTGTCTTCCACCAAGAGAAAGGAAAATAACAATGAAATCAATCTTGCCAACTATTCGTTACACCTATACTATACACAGCAATATTTAATAAAACTTGCAGATATGATTAATAATCTGCAAATATTGTTAACAATCTGTAACTTTGCGTAGTAATTTAAAGGATCGTGCCGCCGCCAAGGACGTAGTCGCCGTCGTAAAGCACCACAGCCTGACCGCTTGTAACGGCGCGGACGGGGTTATCAAAGGTGACGAATACCTTGTCGCCATCACGAGTGGCGGTGCAAGGTACCTCGCGCATATTGTAGCGCGTTTTCGCCTTGCACTTAACGGGTGCGTCTGGCGGTTCAATCATCCAGTTGAAGTCGGTCGCTTCAAGCTTTTCACAAAGAAGATCGTTTTCCGAGCCGAGCACAACCGTGTTTTCTTCAATGTTCTTTGCGCAGACGTAAATCGGGTGACCGACAGCGATACCAAGCCCCTTGCGCTGACCGATTGTGTACTTGATTATGCCGCCGTGCTCGCCGAGAATATTGCCGTCTTTATCGACAAAGCTGCCCTTCGGGTATGACTTGCCGCTGTACTGTTCAATGAACTTTGCGTAGTCGCCGTCAGGGACAAAGCAGATGTCCTGCGAATCGCGTTTTTTGGCGTTAATAAAGCCTTCGCGCTCAGCAATTTCGCGGATTTCAGCCTTTGAGCATTTGCCAAGCGGAAACATTGTGTGCGCAAGCTGTTCCTGCGTGAGCGAGTACAGAACGTAGCTCTGATCCTTGCTTTCATCTGCGCCCTTTTTGAGCAGATATCTGCCGTTTACAAGCTCAATATCAGCGTAGTGACCTGTTACCACATAGTCATATTTGAGCTCTTTCATACGGTGCATCAGCTTTTCAAACTTGAGGTATCTGTTGCAGTCAATACACGGGTTCGGCGTGCCGCCCTGCTCGTAGGTTCTTATGAATTTATCAATGACTTTCTGCTCAAACTCATCCTTGAAATTGAACACATAATAAGGCATACCGAGCTTGTGCGCAACGGCGCGCGCGTCCTCGATATCATCAAGCGAACAGCAGGTCTTTTCCCTGCTGATACCTATATCCTCATTGTCGTAAAGCTTCATCGTAACGCCGATGCACTCAAAGCCCTTTTGTTTCATAAAATAAGCGGCGACGCTTGAATCGACACCGCCGCTCATAGCAATAATTGCTTTTTTCATAATTATCCTAATTCTATCATTTTGTCTATACAGCGCTTTGCGCCGAGGCGTGTTTCCTCGTCAAGCTCGATTTCCTCGCCGCCTATGCCCTTGCAACAGTTGAGCACGTCAACAAGCGTAGTTGCCTTCATATTGTGGCAGATGCAATCCTTTGACAGCGGATAGAAAAGTTTGTCCGCGCACTCAAGCTGAAGATGCGTAACAATGCTGTTTTCCGTACCGATAATGAACTCTTTTGCATCGCTGTTTTTTGCATAATCCATAATGCCCGTGGTTGAGCCGACATAGTCTGCAAGCGCAACAACCTCGGGGTCACATTCGGGGTGAACAAGGAAGAGTGCATCAGGGTGCGCAGCTTTTGCCTTTTTAACGTCCTCTGCCGTCATTTTTGCGTGAGTCGGGCAGCAGCCGTGAAGCAGCTTAAGCTCTTTTTCCGGCAGCTTTTCGGCAATCCATGAGCCGAGGTTTTTATCGGGAATAAACAGGATTTTATCGCTTTCAAGCTGCGAACAGATTTTGAGCGCAGAAGATGAAGTAACGCACACATCGCACACGGTTTTAAGGTCGCTTGTGGTGTTTATATACGCAACAACCGTGTAGTCGGGGTACTGCTCTTTGACCTGCGAAATGAGGGCTTTATCCATCATTTCTGCCATCGGGCAGCCTGCATCTGCGTTAGAGAGAATAACCTTTTTGTCGGGTGACAGAATCTTAACGGTTTCCGCCATAAAGCGAACGCCGCACATAATAACCGTCTTGTTTGCCACCTTTGAAGCGGATACGGAAAGACCGAAGCTGTCGCCCGTATAATCGGCGATTTCGAGTATTTCCGGTTCCTGATAACAGTGCGCAAGGATGCAGATGTCGTTTTCTTTTTTTAGTTTTAAAATTTCCTGCTGAATGTCTTTGATTGCCATAATAATTCCTCGATTAAAATCCCTCCGCCTCGCAAATGCTCGGCACCTCCCTTTACACAAAGGAGGCAAAAAGGCAATAATGGGAGGGTTAGGAAACCCTCCCCTACATAATATATTAATTAGTTCGATTAGTCAACGACTTTTTCCTTAAATGTTTCAGGGTCGTAATCGATGCCGTTTCTGTCGTAGTAATCCTTAACAGCGGCTTTGATTGCTTCCTCTGCAAGAACGGAACAGTGAATCTTTACCGGCGGAAGTCCGTCAAGCGCCTCAACAACTGCTTTGTTGGACAGTTCGATAGCCTCGCTGATTGGCTTGCCCTTGATAAGGCAGGTAGCCATTGAGCTTGAAGCAATAGCAGACGCACAGCCGAAGGTGTTGAACTTAACGTCGGTGATAATCTGATTCTCGTCAACCTTAAGATAAATCTTCATAATATCGCCGCACTTTGCGTTGCCTACCTCGCCAACGCCGTCTGCGTCGTCAATTTTGCCTACATTACGCGGATTTGTAAAGTGATCCATTACTTTTTCTGAATACAGTGCCATTATTCTACTACCTCGCCTTTCTGAATTTTCTCCCAAACGGGTGAGATTGAACGAAGATATGTTACTACTTCGTGGATTGATTCTACTATAAAGTCTGCTTCTTCCTCGGTATTGTACTCGCTGAGCGAAATCCTGAGCGAGCCGTGCGCGCTTTCAACCGGCACGCCCATTGCAAGCAGTACGTGCGACGGGTCAAGCGAGCCGCTAGTGCAGGCAGAGCCCGATGAAGTGCAGATGCCTTTTTGGTCAAGCAGGAGGATAAGTCCCTCGCCCTCAATGCCCTCAAAGCACATATTTACCGTGCCGGGCAGGCGCTTTTCAAGGTCGCCGTTGATTGAGCAGAGCTCAATATCCTTAACGCCGTCGATAATCCTGTTGCGCATTGCGGTTATGTGAGCAGCGTTTTTATCAAGGTTTGCGCACGCCTCCTCAAGCGCTGCGGTAAGTCCGCAGATGCCTGCCATATTTTCCGTACCGGCACGTCGGTTGCGCTCCTGCGCGCCGCCGTTCATAAACACCTGAAGCGGAACGCCCTTTTTGCAGTAAAGGAAGCCGACGCCCTTGGGGCCGTGGAACTTGTGACCTGAAACGGAAAGCATATCTACGCCGAGTTCATTAACATCAACCTTGATGTGACCTGCAGCCTGTACAGCGTCGGTGTGGAAAGTAACGCCCTTTTCTCTGCAGACAGCGGCAAGTTCCTTAATCGGCTGAATTGTGCCGACCTCGTTGTTTGCCATCATAATTGTAACAAGCGCGGTATCGTCGCGCAGAGCGGCTTTAAGGTCGTCCACCTTTACAATACCCTCTTTATAAACATCAAGAAGCGTAATTTCAAAGCCCTCTTTTTTCAGCTTTTCAAGCGTATGAAGGACTGCGTGATGCTCGAACTTTGAGGAGATTATGTGCTTTTTGCCCTTCATCGCGCCGGTGTAAGCAGCGGACAGAATTGCCTGATTGTCTGCTTCCGTACCGCAGGATGTGAAGTAAATCTCGTTAGGATTTGCACCGATGCAGGTAGCAACGCGTGCCCTTGCATCCTCAAGCACTTCCTTGGCAATCTGACCGATGTGGTGAAGTGAGGACGGGTTGCCGTAGGTTTCTTTAAGAAGCGGCAGCATCGCATTTAAAGCGGTTTCGCTCACCTGCGTGGTAGCCGCGTTATCAACATAAATAGTGTTCATAATGTCACCTGATTTCTTATTCCTACAAATATTATAGGTTTTTCGACCTATAATATATACTTTATTTCCTACTTTGTCAATAGGAAAATGAAAAAAGGCAAAAATAAATAAACGAAGTGCTATAGTCAGCACTTCGTTCATATTACTTTACTTTAATTACTACCGTCACCGTCTTTGCTAATGCTTTGTAATTAGCATTACCTGCGGCGGTAACTTTGACCTTAACCTTGTATGTGCCTTTTTTCAAGCCTTTTTTTACTGTAATCTTACCGCTCTTAACAACGGTAATTTTTTTATTGCCGCTTGCTTTTTTGAAAGTCACCTTGCCCTGCGCCTTGCTGATTGCAAATGCATTTTTCTGCAAAATGGTCTGGTTCTTTTTTTTGAGATTTGCAAGCTTTACAGTTGCCGTCTTACCCTTTGCAGAAATCGGGTTAGCGTACTTCGCACACTTTGCAATAGTTTCGGTTTTAGTTGCGCCGCAAACCGTGCAGGTGAAAGTTCTGACACCCGTCGCAGTCGGCGTTGCTTTCTTTGTTACAACAGATTTATAAGAATGCCGATGAACATCATTATTGACTTCGTGAAAATTGTAGTACAATGCCGTGTTCTCATTTATTGTAATAGGAAATTGTCGAATCTCATTTTTCATTTCTGAATCGTAATATACAGAATCAATGATAACAGTTTTACCACTCAAACTATGAATGTAACTTTCAATAATATCATCCTTTTCTTTATTATACTCATAGCCAACATCGACTATATGCTCTTTAAATCCAGCAATCATCCCATCAAACAAACATATTTCATAAAGGTAAACTAGCACTCCTGTATCGAGTCCCCACCTTTTTTGCGCATTTGTTTTTATTGCTTTTAGATTATTTAACGGATACCTATATGAATTTATCCAATCAACCGCATTTTCATAACTTCCGCCATTTAATTTCATATAATTTTTAATTTGATTAAATAAACCTTGGTTAAAATAAATATCCGCAAAGTTCAAACATTCTCTAATTTCATGTTCGAAAATTCTTAAATACATTTCATAGCATGAAGAAATTTCACCTGGTGAACCATAATTATAGGAGTATTCAAGTGCTCTTTTACATGCAGTTTCAACTTTTACATAAATATACAGTCTATACTGCTGATTACTATTCACAGTAGTTGCAAAAAATGTATCACAGAGGTATGATGTAAGTTCAACAATCAATTTGATTTCTGAAAGGGGAAAAACTTTGTTAAAACCTATTACTATTATGTCTTTAACGATTTCTTCAGCAACCTTTTCAGCAAGCGTTAAGCCATATTCAATCATTTTTTTTGCAACGATTTTATCAACATATTGTTGAGGCGTCATTGATAATGATGCTTCAACATCAGATATTGCTTTTCTGAAATTATCGTCAACAGCAAATGATTTTATGGTTTTTAGTGCCGATTCAAGGTCTTTTCCCTGTTCATGAACCAAAATATATTGACTTAAAAGATCAATGCATTCCAAAGCATCATCGCATCCGTCTGCAACAGAATTTATTAAATCATATGTAAGTTCATAAGAAGTCATTTTGGCTCCCATAAACTCTTCAATATAATCATAAAACAATCCCAAATTACTACTATCATTAATGTTTTTTGTCAAATCAAAACCTTGACCTATAAAATAGTTAATCATACTATTTTGAAGTTTAGTAAACTGTTTTTCCATGTACGAGTCAAAATTAGGCAAGGTATAAGTATTGGCAATTAAATCAAACAGTACGGCATCGTAGTATTCTTGTATACTCTGGTCGGTAGTTTTTCCATTGAATAGATGAGCACTACTCTGAACAAATGCGTTCGCGATTTTATTAACATCCCAAGCATCATCCATTAACGGACCCGCTGGTCCTTCTGTAGACATAATATAATCATAATGTTTTGATATATTTTCACAAATATAATCATCAATTGATAAGTTTTCGTTATCAACGTCTTTCCCACAAAGCACCAAATTATATAAAGCAAATGATGTGCCACCGCTTACTGCAACATTATCTTTAACTAACAGAGTTAATTCATCTACGCCTGAAACATCTACCAGAATTCTTTTTTTATAATCGTTATTTGTTAGTCTATATGATTCTATTAGATTGTTACCATTGTAAAAAAAGATAGTAGTATCAAAATTTGAAGTATTATAGCTCTTAATTAAATCAGTATAACCCGACAAGGTAACGAACTGTCCATCTAGTTTATATGTTCCTTGAACCCAGCTAATCTCTTTTGTATAATTCCATCTTGCGATCCAAGCTTCAAAACCATTATTAAACTTTTCGCCATTTAGCCCAGTATTGCCATATCCGTATTCATATTGCTCGCCTAAAACATTTAATCTACTGTCGCCTAAATTACCTGTATAACGATCCCAACTGATTCTATTACACTCTGACAAATAAAGCATATTCGAGTTTTCATTAGTTGTACTATTATCACTTTCCCACTCGCAAACAAAATAATCGCAATATCCGCCATCAAAATATGTATCATTCCACTTTCCATTATCGTACGTTAACCAATTAATAATTCCTTCGTCAACATCTTGATCATTGTTAGGTTCGCCATTTGCCCAATTAAAATAAGTTAAAGGGTTACCTAAAACATCAACCCATTTCCCATCGCTTAACTCATACATACCAAAGAAAACATTTCCTTTAATGCTCTCCTTACTTATTAAAGAGTAAATAAAATCATTCTCTTCTTTAGATTCAATAATTGCAAGATGACCACCAAGCACCTCACAATAATTCTCGCATGCTTCATAAGAACTAAAATCGTTTTTAAACAATTGATATAAATGATTTTCAAAAGCACAAGTTTCTCCTATAGCTTCTGATTCACTGCTCTCAATTGTTGAAGACGTTGATTTTATATTTGCGTTTACTATAAAAGGATAGTTATTAATTGCATACAATCCCATTAATAACGACAAAAGCAAGCTTAAAGTTTTTTTCATAATTTTTACTCCTTTGATGTTTTAAGCCTTTCCCTTGAGGGGAAGGCATTGAAAAATAAAAAGCATACAGCCAAGACTGTACACAAAAAACGCATAGCTCGACTATCACCAAACAAACTATCAACGCATATTATTCACTTGTTAGTTCATTTGTCAATTACATTCTATCATTAACAGATTAAACAGTCAAGAAAAAACAGAGAACACCGAGTTCTCTGTCACATAGTTTATTATCTGCCGCGGGAGAAGGAACGCACTATGAACTTTGCGCCGAGGGATTCGCAGAGCTTGCGTGATTTTTCAATATTCTCGTCGCTGATAACGTCAACAACCGTCATTCGCACCTCATTGCCCTGCTGCACGCAATCGCGTGTGAAGTTGAGCATTGCGTCAAACGCTTTGCCGGGGTAGATGTTTTTTGTAATTTTGTCGTACTGTTCGCTGTCGGGGTCGTTGAGCGACACGGATATAACGTCAATGCACTCGCAAATTTCCTTTGCAGTGGGTCTGCCGTTGATAAGGTCGGACAGTCCGTTTGTGTTAAGCCGCAGCTTGATTGACGGCTTTATGCTTTTAACGTAATTTGCGGTTTTAAGCAGGTTATCAAGCGCGTTTGTGGGCTCGCCGTAGCCGCAGAAAACCGCGCTGTCAACATCTGTAAAATCGTAGCTGTCGATTGCCGCTTTGATTTCTTCAAAAGTCGGCTCTTCGTCGAACCACAGGCGTTTTGCGCTGCCGACAGCGTCGCGCTTATTGCGTATACAAAACGCGCAGGCGCACGGGCATTTGTTTGTTATATTAAAATAAGTTCCGCCGTCAAGGTTGTAAATAATATCAGCCATAGCATACCTCTGATTATTTTTTATATATTTTATCCTTTATTTTAATCTTGTCAAGTGCTGCGGCGATAATTATGAAAATTACTGCGCTCGCAACTGCCTGAATAAGGTTGCCAGGAATGTCAACAACTGCGTATTCTCTGCTGATAATAAGGTCTGCTACAAAGTAGCCGCCAACCGTGATAACGCCTGCAGGTACAGTCATAACAGCAGAAAAAGCGGATAGCAGCTTGCTGTTTTTCTTTTTAACAACAGCAAAGCAAATCGCAATCAGAACCTTGATAATAACCGTAGCGGGGGCATATGCCGCAAAGCCGCTTGCAACGTCTGCAAGACCTTCGCCGAGTGCGCCTGCAATCAGCGCCCATGGCATATCGAGCAGCATTGCGCTGACGTAAAGAAGCGCGTCGCCGAGATGCACATAGCCGCTTGCAACAGGAATGTGCAGGACAGCCGTCATAACAAAAATCATTGCGCTGAACACTGCTGTTATGATTATGTTACGCGTTTTATTATTCATATTTATCACCTTCTTAAAATAGATATTGCATTTGCGTTGGTAACAGTATATACTATAACTGACAATAATAAAATGCACAATTTTTAAAAGTTTTTGAGGTACAGTTTGAAGAAATATATAGAAGTTTATAACCATTATAAAGACCTTATAACATCAGGTCAGTACAAAAAAGGCGACAAAATGCCGTCTGTGCGGCAGTCAACCGCGCTGCTGTCTGTTAGCAAAACGACGGTTGAAAACGCGTACTTCGAGTTGCAGGCTGACGGCTACATTATTGCGCAGCCGCAAAGCGGTTACTATGTTTCCTACTCCGCGCCGAGCCGCAACGAGGAAGCACCTCAGGCAAAGAAGGAAACGCCAATACTTTTTGATTTGAAGAGCGGCGACGCGGACAGCGAGAGTTTTGATATAAACCTGTGGCAGCGTTACATAAAAAGCGCGCTGCGCCAGAAGGAACGTATGCTGTCGTACAGCGACGCCGAGGGTGAGGCAGATTTGCGCGAGGCGCTGTCCGTTTACATACGCGAAAAGCGAAATGTAGTTGCATCGCCTGACAGAATAATAGTAGGTGCAGGCGTGCAGGCGCTGCTGTCCATACTCTGCGTACTGCTGAAAGAACGGCGCACGGTGTCCTTCCCCACAGCAAACTTTGTGCAGGGTATTTCGACCTTTGAGAGCTTTGGCTACGAGGTTCACACAAGGGATAAAAACGCGGATATAATCTACGTTTCGCCGTCGCATATGACATCTTACGGCGACGTTATGCCGATACAGCGCAGGCTTGAACTTGCAAAACACAGCAAGGACAACAACAGCATGATAATTGAGGACGACTTTGACAGCGACTTTTTGTACCAGTCAAAGCCGATGCCGTCACTTTTTGCGCTGTCCGACTGCGACAACGTGGTGTATATGGGCTCATTTTCAAACGTGCTTGTGCCGGGTATCCGCATCAGTTTTATGGTGCTGCCGGGCGAGCTCGCGGCGCAGTTTTACAATATGAAGCAATGTTTTGCGCAGACGGCAAGCAAAACGGAACAGATTGCGCTGTGCGGATACATACGCGACGGACATATAGCCGCTCAAACGCGAAAAATCCGCCGCCACTACACTGCAAAAGCTCGGTTTATGTACAACGAAATTAAAAATCAGATGCCCGAAGTTAAGGCTTCCCTTTCCGAAAACGGGCTTGCAATTAAGCTTACCGCTGACTATAACGGCACAGCGGTGGCATTTGAAAAAAGCGGCGTGAGCGTGTTCATTTACGGCATTGAAAACGGCAAAATCAATATGGCGCTTGTGCCATCCGCTGTTGAAAACAGCAGGATTCCAGGCGCTGTCGGTAAGATAAAGGAAATACTTAATTATGATTAGACTTGCAAAAGAAATCGGCTTGGACGAAGCGCTGATTGAGAAAACCAGCGACATCGATGTTACAGGAGTAACGCTTGACGAGCTTGAAAATAAGGACGACCTGACTCGCCTTGCGGTGTGCCTGAACTACATCGCAGAGGTTACGCAAAATGAGTACGAGAAGCGCGGTATTCCGCGAGAAATCTTTATTAACACGATGCACGACATTGCCGTTTGGTGCGAAAACAACGGCAACAAGGGCTTGCACAATTACAATTGGATTCACAACCACCTGCGCCTTGAGCTGTTTAAAATCGGCAGGCTGCAGTTCCAGATGTACAAGTGCGAAAATGACACGCTTGATTACGACTGCCTGCCGTTTGCCTACGGCGACAACCTGATATATGTACACATTCCGCAGGGCGAGCCGCTGCAGTACGCGGCGTGCCTTGAATCGCTGTCAGCGGCAAAGGCTTTTTTCGTTAAGTACTTCCCCGATTTTGAGTACTCCTACTTTTTTAGCGAAAGCTGGCTGCTGTACCGCGAAAACCATTTGTTTATGCAGGCAGACTCAAATATTCTGCAGTTTCAGCTACTGTTTGACATAGTGTACAGCGTGCCCGACGACGAGCAGGCAATCAAGCGGATATTCGGCAAAAGGCGCAGAATTCCTACATTCTACCCTGCAAAAACCTCGCTGCAAAAAAGCGCAAAACAGTTTATTCAGCGCGGCGGAAAGCTCGGAATCGGCATTGGAATAATACATAAAGACGACATATATTAAAAGATTTTTTGCAATTACTGTACCGTTTTTGGTACTGTGAGCCTTTGGGGTATTGAACAGTCGTTCGACTTGAGTTAAACTGTGATTGTAAACAAAAACACAGTTAATTCAAGGAGGATTAGATATGAAAAATTTTGTTAAAGGTTTAGTAATTTCAGTACTTTCACTCGCAGTTGGCTACGTTGCAATTTCCCTGCCGTTCAGGCTTTTTGACACGCTGGACAGCGCAATGATGCAAAAGGTGTTCATCGGTGAACTGGTGATTTACCTTGCAATCGGCTTGCTATTTCTTGCACTGCAGCAAAAGAAAAAGGAACAGCAGGCAAAAATGCAACAGCGCCACAGCGAAAGGCGCAAAAAAATAGCAAGGGTGCAAACCGAATGGTATGACCTTGCCGCATAGCAAAAACAAGGCTGTCGGGCACAATGTCCGACAGCCGTTTTTTATTGCTTTAATATACTGTTCCCTAGGTGTGCCTCTCCGGTTGACGACGCTGCCTTTTGCTTGTTAATAACGCCCTTTACCGACCGACAGCAATCGCCGCCGGTCGGCTCGCCGTGAGAAGAAGGATATTTAAGAAATACGGCGAATATATAAACACTATGTGTTTATCCTCCGTATATTAATGTGAAAAGTTATCAAGCATTTCAAGAAGCTGGACGCTTTCGTCGATAACGACGGTGTCCATATCCTCTTTTTGCAGCTCGTTATCTATTGCTTTGTTCAGATAAACGCTCATCTCCCTGACGAACTGTGAATCCGAAAGCACGTCGTTTAGAATCCGATAATTGAGACCGGTTGATTTTTTAAAAACATTTATAGGTTCATTCATCAGAGCCTCCTTCCTTTCCTTCTCATATGGTAGTAGCAAAAAAACGCAAATGTGACAAAAAAATTTTGGGAATGTCTGCCATTCCCAAAATTTTTATACAGAAGATTCATAAACAAGTGTTACTTTGTTTTAACGTATTTAGTCTTACTCCAACTTGAATAGTAAGTTTTGCCGTTTACGGTTTTGTAAGTGCGGATTCTTACATAGTATTTTTTCTTTGAAGCTACTTTGCTGATTTTCTTCTTTGAAGCCTTTGCGCCCTTAACCTTGACGCTCTTTGCTTTGCTGAAGTTGCTGCGCACGCAGTACTGAATCTGGTAGCCTGTAACCTGTGCGGTCTGCTTGTTCCATTTTGCGGTAAAGCACGCGCTGCCGCCGCTGAGCTTGCTGATAGATGTGCCCTTGGGCAAAATCTTAAATGTGCGTGATACAGAGCCTGTATAGTCGCCTTTGAAGTTGATTGTTACCGTGTATTTGCCAACGTTCTTCCTCGCGCTCGGATACGATACTGTGTAGTTTGCGCTTGATACGGTTTTGCCCGCGCCTGTTTTAACAATAACGCCCGGAGTAACGGCAGAACCGCTGTATGTGTAAGACGTTGCGGAAAGCTTAACGCTTAGGGTTGAAGCCTTAACCTTTGCTGCTGGCTTAACGATTTTGAAGCTTAAGGTTTTGGACTTACCGCTGTATTCGCCAAGACCGTAAACACCCATCTGCGCTGTGCCCACATTGATATTATTCTTGTAGCCGACATAGTAATCCTCGCCGAGGTTCATAACGTTACCGTAAGTATCGTGGATAGTTACGCGCGGCTTGATTGCTTTGCCGGTGTATGTCTGGTCGGGAATTCTTGTGTAAGCAATTGTACGTATTTTTTTGCGCGAAGCAAACTTGTACGAATTTGACTGATATACGCATACGAAGGTTACGTTCTTGCTGTTTTCAAACGAATCGTCGGCAATGGTCTGCACATTTTCTTCAACATCAAAAGATTCAAGATTTGAACAGTTTGCAAAAGCCTGCGACTCGATAGTTGTTACCGTTTCAGGCACAACGATTTCTTTGATTCTTGTTCCTGCAAAAGCCTTGCGCTGAATCTGCTCAAGATGCGCGTCCTCTTTAAACTCAATTGATTCAAGGTTCGGGCAGTTTTCAAACGCGCTGTTGCCGATAACCTTAACGTTATCAGAGATAACGATAGTTTTAAGATACTCGTTATTGAACGCGTCGTCTGCGATAACGGTTACGGTATCCGGCACCTCAAAGGTGTCTTCGGTAAGGTTTTCGGAATAGCTTACAAGCGTCTTGCCGCCGTTTGAGTAAACAATCTCATCCGCTTTGATGACGTTTGATTTGTAGTTATAACCGCAGGTTTTGCAGGTGTAAAGCGTATAGCCCTTTTCGTCACCTGCAGGCGGAACAATAGTTTCCTCAAAATCATGATTTTCGCTGCCGTCTGTGCAGAGGCAAACGAATTTTTTGTCATGGTTTTCTGCAAATTCTTGTGCTGTTGAATTACAAAATCCTCTTACAGTATTGACTCTGTCATCGTTATAATCATTAATAATAACATCAGGATTAAGAAAAGTCACGGTGTTAATTCCACGCAATGCTTGCATATATACAGACTTGACCGATGAGGGAACAGTGATTTCTTTAGTTTTCTCGCAATTATAAAAAGCAGCGTAAGGGATACTTTCAAGGCTGTTGCTTAGTTCAATTTCTTCAACGTTATAACACGATTCAAAAGCTGATTTTCCAATTGAAGTGACACTGTTTGGAAGGTTTATCGCTTTAAGATTTGTACAATACTGAAACGCACACAAGCCTATACTTTTTAACGATTCCGGAAAAAATACATTTTGCAGGTTTCTGCATTCTACAAATGCACCTTCATTAATAATTTCTACGCCGTTCGGTATCGTATACTGCTGTCTGCTGTTGCCGATTGGATACTTCCGCAATGTTTTTCCGCTATTTTCGAACAAAACACCGTTAAAACTTGTGTAAGCCTCGTTTTCAGAATCAACATTAATAGCGGTTAACGAAGAGCAACCTTCACAAAATTCATAACCTAACCCGGTAACGCTTGCGGGTAAATCAAGTTGAGTCAGGCTGACACAGTTATCAAAGCAATCTCTGGCGATAGTTTTCACTCCGTCAGGGATCTCAATCAGTCTTAAATTAGTGCAATCTGCAAAAGCAGAACCTTCAATTGTTCTGACATTTTCGCTTAATTCTACATAAGCAAGTTTTTTGCAAGAACTGAACGCTGAACCTTCAATTGTTCTTACAGAATCCGGAACAATATATGTTGATTTAACCAGCGGTACTGCACCATATAAAACAGTTTTATCTTTGTTAAATAAAACATTATTTTCAATAGTAAAGCTGTCACTATCCTGCGATATAGTTATAGTATTACAATTGGGGAAACTCTTGTATGAATTGACGTTTATATACGTTGCGCTCGCAGGGAACGAAACACTTTTTATATTAGATACCGCAATCGGCGAGTTATTAATATTAATTGCATTATAACAATCGGTAATACCCTCGGAATATACAATACATTCAGCATCACTAATAACACTATCATCAATGCTTGAATTATAGCTTTGCGCCCCATACATACTTCCTTCACCGCTATAAGTTAATGTTTTGCTGTTTTTATCATATGACCAATAAATTCCATTCATTACGATACCTGATGTTTCATTTTCCCCTGCAAGGGCGATTAAAACTGACAAAGGCATTGAGCTAAAAAGAATTATTGCTGACAGCAATATTGATATTGTCTTTTTCATATTTGTTCCTCCTTCTACTTGGCTATATAAAGGGTTACGGTTTCGGCAGAACCGCGGTAGCCAACCGCCACTATGATGCACTGCCTGCCCTCGTTTTCGGTTTGTGTGTAGTTGAATTTGCAGTCAGATGCTGCTAATTCAATTTGCTTGCCGTCCTCATCGTAAGCATAGAATGTGCATTTAGACATAAGCGCTTTGGCCTCATCAAGGCTTTTAACCTCGTCGGTCGCGTCATCGGGGAAGATAACGTCTATGCCCATAATCTGTTTTTCCCCTTCAGCGGTGGTCGCGCTCTCGTCAGCGGTGTGCCAAAGACTGTCAACCATCTGGTTGAAGAACGACTTAACATCGTTTGCAACTCCCGGGAAGACCTGCAGCGAGATTGTGGATACAATCGCCACCACTGCTGCTATTGCAAGCACTTTGCGGGCTCTGAAAGCTATGCGCTTTGGCTGCGCTGCTTCGACTTTTTCTTTTTCCTGTGCAAAGTTGATTATTGTTTTGTTAGTTGATACTTCGTCTGTCAGGCTGTTAATGTTGCCTTCTTCTATTGCTGTGATAATCTGAACACACTCGTCAATCAGATCTGTGTCCATCTCTTCATCAGACTTTTCAAGCTCTGCGTCAATCGCTTTGTTAAGGTACTCAACAAGCTCGCTTTTTAACTTTTCGTCTGAAAGAAGTTCATTAAGAATATTAATATCTAACTTTAATGACATAGCAGTTAACCTCCCTTCCTGTAATTATCAAGCGCCGGTTCAACCATATCTTTGATTTTGGCGCGCGTTCGCGATACACGTTTTGCAACGGTGTTCGGTTTGAGTTCAAGCAGCTCGCCGATTTCCTGCAGCGACTTCTGCTCTTGATACTTCAAACGGTAAATAGTCTGTTCGTCGTCGTTAAGCTGCTTAATGAGCATTCTTGCAAGCTCGTCGTAATCGTAGTAAACCGATTCCTCCAGCTCAAACGCCTGGCGCGGGTCGGCAATATCCTCCGCTGTTTCAAGGTTGGCAGTTCGCATATCGCGGCGGATGTAATCCGTGTATTCCGCCTTGCAGATGTTATCCGCAACCCTGTAAAGGTAAGCCTTTACCTTTATTATGTATTCGCCTTCCAATAGCTGATTGTAGTAAAACATAAAAGTTTTCTGCATACAGTCCTCCGCCATATCCCGACATTCTCGTAATCGGGTGCGGCAGAAGCCAAGAATCAGAACATGGTATTCCTCATATGCCTGGGTCATCAATTGGTCGGCAGTTTCTTTAGAAATTGCCATTTTTTATTCCTCCTTCTTTTGCCTTTCACATATTAGTAGCAAAAAAACGAAAATGTGACATAAAAAAATGAAAATTTTTTCTATTTTTATTATACACAAAAAATCACTTACTGCCAAGTACTATAAATACAATTGTTTTTAATATATATTTTTTCCCTCTTATATAATGCCGCCGCCGGGAAGAAGGAACTTTAGTCAGGCGGCGGCAGGCAACATCGCTAATAATCTCCTGCGATGTAATACCATATGTAACTATGCAGCCTTTTCGATTTGCTTAATTCTTCTGCGAACTGCACTGGACTCGTTTTCCTTTTTCTTTTTGAGAGTTTTGTAAATTCGGGTAATCATAACTCTTACTCCTTTCGTATGATTTACTGCCTTTCATTAAGTAGTAGCAAAAAAACGAAAATGTGACATAAAAAAATAAAAAACCTGCCAATTGACAGGTTTATAAATTAATACAATTATATATTCTTTTGCACGCCGAGGAAGTACAGCGCGCCGTAGTCGTATGCAAGCGATACAGGTTGCGCGTTGTTTGCTATGTTGTAAAACGCCCTGAACTGCTTGCTGCTGTACATTTTTAGTTCGTCTGACGAAAGCGAGAACTTGCCTTTTGGAATCAGCACCGCCATAGAGCCATTGGTTACTGTTCCCTGCGGTTTTTTTGCGATGCGTATGCACTCGCTTGTCCGCGGTACAATGTACAGATTATCGCCGTCTGCATAGCGCAGAACCTCGTAATCTGGCACTTCAACAGCGTTAAGATAGCCTGAATCAGCAAGTGAATCAATTTCACCGTCTTTAGTAAGGTCACGCAGTTTTAGTATGCGCAAATCGCCGCTCTGATGGACATCGCGGTGCTTAATCTGATGGTCGCAGAAAATATCGAACGCATCAAATTGCAACGCATTGTAATACTCGTCAAAATCTGCGTTACGGTAGATAATCCAGTACGGCAAGTCGCTGCCGAATATGTACGACTGGCGCTGAACAATTACGTTGTTCCCTGCGTTTGAAAGCACCTTTGTGTTCTCCGGCGCAGAGTTGTTATCAATCAGCAAAACGGCGTGCTGATAGTGCTTGCCGCTTATGCCGTATTTTTCAAGGTCGATTATGCTGTAAACACGCTTTTCGGTGATATCATCCCTAATATCAGCGTACTCCGGCTCGTTGAACAGCCGTTTTTCGCACAGAAGCAGCGTATAATCGCTTTTTATCTCCGGCTTGTACTCGTTGGTTATGCACAGGTCAAAACGCTTATCAAGGGCATTGTCGGCGTAATTAAACGTGTAATTGTTAAACGCCGAGTGCTGCTTCAAAAGGCTGACAATCAGACGTGATTTAACATCAAAACCGACAAATGAAAAATCCTTTGTTCTGTCCTTAAACCGCTCGACAACCGCAAACAGAAGCGAAAACGGAACAAGCCCGTTGATGCAAAAACTGATGCTTTCATCAGGGAAATCGGGCAGTTCGGCAACAGCAACGCGCATATAGTCGCGGCTTGCAAAATACTCGCCAAGACCGAGTCTTTTGTTGTTCACGCGTTCAGCCACTGCGCAAAGGTCGCAAAGTTCAAGTTCAAGCGGATTGTCGTGAATAAACAGGTAAAGGCTGTTGAGATCGTCGAGGTTATTATCTTTAACCGTCGCCGCAATCTTTTTTTGATACCTCATATGGTCGCTGTCGCTCATAGCGCGGAACTTCTGCCTGACAGTCAGATTCTTCTTCTGATTCGACTTCTCCGCCTGCTTTTTGCGGTAGTCTGTAATAACCAACGTGTAGTAAGCAGCGTTGTTTACGTCGGCAAAGTCAACAATACTCTGCAGCAGCATAAGAATGATATTAGCGTCGTCCGTCGGAACAGCAAGCGTGCGGGTAAACTCGCTTTCGCCGTCGTCGCTGCCTGCAACAAGTGTGATCGCAACCGCCTCGTCGCCGCTGTAACGCATCATTGCGCAGGTTTTACCGGAGAGCGCGGCAAGTGCATTTTCGCCGCTTGCAGTAACGCTGTAGCGCACAAACGAGTCAGCAGCGTTCACGGTGCAGGGCGTGCCAAAATTATCGGTCATCACCTGCATAAGCTTATCTGAAGAAGTGCTACCCTCAACTTCAACTATGCACTCGTCAAAAAACAGGCGATGCACCGTGCCAAAGCCGGCACACAAGTCGTAAAATGGCTTTGACTTCCTGCGCAGGAGGTTGAAATCGGCTTCCTCAACCACAAGGTCGGCGCACTTTAACAGAGCCTGCGAAAGCGGCTCGTCAAGTGAGATGTTATACTTATTGCATTTTTCCGATTTGCCAAGGACTACACCGTGCCTGCTGTCTGAACCAAACGCGATAACATACGGCATTTTGTGAGGACTTGCAGAATACTTTTTTCTGCTGACAGTCCAATCAAACAGCGCATTGGTGAGCCTTATCCTGTATAACTCGCCCATAGTTTTTCAAAACAGGGGCTACAGTTAAGTAGCCCCCTTGCCGTGTTAGTTTACCATTCTACTTCTTCTTCGGTATCAGCGTTCAATCCGGAAGTGGTTATTGCCGAATACTGTGAAAGAATGAACATTTCAATTTCTGCCTCAGGAGGCATATATTCTTTTTTCATAATAAACACCCTCCTTGAGTTTTAAACAATCGTTGCAAGCGCACCATTTGAATAATCAACTGCGCTAATGCTCGTTGTAGTATTTGCAGCTGTGTAGCTGAAATCATAGTTTATGTAGCCTCTTATTCCTACATTTTTACTGAATGGTTTGCTCTTATTCTTGAGTGTGTAGGTAAACTGGCCTGTTTCAAGAATGTTTGTAATTGCTGTCTTTTTGTCGTTGTTCGTCGTTGTAAGTGCGTTTGCCTCTTCCAAGGTTGAACCGTTCTTAAGAAGCATACCGTAGCCGGTTACATTGCTTGCACCCTGAGTAACCCTGACATAAGTTCTTATCTGATATTTATCGTCGTTTACTTTTACGTTTTCAATAGCGATGAACGGAAGATTGCCATCCAGTTTCTGCGTGAGGACGCTGTTCGCAGTTACATTTGCAACTGTCGGAATATCGCCGTCAATCTTGGAAGCCGTGAGTTCATCGTAAGTACCGTCTGCGGTCTTTGCCTTGTAAACGCCGTCCTTCTTAATAATCGGAACATAGTTTTCGTTTTGGCAAGCGTAGAAGTAGAAGTTCTGATTGTACGAAGCAATCTGGTACTTATTTGCGCTTGTCTTAACAGCCCAGGCCTTAAAGGTTTCGCCTTCGGCAAGCTTGGAAGTATCAAACTGAACCGTTACACGCTTATCAAACTGAACGCTGTTCAATGTGGTAACCTGCGCACCGTAGAAGCTGAAG
>JAFSRN010000002.1 GCA_017446095.1 Eubacterium sp. | reverse complement strand
CGCTGAGGGTCCACCCGTTCCCATCCCGAACACGGTAGTTAAGCTCACGCGTGCCGAAAATACTTGGCGGGCAGCTGCCTGGGAAAATAGGTCGATGCCGACATAAAGAAAAGGTCACTCTTATGAGTGACTTTTTTCTTTTTGCTGTGTGTGATGCGTTTGCTATTTACAACGTGATATATAATTGTTATAATATATAGGGTGATAATATGAATATCATTTTTGAAAAAGAGAATCAAAGAGCGGCTATTTATGACGGCGATAAGGAAATCGGCGTTTGCACTTATGAAGAGCGCGACGACAAGTGGGCGATTACGCATACGATTGTAAGCCCTGATTATCAGGGGCAGGGGCTTGCGCGCAAGGTGCTTGAGTGTGTGCTTGATGCTGCCGAAAAAGAGGGCAAGGGGGTTATCCCGATTTGTTCTTACGCCGTGCATTATCTGGAGAAGAATAAGTGAAAAGTGAAATGATTGTGCACCCGATTGAGGCGGTGTTTGATGAGAGGTCGAAGATACTGATACTCGGCTCTTTTCCGTCGGTTAAGTCGCGCGAATATGGCTTCTTTTACGGGTATCCGCAAAACCGTTTCTGGCGCGTGATTGCTGCGGTTTGCGGTGAAGATGCGCCGACTACTAATGATGAAAAACGCGCTTTTTTGCTGCGCAACGGTATTGCCGTTTGGGACGTGATTTACTCGTGCGAGATTGTAGGGTCTGCTGATAGTTCGATAAGAAATGCCGTGCCTACCGACCTTGAAAAAATCCTTGAAATCGCGGACATACAGCAGGTTTTTACCAACGGCAAAAAGGCGGACGAGCTGTATAAAAAATACCAGTTTCACACAACGGGGAAGGCGGCGGTGTGCCTGCCGTCTACAAGCCCCGCAAACGCCGCTTGGACGTTTGACAGGCTGTGCGAAAAGTGGAAAAACGAGCTGAATAAGTATATATAAAAAAGTGGCGGCAGAAAATCTGCCGCCTTTTAACGCATATATGTGGGGTCTGTTATACATACGCGTTTTTCACTTTATAAACCGCTTCAGCCTGTTAACAAGCAGCACCGCAACGGCAATTTTTACCGCGTCAAACGGTATGAAGGGGAACACGCAGGTTGCAAGGATTGTTATGAGCCCTGCTGATTTGTCGCCCTTTGAGTACACGACTGCGAACCACAGCGTGCCGAACGCATAGCATACGAGTATGCCGAGCACCATTGACAGCACCAGCGCCCACAGCTTGCCCTGCCATTTATCCGACGCGAAGCCGACGATCAGGGCGGTGAACACAAAGCCGATTATGTAGCCGCCCGTTGCCCCTGTGATTACCCCGATACCGCCCGAAAAGTGCGAGAACACTGGCACGCCGATTACGCCGAGGATTATGAAAACCGCCGTTGCAAGCGTTCCGCGCCGCAAGCCGAACAGTCCGCTGACAAGGCAGATGCCGAGCGTTTGCAGCGTTACCGGCACCGTCAGCGGTATGCAAATCCACGAGCACACTGCAATCAGCGCCACCGACAAGCCGATGTAAACGAGGTCGAGCGTGCGTATTTTTTGTCCTTCTTTTTTATCCATAAATCAATTGTATACCCGACAAAACATATTGTCAACAAATAATTATATTATGGTTTACAATTCGAATAAAACAAAGCCGAGTGAGTAGATTCACCCGGCTTTTTGTTACTCTATTTCGGCAATATACTGCAGCGCGGCATCCTTTTCCACGCCGAGGTGGAAGCCTATGCAGTAGGCATATTGTCCCTCAATCCACGACGCAAGGTAAACCTTGTCGTCCTTATAGTAAAAGCGGATTTCTTTATCGCCGATGGTTTCCTTTTTTACTTCTGCGCCCTCGATTTTGCCGCCGATGTACTTGGACGCCAGTTTTTTACGGATGTAGCCGCCGTCAAACACAACCTGCAAGGTGTTTTTCTTATAAATCTGGTACGCCTCAACGTCTATGCCCTTGGGTACCTTGATGTCAAAATCAAGTTCTTCCTTGATATCCTGCAGGCTGTCATAGCGCTGTGCCGCTTCGGTAGGGGTTTTGACCTCCTCTTTTTTGCGGCACGCCGTAAGCGAAGCGCAGCAGGCGAGCATCACCGCGGCAAGCAGCAGGGTAATAATTCTTTTGCTCATATTTTTACCTCTGGCAGATGTCAGATTTTTTCAAGCGCCTGGTCGATGTCTGCAATAATATCCTCCGCAGCCTCAATACCGCAGGAGAAGCGGATAAGGTCGGGCGCAACGCCGCATTCGTTAAGCTGCTCGTCGGTTAACTGACGGTGTGTGGTTGATGCAGGATGCAGGCAGCAGGTGCGCGCGTCCGCAACGTGGGTAACTATTGCAGCAAGCTCAAGGCTGTCCATAAACTTGGTGGCAGCCGCTCTGCCGCCCTCAATACCAAACGAAACTACGCCGCAGGTGCCGTGTGGCATATACTTTTGTGCAAGCGAATGCTGGTCGTCATCGGGGAGCATAGCGCACTTAACCCAGGTGATTTTGGGGTGCTTTTGCAGATGCTCGGCAACCTTAATTGCATTTTCGCAGTGGCGAGCCATACGCAGGTGCAGAGTTTCCAGACCTACGTTGAGAAGGAACGCATTCTGCGGTGCCTGAATTGAACCGAGGTCGCGCATAAGCTGAACCGTAGCCTTTGTGATGTACGCGCCTTCGCCGAAAGTGTCCGTGTAAACGATGCCGTGGTAGCTGTCGTCCGGCGTGGTAAGACCGGGGAATTTATCGTTCTGCGTCCAGTCGAACTTGCCGCTGTCAACGATTGCGCCGCCGATTGTTGAAGCGTGACCCTCCATATACTTGGTGGTGGAGTGGGTTACGATGTCGCAGCCGAAATCGAACGGGCGGCAGTTAACTGGTGTTGCAAAGGTGTTGTCGATAATAAGCGGAATGCCGTTGTCGTGAGCGACTTTTGCAAACACTTCGATATCCATAATATCGAGGCTCGGGTTTGATACGGTTTCGCCGAAAATCGCCTTTGTATTCGGCTGAATCGCCGCCTGAATTTCCTCTGCCGTAGCGTGCGGGGAAACGAAGGTGAAGTTGATTCCGAGCTTGCGCATAGTCACGTTAAACAGGTTGAACGTGCCGCCGTAAATCGCAGATGAGGAAACAATGTGGTCGCCTGCCTGTGCGATATTGAAGATTGCGTAGAAGTTTGCAGCCTGTCCCGACGCGGTAAGCATACCTGCAACGCCGCCCTCAAGCAGAGCAATTTTTGCAGCCGCGTGGTCGTTGGTCGGGTTCTGCAGACGGGTGTAGAAGTAACCTGCAGCCTTGAGGTCAAACAGGTCGCCCATAGCCTCTGACGACTCGTATTTGAAGGTAGTAGACTGCACGATCGGGATTACTCTCGGTTCGCCGTTTTTTGGTTTGTACGCGCCTTGCACGCATAAAGTGTCAATGTTCATTGGTATAGTCCTCCTGTGGAATTGAGAATTATGAATTATGAATTATGAATGGATGTTACTCGCTTTGCTCGAACAATAATACAATGGGTGTGGGCAACGCCCAACATTAATTCGTCCTTCATCATTTATCATTTATAATTACACTTAGAAATTGAGTTTCAAAGTTTCGTACTCGTCGTCGGAAATGGAAATCATACTGCCGTGGCGCGGACCGAGCTTGCTGAGCTGCGAGGTGAGTGCAGAGTCATAGTAGTCCATAACCGACTTGCCGTTTTTAATCAGGTTGATTGAAGCAGCAAGGTCTGTGCCGAGGTTAAACGCTGCAAATACGCCGTTTGCGCCGTAGCGGTCGGCAATAAAGATGTAGTTGCCGTCAGCCTCTTTGTAAACCTGGCAGCCCTCAAGTCCCTCTGCCTTACCGTCGTTAAACGACGTGTTAAGCGTAAGGATGTCGGTAGTGCTGTATTCGCCTGTGAGGCTGCTTGCCGATGTAACGCAGATTGTCGCAGCGTCCTCGTCCTTGTAGAACATATAGTACGTGCCGTTGAACTCTGTGATATCGCCGTCAATCGCGTCCTTGCCCGTGTTCGGGTCAAACAGTACGTGCGGTTGCGAGTAGTGGCTCTGGTCAAGCAGGTCGTCGGTGTAGCTGTAATAAATTACGGTGCCGTTGTCGTCGCCGCTGGTGTAAAGCGACAGGTAAACAAGGTACTTTTGCTCGTTGTCGTCCCAGATTACCTGCGGCGCCCAGCATCTGCCAATCCAGGTGTTGGTGAGCGTTGCCATATCAATAATGGTTTCGTCCGTCCAGTTAACTAAATCCTTTGAACGCCAGATTACCATTGATGTGCTGTTGCCCCACCAAACATTGCCCGATGCGTCCATATCGGTTGCGATAATGTAGTAGTAATCGTCGTGACCTTTGAAGATATACGGGTCGCGGCAGTTGAGAGTGCCCTTTGCCTGCTTGATTACCTCGCCGCCGTTTGCAAGCGCTCTGAATGCCTTGCCGCCGTTTGAGGTTGCAAAGTGGATGCGCTGTTCCTTCTGGCTGTTGCCAGTGAAGTATGCAAACAGGTATTTTGCGTTGTTATTGTCAAGCACAACGGTGGTGCAGGAACGTGCAGGGATGCAAACTGCGTCCGTGATTTCACCTTCCTGATACAGTTCAAGGTCCTTCGTTTCGTCTGTTACATAAGTCTTGAAGTTACTGTAACCTGTTGTGTTAACGCTTGTGTACTCAATGGTGTCGGAGTTGTTGACGTAAACAATTGCAATGGAATTGTCCGGGTTCAGGTAAGCGGAAACATCAAGGTAATTGTTTTTATCGGTACCGGTGTTGTCGCCGTCCTTCCAGGTGTAGATGTTTTCCGGCTTGGTGTAAAGGTTAGCGCCGAACTGCGAGCCCGTTGTAACCTTGATTCTCTGCGCGCCCTCCTGAATGAATCTGGAGTAGTTGCCAAGGCACCAGAGCCTCTTTGAAGTTTGAATATTATCGTGGTCGTTTGCGTCAACGTAAACGAGGCTGTCAGTGTAAATGCCCTTGCCGCACGCTGTCCACCAATCCCACTCAACCGCGTTGAGAATTGTCATATCCTGGTAGATGATGTCAGCCATCGCAAGACCGTAGTCAATGCCCATACCGTTTGTTGAGCCGCCTGCCGCCTGCGTGTGACCTACAACGCCGGAGTTGCCGTCGTTGTACATCTGGCAGTATTCGGAGCATTTGATTTTCTGAATAGTTCTGTAATAATCATTGTCAATCTGCGACATAACAGCGTTTCTGTCGGCTGCGCTTACCCAGTATGAGTGAGTGTCGAGCGTGTTTACGTAACTGCGTATATTCGAGTTCCACGCCTGCCAGTCATCATCTTTACTTCTGCCGAGCCAGTCCTTGCTCCTCTTTGATGAGAAGTTAGTGTTAAGAAAACCGCCGTTGTAGTCGTTGCTCCACCACCAGCCGTGGTTAAGCTGTGCGCATTCCCATACTGCAAGCTCAACTTTGCCGTTAAGCTTTTCGCTGTTCTGCAGCGCAGGAATCATTGCGTTGTTGTAGAAATCGCGCGCTTCGCTCGGCTCAAAGTGGCAGCCTTCCTGACCGGCAGAGATACTGCCGTCGCCGTTGTACCAACCCGTCCAGCCCCATTCGGGCTCGTTGATAGGCGATACCTCGGTAACGTTGTAGTCCTCATCAAGGAAATGCTCTGCGCTCTTTACAACGTAGTCCGCAAATGCAGCAAAGTTGCTGCTGTCAAGGTTGCACTGTGCGTCCTCGCCCTCTGCGGTAGGGCTTCCGTAAGCTCTGCCGTTCTTTGTCAGGGATACCGGCGCGGAGTTGGAGAAAAGTTCAACCTTAACATTCAGGCAGAACTTATTTACGCTTGCAAGTGTGTTCATTGCACCTGCGTCTGCAGTCCAGTCATATGTGCCGTCGGATTTAAGGAAGCAGTCTGTCCTTGTGCCCACGCTGTAAAGCGAACTGTCGTTAAGCGAACCTGCGCCGAGGTTGTAGCGGTAGATGTTAAGACCTATACCGTTTTTCTTTGAATAAAGCAGGCTGACGATGTCGTCCGTATTTTCCCAGGTGCCGACCTCGGGTGACCACCATGCGCCCGATGCGCCCCAGCCTTCGATAGTCTGGAAGCGGGAGTTCATATCAAGAACCGTCGCTTTGCCTGTTGTGTCAATTTTGCTGATGTTGCTTGTGATTATCGCCCAGTCGCGACCGTTGATAAAGCCGTCTGCGTTCACGTCAACGCGACCGTCGTAGTTAGGCTGATTGTATGCGTTGTCAATATCGGTTGTTGACAGAGCTTTCCGGAAGTAGTGCATCGGCTCAAAGGCTGATAACTGAAAATCCTTTCCGCCGCAGCGTGTGCATTCATAGGTGTAGCAATTGTCTTCCCAGCCTTTATAATTGTAGTCATGACCAAGCGCGTCTACAAAGTCGCTCTTGTACTCGCTGTCCTCGCAGTAAATGCAGCCGTAGCGCTCGTAGCCTTGCTCCGTGCAGGTAGGCGCAACGGTTGTGGTTGCGTAGTAGTGCGTGCTGTCGCAGTAGTAATGCCAGTTGTACGCCTTGTTCTTTTTGTACTGCTGCACGTAATCGTATATGCTTGTGTGCGTGCCGTCAGGACCGAAGAAACGCGCGTAGCCGCCATTGCCGTCGCCAAATGCCTCATCGCCGAAAACAATGTTTGCATTGTAAATGTGAATGTAGTTAAAGTTTGTGCACCAGAATGCGTATTCGTCAACGTACTTTGTGTTGGCAGGCAGGTTAAGCCAGTAGGTCGTGGCGGTGCAGTTGTTAAATGCGTGGTTGCGGATGTGCAAATCGTCGCTGCCGTTGCCGAACTGAATGGTTTCAATCGCCGTGCAGCCGGAAAATGCCCAGTCCCAGATTTCCACAAGCTCGTCGTCAAACTGAACGCTGCCGAGCTTCGGGTTATCGCTGAACGCGCCCCAGCCGATAGCGTAAACATTGGTGAAATTAACGCTTTTCAGATTTGCGTAAGCCTTGAAAGCCGTGGTTGAAACAGAGGTTTTAGCGTCCGTTCCTGCAAAAGAAACCGTGTCGATAATTGACGAAATAGCGCCCCACGGCGGGTTGTCAACCATATCGCCCGAGCCTGTGAAGCTCAGCGCGAAGTTGAACATATCGTAACTGTATGTAAGGTTAGTGCTTGAATATGTGTTTTCAGAGCAGGTGCCACCAAGCACGCTTGTGGGCGCCCTGATAACGCCGTCAACAGAAATATCAGTGTTGTCGGTGATGATAACCTTAAGAGAGGTGCAGTTGTTCAGCGCGCCTGTGTTAAAGCCTGTGAACTTGCTGCCCATCCTGATAACTCGCAGCGAGGTGCAGTTGTTAAAAAAGTAATCCGGCACGGTGCCTTCTGTCCACCAGCGTTCGCCGAGGTACGCGGATTCAAGCGCGGTACAGCCGTCAAACACAGCGGAATACATCCAGTTAAACGTACTCGGAAGCGAAACACTTTTAAGCGACGTACAGTCATGAAACGCGTGGTTGCCGATTGTGTCAATCGTGCCGAAGTCAATCTCTGTAAGATTTGAGCAGCCGTCAAACGCGTACGCGCCGATGTTTACAACGCCTTCCTCAATAACAATTTTTGTGATGCTCGTGCGGCTGTCGTACCAACCGGGACGCGTAGCACCGCCGTTGACAAAGTCCGCCATACGCGCTTCGCCCGACGAGCCCTTGTTAATAGTCAGCGTGCTGCCCGACAGCGTCCAGGTGACATTGTCGCCGTTCGTGCCGCAATTGCCCGAACCGTCGGCAAGCGCGCTGAAGCCTACGCTGAACATAGCCGTCAGCGCAAGTATAACGCTAAGTGATAAAGATACGATTTTTTTCATTGTTTTACTCCCAAATCATAGTTTTAAGTTTTAAGTTTTGAGTTTTAAGCTATTGGTTACTCGCTGCGCTCAAACAATTAATTCGGGTGAGGGCAGAGCCCTCCAATAAGCTTAACTCTTAACACATAACACATAACACTTAAAACTACTTATTCTTATCGTAAATAATCTTAAGTCCGTCAAGCAGCAGGTTCTGCAGCAGCACAACCTCATGCACGCAGTTTTTGCTGACCTCCGTGCCGAGTCCGCCTGTGATAATTACCGTTGCCTTTTCGCCAAGTTCGGCTTCAAACTTATCAATCAAGCCGTCAATCATAGCGGCTGTGCCGATTACCGCGCCCGAGCGCATACTGTCGATTGAATTTGTGCCGATAACCTTTTTAGGTGCGGAAATATCAATCAGCGGCAGCAGCGCAGTTCCGCTTGCAAGTGCGTTAAGCGAAGTCTTTACGCCTGCGGTGATTACCGCGCCTATGAAGTTGCCGTTTTTGTCAATAACCGAACCTGTTGTAGCCGTGCCGAGGTCGAATATAATCAGCGGGCAGGGGTACTTTTCCTTTGCCGCAACTGCGCCCACAACCATATCCGCGCCAAGCTCGGACGGGTCGTCAATCATAATCGACAGCCCTGTTTTAATCCCCGGACCTACCACAAGCGCGTTTTGCCCCGTTACAAGTTTAACCGCTTTTTTGAGCGAACGGATGAGCGGCGGTACAACGCTTGCGATAATCGCGCCGTCGATTTTGTCAACAACGCCGCGCAGCTGCAAAAACGAGTGCAGCTTGATTGCGTATTCGTCGGTGGTTTCCTGAATATTAGTGTGCATCCTGCCTTTGTGTATAATCGTGTCGCCGTCAATTACGCCGATAACGATGTTTGAGTTGCCCACATCAATTGCCAAAAGCATATAATCACCTCTGTGACGATAATATCCTAACTTATATAATATCATAAATTAGTTTTAGTAGCAAGAACAATTTATAATATTAGTGGACAGTGGACAGTAGCAATGCAGAACTTGAAAAACATATAATTTTATGGTATAATATTTGCCAATGATTTTCAAAAGGTGGCTGAAAAATGACAAACGCTCTGATTTTTGACTTTGACGGCACTATCTGTGACACAGGAGAAGGCATAAAAAAATGCGCCCATTTTGCGCTTGAATCCTTTGGAATTGATGCGCCCGAATGGGATGAACTTGACTATTTTATCGGTCCGCCGCTGCTTGTTACGTTTCAGGAAAAATTCGGCAAATCACCGCAGGAAGCGGATGAGCTTGTAAAAAAATTCCGCGAGCGCTACAGCACAACAGGGCTGTTTGAAAGCAACCTCTACGACGGTGTTTACAACCTGCTTAAGTCGCTTAAAAGCGACGGCTTCAAGCTCGGTATTGCGTCGTCAAAGCCGCAGACTTTTATAGAAAAATTGCTTAACCACTTTGGCATTATTGATTTGTTTGACAGTATTTGCGGCGTTTCCTTCCAGGCTGACTGCGAGCCGAAGCCGAGCATCATCGCGCGCTGCGTTGAGGAACTTGGCGCAAGCGTGCAGAACACCTTTATGGTGGGCGACACAAGGTACGACATCGACGGCGCAAAGGAAAACGGACTGCGCTCAATCGGCGTGTTGTGGGGCTACGGCACGAAGTTTGAACTTATAGAAAGCGGCGCGGATTTCATTCTGGAAAATCCGCAGGACGTTGAGGCTGTTGCGCTTGATTTATACGAGCAGACCGACCGCGTTAACGGAATTTTCAACGGCAAAATATTGATTGTGCATCACGACGAGGTCACTTTGTGCAACGGCTCACAGGCGTTGCGCGAATGTGTGGACCACCCGGGCGGCGTGGCGGTTATCGGTCTTACCGACGACAACGAGGTTTTACTCGTGCGCCAGTTCCGCTATCCGTATAAGGAAATTATTTTTGAAATCCCTGCAGGCAAGCTTGAAAAGGGCGAGGATCCGTTTGAGGCAGGCGTGCGCGAATTCAAAGAGGAATGCGGCGCGGTTGCGGACAACTATTTTTCCCTCGGCGAACTGTACCCGACGCCGGGTTATACAAACGAAATTATACGCCTTTACGGTGCAACAGGACTGCATTTTGAAGAGCAGAACCTTGACGACGACGAATTTTTGCAAATAGTAAAAATGCCGTTTGACGAACTGATATCGCGCGTAATGTCCGGCGAAATCAAGGACGCAAAAACCGTTGCGGCAGCATTAAAACTCAAGGTTTTAATGCAGTAAGCAGTTTTCAGTTTCCGGTTTTCAGTTATTTGGCGGGCTTCGCCCACACCCATTATACCGAATACCGAACACCGAAAACAGAACACCGTTTTGTTTGAGCGAAGCGAGTAACTAATATGATATATCTTGACAACAGCGCAACCACGATACCCGACAGGGCGGTTGCAGATGAAATTTACAATATGCTCACGGTGAACTTCGGCAATCCGTCGAGCTTTCATAAGGCAGGGCTTGACGCCAACGCAAAGCTGCGCGAGGCTCGCGCGAGCGTGGCAAAGCTGCTTGGCTGCGAGAGTGAGGAAGTGTATTTCACCTCGGGCGGTACGGAAGCGAACAACCTTGCAATTATGGGCGCTGCGCAGGCGTTAAAGCGCCGCGGCAAGCGGATTGTCACCACCGCAATCGAGCACGAAAGCGTGCTGCAGACAGTTGACGAACTTGAAAAGCAGGGCTTTGAGGTTGTCCGCCTTATGCCTGACAGAGAGGGCAACATCACCAAGGCGCAGATTGCGGAAGCGGTGACGGCGGACACAATCCTTGTGTCGATGATGTACGTTAATAACGAAGTCGGATCTGTGCTGCCTGTTGAGTTTATCCGCAAGGCGGTGCAGCGCGCAGGCGCAAACGCGCTTGTGCATATAGACTGCGTGCAGGCGTTTGGCAAAATTCCCGTGCGCCCGTCAAAACTCGGCGCGGATTTAGTCAGCGTAACGGCGCATAAAATCCACGGCGCAAAGGGCGTCGGCGCGCTATATGTTAAAAAAGGCGTGCGTATTCTGCCGCAGCAGTTCGGTGGCGAGCAGGAAAAAAAGCTGCGCCCCGGCACGGAAGCGATTCCGCTTATCGCAGGCTTCGGCAAGGCGTGCGAACTTGCATCTGACCTTGACAAAACTGCCGCGAATATGGCGCAAATTAACGCATATGCAAGGGAAAATCTGCTTGCGATTGACGGCGTTGCAATCAATTCGCCCGATAATGCGAGCGACTATATAATCAACTTTTATGTGCCTGTGTTTATGACAAGCCAGACGGTTGTGCAGCATCTGTCGTCAAAGTACGGCATCTGCATCAGTAACGGCTCGGCGTGCGCCAAGGGCAAAAAGAGCCATGTCCTCACGGCAATGAAGTTGCCGGACAATACGATTGAACGCTCGGTGCGTGTGTCATTTTCACGCAATACGACGAAGGACGACGTGGACGCGCTCGTTACGGCAATAAAGGAAACAGTGGAAGATTACAAACAATAAAGCCTTCCCCTTGAGGGGAAGGTGTCACGACCATCGGGAGTGACGGATGAGGTGGAAAACAATATGTAACGTTACTTTAAAGTTACACCTCATCCACCGCAAGCGGTCCCCCTTCCCCTCAAGGGGAAGGCAAATAGGTTTGGAGATTATATATGAACGAAATTGTTTTAATCAAAAACGGCGAGCTTGTGCTCAAAGGGCTTAACCGCAACACCTTTGAGGACATACTCATTAAGAATATGAAAAAGGCGCTGCGCGATCTTGGCGAGTTCACTTTCACCAAAAGCCAGTCGACCATTATGGTTAAGCCTGTGGACGAAAACACCGACCTTGACGACGCGGTGGACAGGCTCAAAAAGGTTTTTGGCATTGCGGCGCTGTCGCGCGCGGCTGTTGCAGAAAAGGATATGGATTCCATCAGGGCAACCAGCAGCGAGTACCTTGAGGACGAGCTTTCGCTTGCAAAAACCTTTAAGGTTGAGGCGAAGCGCAGCGACAAGCGTTTTCCGCTCAAATCGCCCGAAATCGCGCGCGAACTCGGCGGCTACCTGCTGTCAAAGTTCAACCACCTCAAGGTCGACGTGCATAACCCCGACGTAACCGTTACGGTGGAAATTCGCGACAATTACGCCTTTGTGCGCGGCAACAACATCAAGGGCGCAGGCGGTATGCCTGTAAGCACCAGCGGCAGGGCGGCTGTGCTGATAAGCGGCGGCATTGATTCACCCGTCGCGGCGTATATGATGGCAAAGCGCGGCATCGAACTTGTTGCAGTACACTTTGCTTCGCCGCCGTACACCACCGAACTTGCAGAGCAAAAGGTTATGGAACTTCTGCACCGCGTGGCAAAGTACAGCGGACCGATTGCAACCTACGTTGTGCCGTTTACGGAAATCCAGGAGCAAATCCGCAAGGACTGCCCCGAGGAATATTTTACTATTATTATGAGAAGATATATGATGAAGGTGAGCGAGATTATTGCAAATCACCAGAACTGCTCTGCCCTCATCACAGGCGAAAGCGTGGGGCAGGTCGCAAGCCAGACAATCTATGCGCTCGGCTGTACGGACGCGGCGTGCGTGATGCCTGTTTTCCGCCCCTGCATCGGTATGGACAAGGACGAGATTATACGCATTTCGCGCAGGATTGACACGTTTGATACCTCGATTTTACCGTACGAGGACTGCTGCACGGTGTTCACGCCAAAGCACCCGAAAACGCGTCCGCAGCTTGACGCGGTGATCGAAGCGGAATCCGCGCTCGACAGCGAAGCGCTTATTCAGCGCGCAGTCGACGGCGCGAGGAAAACGGTTATAAAGTAGTTAATTCGGAATTCGGATTTAGGAATTCGGAATTAAATAAACGGTGAAAGTATGTCTGACAATTTTGATTATAACGAACTTGAAAATGTTTTACAGCGCATAAGGGAAGAGCAGGAAGAAGCGTTAAGAGCGTTTAACGTTCAGCGTGAGCCTGCAAAAAGCGAAGAACCGACTGAAACAAAAGCGCCTGAAAAAGAGCCGAAGCCAAAGGAAGAGCCCAAGCCGAAAAAGGAACCGAAACCCAAGAAGGAAAAGCCTGAAAAACAGCCTAAACCCAAGAAAGAAAAGGCAGAGAAAAAGCCGATAATCAAGCCGAACAAGGACATCATCAAGGCTAATGCAAAAACGCGGCTTATGCCTGCAATCAAAGGCTTTATCAAAAAGGTGTTCACACGCCGTCTTGCGTTTGCGGTTATTGCGCTTGCTGTCATTGCAGGCGCGGTGTTCGGCGGTATGCGGATTTACGACTATATGCGGGTTGCGTACCTCAAGCCGTATATTGAAAAGTACGGCGTTGATTACCCCAAAGGCATACGCGAGGAGTTTTGCGACGTATACGGCATGGACGTAAAGGCTGCCGGCACGCTTGAATTTGGCGATTACGACAAGAGCATACCCGTCAGCGGCACAAAGAAGGGCGGCGCGGCGCTTATGGAATTCGGCGGTACGGTGCTTAAGGATCAGCACCTGCGTTCCGTTGCGCTTGAGGATAACCCGCTTGAGGTTTACTACTCAACGTCGGCGTCATATATCAGCGCAAAGCAGCGCGTTGTGTTCAAAACGCTGTTTGACGACGAGGTTTATCAGGTGGTTGCGGCTTACTACGCAAACACTAACCCCGATAACGACAACGGCTATGTGTTCCCATATAACGCGTGGGGCAACCTGACAGAGCGCAGCTTTAAGTCGTATATTGACCGTGTGGGAACGCGCTCGCTGTACGTTACAACCGCAGAGTTTGACTACGACGACTACTATCTTTCAATAAATATGCCAACGGACACCGAGCCCGATTCGCGTTTTGTGCTTTTATGCAAGCGCGTGAGCGGCAGGAAGTTCAAGAAAATAGAAACCACAAAGGAAAACAAACGAATCCGTCACACGCAGGCGTGGTACGATGAAAACAAAGAGCAAAATCCATACACGCTTGCAACCGACTGGTACCCTGAAATATATACAAACAAAGACCACACAAAAACCAAACAGTTAACTGCAAAGGATTTTTAGCATGAAAAAAACCATAGCAAAGATACTGATTTTTGTTGTGATGTTCTCAGTCTTCACCGGGCAAAACCTTTTTGCCACAGAGATTGCCAAGGACAAAACCACGCTTAAGGGCGTTGCGTACAGAGTTACCTGCTCTTACAAAAAGGAACTCACGCGCGACCTCACCGTAACCCCTGCAAACGACGGCAGAACGGTGCGCCTGCAGCTTTACAGCAACAAAACTCAGCGCTACAGAACTATTAAGGTTTACAAAACTGAAAAGGGCAACACGGCAACGGTTAAAATTACTTTCCCAAAAGAATACCGTCGCCGCCGCACAGGCACATGGCGCATTGTTGTTGACGGCGATAAAAACGCCACAAAGGCGGTTAAAAACGTAACTGTTACCACAACCAATATTGTAACAAAAAAGCTTAATTCCGGCAGCGCGTGCATCTGGTGCATTGAGGATGAGCAGCTTATTTACGGCAAGTTCAGCCGCAAGCGCCGCAAGCAGGCAAGCACTACAAAGATTATGACTGCAACCCTGCTGCTTGAAAGCGGTGAGTACGGCGGAACAACCAAGGTTTCCCGGAATGCGGCGTGGACGGAATACGGCTATCTCAATATGACGCCGGGCGATGTTTACACCTACAAATCGCTTATGTATGCGCTTATGCTGCCGTCGTCAAACGACGCGGCAACCGCGATTGCGGAAGGCATAGGCGGCTCGGTTTCCGGCTTTGCAAAAAAGATGAACGCAAAGGCAAAGGAACTCGGGCTTAAGGACACGCACTACGTTACACCGCACGGACTCGACGCGAAGAATCACTACTCGTCGGCGTACGATGTTTCGCTGACGATGGGTTACATATATTCCACAAGTATGGAATTCCGCACGGTTATTGCAACGCGCAAGTACAGCTTCAAAACAAAACGCGATAAGGAACGCAAAACGGTTTACACTACCGATATGCTCAAGGACTATTCGCCAAACCACAAAGGCGGCAAAACGGGCTACACCTCGCACGCGGGCAGCTGCTTCAGCGGCGTGTATGAGTACAACGGCAAAACGTATGTTGTTACGGTGCTCGGCGCAAAGAGCGCGAACCTGCGCTGGGACGATATGAAAAAGCTGTATCAGTATATAGATAAATATGCAGATACGAAGTATTAAGCTCAAAGCTCAAGAATTGGGTGGTACAATGAAACGGTTAGTATCTATTATAATAACCATATTTATAACGCTCTCGGCACTGCAGGTGCCGACGGGCGTTTTTGCGTCTGCTTTCAAAAAGACTATTGCCGCATTTTCTTTTGCAGGGTACAGCATTCCTGCGTACGACGGCGATTTTTACGAGGTGATTAACGGCGGCGAGCCGAAGTTTACCGCGTCGCAGCTCAATCAGAGTATTTATGAAACATACGGCAAGCTTGACAGCCTCGGCAGGGTTACGGCGTGCATTGCAAACATCGACCAAACGCTTATGCCCACAGGCAAAAGGGGCGATATCAGCAGCGTTTACCCCACGGGCTGGAAGCAGAATAAGTACGACTGCATTAGCGGTGGCTGGCTGTACAACCGCTCGCACCTTATCGGCTGGCAGCTCACGGGCGAGGATGCTAACAAGAATAATCTTATGACAGGCACGCGCGCCTTCAACGTCAGCGGTATGCTGCCGTTTGAAAATGAGGTAAGCGACTATGTTAAAAAGAACGCGGCAAACAACGTGCTTTACCGCGTAACGCCTGCGTTTGCCGGCGACAACCTGCTTGCCTACGGCGTTATTATGGAAGCCGAAAGCGTAGACGACAACGGCGCGTCGGTCAAATTCTGCGTGTTCGTTTACAACGTGCAGAGCGGCGTTAGCATCGACTATGCAACGGGCGATAATATCGAAACGGGCGAAACTATCGACATTTCCGGCGCGTACATAGAGCTTTCCAAAAAGCAGTATGTTTACAGCGGCAAGGCGTGCAAACCTGCGGTAAAGATAAAGCTCGGCGGCGCTGTGCTGCCTGCAGACTGCTACACAGTGGCGTATTCGGCAAACACCAACGTCGGCACGGCAACCGTGACGGTAAAGGGCAAAGACGACTACACCGGCAGCAAAAAGTACACATTTAAAATTGTGCCGAAGTCGACATCCATAAGCAAACTCAAAGCCGCAAAAAAGGCTGTTACCGTCACATGGAAGCGCCAGCGCACGCAGACCACGGGCTATCAGGTGCAGTTTGCGCTGTCGGCAAAAATGAAAAACGCAAAGGTTGTTACAGTCGGCAAAAACGCAACCGCAAGCCGCAAAATCACAAAGCTCAAGGCAAAAAAGAAGTACTACTTCCGCATCAGGACGTACAAAACAGTTGGCGGCAAGAAGTACTATTCGGCGTGGTCATCAGTAAAATCCGTAAAAACAAAGTAGCGGTATGAGGTGTAAATGAAGCAGGTCAGCAAACGCACAGTAATAATAACGGCGGCAGCAGCGGTGCTGCTGTGCGCAATAATTGCAGGGGTGATATTTATGTTCTTTGGCAGGAATTTGGGCAATAAGCCCGAGCCGATTGGCGAAATTACGCAGTTTGAAAGCCTTACTCTGCACATCAGCGGTATGCGCGGCAGCGAGGAATATGAGATTATCGCAGACGGCGGTACGGCGCAAATCGCGCACTACCAGATCCGTTACGGCGGCGAAGGCGAGAACAGGGAGCTGCTGCAGAGCGCCGAGTGCGACACGCAGGAGGTTATTGACATACTCAACGAATGTAAGGCGGGGAAGTGGAACGGCTTTCACGGTGCGCATCCAAAGGGCGTGCTCGACGGCACTATGTTCAATTTGACCGCAAGTGTGAACGGCGGGAAGAAGCTCAAGGCGTCCGGCTCGCAGAACTTCCCCAAAAACTACGGCACGTTTACACAGTGGCTTCATGATAAGCTCGCATAAACCTGTCCACTGTCCACTGTTCACTGTACACTGTCCACTAAAAAAAGACACCCATAGGTGTCTTTTTTTTATTTGAGAAACTTAATCATTTCAAGCGCTGCATTGAGGTCGCCGTCAACCTTGATTTTGCCTACTGTAAAAGCAACAATCGGGTCAAGCTTGCCGTCAAGCAACTTAATAAAATTGGTTGCGTTCATATGGAACACGGCGTTTCTGTCGTAGTACTCATACGGCTCAACGTTAACGTGACCGTCCTTGATTTCGATGTAAAAAATGCCGTTTGCAGCCTTGCCCTCAATGTTAATCTGGAAGGCTCTTGTGCCGACTACCGACGAAATGTCAACATCGCTGAATCTGTTCCTTGCAGCGTCAACAACCTGCTCATAAGTAAGTGCCATTTTTATTCCTCCGTATTATAATATATAATTTTAAATTACGCGCCGCATTTTTCACCGAAATGCGGCTTGTTTATATTGTATATTTTACCACATTTTTTATGGCGTTTCAAGCATAATATATTGTCGAAAATAGACTGATGTCTGCTAAAAAGTCAACAGAAACGGTTGAACTTTGTTGAAAGTTCACATAAGTTACAAAAATATTACAAAATGGTTGTGAAAATATCCTATAGATTACAAAACGGTAAATTTGCTATACTGTCAGCCGTCGGAACGAAAGAAAAGACAAATCCAGCACGGCGCAAATGCCGAAAGGAGGATATGATTATGACTAAGAAAAAGACATTGATACTGATTCCGATTGTACTGATGCTTACCATTATGGCGTCCGCGCTTGCACCGATGACGGCTGCAGCGTACGAAGGGGACGAAGATTACACACCAAGACTTACAGCACCCGATTCAAGCATACCGTATTATTCATCACAGCTCAACTGGTACCACCAGACAGGCACACCGATGCCCAACTGCGTTGCATACGCATACGGCAGAATATATGAGATGAACGGCGAAAAGCCGCTTATCCCCGGCGGTAACGCAGGCGAGTGGTACGGCATGAACAAGGCTGCAGGCTACTACCCCTACGGTCAGGAACCGAAGGTTGGCGCAGTTGCTTGCTGGTCAAGGCACGTTGCCATTGTTGAAAAGGTAAACGCAGACGGTTCCGTTACAATCAGCGAATCGCACTGGGGCGGCACATACTTTGACGTGAGAACGTACGAGGATATGACCTCGCACTACGGTCAGGCGTTTTACGGCTACATCTACGCATATAACGGCGGTATGACCACCGAGCTGCGCAACAAGCTGATTAATGCAAAACAGGAAACAAACACACAGTATCAGCAGGATACAAACGTCGCACCCGAAGAGGTAGGCGAGTTTTCAATCACCAACCTCGACAGAGAGGACAGCGATAAGGAAGAATCAATCTTCGCAAGATTTTTCAGTTAAAAAAGCACTTCCGCAATACAATCGGGTGCGGGAAGATTCCCCTACTAGGGGAAATGTCACCGCAGGTGACAAAAGGGTCTGGCGACCGCTCCAAGGTTCCCGCCCGACAACTGCAAACTGCTAACTGAAAAAAGCCCCAAGCAGGGGCTTTTTTCTTATCTCTCCCAGTTGCGCGAGCGTTCAACCGCACGCTTCCAGTCGGAATATTTTTTGTTTCTGATGTCGGACGGCATTGACGGAACAAAGATTTTATCAACCTTTCTGTTCTCCTCAATCTCCGCGGTGTCCTTCCACACGCCCGTTGCAAGTCCTGCAAGGTACGCAGCGCCGAGCGCCGTAGCCTCGCGGTTAACAGGGCGGTTAACGTTGCAGCCTGTCATATCAGCCTGCATCTGCATCATAATGTCGGATACAGACGCGCCGCCGTCAACACGCAGGTCTTTGAGCATAATCTCGCTGTCGCTCATCATCGCTTCAAGCAGGTCGGTCATCTGGTATGTAATGCTCTCAAGCACAGCACGGCAAACGTGGCGCTTGTTGATTGAGCGTGTGATACCAACCATAATTCCGCGTGCGTACATATCCCAGTACGGTGCGCCGAGACCCGTGAACGCAGGTACAAGGTACAGTCCGTTGGTGTCAGGAACTTCCTCTGCAAGCTCGTCACACTCGCGCGCGTCGTCAATAAGTTCAAGCTCGTCGCGCAGCCACTTGATTACCGAGCCGGCATTGAATGCCGAGCCTTCAAGGTCGTAGATAACCTTGCCGTCAAGACCCCAGGCAATACCCGAAAGCAGGTTTGACTTGCTGTCAATTCTCTCCTCGCCGGTGTTCATCAGCAGGAAGCAGCCTGTGCCGTAGGTGTTCTTTGCCTGACCCTTTTCAAAACAGCCCTGGCCAAACAGAGCGCCGGGCTGGTCGCCGATAGCGCCTGCAATCGGACAGCCTGCAAGCTCCTCGATACCGGTGATTTTGTCAAGATGACCGTATACGCAGCTTGACGGCTTAACCTCGGGCAGCATGCACATCGGGATTTCAAGCTTTTCGCAAAGTTCCTCGTCCCAGCAGAGCTTGTCGATGTCAAAGAGCATTGTGCGGCACGCGTTTGAGTAGTCCGTAACGTGCGATTTGCCGCCTGTGAGATTCCATATCAGCCAGGTGTCGATTGTGCCGAACAGCAGCTGACCTGACTCAGCCTTTTCGCGTGCGCCGTCAACGTTGTCGAGAATCCACTTGATCTTGGTTGCGCTGAAATATGCGTCAATCAAAAGTCCTGTTTTATCCTTGATATAGTCTGAAAGACCGTCTTTTTTTAGCTCCTCGCAGTATTCCGCGGTACGTCTGCACTGCCACACGATAGCGTTGTAAATCGGCTTGCCGGTGTGTTTATCCCAGACGATTGTGGTTTCGCGCTGGTTGGTGATGCCGATGCCTGCAATCTGCTTCGGGTTAACCGTGTTATCCGTGCCTGCGGGGCGCATACAGCCAATCATAGCCTGGATAACGCTGAACAAAATCTCGTTCGGGTCGTGCTCAACCCAGCCGTTTTGCGGATAGTACTGTGTAAATTCGTTCTGGCTCTTGCTTACGATTTCGCCTGCTTTGTTAAAGATTATGGCTCTTGAACTCGTTGTGCCCTGGTCAAGCGCCATTACAAATTTTTCGGACATAATTACACTCCTTTATTCTGTTTTACCTCTGATAAAAATAAGTCAGAAGTATATAATACTCCTAACCTATATTGTACTATTATTTTATCAAGTTTTCAATTTATATAATTAACGAAAAAACAAGCGGATATTTGGTTATTATTACAAATTAGTTTTCGGTTTTCAGTTAAAGATGGGCTTTGCCCATACCTATTATAATTAATGAGTGTGAGCGAAGCTCACCAAACAACCGAATACTGAACACCGAATACCGAATACAACAAAAGAGCCTCGCGGCTCTTTTTGTTAATCTATATTACTTTCTATAAACGATACTATATCCTCAACCGTTTTGATTGATTTTATAACCTCGTCGGGTACTTCAATCGAGTACTGATCCTCAACGCTCATAACAATATCAATTGCGTCCAGCGAGTCAGCGCCGAGGTCGTCCATAAGGTTGGAATTCATTTCGATATCATCAATATTAATGTCAAGTTCATCTGCCAAAATCTCTTTAACTTCGTCAAAAATCATAATGTACTCCTTGAAAAAATAGTTGTTATTGAATAACATATATGCTATTATCATATTATAAATTTTTGATGTATTTGTCAATACATTTTTTTGAGGTGATTCAATTTGAGCAAAAAAGAGTTTGCGCTAATAGGCTATCCGCTCGGTCATTCCATAAGCCCGCAGATACACGCGCTGCTTATGGAAACGGCAAATATCGACGGCGAATACTTGTGCCGCGAGATACCGCCCGAAGAGCTTGACAGTGCTGATTACCTCAATGAGCTTGACGGCTACAATGTAACTATTCCTCATAAAATCAATATTATACCCACGCTTGATAAGCTTGATAAAAAGGCGGCGCTGTTCGGCGCGGTGAACACGGTGAAGAACGCCAAGGGCAAAAGCAGGGGATACAACACCGACTGCGAGGGCTTTCTGCGTGCGTTAAAGGGCGCAGGTATTAAGCTCGGCGGACGTGTGCTTGTGCTCGGCAGCGGCGGCGTCAGCCGTATGTTTGCTTTTGAAAGTGTGCTCGCAGGCGCAGATGTGACTATTGCGGCGCGCAATGCGGCAAAGGCGCTTGAAATCAAGAAAGAGATTAAAGAGAAAACTAAAAAGGACTGCCGCATAATCACGCTGTCAACAGTGGGCGGCGCGTATGATTTAATCATAAACGGAACGCCCGTCGGAATGTACCCGAATGTGGACGAAAGCCCTCTGCCCAAAGAGGTGGTTGAGCAGGCGGGCGCGGTGTTTGACGCGATATATAATCCGCGCGAAACGCTGCTGCTGCGCTACGCACGCGAAGCAGATGTAAAAGCGGTTAACGGACTGTCAATGCTTGTATGGCAGGCAGCCGTAGCGCAGGAGATATGGAATAACATCAAGTTTGATTATTCCGTCGTAGACGAAATAATCAAACAATGCGGAACTCGGAATTAGGAATTAGGAATTGATGGCGGGCTTCGCCCACACCCATTTTATTGTAAGAGCGTAGCAAGAAACATTAATTCCGCATTCCGAACTCCGAATTCCGAATTAAAACGAGGTGAAACCGAGTGAACAACATAATCCTATGCGGTTTTATGGGCAGCGGCAAGACCGTTGTCGGACGCGAGCTTGCCAAGATTTGCGGCAGGCGTTTTGTTGATACGGACGAGCTTGTTGAAAAAAAGCAGGGCATACCGATTAAGGCGATATTTGAGATTTACGGCGAGGACTTTTTCCGCGACCTTGAGTATCAGATTTGCTGCGAAACGGCGGAACTCAAAAACTGCGTTATCTCAACAGGCGGCGGCGCGGTGACGTTTGAGCGCAATGTTGAAGCGCTTAAAAAAGGCGGCAAAATTGTATTCCTCGACGCGGATTTTGACACTATCTGCGACCGTATCGGCGACAGTACAAACCGTCCGCTGTTTAACGATAGGGAAAAGGCGAGGGCGCTGTTTGACGAGCGTCGCCCCAAATATGAAGCCGCGGCGGACATAACCGTGGACGGCAGCATGGCAGCACGTAAGACGGCGATGACTATTGCATCGCTGACGCGATGAATGATGAGTTATAAATGATGAATGATGAATTATGGGTGCTCGCCGCACGGGCATTATAATGGGTGCGGGCAACGCCTGCCCTAAATTAATAATTTATAATTCATAATTCATAATTTTATAAAACTTGCAAATTTATTTGCAATGTGCTATAATGCTACATATTAAAAATGAGATTTACCTTTTACGAGGTGCTTTTATGAGTCAAAATAAAGCAGAACAGGAGTTAACGCACGGCGTTGAAGTCTTTAGCAAATACAAAAACTTGCTGTTTGAACTGACGCGTAAAAACGTTAAACTCAAGTATAGAGATTCGTGGATGGGCATATTCTGGAGCTTCCTTCAGCCGTTGCTCAATATGACCGTACTTTCGGTTGTATTCATCGGAATTTTCGGCAGAAGTAACTCACACGTTATCTGCTATCCGGTGTTCCTGTTTACAGGCCGTCTGCTGTACGATTTCTTCAACACATCAACAAAGCAGGCAATGACCTCATTCAGGCGTAATTCCGCCATAATCAAAAAGGTTTACGTACCAAAGTATATGTATCCGCTGTCGAGCATATTCTCGACCTTCGTAACATTTGCGATTTCGATTCTGTGCCTGATTGTAGTGTGGATATTTTTCAAAACAACGGGCGTCAGCAACGGTCACGCGCTGCACCTCACATGGCGAGTGCTGCTGTGCTTTGTGCCGATGTTCCTTATCCTGCTGTTTTCAACAGGCGTTGGGCTTATACTGTCCGTGCTTGCGGTGTATTTCAGGGATATTGAATACATCTGGGACGTTGTTACACGCCTTCTGATGTATATGGTGCCGATTCTGTATCCGTTGCAGCGCATCACAACAAGGTGGATAATCGTAATTATCAAGATAAATCCGCTGTATTCGATGATAGAGCTGTTCAGGCAGTGTGTGCTTTACGGCATACCGATGAGCTGGAAGCTGCTTGCATACGCAACAATAGTTTCCATCGTTACGCTGATTATAGGCATTGGCGTGTTCATCTGGAAGAGCGACGATTTGATTTATCATCTGTAAGAAAAAGCGCCGTGCGGCGCTTTTTCAGTTTTCGGTTTTCGGTTTTCAGTTTTCAGTTTTCGGTTTTCGGTTTTCGGTATTCAGCAGGGAGGGGTTTTGCCCATACCCATTATAATAGCTGTGCGCAGCACCAGACAACTGAACACCGAATACATTATCAATACGAGGTGTAATATGAAAAGGTTATTTAGTTTAATACTGTGCATTGTGATTATTGCAACGTTTTTTGCAGGCTGTTCAGGCGGCAAAAAGGACGCGCCGGAGAAAACTACTGCACAGGCGGCAAAAATTGATTACGACCTGTCAAAGGTGAGCGGCACGGTTGCTTATTCGCAGGTGTACGATATGATGATGACTCCTGCCAATTATAAGGGCAAAACCGTAAAAGTAAAGGGCGAGTTTGAGTATGCCGACGATGATTTAAGCGGCGAGCGCCACTATTCCTGCAAGGTTTCGGACACGCAGGGCTGCTGCCAGCAGGGCATTGAATTCAAGTGCGAAAAGGAACCCGATTTTGCCGAACTGCCTGTGATTTATACCGAAATCGAGGTAACAGGCACGTTTGACACATACACCATCGGCAACAGCGAGGTTGAGTGCGTATACCTGAAAAACGCAACAATTAAGGAAGTATAGAGAAAAGGACGGCGATGCCGTCCTTTTTGTTTTCGGTGTTCAGTGTTCTGTATTCAGCAGGGATGGGCTTCGCCCATACCTATTGCAATAAGGCTGCTGACGGCTAACTGATGAACAGGCAATCATATGAATTCAATTGCATTTGACATTGTCAATCAATAGTTTTATAATATACCTATTATCAAAGGAGGGATAGCTATGCAAAATGCTAAAAAGCGGATTTCGGCAATTATGGCTGTGACAATCGCGCTTGTTTTTGTGCTGTCCGTTCTCTTTGTTGTATTTGAATCAGAGCATAACTGCTCGGGCGACGACTGCCGGATTTGCCAGACGGTAAACACCTGCCTGCATATTTTTGACAATACCACGCCCGACCCTGCGGTTATTAATGCTGTAGCGGCTGTTGTTTTTGCGCTTGTACTCGTTATAGGCGCAGTTTCGGCGTGCCGTAATTCTGAAAATTTAATTACACTTAAGGTAAAACTTTCTGATTAAACAGGCAAATCTGTATTTTTACAATTTGCAATCAGGGGGCGTAGTGCGCCCTCTGTTAGTAGTGTTTATCAGGAGGTTTTTTATTATGAAAAAAATAATTTCAATTATATTATGCGCGGTACTTCTTGCTGCTGTGTTTGCAGGCTGTGCCGCAAAACAGGAAACAGAGCAGAAAAACGACGGCAAACTCAAGGTGGTTTGCACAATTTTCCCTGCCTACGACTGGGCGCTCAACGTGCTTGGCGACAAGGCTGAAGCAGCCGATGTAACTCTGCTGCTCGATACGGGCGCCGATTTGCACAGCTTCCAGCCAACGGCTGACGACATCGTTAAAATTTCCACCTGCGACGTGTTTATCTATGTAGGCGGCGAAAGTGATTCGTGGGTTGACGACGCGCTTAAAAACGCGACAAATCAGGATATGAAAACCGTGAACCTGCTTGAAACCCTTGGCAACAGCGCCAAAGAGGAAGAGGTTGTTGAAGGTATGCAGGGCGAGGAAGAAGAGGATGCCGAAGGGGAAGGCGAGGAAGAACCGGAGTACGACGAGCACGTGTGGCTGTCGCTCAAAAACGCAGGCGTGTTTGTTGACGCTATAAGCACGGCTTTCGGCGAGGCGGACGCAACCAATAAGGACGCCTACACTGCAAACGCCGCCGCTTACAAGGCGCAGCTTGACAAGCTCGACAAGGAATACGAAAGCGCTGTGGCGTCTGCAAAAACGAAGGTGCTGCTGTTTGGCGACAGATTCCCGTTCAGGTACCTTACCGACGACTACGGCATCAAATACTACGCCGCATTTGTGGGCTGCTCTGCAGAGAGCGAGGCGAGTTTTGAAACGATAACCTTCCTTGCAGGCAAGGCGGACGAGCTCAACCTCAAAAACATTATGGTTATTGAAAGCAGCGACAAAAAAATCGCAAACACGATTATTCAGAATACAAAATCTAAAGACCAGAAGGTGCTTGTGCTTGATTCGATGCAAAGCACTACGGCAAAGGACGTCGAGGGCGGCGCAACGTATCTTAAAGCTATGCAAAGCAATCTTGCGGTGCTGAAAGAGGCACTCGCTTAAGAGGTGAGATAATGGCACTTTTAACAGTAAAAAATCTTGAACTCGGCTACGATTCAAAGGTGGTTGCCTCGGGCGTCAGTTTTGAAGTCAACAGCGGTGATTACCTGTGCATTGTGGGCGAAAACGGCTCGGGCAAAAGCACGCTTGTAAAAACGCTGCTCGGCTTGCAGGCACAGCTCGGCGGAGAAATTGAATACGGCGACGGACTGAGCAAAAACGAAATCGGCTACCTGCCGCAGCAGACGGTTGTGCAAAAGGATTTTCCCGCCTCGGTGCGCGAGATTGTAATCTCGGGATGCCTTGGCAGAAGCGGGTTCAGACCGTTTTACTCAAAGACGGACAAAGAGCGCGCCGCCGAGGTTATGCAGGAACTTGATATAACACACCTTGCAAAAAGGTGCTACCGCGAGCTTTCGGGCGGTCAGCAGCAGAGAGTTCTGCTTGCAAGGGCGCTGTGCGCAACACGGCGTCTGCTGCTGCTCGACGAGCCTGTTACGGGTCTTGACCCTGTTGTAACGGCGGATATGTACGCGCTCATCAGCGAGCTCAACGGCAAGGGCGTTACAGTAATTATGATTTCGCACGATATAAAAGCCGCGGTTGAAAACGCATCGCACATTCTGCATATCGGAAGCGAAAGCTTTTTCGGCACAACGCAGGAATACCTTGCAAGCAGCGTAGCAGGCGCGTTCCTTAATGTGAAAGGGGGCGGTGACAGTGAGTAACTTATTGCAGCAACTCTCTATGCATTTCTCGCTGCCGTTTGTTCGCTATGCGCTTATTGTTGGCGTGCTGATTGCACTTTGCTCGTCGCTTATGGGTGTAACGCTTGTGCTTAAACGCTTTTCGTTTATCGGCGACGGACTTTCGCACGTTGCGTTCGGCGCAATGGCTGTGGCGGCGGTCACGGGGCTTACAAACAATATGCTGCTTGTGCTGCCCGTAACGGTTGTGTCCGCAATACTGCTGCTTGCAGGCGGCAAAAACCGCAAAATAAAGGGCGACGCGGCAGTTGCGATGATAAGCGTGGGCTCGCTTGCAGTCGGCTATATTGTTATGAATCTGTTTCCGACTTCAAGCAATGTGTCCGGCGACGTTTGCACAACGCTGTTCGGCTCAACGTCAATCCTCACGCTGTCAAAGGCTTCCGTGTGGCTGTGCGTGGTTTTGTCCGTTGCGGTTGTGGTGCTGTTTTTACTGTTTTACAACAAGATTTTTACTGTTACTTTTGATGAGAATTTTGCACGCGCAACAGGCACAAACGCAAGCGCATACAATCTTCTGATTGCAATTGTAATTGCGGTGATTATTGTGCTTGCAATGAACCTTGTAGGCTCGCTGCTTATATCGGCGCTCGTAATTTTCCCTGCGCTGTCGGCAATGCGCGTGTTCAAAAGCTTCAGGTCGGTTACAATATGCTCGGCGGTATTTTCCGTCGTGTGTGCGGCGCTCGGAATTGTGATTTCCGTGCTTGCAGGCACGCCCGTAGGTTCCACAATCGTGGGCGCGGATATGGTTGGATTTTTTGTGTTTTGGCTCATCGGGGCAGTTAGGAGATAGAGGATGAAAAGATTATTCAGTTTAATACTCTGCGCGGTGATGATTCTGGCGGCGTTTGCAGGCTGTTCCGGCGCAAAGGACGGCACTGAGGAAAAGACTACCGCCAAGGCGTCGGATACCGCGTCCGGCACAATGCCGACTGCGCTGAACACGTCGGAATACACGCTGTATCAGAACATTTTTTACAACGACCAGAAGGGTGATTTTGACGGCAAGGAAACCGTTAAGGAAGGCACGTTCGGCACGCTGATTGATGCGTACAACGACACCGCAAGGTACTACGTCTGGGGCTATAACGACCAGACAAAGTGCTGCGACTGGCAGTGGGAAATAAAGCTTGACGACGCCTCAAAAGCACCTGCAAACGGCGCTCTTGTTCAGGTAAGCGGCAAGTACGAGGTCAACGAGGCTGCGCTTGACGGACTCTGGATTGTTGATGCAAAAATCACGGTTAAGGAGGATTTTGAAGCGCGCGATTACGATGTTGATATGCTCGCTATGGACAACACGCTCGAGAGGGTTGAGATAACGAATATCATCCAGAAAAAAGAGGCGTTTGAAGGCAAGACCGTCTGCTGCTACGGCAGAGTTAAGGACGAAACTACCCTGCAGGACGCGTACTACGACGGCTCGTGGGAAATCGGAATTTCCGGCGACAATATGGAGTTGCCTGCCTTCGGCACGATTGTGCTTGTGTACGGCACGGTAAAAAACGGCGAGCTTGTGGACTGCACAACAGAGGAAAATACACAGTATTAACAAAAGGACGGCGCGCCGTCCTTTTTTTGAGTAGGGGCGATTCACGAATCGCCCGCGGAAAAATAAACGATTTTTCCGATTGACCGAAGGTCAATAAAATGGTTACCTTAACCACAATGTAACAAGAACCATTTGTTCAATTGGGGACAGTCCCCAATTGAACATTGCGAAACCGTTTGTTTCGCAACGGGCGATTCGTGAATCGCCCCTACAAAAAACATCTTGATAATTTTTCGCAATATGTTATAATATTAACAAATTCAAATAAAGGAGTATTTATTATGCCAAAAGTAGTATGTCCGTGGGGACTTATCACCGACTTCGTAACAGACGCTTTTGAAGGTTACGGTGTGCCCCGTGCGGAAGCAGAAATGTGTACTGACGTTCTTCTTGAATCCGACAAGCGCGGTATTGAAAGCCACGGTTGCAACCGCTTCAAGCCAATTTATCTTGACAGAATCAAGGCTGGAATCCAGTCACCTACAACAAATTTTGAAATCCTTAAGGAAACGGAAACCACCGCTGTAGTTGACGGTCACAACGGTATGGGTCAGGTTATCGGCACAAAGGCTATGCAGATGGCTATTGACAAGGCTAAAAAGTACGGTATGGGTATGGTTGTAGTCCGCAATTCCTGCCACTACGGTATTGCAGGTTACTACACCTCTATGGCTACCGAGAACGGCTGCATCGGTATGACAGGCACCAACGCGCGTCCGTCAGTTGCACCGACCTTCGGTACAGAGGGTATGTTCGGCACAAACCCGTTCACACTCGGCGTTCCGTCGGACGAGGCGTTTGATTTTAACTTTGACTGCGCAACCTCAATCACCCAGAACGGTAAGATTGAGTACTACGCAAGAATCGACGAGCCTGTTCACCCGGGCACAATCATCAACATCGACGGCACACCCGTTGAGGGCGACGCAGGCGAGGCGCTCAGGAAAATCCGCGGCGGCACTGCTGCGCTGACAACTCTCGGCGGTATCGGCGAGGCACTCGGCGGCTACAAGGGCTACGGCTTCGCTATGTTTGTTGAGTTCCTTTCATCTGTCCTTCAGGACGGCGAATACGGCAAGGCGCTCGACGGCAAGGACGAGGAAGGCAACATCAGACCTTACCACCTCGGTCACTTCTTCATCGCTATCGACACAAACCACTTCCTCGGTGAGGAAATCTGCCGCAAAAAGACCGGCGACATCATCCGCACAGTACGCGCTTCAAGAAAAGCGCCGGGCGAGGAGAGAATCTACATCGCAGGCGAAAAAGAGTACGAAATCTGGAAAGAGCGCGAGCCGAACGGCGTGCCGATTAACGAATCCGTACAGGGCGAGCTCAACGCAGTACGCGACGAGCTGAAGCTTGACTACACCTTCCCGTGGGAGGACGGATATACGGGATACGATAAAGATTACAAAGTTAGCGCACATATAGAAAGATAAATAATTGAGAATGGAGAATGGAGAATGGAGAATTATTGGCGGGACACCCGCACCCGATTTGTATAATGGGTGAGGGCGGAGCCCTCCCGAAATTCTCAATTCTCAACTCTCAATTCTCCATTTTTCCGGAGGAAACTATGGACTACAGAAAAGAATCATTAAGACTTCACGGCGAGTGGGAAGGCAAGGTTGAAGTTATTGCCCGCGCAAAGGTTGATAACAAAGACGCACTCTCACTTGCATACACACCCGGCGTTGCAGAGCCCTGCCTCGCAATCCAGGAAGATTACACAAAGAGCTGGACGCTCACACGCCGCTGGAATATGTGCGCTGTTATCACGGACGGCACGGCTGTGCTCGGACTCGGCGATATCGGTCCCGAAGCAGGTATGCCTGTTATGGAAGGCAAGTGCGTTCTGTTTAAAGAATTCGGCGACGTAGACGCATTCCCGCTCTGCGTAAGAACAAAGGACGTTGACGAGATTGTTGAAACTGTTTACAACATTTCAGGCTCGTTCGGCGGTATCAACCTTGAGGATATCGCTGCGCCGCGCTGCTTTGAGATTGAAAAGAAGCTCAAGGAACGCTGCGACATTCCGATTTTCCACGACGACCAGCACGGCACGGCTGTTGTAGTATCCGCTGCGCTGATTAACGCTATGAAGCTCACTAACAGACAGCTCGGCGACTGCAAGGCTGTTATCAACGGCTCGGGCGCTGCAGGCGTTGCTATTGCAAAGCTGCTTATGTCGCTCGGTCTTAAGGACGTTATCCTTTGTGACAGAACCGGCGCAATCTACGAGGGCAGAGATAACCTCAACCCGTTTAAGGAGGAGATTGCCAAGGTTACAAACCGCGGTATGGTTAAGGGCGGACTTGCAGAGGCTATGAAGGGCACGGACATCTTTATCGGTGTTTCCGCACCCGGCATCGTTTCGCAGGATATGGTGCGCTCAATGAACGCAAACCCGATTGTTCTGCCGATGGCTAACCCGACGCCGGAAATTATGCCCGACCTCGCTAAAGAGGCTGGCGCAAGCATCGTAGGCACAGGACGTTCCGACTTCCCGAACCAGATTAACAACGTGCTTGCATTCCCGGGTATCTTCCGCGGCACGTTTGATGTTCGCGCAAGCGACATCACAGAGGGTATGAAGATTGCAGCGGCTTATGCAATCGCTTCGCTTGTAAGCGACGAGGAACTTAACCCCGATTACATCCTGCCGCACGCATTTGACCCGCGTATTAAAGACACTGTTGCTGCAGCAGTTGCAGAAGCTGCAAGAAAAGACGGTGTGGCGAGAATATAAAAATTTCCCGACTTCGGTCGGGATTTTTTATATTCAGTTTTCAGTTTTCGGTTTTCAGTGTTCAGTGTTCAGTTTTCAGTGTTCACTTTAATATTTATTTAATATTGTCATTCTATAATTAATGTGGTATAATGATAATGAAAAAGTCTACGCATAAGGGAGGTGAACGGCAATGACTAAAAAGATTATGTCTGCGATGCTTGCATTAGTTTTCGCACTTTCTGTCTTTGCGCCTGCTTTTGGCGTGTTTGCCGCTAACTACCCTTATATTGAAACGGACGACTACGGCAACATCACTTATCACCGCCTGTCAAACGGGCGCGACCTCGCTTTCAACACCGACTATGACGAGATGGTTTATCAGATTCGCAGTGCGCTCATCAGCCACAGCGAGAATATTGAATACTACTTCGCCACCACGGACGAAACGTATGCTTACACCTACGAAGAGGTCAGTCAGCAGGCGGCTGCGCAGGCTGTTGCAGACAAGCTCTACGACGATATCATCAACGATATTTTTGAAATCGGCAAAACAAGTATCACAATCGGCGGCGGTGAGTATCTTTACAACTCAATTATCAATATCGGCACCACGGAGGGCGGCTCTGTTTCGCTCGGCAACGCGGCTGTGGGCTACTACGCTTCGGCGCAGGACAATCCTCAGCCCGGCAGCATAAGATACTACACCTTCTGCATCTCGTTTGAAGGTATTCAGTACTACACCACGCCCGAGCAGGAAAGGCTTACAGAGTACTTTGCGTCCTGGTTCTCGGGAATGTACCTCGATGACGAGATGACGGAATACGAGCGCGTTAAGACGATTTACGACTTTATTGTGCGCAACACCACCTATGACTACGACGTTTACAACGCAAGCCTTAACAACAGCACAACCACCGTCAGCACCGAGCGCAACCACATTGCGCACTCGGCGTTCGGCGCGATTTACGGCAACATCCTGAATATGGTTGAGGACGGCTCGATTTACAACGGAATCGGCACTGTTTTCGCATCTAAATCCACTGTTACGGACGCGCCTGTGCCCGTGAATTACGACCAGGGTATGGCTGTGTGCGAAGGCTTTTCCAAGCTGTTCTACTACCTTTGCACATTCAACGGCATACGCTGCCACATTGTCGACGGCGACTACATTGCCGACAGCGGCAAAAACAGCGACCCTCACGAATGGAACTACGTCTACCTGCAGGACGAAAGCGGCGACGGCTACAAGTGGTTCCAGGTGGACTGCACACTCGCGTCCACAGCCAGCTTAAAGCAGATTGACCTCAACAGCTACAACTACTTCCTGTGCGGTAAAGAGAACGTATACTTCGGCTGGAAGAACCATCAGGAAGCATACGAAAACAGGGGACTCGGCAAAAAAGAGCAGCTTTACGACTGGTACGACGGCGTTAACGAAAGCTCGTACCGCGACTACGTGTTCAGGAAAGTTCATATGAACAGCGACAATCTGTCAAGCGGTTACATAATCTGCCGCACCACTGTGTATGAGGAAGGCGGCTCAGCGCATAATATGCACATCCTGTACAGGAACGGCCACCAGATTATTGAGGTTAACGAGGAGGGTCTTACCCTCACGGAAGTTGAAGGCTTTATCTACACCGGCTACAGTTCAACATTTTCGGTTATGCTGCCGTACGTTGTTAACCGCATTAATATTCTTGACGACGGCACTGTGTCCGAGGGCGAATTCACCACCTCGCTCACCGTTAAAAATACCGACACGGGCGCAACCTCTGCAACTGCAAAAACGGCGGGCAACTACGCAATTGATGTATACGGCGAAGGCGATACGCTTTCCGTCCCGTTTGAAATTACGCGCCGCAATATGTCCGAGGACGCTATCAAGGACGATTCGGTTGTGCTTGCTTACGACTACGCAAACTATACCGGCAACGCGATTGTGCCGCAGATTACGATTACAGACCCGTTCAGGAACCGCCTTGTTGAAAACAGGGATTACAAGGTAAGCTTTATCAAGGATAACCAGACTGTTAGCCAGATTAAGGATATCGGCGAGTACAAAATCCGTATAGAGTACACGGGCAACTACTACGGCGTTTACTACCTCGACTTCACTATGGACGGCGTGGATTTGAGCCGTCTGTCATATTCCAAGAGAGTGTACCAGTATATGCCGAAGTACTACCGCGAGCAAAACGGTATGACGAGTCCTGTGGTTTACTTTAAGCAGATGGTAAGCGGCGGCATCAAGGTCGGCACGGTAACGCTGTATCCCGATACCGACTTCAGCGTAACCTCCTCAAGCACGGGGCTTGAATACGGCAACACCGGCAATATTATCCTCACGGGGCTTGCAAACTCCAACGTCAAGGCAGGAACAAAAATCACCGTGCCCTACGAGGTTTCCAAAAAGTTTGATATTTCCGGCTTCAACGGTAAGGCGGCGGACACCAACACCGTCAACAAGGTTTACTACACAGGCAGCGCGGTTAAGCCCACCAAGTTCGACTGGCTTGACACCTACCTTGTGCAGGGCAAGGACTACAGGATTACGGGCTACACAAACAATGTTGAGGTAGGCTACGCGTATGTTAAAATTCAGGGCATCGGCGGCTGCGAGGGCAGTGCAACGCTTAAGTTTTACATAAATCCTCCGCGGAATCTCGTTAAGCCGTCAAGTTCAAACAACAAGGTTAAGCTGTCAAAATCCTCGTATATCTACAACGGCGGCGTTAACAAGCCAACCGTCAAGTTCCTTAACTCGGCAGGCAAGGCTATCAGCACTTATTACTACACAATCAGCTACAAGGGCGGCAAGGCTATCGGCACGTCGTACGCTGTGATTAACCTGCGCAACGGCTATTCGGGCTCGATTAAGATTCCGTACAGCATTGTGCCGAAGGGAACGTCGCTTAAGTCGGTTGCGGCAGGCAAAAAAACGCTCACCGTCAAGTGGGCAAAGCAGGCTACGCAGACAAGCGGCTACCAGCTGCAGTACGGCACGTCGAGCAGTTTCAGCGGCGCAAAAACCGTAAACATAACCAAAAACACCACCGTATCCAAAAAGCTGACAAAGCTTAAGTCGCGCAAAATCTACTATGTCCGCGTGCGCACATACAAAACCGTAAACGGCACAAAGCGCTATTCGTCCTGGTCGAAGGGACTGGGGATAAAAGTGAAGTAGGGGCGATCCAAGTATATATAAGTTGCACAAAAACCCTTAACCTGCCAATCAAACCGCGCCCGATATTCACGAAAAACGGTAATATTGATTGACTATTAATGCGCCATTGAATATAATGGCAATAAAGAACGGCATAGCCTGTATGAGAAGGAGTGGTACCTTATGGGCAATTACACAAAAGAAGAGATTTTGAGGGAAGCAAAGGAAAACGGCGTTGAGTTCGTACGCCTGCAGTTCACAGACCTGTTCGGCAGAATGAAAAACGTTGCAATCACAGTTTCCCAGCTTGAAAAAGCGCTTGATAATAAATGTATGTTCGACGGCTCGTCCATCGACGGCTTTGTGCGTATCGATGAAAGCGATATGTACCTGCATCCCGATTACAGCACCTGGGCTGTGTTCCCGTGGCGCAAGCACCTCAACGCGCAGACGGCAAGGCTTATGTGCTCTGTTTACACGGCAGATAACGTAACCCCGTTTGAGGGCGACCCGCGTAACGTTTTGCAGCGCGTAATTGACGAGGCTGCAAAGATGGGCTACGGCTTTAACGTAGGACCCGAGTGCGAGTTCTTCCTCTTTAAGCTTGACGAGGACGGCAAGCCCACGCTTGAAACGGGCGATAAGGCAGGCTACTTTGACCTCAACCCGATTGACCACGGCGAAAATTGCCGCCGCGATATCTGCCTTGCTCTTGAAGAGATGGGCTACACGGTAGAGGCTTCGCACCACGAGGTTGCGCACGGTCAGCACGAAATTGACTTCCAGTTCGGCGAGGTTATGCTCACCGCGGACAGAGTTATGACATTTAAGCACGTTGTTAAGACCTACGCCACAAAGCACGGTCTGCACGCAACGTTTATGCCAAAGCCGATTTACGGCATCAACGGCAGCGGTATGCACACAAATATGAGCCTGTATGACCTTAAAACAGGCAAGAATGTGTTTGACGACCCGAACGGCGAATTCGGTCTTTCCAGGGAAGCGCACGCGTTTATCGCAGGCATACTTAAGCACGTTAAGGGACTTGCCGTTGTGGCAAACCCGACTGTTAACTCATACAAGCGCCTTGTGCCGGGTTACGAAGCACCGTCGTACCTTACATGGTCAACTTCAAACCGCAGCGTGCTTGTAAGAATCCCTGCATCAAGGGGCGCAGGCACACGCGTTGAACTCCGTTCACCCGACCCGACCTGCAATCCGTATCTTGAAATGGCGCTTTGCCTTGCGGCAGGTCTTGACGGCATTAAGAACAACCTCACGCCGCCGCCTGCTTACGACAACAATGTGTTTGATATGACGCAGGAGGAAATCGCAGCTGCAGGCATCGACCATCTGCCGACCTCGCTTGAAGAGGCGATTAAGGAAGCAGAGGCAGACCCGTTCATCCGCGAAACGCTTGGCGAGCACGTTTACACCAACTACATCGCCGGCAAAAAACGCGAGTGGGCAGAGTACAGCAAGCAAGTCAGCAAATGGGAAGTTGACAGATATATGATTAATCATTAAAAAAAGGCTCCGCTTGGAGCCTTTTTTAGTGGACAGTGGACAGTGGACGGTGGACAGTTTATTGTAGGGAGCGGCGACCCCGACGCTCCGATGGTGTCAATGGGGACAGTCCACGATTGAACGTATAAAAGCCTTCCCCTTGAGGGGAAGGGGGACCGCTTGCGGTGGATGAGGTGGAAACATTATAACGCAACTTCGTTGCTACACCTCATCAGTCACCTGCGGTGACAGCTTCCCCTCAAGGGGAAGCCTTTTTTGTAGGGAGCGGCGACCTCGACGCTCCGATGACAAGGATGGCAAGAACAAAAATGGTATTTTTTTATAATTAGTTTTTCTATAGAGAATTACTATATAAGTCCTTGCCATACTTGCCACTATCTTATTTTATAACCAATTAATGAATTACTTCTTTGTCCGTTTTTTCGTTTTCCTCTCGCTGAACTTATTCTGCGTCTGCGCGCTGTTCAACGATGTAGTCGTGGACTTTGTCCGCGAGGTCGCCGTGGAGTTTGAATTTGCGGCTGAAGATTACCAGCGAGATGAGTATAAGAATCGGCGGCACGCCGAAGCAGATAACGCCTATCGCCGTTTTGGTGGTGGCGTTTATTTGTTTTGTGGCAGAGGTTATCTGCTCGTTGTAGTTCACAAGTGCAAGCCCGCCGAACAGGATAACCGTCTGGATTGTGTACGCCATTTTCTGCAAAAAGCCCTTCATCGAGAAGGTGATACTCTCGTTCCTCTCGCCGTTTTTGTACTCGCCGTAGTCCACGATGTCGGCAAGGAAAACGGTCTGCGACACGAACATCGAAGCAATGCCTGTGGACGCGATGACGTACGAAATGTCAAGCAGTATAGTGATTTTAAGCACAGGTCCGAACAGGAACATCAGCAAGTAGCCGAAGATTGTTGCGGACAGCGAAATCTGGTAAATCTTCTTTTTGTCAAGCCACTTTGACAGAATCGGGATAACAAGCAGACCGAGCACCGAGCCGACTGCGCCGATTGTCTGGAACAGCGACTGCGCCTTCGGCTGCTCAAGCACGTCGCTGAAATAGTATACAGCCGTGCCGCTTGTCAGGTACCAGCCTGCGTTTGACAGCATTGCAAAAATCATAAACACAACAAGCTGGTCGTTGTGCGCGATAACCTGAAATACCTTTTTAAACGAAAACTTTGAGTTCTTGTTGTAAACAACATTCTTTTCCTTGGTGGACAGCACGCAGATGAGCGAGAACGCGATCAGCGCGAGTGCGCATATTCCTGCCCAGCGCGAAAATCCGCTTGCCGAGTAGCCTTTTTCCGTCTTGATACCCGACGAAAGCATGGGCAGCAGGATAGGCGTAAGCACCGTAATTATACCCTGACCCAAGCCGCTGAACGTACGCGCCACGGTGGAAACCATATTCCTGTCGTCAGGGTCGGTGGTGAACGACGGCACCATACTCCAGTACGGAATGTCAGCCATTGTGTTTGTCATACCCCAGAGTATGTACATAACGCCGATGTAGATGTAAAGCGGCAGTCCGCTCATACCAAAGCTTGTAAACAGCAAAAACAGCACCGTCGCGTTTGCAATCGCGCCTATGATAATCCACGGGCGGTACTTGCCGAACTTCGTCTTTGTATTGTCAACAATCGTGCCCATCATCGGGTCGTTGATACCGTCCCATATACGCGCAATCGGCGTGAGCAGAAGCAAAAAGCCCTCTTTAAGCCCGAGCACGGACGACAGATAGTAACTCAGAAATGAGTAGAACATACCATAGCTGAGGTCAAGACCTACCGCGCCGACGCCGTAGAATATTTTTTCTCTCCAAGTAGTTTTTTGTTCCATAGTATTCTCCTGAATAATATTTTATTACATTATATCATTGTCGGGCAGGTTTTACAATGAAAAATTGTTATTTGAGTGTTAAGTGTTAGGTGTTAAGCCTTCGGTTACTCGCTGCGCTCGGACAATAATGTGGAGCGGCCACCCCGACGCTCCGCGGGCGATTCGTGAATCGCCCCTACGGTTGATGCGCAACTTGTAGGGAGCGATGACCACATCGCTCCGCATACAATGGGTGTGGGCAACGCCCACCCAATAGCTTAAAACTTAAAACTTAAAACTTAAACCCTAAATATGTCATTTTGGTTACAAAATGCGTTAAGCAATATTTTTTCTTGACAATGGGGGAGTTGCCTATTATAATATAGACAAGTGGGAAGAAATCCCACAAAAATCAATACAAATCCCAAATTACTCCAAGGAGTTGCGTGGGATTTGTAGATTATCCCATTTTTTACGAAAAAACTACGAGAGGGGGAATACGCTATGCAACACGGTTTTATGGGCAACCGCACAAACAAAATTGACGCAAAAGGCAGGATATCCATACCTGCAAATATGCGCGGCGATTTAGGCGCAGAGTTTGTTGCGTCGCGCGGTTTCGGCAAGTGTCTGGCGTTGTACCCTCTTGATGAGTGGGACGAGTTTATGAACTCAATCCACACGGTTACACATAAAAAGAGGAAGCAGCTCGAATTCTTCTTCCTTGCCAATGCGGAGAAGATGAGCCTTGACGGACAGGGCAGGCTGCTGCTCAACGAAGAACTGCGCAAGGCGGTTGACCTTGATAATCAGGAGTCGGCTGTGGTGTTCGGCAACGGCAAGCATATCGAAATCTGGAATTGCAACCAGTTCGCTGCTGAACTCAACCAGATTACAGTTGACGAGGTTGAGGACATCCTCGACGAATTCGATATATAAATATGGAATTTCAACACAAGAGCGTGCTGTTTGACGAGGCGGTTGATTCGCTGAACATTGACAGCACAAAAACAATCGTAGACGGCACGGCAGGCGGCGGCGGACATTCCGCAGCGATTGCCGCAAAGGCGGGCAGGCTCATCGCAGTTGACCGCGACCCGGACGCTGTTCAGGTGCTTCACGAGCGGCTGGACAAGCTTGGCAACGTTACGGTTGTGCAGAATAATTTTGAGAATATACGGCAGATTGTCGCAGACCTCGGGCTTGACGGCGTGGACGGAATACTCGTTGACCTCGGCGTAAGCTCGTTCCAGCTCGACACTGCAGAACGCGGATTTTCATACCACAGGGACGCGCCGCTCGATATGCGTATGAGCAAGTCGGGGCTGAGCGCAAAGGACGTGGTTAACACATACAGCGAGCAGGAACTTGCGGATATACTGTTCAGATACGGCGAGGAAAAGTTTGCACGCCGCATCGCAAAGAACATTGTTGAAGCGAGGGCAAAGGGCGAGATTGAAACGACGTTTCAGCTTGTGGACATAATCAAACAGTCGTATCCGCAGCGCGCAATGCGTGATTCGCACCCTGCACGCAAGACCTTCCAGGCGATAAGAATAGAGGTTAACGCAGAACTTGACGCACTGTCAAACCTGCTCGACGGCGCGATGGACGTGCTCAGCAGCGGCGGCAGGCTAAGCGTAATAACCTTCCATTCGCTTGAGGACAGAATGGTGAAGGAACGCTTTGCAAAATGGGCGAACCCCTGCACCTGCCCAAAGGAATTCCCGGTATGCGTGTGCGGCAAAAAGCCGCTTGGCAAAATGCCGTTTAAATCAAAAGCCCCGAGCGCGGCAGAGCTTGAGGAAAACCCAAGAGCAAGGTCGTCGAGGCTGAGATGTTTTGAAAAGTTTTAAGTTTTGAGTTTTAAGTTTTAAGCTATTGGGTGGGCGTTGCCCACACCCATTGTATTGCGGAGCGATGTGGTCATCGCTCCCTACAAGTCCACCATTCGGCTTAACACTCAACACTAAAAAGAGGAGGTGAAAACAGTGACTAATACCAATGATTTCAGAGGGTACACGGGCTATGGCAGCTCGAACTACCTCATCGACTCGTTTGACGTAACGCGCGGCTCGCACGCGCCGAAACTTCGTCCGCAGGAAGAGCCGTCCCAACCGCTCAAGCTTCGCCAGAACAAGAAGTTAAAGAGCAAGAGCGTGCTCAGAAAAGAAGAAAGAATATCTGTTGCTAAAGCAATAAAAGTTGCTGCAGTTGCTGTTTTGTGCCTCGGGATGATATGCATGGTGCTTCACTCGATGGCACTTAAAAACGAACTCACCAAAGAGATATCCGCAAAGCAGACCGCTATTGCAAATGCACAGAGCGATTACATTTCGCTGCAGAGCCAGCTCAACTCAGCCGTTTCGATGAAAACTATCGATAAGGTTGCTGTTGAAAAACTCGGTATGACAAAAATGAACTCAAACCAGATTCAGTATATGGATGTGGACGAATTTGTTGCAGCGCAGAAAAAAGCTGCAGAAAAGGAAAAAGCCGAAGCCGAAAAGAAGGCGCATCAGAAAACCGACCAGAAGTCGGCAAAAAGTAATAAATAATACGAATAAGCATATATTTTATGAGAGTTCTGTGAACTCTCTAAAATGCTTTATATGCGAAACTTTGTTTCGCAGTATTCGGTGTTCAGCGTTTGAAATAACTGAAAACCGAAAACCGAAAACCGAAAACAGAAAACTACTACAGGAGGTGACAACATGGCAGGATTTAAACAGGGGATGCGTTACAGGATTCTCGTTCTTGCTGTTGCTGTCGTCTTTTTGTTTTGTATGGACGGCGTGAGGGTGCTGTACCTGCAGGTTGTCAAGCACGATGAGCTTGCCGCCAAGGCGGAATCGCAGCAGCTTTCAGACACCGAGGTTAAAGCGATGCGCGGCACGATTTACGACAGCGAGGGCAATATCCTTGCGCAGTCGGCTACTGTGTGGAACATATTCATCGACCCGTCCAATATCAACGACGAGGAGAAACGCACCCTCGTTGTTGAAAACCTTTCAAAGTTCCTGGAATTTGACGAGAAAGAGAAGAAGGAACTTTACGAAAACACAAAAAAAGACACCAAGTACGTTGTTGTTGCCAAGAAGGTTGAAAACTCCGTTAAGGAAAAAATCACTAAGTTTTCCGCAGAGGAAAGGCTCAGCAACGTTATCGGCACGGAACAGACCACGCGCCGCTACTATCCGTACGAGAGCTTTGCTTCGTCGGTGCTGGGCTTTACCGGCGGCGACAACCAGGGACTTTCCGGCATTGAGGCTTACTACAACAAGGAACTCTCCGGCACAAATGGCAGAATTATCACCGTAAAGGACGCAAAGGCGAACAAGCTGCCCACTGATTACGAAACCTCGATTGAAGCAATTGACGGCAACTCGCTTGTGCTGACCATCAATCAGCCGATTCAGTACTACCTTGAAAAAGGGCTTAAGGAAGCGCTTAACGAGTACCAGTGCAAGGGCACCTACGGCATTGTTATGAACTGCAACACAGGTGCGATTCTTGCGATGAGCTCTATGCCCGACTACGACTGCAACGACCCGTACAAGATTACCTACTCAAAGATGAAGAGGGAAATTGCAAAGGAACAGGGCAAAAAGGCAAAGGCTACCAAAGAGAGCGAGTGCGTTCAGCGCCAGTGGCGTAACTTCACAGTCAGCGATACGTACGTTCCCGGCTCGGTGTTCAAGACGTTTATGTCCTGCGCTGCGCTTGAGGAGGACGTTGTTAACCTCGACACAACATATACCTGCACGGGCGGTATTCAGGTGGATACCTACTGGATGAAGTGCCACTACCACGCAGGTCACGGCACGCAGAACCTCACGCAGGGACTTGAAAATTCGTGCAACCCGTTTTTCATCACAATCGGTCAGAAACTCGGGGCGGAAAATTACTTCAAATACTTCGACGCGTTCGGCTTCACGCAGAAAACAGGCATTGACCTGCCGGGTGAAGCGATGTCGCAGTACTATCCCGAAGGGCAGTACGGCATTGTTGAGCTTTCGTCCGCGTCGTTCGGTCAGACAAACTCGCTTACGCCTATTCAGGTTTGCACGGGGCTTTGCGCCATTGCAAACGGCGGCACGCTCGTAAAGCCGTACATAGTGTCCGAAATCAAGGACGCAAACGGCAACACCGTTAAAAAGACGGAGAAAAAAGTTGTGCGCCGCGTTATCAGCGAGGACACAAGCCAAAAAGTACGCACTATGATGAAAGCCGTTGTTGACGAAGGTACAGGTAAAAACGGCTACGTTGCAGGCTACCGCGTGGGCGGTAAGACGGGTACATCAACCAAGCTCGGTGAATCCAAGGCGGGCGAAAAGGATAAGTACATCGTATCATTTGCAGCCATCGCACCTGCCGATAAGCCCGAAATCGCAGTGCTTGTACTCGTTGACGAACCTAACGTAGACCTCGGCGGCGGCGCACTTTGCGCACCGATTGCCGCACAGGTTACGGAACAGGCTATGCAGACTCTCGGCATTGAGCCGAAGTATGACGAAACGGAAGCCAAGGATATGTCCACCACGGTACCGTCGGTTATCGGCGGCACGGCGGAAAGCACTATGAGATTACTCACAAGCGCTAACCTGCACTACGTTGTTGTGGGTAGCGGCAACACGGTTGTTGACCAGTCGCCTGCGGCAGGCTCGTCAATCCCGAGCGGCGGCGTTGTAGTGCTGATTACGGATAAAACAAAGAATCAGAAGGTTACGGTTCCCGACTTCACGGGACTTTCGGTAAGCGAGGCAAAATCTGCCGCGCAAGCCAAGAACCTTAACATAAGAATAGGCGGCAACACCGTCGCTAACGAAACCGTGGTTGCGTATTCGCAGTCAGTGCAAAAGGGCAGCCAGGTCGACGCCGGCACGGTGATAGACGTGTCGTTTAAGAGTACAAAATCCGTACTTGATTAGTTTTAAGTGTTAAGTGTTGAGTGTTAAGCCGAATGGTGGACTCCGTCCACACCTGATTATATTTCGGACGACCAATGGTCGTCCCTACGGAATACGCTCTGACGGTCAACTTGTAGGGAGCGATGACCACATCGCTCCGCGGGCGATTCGTGAATCGCCCCTACGGTTGATACGCAACTTGTAGGGAGCGATGACCACATCGCTCCGCAATACAATGGGTGTGGGCAACGCCCGCCCAATAGCTTAAAACTTAAAGCTTAAAGCCTAAAACCATTATGCCTAAGGAGGCAGCGATGAAACTTACAGAATTATTAAAATCGGTAGACGTAAAAAATGAATACACCGACTGCGACGCCGTTGAGGTTACTTCCGATTCGCGCGTTGTAAAAGAGGGCTACCTGTTTGTGTGTATCAAGGGCGCAATGTTCGACGGCCACGCAGTTGCAAAGGAGATGCTTGAATACGGTGCAGTTGCGGTAGTTGTTGACCACGACCTCGGTCTTGATAGGCAGATTATCGTTGACGACACTCGCGCTGCTTATTCCGTGATTTGCGCAAACTTCTTCGGCAACCCTGCAGACAAACTCAGCCTTATCGGTCTTACCGGCACAAACGGCAAAACCACTACCACTTTCCTGATTAAGCAGATTCTTGAGAACGTGGGCAAAAAGGTGGGACTTGTCGGCACGGTGCAGAATATGGTTGGCGACGAGATTTATCCTGCTCACTACACCACGCCCGACCCGCACGAGCTGCAGTCGCTGTTTCGCAAGATGGTTGACGCAAAGTGCGAATACTGCGTTATGGAAGTTTCATCCCAGGCGCTTGCGCAGGGCAGAGTTGCAGGTATTAACTTCAAGCTCGGCGTGTTCACCAACCTCACGCAGGATCACCTTGATTACCACAAAACGTGGGAAAACTACTTTGCCGCAAAGCGTATGCTTTTTGAAAATTGCGAAATCGCGCTCACTAACGTGGACGACGAATACGGACTCAAAATCGTGGAAGGTCTGCCGTGCGAGGTTAAAACCTACGGCGTTAAAAACCTCAACAGCGATTTCACCGCGCGCAATGTTATGTTCTCGTCAAGCGGCGTAAAGTATGAGCTTGTGTGCGAGAGAATCGGCACAGTTAAATGCCCGATTCCCGGCAGGTTCAGCGTTTACAATTCGCTGTGTGCTGCTTCCGCTGCGCTTGTGCTCGGCTTTGAAATTGAGGACGTTATCGGCGCAATCGCACGTTCAAACGGCGTTAAGGGCAGAATTGAGGTTGTGCCTACCGACACCGACTATACCATTATTATTGACTACGCACATTCGCCCGACGGGCTTGAAAATATCATCACTTCGCTTAAAGAAATCGCCCAGGGCAGAGTGGTTACGCTGTTCGGCTGCGGCGGCGACAGGGACAGAACGAAGCGCCCGAAGATGGGCAAAATCGCGGCTGAACTGTCCGACTTCTGCGTGGTGACTTCCGATAATCCGCGCAGCGAAAATCCTGATGCTATTATTGAGGATATCCTTGAGGGTATGAAGGATACCGACACGCCTTACGAGGTTGTTGTTAACCGCAAGGACGCAATCCGCTGGGCTATGGAAAACGCACAGCCAAAGGATATAATCCTGCTTGCCGGCAAAGGACACGAAACGTATCAGATTTTACCTACGGGTACTATACATTTCGATGAAAGGGAAGTAGTTTCCGAAATTCTTTCGGAAAAATGATGAATGATAAATGATGAATTGAGGTTACTCGGCTTCGCCTCGGACAATAAAACGGAGCGTCCAGTGGCCGCTCCCTACAATTGTAGGGGTCGGCGTCCTCGACGACCCGCAATAAAATGGGTGCGGGTGTCCCGCCATCAATTCATAATTCATAATTCATAACTCATAATTAAAAAATTAGGAGAATAAAATGAGCAGTACATTAGCAATTATCATCAGCGCTGTTGTGGCGTTTGCCGTTACGGGCGCACTCGGATTTATAATTATCCCGTGGCTTAGGAAGCTGAAATTCGGGCAAACTATTCTTGATATCGGCCCGTCGTGGCACAAGTCAAAGCAGGGCACGCCGAATATGGGCGGACTTATGTTCATCATCGGCATCGTGCTTGCGTTTGTTGCAGGCGTTCTTGCGTTTTCGCTCACAGGCGGCAGGTTTGAAAGCGATGCAGGTCAGCTCTTCCCGGAAAGGGATAAGGTGCTTGTGTTCGCGGCGCTCGGTCTTGCTATCGGCTGCGGCATCGTTGGTTTTGCTGATGACTTCATCAAGATTAAGCTTAAAAGGAACGAGGGCTTGTCCGCTAAGCAAAAGACTCTCGGTCAGCTTATCTTAACCCTCGGCTTCACGACTACGCTGTGGATATCGCACAATGTTATCTGGTACATTCCGTTTATCGGCTCGGTTGACTTTGGCAAAAACGTTTTTACAGGCATCGTGTTCTGGCTGCTCACAATCTTTATTGTGTACGGCGGCGTTAATTCCGTTAACCTCACCGACGGTATCGACGGACTTTGCTCAAGCGTTACGGCAACCGTTGCGGTTACGTTTATCATCGCTTCGGGTATTCTCAAGTTCGCAGGGCTCGGCATTCTTGCAGGCGCGCTTCTCGGCGGCGTTTGCGGCTTCCTCTGCTGGAACTGGAACCCGGCAAAAACCTTTATGGGCGACACAGGCTCGCTTTTCCTCGGCGGCTTGGTTGTAGGCCTTGGCTATGCAATTAAGTGTCCGCTGCTGCTGCTCTTCATCGGCATCATCTATGTGTGCGAAACGATGAGCGATATTATTCAGATTGGCTACTTCAAGGCAACGCACGGCAAGCGCATTTTCAAAATGGCGCCTATCCACCACCACTTTGAGATGTGCGGCTGGAACGAAAAGAAAATCTGCCTTGTATTCTCACTTGTAAATATTATAGGCTGTGCAATCGCGCTGCTGCTGATATACTTTGGATAATCTTTGTGTTCGGTATTCGGTGTTCAGCGTTTGAAATAACTGAAAACTGAAAACCGAAAACCGAAAACTAATTATGAAAGGGTGTGATTAAATGTCTGATTATCTTGAGCCGCCAAAACGCTACGGCAAAGAGCCGGAACCTCGCGGCAACGTTGTAAAGCACTCAACAAAAATTAATAAGAACGACATTTTCACGCTCGGCGGAATGGATGTTCCGTTTTTCGCAATAACTATTGCGCTGCTCACAATCGGGCTTGTAATGCTGTTTTCATCGTCGTATCCGTACGCACTGCAAAACGAAAACGATTCTTATTACTTCTTCAGCCGTCAGCTGATTTTTGCAATACTCGGCGTAGTGGTAATGCTCGTAGTTTCAAAAATCAACTACAAGCTGATTAAGGTGGTAATCTTACCGCTTGCGATAGTTACAATCGGTTTGCTCGGGCTGGTGCTTTTTTACCACACAAATGTGGGCGACTTCAGGCGCTGGATTCAGTTAGGTCCTATTACGCTTCAGCCGTCGGATATTGCAAAGTTCACCATAATCGCAATTATGGCGGACTACGTCAGCAAAAACGCAAAAAAGATGCGCAAGCCCATTCACGGTATCGTGATACCAATGGTAATCCTCGCAGTTTTCTGCGGACTTATATATCTTGAACACCACCTTTCCTGCACAATTCTTGTGTTCTGCATCGGCGCAACTATTATGTTCTGCGGCGGTACGGACTGGCGGATATTCGCCCTCGGCGTCGGCTTGATGGCTGCCGTGATTGTGGTTGTGGTGCTCAACCCCGAAGTGCTTATGAACTACGCGGGCGACAGAATCAAGGCGTGGCTCGACAAGAGCTTTGACCCAAGCGGACTGCGCTGGCAGACTAACAACTCGCTGTACGCAATCGGCTCGGGCGGATTCTTCGGCACGGGGCTCGGCAACTCAAAGCAGAAGTTCCTGTATGTGTCCGAACCGCAAAACGACTTCATCTTCGCCATTGTGTGCGAGGAACTCGGCTTCATCGGCGCAGGCATAATCATCGCGCTGTTTGCAGCACTCTTTGTAAGGGGCGTAAAAATTGCCCTGCGCACAGACGATAAGTTCGGCGCGTTGCTCGTAATCGGCATAGTGTCGCAGGTTGCGGTGCAGACGATATTCAACATAATGGTAGTTACCGACACAATCCCCAACACGGGCATATCGCTGCCGTTCTTCTCTTACGGCGGCACGGCAATATTGATGCTGTTGTTTGAGATGGGCATAGTGCTGTCGGTATCACGCAAGTCAAATCAGAAAAAAGTATAAGAATGTAGAATTGAGAGTTGAGAATTGAGAATTAATGGCGGCACAGCCGCACCAGATTATAATGGGTGAGGGCGTAGCCCTCCCGAAATTCTCCATTCTACATTCTCCATTCTCAATTACAAAGGATACAACTATGAAGTATTTATTTGCCACCGGCGGTACGGCTGGGCACATCAATCCGGCGCTTGCTACCGCATCCTACATCCGCGAAGTTAAAGCCGACAGCGAAATTATGTTTATCGGCACAGCCGACCATATGGAAGCACGCCTTGTGCCGGACGCGGGTTTTGATTTTAAAACTATAGATATTCAGGGCTTTCGCCGCTCACTTTCGCCCAAGGCGATTGCGCGCAACGTCAACACCGTTGTTAAGCTTGTGAAGTCAGAGCGCGACTGCAAAAAGATTCTCAAGGAATTTGAGCCGGATGTAGTTATCGGCTTCGGCGGCTACGTTTCAGGTCCCGTGCTTGACGAGGCGGTTAAACTCGGCATACCCTGCTGTATCCACGAGCAAAACGCGTTCCCCGGCATTACGAACAAGCAGCTTGCAAAAAAGGTTGACCGCGTAATGCTTACGGTTGAGGATGCAAAAAAGCACCTTGACCCAAAGAACGAGCCAGCTGTTACAGGGCTGCCCGTGCGCGGCGAAATACTTGGCAAGGACAGAAAAACTGCACGCGAAGAACTGAACATCCCCGAGGATAAAAAGCTTGTGCTTTCCTTCGGCGGTTCGCTCGGCGCAGAGCCGCTTAACGAAGCGATGCTTCCCATCCTGCTCAAGCACGCGGAGGACTGCAGCGTTTACCACATTCACTCTGTAGGCACAAACGGCAAAGATTACCTTGATAAGTTTGCCGAAAACGGCTTTGAGCCGGCAGGCGACGACGTGCTTAAAAAAGGCACGGTTGAGGTAAGGCTTTACATAAACGATATGGACAGGTGCATGGCTGCTGCCAACCTTGTTATCGGCAGGGCAGGCGCGTCCTCGCTGTCCGAAATTGAAGCGATGGGCAAGGCTTCCATCCTTATTCCGTCGCCCTACGTTGCGGAAAATCACCAGTTCCACAACGCGATGGCTCTTGTGGACAGAAACGCCGCAAGAATTATTGAGGAAAAAGACCTCACAGGCGATTCGCTCGGGGCAATGATTGACGAACTTCTTGCTAACGACGAACTCCTGCTCGAAATAGAAAAGAACGCGAAGGATATGGCAATCCTCGACTCAAGAGAACGAATTGCAGAAATCATCTTTTCGCTTGCATAATTAACAATTATCACCCCCATTTCATAGTATAACGATGTATGACGATGGAATGAGGGTGAACCTATGCAGTACATAGAAATTTGCGGTAATAACAGACTTGACGGCAGCATCGCGGTGCAGGGCGCAAAAAACAGCGCGCTGCCAATTCTTGCAGGCGCGGTGCTAACTATGGGGGAAAGTGTGCTCAGTCGCTGCCCCGACCTCAGCGACGTTGACGCGTGCCTGCGGATTATCCGCTGCCTTGGCGGCAGTGCAACACGCAGCGGCGACGTTGTTACCGTCAGCGGCAGAGGTATCGGCGAATGTGCCGTGCCGCAGTCGCTTATGAGGGAGATGCGCTCGTCGATTATCTTCCTCGGCTCGGTTGCCGCGCGGTGCGGCAGGGCGTGTATGTACCTGCCAGGCGGCTGCAAAATCGGCGCAAGACCGATTGATTTGCACCTTAAAGCGCTGCGCGAACTCGGTTACAAAATCACGTTTGACGGCAGCAACATCTGCTGCGAAAGGGCTAATGCCCACGGCGGCACAGTTAAACTTGCTTTCCCGAGCGTAGGCGCAACGGAAAATGTTATTCTCGCGTCAGTCCTGCTCAGCGGCAGAACTACAATTATCAATGCGGCTCGCGAGCCGGAAATCTGCGACCTTGCGGATTACCTCAACAGCGCAGGCGCAAAAATCAGCGGCGCAGGAAGCACGGTGATTGAGATTGAGGGCGTTACCAAACTGCACTCGGCAGAGCACACCGTTATGCCGGACAGAATTGCAGCGTCCACGCTGATGTGCGCAGCAGCCTCGGCAAGCGGCAGGATTTGCCTCAAAAGCATAAACAGTGCGCACGTTGCATCGGTTATTGACGTGTTCAGGCAGATGGGTGGTAAAATCGCCGCTACTGTAAATGAAATCACAGTTGAATTTACAGACCGTCCGCGTGCGGTGAACAGCATTGTCACCGGCGTGTATCCGGGCTTTCCCACAGATTCGCAGGCGCCCGTTATGGCTGCTCTGTGCAAGGCGCACGGCAGGTCTGCGATTACGGAAACTATATTTGAAAACCGCCTGCAGCACGTTCACGAACTGCGTAAATTCGGCGCGGATATTAAGGTGTGCGGCAATACCGCTACTGTCACGGGCGTAAATGTTCTTAATGGTGCAAACGTCAATTGTACCGACCTTCGCGGCGGCGCGGCGCTCATCATTGCAGCGCTCGGCGCGCAGGGTAAATCGCGCATTTACAATATTGAACATATCGACAGGGGATACGAAAATACGGAACGTCAGCTCGCCCAGCTCGGCGCTGACATTCGGAGAGTTAACGATGAAAAAGGACAACAAACAAAAACCCAATACAAAGCGCACTCCGCGTGAGGACGACCTGCGCAGCCTTGACAGCCAGCTTGGCAGCTTCGGTCTGGAACCGCCAAAGGTTTACCGCCGTCAGGAACAGCAGCGCCAGCAGCAGACAGGCAGCAGGGGGCAGTCGCAGCAGAACCGCCGTCCTGCAAACGCAAACCGCAACGCGCAGCGCACCCCGCAGGAAAAGGTTAAGCAGCAAAACAAAAAGCGCCGCCTTAAAAAGAAGGTACGCCGCGCACTCTATGCAGTTATGCTGATTCTGCTTGTTGCGCTGATAATTGTTGCGCTCAGCCTCACCGTGCTGTTTAAGATTGATACCATCAATATCACGGGTAACGAAAAGTATACAACGCAGCAGATTACAGCGGTGTTGCCGATTGACAAGGGCAAAAACCTCTTTATGGCGGACACCAAGGGCGCAAAGGAAAAGCTTGAAACCAATCTGCCTTACATCTACAATGCAGAGATTAAGCGCAAGTTCCCGTCCACAATCAATGTTGCGATTACGGAAACCAAGACGGTTTACCGCATAAAGAATGCCGATAATTCCTACACCCTGCTTGACGACAGATTCAAGGTGCTTGAGGACAGCGCGGCTAAAGCGCCGTCGCACAGCATTGAGATTAAGAACGCCAAAATCAAGACAGCTGTTGCAGGAACCACAGTTGAACTCAAGGATAAAAAGATGCTCGGCTACCTTAAGCGCATTTGCAACACGATTGCAAGCGTGAATATGAAAAAGGTCACGGCTATATATTCTAAAGATATTAATAACAATTATATTGTGTACGATAATCGAATCACAATTAAGCTCGGCTCAATTGATAAGGCGGAGGATAAGCTCTATTCTGCCCTTGCTGCCATAGACAGGCTCGATAAGACTAACCCTGCAGCACACGGTGAAATTGTGGCAACATCTGACAAGCAAATCTACTTTACAGAGAAATAATGCAAAAATCACTGTAAAGTATAACACCTTTACAAATTTTGAAATTTGGGCATATTATCCAAAGCAAAAACAAAACAAAAGCAAAAGTTTGTAAAATTTATCAGGAATATTTTTTAAAAAGTATTGCAAACCGGTTACAAAACTGTTACAATAGCATTTGTACCGGCGACCGCAGGATTGAGTCGCCTGACAAGAATTAAAAAATTAAGGAGAATTAAAGATGGGCAGATACGAAATTGATACAGACGATAACAGAGTTGTACAGATTAAAGTTGTCGGTGTCGGCGGTGGCGGCGGAAATGCTGTTAACAGAATGGTAAGAGCCAACATCAAAGACGTAGAATTTGTTGCAATCAATTCAGATAAGCCGGCTCTCAGCAAGTCAGCAGCTACTCAGAAAATCCTGATCGGCGAAAAAGCTACAAAGGGCAGAGGCGCAGGCGCAAGACCGGAGGTTGGTCTTAAGGCTGCAGAAGAATCACGCGAAGCAATTACAGATATCCTTACAGGTTGCGAGATGGTATTCATCACAGCAGGTATGGGCGGCGGAACCGGCACAGGTGCTGCACCGGTAGTTGCTAAGATTGCCAAGGATATGGGCATCCTCACCGTAGGTGTTGTTACCACACCGTTTGCTTTTGAGGGTAAGCGCCGTATGACTCAGGCACAGGAAGGTATTGAGGAACTTGCTCAGTACGTTGACTCTATTATGGTTATCCCGAACGAGAACCTTAAGCTCGTTTCTAACGAAAAGATTACACTTCTCAACGCATTTGAGATTGCTAACGACGTTCTTCGTCAGGGCGTTCAGTCGATTTCCGACCTCGTTAACGCAACAGGTCTTGTAAACTCCGACTTCGCAGACGTTACAGAGATTATGAAGGACGCAGGCTACGCACACATGGGCGTTGGCAGAGCAAAGGGCAAGGACAAGGCAGAGGTTGCTGCTGCACAGGCAATTTCCTCTCCGCTTCTTCAGACTTCTATCGACGGCGCACGCGGCGTGCTGCTTAACATCACTGCTTCCACAGACATCGGTCTTGAGGAAATCGACGCTGCATCAAGCGTTGTTATGGAAGCTGTTCATCCTGATTGCGAAATCATCTGGGGTGCTAACTTCGATGAAGAGCTTGAGGACGAGATGATTATCACAGTTATCGCTACACGTTTCGGTGACGACGGCCCGGGCAAAGAGATTAAGTCCGTAACAGCTACAAAGGACGTTGCTCCTCCGAGCGAAGTTGCAGCTGCACCTTCAGGCTTCTCTGCAGGCGACGACGACGCATTCAGCGATATCGTAAGCTTCTTCAAGAAATAAGAATACATAAAAAAATGCTGTCCTATCGGACGGCATTTTTTTGTGGATAGCGGACAGGGGACAGTGTACAGTTTTATTAACAACACTGTATATTAACCTTGACAAACAAATGTCAAAATGTAAAAAAATCGGCTGTAAAGTTAAAAACTACGTTCAAAGCAAGTTGAACGCCTTTACATTTTCAACACTTTTAACCGTGTTTTCAACAGAGAGTAAAACGTTTTGAACATTTTGCACCGAGTTTTGAACAATTATTTCAACACGTATACCCTGTAAAGTGAATATACTTTACAAATTTTGCATATTCATTTTATGTATAATATGCATATAAGTGTATAAAAACGGAACGATGTGGTCATCGTTCCCTACAAAAAAAGCATCCGAAAGGATGCTTTTTTCTTACCACTCACTCTTGGTGAATGAACGTATCATATTTGTTACAGGGTTGTCGCGCTTAAAGCCTTTGCCCTTGCCGGAGCGCTTTTGCTCCATATATCTGCCGGCGTGTACTGTAATAAAGTCCGCCTTATCAATAATCTTTTCGATTGGCGCAGCGCCGATTGAATCAAGCTCAAATACCTCGTCGGTAATCGCTGTTGCAAGCTTTGTGTTTGAAAAGCGCTTAACCGCAGTCATCGCAAGGATTACAATCCTGCTGTCTGCAGGCAGAGTCAGCGTTTTGCAGCCCCTGATATCCAGCTCGTAGATAAAGAAGTACGCCTTCTTGTTTGCAAGATTACCCTCGGGGTGGTGCGTGTGGGTGAACTCAAGCGCAACCTTTGCGTCCTTGATTTTAGCTTTCTGGTCAAGGCCTTCCATATCCCACACACCCACGGGCTCGGTCATCGAATGCATCATAATTTTGCGTTCTTTGCTGTCCGTCAGCAGGGTAACCTCCCTGTCGCCGAGAGTGCTTGCCGCAAGTATGTAAAGCTTTGTGCAGGTCTTTGGCAGTTCAATTACCTGCTCGCGCGGAATAAGCACGTTTCTCTGCATATCTGCGCTCGGCAGCTTGAATTTTATGCCGTCGATTGTCACGCGCGAGTCAATCAGCTCGTCGGGTAACGAGCAGCCGCTGCCCTGCAGGATTACGTTGACTTTGTAGCTGTCCTTCGTAATGCCCTGCGCGTTGAACTCGTCCTCAAGGTCGAGCATCTTATACTTTTCGCTCGCGGTGTTGCGCTCGTTTTTAAGTATAACTCTGAAGGATTTAAGTTCAAACGGCTTCATATCAAAGGTGAGCGAGCCGCTATCGAGCTTTGCGCCCTTGCGCGTAATTTCCTGACCGTTAATTTCGTACGCCTCGGCAATTTCAAACGGCAGAGTAACCTTAACGCCCTTGCGCGGTTTGCCGCCGCCCTCGTTAAAGCGCAGGATGATTCCGTTGCCGTCGTAAGCCTGCTTCATCGCACGCAGCAGCACGCCTTTGCTGCTGACTTTAAGTGCGGAAAATGATGACGGCAGCGCGCCCTGACGTCTTGAACTTGTCTGGAAAGCGCAAAGCTTTTTGCTGAACTTTTCCGCGCCGAGCTGTGTTATCGAGGTAACGCCGCCCTTGTGTGCGCAGATGCCAAACGAAAATGCGTTCCTGCCGATGTCCTGCAAATCCTGCCTTGCGTCCTTTGTAAACGCGCCCGCAGGCGTATGTACGCAGGTAAGGCGCAGGGTGTTGATATCAGGCTTATCCCAGCCGTACTTGCAGTCGGAGAATATGCTCACGCCGAAAGTGCCGCGGTAGTCGGAGATGTCAGCCCACTTCTGCGCAGGCACTTCGTAAGCGGTTTCAGTGTTCGTCTGCCTTTGTATGTATCCCAGACCGAGGTCGTAAGCCGCAAAAATATTCCTGACGGCAAGAGGGAACTGCGCCTTGAGCATAGTTCTGCGTTCCTGCCAGTCGATGTAATTGTCCACGCGCACAACGTCGCTGTCGCTTGTTAGCGACACAATCTGCACAATCCTTGTGTGCTCAATGTGGCGTGTAATCTTAACCGCAACTCGCGCCGCACCGTTTTCCACAACCTCAAATTCAGGCGTGTTGGCATAGGCAATCGGCTCTGCGTTGACCTCGTCGCTCCTCATTTCCCAGCTCGGGTAGTTTACCTCGCCCATATTGCGCAGCGCGGCAAGCTTAACCGGCTTTTCAAGAATCTCCGTTTCAAGCTTCTTGTCGTAGATTGAAGCGATGTCGCCGTTTTTGTTAAACCGCACATAATAGCGGCTGTTCTGCATTTCGTGCTCTGTGACAATTAGGTCGCTTCCGCGCTTTGCAAACGGCTTTTCTGCGCCCTGCACTTCGTAAACGCGGTAGCCCACGCTCGGCACGTCGGCAAGAAATACAATGTCAAACTCCTTGCCCTGCTTTTTGATAACCTGGCTCGGAACTTCCTTGCCCATTTCGTCAAGCACGGTTATGCTTTTTGCGTTGTGGGCAAGCTTAACGTGCGCCTCAACAGCGTCCTTGCGCCTGATGGCAACGGGGTTGTTAACAACAACTGCGCACTCCTTGCACCACGAGGTGTCAAGCTCGTTTGCGATTGCGCCGACTGCGGCTTCGTACTCACCTTTGAACTGCGAGAGGGAAACAAAGTAGTCGTTCCAGCTGTCGTTGTACACCTTCATGGTTGAGGTGCCGGGGATATCGTCGTGGAACTGATGTGCAATCACACGCTTCCACGCCGTGTCAATTGTCTTTTTAGGGTATTCGTGCGACGTCAGCAGGTTTGCCGCAACCGCCGCTTTTTCGCAGTAATCCGCAAGGATTTCGTTTTGCGAGTTGAGCCTTTTGCTCATCGTCCTTGATGTGTAACCGCCCACGCCGTGCGACTTCATAAGCAGTTCCGTAGTGTGTACGGGGAGCCTTGCCTTGTCACGGTTTGTCAGCTTGTCAAGGTCTTTGAATATCTGGTCTGTTGACGCAGAAACTATCTTTGTATGCTCATCGTACCTGTTGTCAAAAACATCGGCGTTGAGCTGTTTAACGCTCTCCTCATCAGGTGCGCCGCCCCAGTCGCCAGTGCCGTAAAGGCAGGTAGTCCAGGGCAGGTTGTAGTTAACGCCGTTGTCCGCAAGCTTGCTGATAACGCGCAGGTTGCCGCGCAGCTCGTCAAGCAGTCTGTGGCGGTACGACAGCGGCATAAGGTTTGCGTAAATCTTGTTGCCGTCAACGCCGCGCCAGTAGCCGATGTCAAACGGCACCTTGCCGAGCGCAGCGCCCCACGTCAGCTTTTGCGTGGTGAAGCCGTTGAGCCCGCAGTGGTGCATAATCGACGGAAGCGCCCAGCCGAATCCGAAGCAGTCGGGCAGGAAGATGTCGGTAGTTCTTTTGCCGAACTTCTCTTCAAAATACTTGTTGCCGTACAGAATGTTGCGTATAATCGCCTCGGGCGAGGGGACGTTAACGTCGCCGTTCTCGTATTCCGAGCCGGACGGGTTCCATCTGCCTTTTGCAACGTATTCTTTGATTTTTTCAAACGCCTCGGGGTAGTATTCCTCAATCAGCGCATACCTGTAAGCCCCTTCAAAATTGAAGCGGTACTCGGGGTATTTTTCAATCAGTTCAAAGTTTTTGTTAAAGGTTTCGGGTAAAAACTCTTCAATCGTCCTTGGCAGTTCCCAGCGCCATACGGTGTCAAGGTGAGATGTAGAAGTAGCGTAAACTCTGTTTTCAAGCATAATAAATACCTGCTAATTCTTTTCGATAATTTCGTATGTAAACTCGTACTTTTCCTGCAGTGCCTTAACCTTATCCTCGTTATCTTCAATAAAGGTTTCGGTGTAAACACTTTTGCCGTCAACACTGTAGTCTTTCACAATCTGGTTGAGCTCAGCCCACGCCTGCTTTTCAAGCGGATAGCCGTCCTCAAACTTGATAAGAAATTCTCTGTGTTTAGGAATCCTTACTTTCATAACGCGTTGTCCTTTCTCTATTTTCACATTATTATATATTCAATGCGTAAATATTTCAAGTGCGTATAATAAAAAATACAAATTATTTTAAATATTCACATTTTATTAAAATTCAGCGTTAAAAGTGCTTGACAATTTGTGATTAATGTTGTATATTAAAGATGTTGTAACACGCGTTAGTGCGTGAAGCAGCAACTGTTGTGTGCATAACAGGGTTTGAGTAGAGACGAACCCGCCAGAGATGTTGTGCAATGTTTGACGCAGCAGATAATTAAACAGCTGGGTAAGGGTAGTATCTTGTTTTTAAGTGCTACTCTTTCCTGCTATTTAGGGCAACTTTTTGCGCCGCGGCGTGCAAGATTTTTATGCGCTAAAAAAATACTTGACAAAACACAATAATCTGTTATAATGATATAGCACTAAGCGATACAGTTTAAATATCGCGGGGTTGAACAGATGGTAGTTCGTCGGGCTCATAACCCGAAGGTCGTAGGTTCGAGTCCTACCCCCGCAACCACAAAGCAAAACCACCCTGATGGGTGGTTTTGTTTTGTTATTATGCAGCAATGAATAGCCATTAGTTTTGGTATTAGTTGCTGATTTTTACTATTGCAAAACCTGCCTTTGCTGATTATAGTAGTATTTTAGCAGGAAATTGCGCCGCCGTCAATGCGTGGGGCGTTTTTAATGCGCTTAAAATGCGCAGCGCTGATTATCCTTGACAAAATCGGAGCGGCGTGATACTATAAATAAGAACACCTACTATAACAGTAGGCATTAAGAGCAAAGATTCAGGGGGGATGGGAATGAAGATTTCTACCAAAGGCCGCTACGCTCTGCGCCTGATGATTGACCTTGCCGAGCATAAGGACGACGGCTACATTCCGCTTAAAGATATATCCGAGCGGCAGGAGATTTCCAAAAAATACCTTGAGCAGATTATCGCCATTGTAAACAAGCCCGATTTTCTGCGCACCAACCGCGGCTCGCAGGGCGGCTACAAGCTTGCAAAATCGCCCGATAAGTACACGGTGGGGGATATTCTGCGCCTTACGGAAGGTTCGCTGTCGCCGGTTGATTGCGTTGACCAGCACCCCAACGAGTGCCCGCGCAGCGCCGACTGCCCGACTCTGCCCATATGGTCGCACCTGTCAAAAATCATCAACGAATACCTTGACAGCGTAACCCTGCAGGACATTCTTGACCAGCAGCAGTCGCGCTATATGAACAACTACGTTATCTGATAATTTACGCGTTTTACACAAGTGACAGGCAGCAGTGCTCGCCGAGCATTTCGAAACTGATTGTCGGCTACGGCAGAATAGAGAAATATTATAAATAATAAACGGGCGGATTGGGAAATCCGCCCCTACTGCAAACTAAAAGCCACTCATCGAGTGGCTTTTAATAATACTATTTTACTTTAACCTTAACTGCCTCACTCCATTTGCTGTAATACTTTTTACCTTTTACGGTTTTGTAGGTGCGAATCTTAACATAGTATGTTCCGCTTTCGGAAATATTGGTAACGGTTTTCTTCGTTTTTTTGTTGCCCTTTACGGTTACATACGGATAATAAATGCCGAAACTCTTGTTAGGGCTGTAAATAATCTGATAGCCGGAGGTCAGCTTTGTCTGCTTTTTCCATTTAACAGTAAACTTCTTTTTGCCGCCGGTAATCTTGCTGATGCTTGTACCCTTGGGGTTGATGTTGAAGCTGAGCGTTTTTGTGCCGCTGTAATTGCCCTTGAACTTAATCTTAACAGCGTACTTGCCAATGTTCTTCCTGCCCTTTGCGTAGGTTACGGTGTAATTCTTTGCGGCAATTGTTTTGCCCTTGGAGTCCTTAACCGTTACCTTCGGCTTTTTAACCTTGCCGTTGTGGGTGTAATTTGTGGCAGACAGCTTAATGGTTTTCGGACGGATGATTGTTTTGGTGCTGTTAACAACATCGCCGCATGCGCATCTGTTTACAACGGTGCCGTTCTTGCTGAGCGTTGCCTTTGTTACGTAATCTCTGCAAGGGTGCGTTTTGTTCCAAACACGGTTCGTGCCTTCTACATAGTCGGCTAACACCGAAGCTTTTTCGCAGCTTGCAGTTATGGTAAAGGTGTCGCTTGCGCCGTCAAAGGTTTCGTCGCTGAAATAAATAACACTGTCGGGAATATTAATAGTCTTTAAGCCCGTGCAGTTGTAAAAAGACTCCCAGCCGATTGTGGTTAAAGTGCCCTCTGCAATTATAACATCCTCTAAACCCGTGCATTCGGCAAATGCATATTCGCCGATGGTCTCTATACCTTTTTTAATAATAACGGTATTAATTGCTGCGTTGGCATAAAACGGTGAATCACTCGGCTTTTCAAAATCAGCCATCTCGCCTTTGCCGCTGATTGTCATAGTTCCGGTATCCATATCATATGAATAATATGTTTTGTCGCCCGTAATTTCATTGACGCAGGTGCCTGAAAACGTTGCGTCGTTTACGTTGAAAACTATTGGCGTGCTGCTGAGAGGTTCGTTGCCGGTGTCGCTTATTGAGATAGCTCCCCAGTGCGATTCATCGTTTTTATAAAGTATAGCTTTAAGGTTGCCGCAGCTGGTGAATGCAGAGGGACCGATGTACACTACGCTTGCGGGAAGCACCACGCGCTCGAGACGGTTGCAGTAATAAAATGCGCTTTCTTCAATATCGTTAATGCCGTCGGGAATAATCACGCTTTTTAAGTGGTAGCACTGGCGGAATGCGCCCACGCCGATGCTCTCTACGCTTGCCGGAATCGTGATGCTTGCCGCGTTAGGGCAAAGATAAAATGCGTTATTGCCAATGCCCTTTACGCCTTCCTTAATTTCGATGGATTTAACTCCTGTTGCCATATTGAACGGTGATTTGTTTGAGTTTGTGCCGTAATCGTTGATTGCGCCTTTGCCGCTGATAACGAGCGCGCCGGTTTCGGAATCAAACGTGTAGTTTACGTTGACGCCGCAGGTGCCGCTTGAATCAAGTGCCTGTGCGGTAAACGGCAGTGCCGTGAGTGATGCGATTATCATTATAAGTGAAATCGCAAGTGATAATGATTTTTTCATAATTTTTACTCCTTTTTAAAAATTTTTATTTAACAACCTTAACTACTAATGTAACGGTTGTTGTTTTTGCTTTGTAGGTCGCGTTGCCTGCGGCTTTAACCTGAACATTTACTTTGTATGTGCCGACTTTAAGACCCTTTTTAACAGTAACCTTACCTGCGGAATTTACGGTAATTGCCTTGTTGCCGGATTTCTTGGTGAATGTAACCTTGCCCTGCGCTTTTGTGATATTGAAGGCATTTTTCTTGGCAATTGTCTGGTTTTTATTTTTCAGTTTACTATACTTAATTTTGGGTGCATTTGCCTTTGCAACCATCGGGTTTGCATACTTTGCACACTTTTTAATGGTTTGCGTTTTCTTAGCGCCGCATCTTGTGCAGGTGAAGGTCTTAACGCCTGTTGCAGTCGGGGTAGCTTTCTTTGTAACTTTGCCTGCGTTCCAGGAGTGACCGAGCGCCGCAGCTGTAGAAGTATAGCTGTCGCCGCACTTGGTGCAAGTCCACAGAATTGTGCCTGCCGCCGTGCAGGTAGGAGTATTTGTGTATTCGCCCTTGTAGTTGTGTGTGCAGGGGACATAGCCTTCAACTGCGGGTGTAAGGTCGTTGTACTTTACAGCGCTTGTCCTTGTAAGGTAGAAGTATTCGGTGTTTCCAACCTGTACTGTGTCGCCGTCAAGAGTGTAAACATTGTGCGCGTCGTCAACAGCGTAGTGCGTGCCGTTTGCGTCCTTGAAGTTGCCGAACTGACCGATTGCAACGTTGCCCGTCCACTCAAGATATTCGTGGTTGAAAACTTCCTCATATACATATGAGTATGGGGAAGACGGAAGGTTCTCATCGGTGATTCTGACCTCTGCAAAGGTGGAGTCCTTGATGTACTTTGTTGTGCCGGGGGCAATAACAAAGCGGTGAATCATAACGCCGGTTTCGAGCAAATTACCTTCGCCGTCGCTGCTTGTGTAAGCGTTACAGCCGTAAACGCCGGTGGGGTCGTTTGCGTTGTTGAGCTTCTTTTCCGTATGGTACGTTGTGCCGTCAAGCGCGTCCGCATCATAATACGCAACCTCTGCTTTTTCAGTGGTGGTTGTGCCGATAAACGAGTATTCGCTTGCTGCAAAATCAGCCTTCAGAACATCATCACTGCCGTATACGCCAAAGTCCTCATCAGCAACGTAAGCGTCGTATTTTGCAAGGTAAACGTAGTGGGAAACAAAGTAGTACTTTGTGTTTTCATCGTCGCCCTTCCAGCCTTCAGCAGCAGCGTAAAGCCCGGTTGGGTCGCTTGCGCGCGTAACCTTGTATCCGCCGTAGCAGTCAACGGTCGGTGCGTCAAGCGTAACGCCGTTGATGTATGCGTCCGTGTCCAGATCGGCAGCATAGGTGCTCACCGGCATAAACGCCGCCACCATAACAACTGCCATTAAAAATGATAATACCTTTTTCATAATAATCTCCTTTGCCTTGGGTATTTTTTGTGGAACGTCTGGGTCGCCGTTCCCTACATATCATATAATTCCGAATTCCGAGTTCCGAATTCCGAATTATTCTACGCTTCTATCGTAATTCCTTTTTCCTCACGCTGTTTTGCGAGGTCGCGTTCCATCTGTTCCTTGTACTCGCCTGTAAGGTGGTAGAACAGCATCGGGATTATGCAAAGCAGCAGCGATACTGCAGGAATTATTGAAATTATGCTGAACATTCCCTGACGTACCGTGTGCGTCATATCCAGCGGATTTGCCGTAACTTTTGCGGAAATTGATGCAACGTCAAGTTTTACAACTATGTACATCAGAATGATTGCCGAGGTCGCAATCGCGTTGCCGAACTTTGTAACAAAGCTCTGTATCGCGTTGCCCATTCCCGTAAGGCGCACGCCCGTTTTGAGTTCCATATAGTCAAGGCAGTCGCCAACCATGGCAAACGCGCAAACGTTGATTGTGCCGCACGGAATTGTGGAAACAAGCAGGCACGCTGCGCACACCCAGAAGTGGTTGTAGCCCACAAACCACATAACAAGCGACGATGCCGCTCCGAGCAGCGACGAAGCGATGATAATCTGCTTGTACGAAAACTTTTTGATAAGCGGCGTTACTGCAATCATCGCGCCGAACATTCCTATTGCGCTTGCAGCCTGCAGCACGAGCGAAACTTTGGAAATGTTGCCCTGCAGCGCTGCTTCAAGTTCCTGCCCCGTGAGGGTGGACGGGTCCTTGCCGATGTAGAAGGAATATCTTGCTACGTGTACCGCGCCTGCCTGGAACATATACCTTGCGCCCGAGATGATGCCCATAAGTGCGGTCATCATAAGCGGCTTGCAGGTGAAAATCAGCTTGAGCGTGCTTGGCTGCGACTTGTCCTTCTTCGGCGGAATCGGGATGTTAACGCGCTCTTTTGTTTTAAAGTACACGCGTATAAACAGCAGGTTGCCGATGATTGAAGCCGTGAGTGCCATAATCACATATTTTTTCTGCTCAAGCTCGCTGCCCGACAGGTTGAACTTCGGCAGAATGAAGCCGAGCGCCATAAACATTGCCATCGGTACTGCCGAGCCTATGCCGTTCAGCGTTCTCGCCTTTGAGATAATCGAGCCGCGCTCATCAGCATTTGGAGTCATCGCGTTCGGCAGACTCCAGAACGGCACGTCCGACGAGGTGTAAATCATACCCCACGCAACGTAGGTAACGCCTGCGTAAATCATGCGCTGTGTGTCCGACAGATTCGGTGCGTAAAACAGCAGCATTGTAAGTATTGCAACGGGTATCGGCGTGTACAGCAGGTACGCTTTCAGCTTGCCGCGCTTCGGGTTAGCGTGGTCAACGATAAAGCCCATAATCGGGTCGTTGATTGCGTCCCAGATTCGCGCCAGCAGCATAAGCAGCAGCACAAAAATCGGCGTAACCTTAAGCACGTTCAGGTAGAAGTCCGATATGTACGAACTCATAATTCCGTAAATCATACCCTGACCGAGCGCGCCTATGCCGTAGGCAAGCCACTCTTTTTTGGGCACAAAAGTCTGTTTTTCCATATTTCCCCCTGATCACCTTATATTATAATCTTTATTACAATTTAACATATTTTAGTGGCACAAGTCAATAATTTGTGTTATAATTACATAATGAATTGGATTATTCGCGGTGATTGTATGTTTTTTAAGGCGAAAAAACGCATATCTGCCGCGCTGCTTATTCTGCTTGCGGCGGTACTCGCGGCTGTTGTTGTGGTTACAGCAACGGTCTTTTCGTCGTATAAAAAAACATTTGACCGCGAAACGTATCGTGCAAACCTCACGCAGATATATAAAACCTATAATACCAAAGAGGCGTATGACGACTTTGCACGCGGCAACACCTTTGCCTTTGCGCGCCTGCTTGTTAACGACTATAACGGCAAAAAGTACGGCGCGGTGATGACTGCTTACGACGAGCCAAACGGCTTTGCCGTGCTGCAGTACAAAACACCTAAAGAAGCGGAAAACGCGTACTACAAATTCCAGGCGGACGGGCTTTTGGTGGATACCGAAGGCACTGCCGAGCTGTGCGAAACGGAGAAGGGCAGCCTTTATCCTGCAGGCAGTAATGCGCTTGGCACCACGCAGTACATAGGCAAGTACGCAATGGGCAGCGACGACGTGACCGTTGCGCTGATTGACACAGGCGTTATGTACGACCACATCGATTTGCAGGGCAGGTTTGTAAGCCACGGCTACGACTTTTCGGACGACGGCTGCGCGGACGCGTACTTTGATACGAGCAAAGCCGGCAGCGTGTACGGTCACGCCACGTTTATTGCCGGTATTCTTGCCGACAACACGCCCGATACGGTTAAGATTCTGCCGTACAAGGTTGTGCCGTTCGGCGCGAACACGGCGACCTCGTCGTCAATGGTTTCCGCAATTAACGACGCTGTGGCAAACGGCGCCACGGTTATCAATATTAGTATCACTTCGTCGTCGGGCGCAAACTCGTTCAGGAACGCTATTCAAAATGCAAAAAGCAGCGGCGTGTGCGTTTGCGCGGCGGCAGGCAACCAGTCAAAAGAGATTAAGTACCTCTATCCTGCTGCGATTAGCGAAACGATTACAGTATCTGCTTTAGAGGACGACTTTGCCACGTTTGCCGAGTTTTCCAACTACGGCGCGGCGGTTGACTTTTGCGCAACGGGCAGGAAGATTGTATCCCTTGCGCCGTACACAAGCAGCAGCGATTCGCATTACAGAAAAAACAGCGGAACTTCGTTCTCCTCGCCGTACATTGCAGCGCTGTGCGCCTGCCTTAAAACGACAGATAACAGTATGCCCGTTGACGATTTGTGCGGCGTGCTGCAGGACTTCTGCACCGATTTCGGCGATGAGGGCAAGGACTACTATTACGGCTGGGGCATGCCGAATATCGGCAGCATTTTGTACACCGACGGCGAGAGTTATACGCTGAATATCCCCGAGGGTACGCTGAATATTTACGGCACAAAGGACTACACCGCAACTACTCTGCCGTGGCGGCTGTTTGCAGGCAACCTGAACACCGTTAACGTGTCGGATGATGTTGAAAGAATAGGCGATTATAACCTTTACAATGTAAAGGCAAATAACTTTACAATTCCGCAAAACCTTGAGAAAATCGGCAAATACGCCTTTTATGGTTGCAAAAACGTAAAGTCTTACACCTTTACAGAGGAGTGCAAGGAAGTTGGCGAGGGTGCGTTTGGCGGCATAGAGAATTTTGTAATAAACGGCTACCGCAACACCCCTGCGGAAACATATGCCCTTGCGGAAAACGTCACCTTTAACGCTATCGGCTGCCGCCACCACTACCTTGTTGATATTATCGACCCCACCTCCACCGAAGAGGGCTACACAATCTACACCTGCACCGTATGCGGCGACACATATAACGGCGCGTACATCGTGCCGACAGTTATTGACAGCGGCGCCTGCGGCGACAGCCTGACCTACACCGTTGATGATACAGGCAAGCTTACCATCAGCGGCAGCGGCGATATGTACGACTACTCACAAACCGCTGTTCCGTGGGCTGACTATGCGGACAGCGTAAGCGTTATTCAGATTAATTCGGATGCGGGCGAACTCTCGCCCTTTGCGTTTTACGGCTGCAACGCGGTAAAAATCCGTTGCTCGGAAGATAATGTGCTGTATAAATCGGTTGATAACGTGCTGTATTCAAAGGACGGCACCGCGCTTGTGCTGTTGCCAAAAATCAGCGGCTCGGTTTACACTATGCCGCAAACGGTTACTGATTTTAACGCGTCAGCATTCCTGCTAAGCGGCACGGCTGCGGTGCGCTTTAACAGCAATTTCACTGTGGAAAACGGCATCGTCTACGGCACAAACGGCGATATAATCTGCGCGCTCGCCGCGTTTACGCAAACGGATTTCGCTATTGAAAACGATATTAAACTGCACGACTACGCGTTTATTCTTACATCTTATCCGCAGACCTTCAGCGTGGAAACGCGCGCGGCTGTGTTCGGCAGTTACTCGGCAGGCTATGTGTTTAGCGGCACGCTGATCAGGCGCGACGTCACGTTTGAAACATACGACGTCAGCACCGCCGCGGACTACGCAACTTTGCACGGCTTTGACCTGCACACCTACAACAAGGGCGTGTGCGGCGACGACCTGCAGTGGCACTTTGATACGGACAGCAAAACCCTTGCTATCAGCGGAACAGGGGATATGTACGCCTACTCAACAGCCGCCGCTGTTCCGTGGAACGAATACCTCCCGTCCCTGCGCAAGGCGGTTATCGGCGACGGCGTTACCGCGCTTTCCGACTACGCGTTTTACGGTGCGTCGGGTATGACGGAACTCACTCTGCCGCTGTCCCTTGCCGCGCCGGAAAACACCACCGTGTGGTACAACTGCACGGCGATTAAGACGATTCATTTCACCCACGGCACGGGCTACACGGACGACTATGTAAGCGGCGACGTCACTTACTACAAAAACACGCCGTGGTACCTCAGCCGCAAGGCGATTACCGTTTTTGATATGGACAGTGCGGTGCGCGGTATCGGCAAAGAGGCGTTTCGCGGTTGCTATCCGCTTAAAGAGATAACCCTCACTAACTGTGAATATATCGCCACGGACGCATTTATTTCCTGCACGCAGCTTAACAAGTTCACCATTCTTTCAAAGGACACGCAGATTGCCGACTACTCAATCGGCGCGTACAAGGTGAGCAACTACGGCATTTACAACTCGGTTGTTATCCACTGCTTCGACGATTCCACCGCGCGCGATTACTGCGATGAGTTCGGCTTCACGCGGCAGTCGCTCGGCTGCGGACACAGCAGGAATACCGAACTGAAAAGCGAGGATGTGCACGACTGCTGCTACGACAGCGAGTACGTCTACCACTGCTACGACTGCGCGTCCGACTTCACGGAATACGTCCACACAAGCGACGGACACTACGTCACCGGCAGCCTTACCACGCTTGCAGGGCTGCCTGTGAACGACGCGGACGTTTACATCGACGGCAACCTTTGCGCAGTTACGGGAAGCGACGGCAGATTCGTTGCGGAAAACATCAAGTGCGGCACGCACACGGCGCAGTTTAAAAACGACAACGACCTGTTCTGCACCGCCACCGTAACGGTTGACAAGCAGAACACCTGCGGCGACCTTGTTATTGCTTACGGCGACTACAACGGCGACGGCTTTGTTAACGGGCGCGACCTCGCATACGCCAAGAAAAACGGCATAACCGACTACCGCCGCTTTGATTACGGCGCTTCTGCCGATGGCGAGTACGTTATTGACACGGCGTACGGCGAGCAGGAAAATCCGCACGCCACAGGCTTCATTTTCTCAAACGACGCGCAGACTGATTACCGCAAGTACTTTACTGTTACTATCGTCAACCCGAGCGTTTACAGGATTACCTCGGCAGGCTTCCTCTACGGCGTGCGTATGACGGACAGCGATTTGATTCTTGAAAACGCAAACACCAGAAATGCGGAAAATAACCTTGTCCGCATCGCGGAAAGTGTGGACGGAAACGCTGTAAACAAGGCGCTTGTCTACGGCTTAAAGAGCAAGACTTCATGGTTCGGCGTGAGGTTTTACATCACCTACACAAACGGGGCGGAATCGCACACTTATTATTCCGACGTTTACACCTACAGCTATGATTAATAAGTATTGACTTTGCTTATAATTAAGTTTATAATACATTTATCTAGTAATTTTCTTTTAGAGGTACGGATATGAAAAAGGTTTTAGTTACATTAATCTGCTTTTCACTTATTTTAGGCGTGTTTGCCGCTTGCGCAAAGGACGACGGCGGTAAAAAGGAAACCACTAAGGCAAAGGCTTCCACCACGCAGGAAATCACAACCGACGACGCAAAGATTACCGAGGCGGACGCTATTAATCTTATTGAAAGTTATTCCGCAAAGGATCTCGGTCTTACCAAAGAAGAAATGAATAAGTGCTCATTCCTCGTTAAAAAGTCCGGCGTTTCGTACAAAAATAATTACTATGTTAACGTTATTGCAACCGTAAAGACGGCTCACGAGGACACTACGGACAAAAAAGGCAAAAAGGTTACAACTTATACTTTTGACAATAAGGGCGAGTACTTAATCCGCTACGACGGCAAGCAGATTCTTGCTAAAAACGGCGACGATAAGGACTACCGCGAGCTTAAGGTTAAGGCTGTGCCTACCACAAAGCCCGTAACAAACGCGGACGAAACCACAAAAAAAGCAGAAAAAACGACTAAAAAGAAGTAATTAGTTTTTCCCCTCATCCGCCTTACGGATGCCACCTTTCCCCCATAATTAGCCCCTCATCCGTCAGCCTTACGGCTGCCACCTTCCCCCCAAGGGGAAGGCTTGATAGGGTTTATAGATTTTATTGGGGAAGGATTGAGAGGTTTAATTGATTATATTTGGGGGTATATTAATGAAAAAACTGTTCGGTCTTGCAGCGGCAGCAGGTCTTGGCGCTGCGGCAATGGGTGTGCTTGCGTTGCACTCTTACCTTGATGTAATGTACAAGGAAACTATACCGAAGGGTCCGATGAAGCGTATGCAGGACCTTATGGATAACGGCGATATGGTGCCGCTTGGCGAGATGTGCGAGGAAAGTATGAAATGGGTTGACGAGCAGCCTATTGAGCACATTGACCTGCTTAACGACAGGGATCAGATTCTCAAGGGCTACCTGCTTCACGCAGAGGAGGAGAGCGACGTATTTGCCGTATTTTCGCACGGCTATCGCGGCAGTTACCGCGGCGACTCCGCTAACTTCTACAAATACTACCACGACAAGGGCTTCAACTTCCTGTCGACAGACCACACCTCCGCAGGTGACTCGGGCGGCGACTGGGTTGGTTTTGACTACTACGAGAGTCAGGATATGCTCAAGTGGCTCGACTATCTGATTGACCGCTTCGGCGAGAATATCAAGATTATACTTCACGGTATGTCCATGGGCGCGGCGACTGTTTGCCAGATGGCTGATAAGATTCCGCCGCAGGTTAAGCTGATTGTTGCTGACTGCCCGTACACAAGCGCAAAGGACGAGTTTATCTCCGTTGCAAGCGGCGTAGGTCTTGAAAAGGCTGCACCGTACCTCTTTGAGGGTATGAACGAGATTAACAAGCGCCTTGCAGGCTACGACCTCAGGGATACCGATGTTCGCGAGAGTGTGCATAACGCACGCGTGCCGATGCTGTTTATCCACGGCGGCAGCGACGACTTTGTTCCCACAAGAATGGGTCAGGAACTCTACGACATCTGCACAACTGAAAAAGACCAGTTTATCGTACCCGAAGCAAAGCACGCCGACAGTATCGTTTACGATACCGAGGGCTACTATGCAAAACTCGACGAGTTTATCGGTAAGCATCTTAAGTAAAAAAAAGAGCCGCGAGGCTCTTTTTTCAGTTTTCGGTTTTCAGTTTTCGGTTTTCAGTTTTCAGCATTAAGTAGGGGCGGGTTTCCTAACCCGCCCTCATAATAATTACTTCGTGCTAATCTGCTTTGCCTTACTCCAGGCAGAGCAGATTTTTTTGCCGTTGACCGTTTTGTATGTACGCACGCGCACATAGTACTTTTTGCCGCTGATCAGGCTTTTAACGGTGGTTGCGGTCGTCTTGTTTTTTGCGACTGTAACCGTTTTAGCCTTGGTGAATTTGGCGGATGTTGAGCACTGAATCTGGTAGCCCGAGGTCTGCACGGTCTGCTTTTTCCACGTAGCTTTAATGCCGCTTTTAACACCTGTGAGCTTGCCGAGCGAAGTGCCTTTGGGCACTATCTTGTAGCTCAGTCTGCGGCTGCCGGAGTAGTCGTTTTTAAACTTAACCTTTACAACATGGTTGCCAACGGACTTTACGTCCTTGGGGTAGGCTACGGTGTAGTTGCTTTTTGCAAGCGCCTTGCCCTTAGTGGTGTTAATTGATACGCCCGGCTTGTGCACTTTGCCGTCATAAACGTAGGACTTTGCGCTGAGGTTAATCGTCTTAACGGCAGGGATGCTCACATATGCTTCGTAGTCGCAAACGGTGCAGGACTCCAGACAGTCGCCGGAAATAAACGAGTAATCAGTAACCTCCGAAGGATAGACTTCGCGCTTAATTGTGTGCTTGTGAACGGAAATACCAAGCTGCACAGTATAGCTTTCGTTACAGCAGTCGTCAACAAAATTGTCAAGCTCGATGTAGTACAGCTTTGATTTTTCAAGCGGAACGTAGCACGCGCATATATCCGTAAATTCGTTTGTGCCAGTAAATTCGATTTCCGTACCCGTGCTGTTGTGTACGGAAATATAGGTGTGGTACTGGCTGTCGCTCTTGCTGAGGTACGGGTTGTACACCTCAAACTTGTACCAGTTCGTGCTCGGCGCTGTGAATTTATACCACATTGTGCTGTCGCCGGCGCCGAAACTGCAGTTGTTGGTTTTGTCTGCATACACCGTAATCGCGGTTTTAACAGAGTTTTCCGCATTGACTGTGCAAGTGCTCGTAACTGCGCACAGCAGCAAAACTGCCGATAATATAATACTTATAATCCTTTTCATAAATAACCCCTTAAAAACAGGGGCTGCGTGAGCCCCTGTAAATGCTTTTATCTTGTTGTAACGCTCTTTGCGCCTGACCATGCAGAGCAGTAGTTCTTGCCGTTAACCGCCTTGTAAGTACGGATGCGAACATAGTACTTTTTGCCGCTTGCCAGCTTAGTAATTGTTTTGGCGGTGGTGGTATTACTCTTTACGGTGTAAGTCTTTTTGCCGCTTGTGAACTTTGAGTTTGTAGCAAGCTGAATCTGGTAGCCCGTGGTCTGCACGGTCTGCTGATTCCACGTTACTTTAATCTGCTTTTTGTAAGGCTTGTTGAGCTTTTTAACAGCGGTGCCCTTCGGCAGGATTTTAAACGTAACCTTTTTTGTGCCGTTAAAATCATTGATGCCGGTGAACGTAACCGTTGCGGTGCCGACATTTTTGTTTTTTGCATACTTGTATGTGTAGTCAACCTTGTTGGTGTAGTACATATCAGCAAAGCCTGTCGGGTCCTTAAGCAGTACAGTCGGGTTCGGCTTGATTGCCTTGCCTGTGTAAACGTACGAAGCCTTAACGCCGTCAACATCAACGTCCTTGATATTTGCCTTTTGCGCGTACGTTATGTTAGCGGTAAGCAGCTCTTCAACATCGCTGTCGCTTGTGAAAAGAAGCCAGCCCCAGTCGGTTTTGCTGCCGCCGTATTTGATGTTGAGGTGTAAGGAACCTGCAAACGCGCCGCCGCCGATGTGGTTAAGTGTGGACGGAAGCCATACCTCTTCAAGTATCGGCATATCTGCAAAAGCTGTGGGTGCTATAGTGTTAACGCCCTCGCCAACGTAAATGGTCTTGATTTCATTTCTGTACTTCGCCCACGGAAAATCGTCGTACACGCCCTGCTCATAGTAGAACTCGGACATTGATTTCCTTGCGTACTGCGGTGCGTCGTACTTAGGAGAAATGTCAAGCGACTGCGTGCTTGTGCTGATGCCTGTTGCAAGGTACACGCCGCAATCGTCAAGCGATTCGCCTGCGAAAACGGTGGTTGATGTAAACAGCGTGCAAAGCATTACAAGCGATAATACTAATGATATAACTTTTTTCATTTTACTCTCCGATTATTAAAGGACTGCAAACGATACCTGCTTATTGTCAGGTGTGATGTACAGTGCTGCAGGCTTGCCGCCGATGTCTGCAAGCGTGGTGTAGGGGAGAAGTCCGCCTGCAAGTTCGCTCTTTTCCTTGCTGTAAGCAATGCCCTTGAGCTTGCCCTTTTTGTTGTACTCAAACTCGCCGCCTACCTGCGCCGTGCCTGCTTTGGAATTGATAATCGTGTAAATTCTGTTAGCCATTGCAAGCGCCATAAACGGAGTCATCTTGCTCTTGTATGTAATCCAGCTGATGCCCTTGTCGTGCGAGATGCTGCTCTTTTTACCGAGTGCAATCAGTTCGCCCGAAGGTGCCTGAACAACAGTAACGGGCTTTTTAACAGGCATATAAGGTGCGCGCTGATTGCGTGACCATGTTGCGCCGTTATCGTCTGAATAAATGCAGGCAGCGCCCTTATCAGTGATTACGGGAACTATGATTCTGCCGCTGTCGCAAACAACGCCGCGGCCTGCGTCAGTAGCCATTGTAAGACCGTCATCGGCAGCCAGAACAGCAGGTGTGATGTTTACAGGCTCACTCCAGTTAACGCCGTCGGGTGAAGTCATAGCCATAAGGTAACTTCTCTTTGCAGCCTTAAGCGGTGCGCCGAAGGAAGCAGTAACCTCCTTATCCTCTGACTTGCCCATTGCGCCGTTGAGGTAGATGTTGCCGAGGAATTCGTCGCCGTTATAGAGATCGCCGATGCCCTTAACTGTGTACTGTGTAGGTGTTTTGGATGAGTCGAGCACCTTGCCGTCCTCGGTTACGGTGTAGAACTTACCGTCGCGGTCATAAACGATAAGGCAGTTCTTGCCGCCGAAGAAGGTAAACGGAACCTTTTTCTTATCAAGCAGCTTTTTGTCATCTGCGCCCTTGCTTTCAGGATAAAATGTGAAAACAAGCACAAAGTCGCCGTTTGCCGCCGTTGAAAGTACGGGATTAAGGAAAAATGAAGTTTTTGCATTGTCTTTAGCCGCGGTAACGCATCTTGCAGGGGGTGCTGCAATTGTAACTGCGTCCGACCAGTCCTCGCCGCCGTTAGTGCTTGTCTTTGCAACGAGTTCGCTGTAGCCCCATTTTGCACCGTCGTCAATATCCGCAGAGCATTTAACTGCTACTGCAAGTGCGGTGCTGCCGTTTGCTGCAAGCGCTGTGCCTGAAAAGCGATAATCGCTTTCGCTGAAAATGATTTTGCCCATAATTTCTCACTCCAATTTATATAATATAAACATATTATAACAAATTCTTTTGCAATATACAATATAACTATTGCAAAAAACTAAAAAAAATTGTACAATATATATGAAAATAAAATAAGGAGGAAAAAGAATGCTCTGGACTTTAAAAAAGTGCTGGTATAGAATTTACCAGAGAGTTTTTATGGTCGCAATGTGCTTTATGGACTGGTCGGAGCCTGAAATTCTTGAGGGCGCAGGTTCAGTGCTCAAGCTGCCTGCATACATCAAGGGCAAGGGAATAGACAAGGTTCTTGTGGTTACCGATAAGGGACTTATGGGACTTCATCTGCTTGACCCTATGTTTGAAGAACTTAAGGCTGCAGGCGTGGATTACGTTATTTACGACGGCGTTCAGCCAAACCCGACTATCCCGAACATTGAGGATTGCAAGGACATCTACGTTCAAAACGGATGCCAGGGTATTATTGCATTCGGCGGCGGCTCGTCTATGGACTGTGCCAAGGCTGCAGGTGCAAGAGTTGTTAAGCCCAATCAATCTGTACGCTCAATGCGCGGTTACCTTAAAGTACTCAAAAAGCTGCCGCCGTTCTTTGCCGTTCCTACCACAGCAGGCACCGGCTCAGAAACAACAGTTGCCGCAGTAGTTACCGACCCCGAAACGCATGAGAAGAATGCTATCAATGACATCTGTCTCCGTCCGAAACATGCAGTGCTTGACCCGGCTCTGACCGTTGGTTTGCCGCCGCATATAACATCGACAACAGGCATGGATGCACTCACTCACGCAGTTGAGGCGTATATCGGTAAAAGCAACACAAAATCTACTGTTCAATATGCCGAGGAAGCTACCAAGTTGATTCACGAAAACCTGGAAAAAGCTTACGTCGACGGAAAGGATCTGGAAGCCAGGGGCAATATGCTCAAGGGCTCGTATCTCGCAGGCTGCGCGTTTACCCGTGCGTTTGTGGGCTACGTTCACGCCATTGCGCATAACCTCGGCGGACTGTACGGCACGCCGCACGGTCTTGCAAATGCGGTTATCCTGCCGTATGTGCTTGACTGGTACGCAGACGCCGCTTATCCGCAGCTTGCAAAGCTTGCAGATATAATCGGTATCACCACGCCGTCAATGTCCACCGCTGAAAAGGGCAGGGCGTTCATTGCCGAAATCAGACGTATGAACAAGGCAATGGATATCCCGGATAAGTTCGACTTCATTAAGGAAGAGGACCTGCCGACTCTCATCGAGCGTGCGCTCAAAGAGGGCAACCCAGGCTATCCCGTACCGAAAATTATGGATAAAAACGACTGCGAATGTGTAATCAGGTCGTTTATGGCATAAGAAAAAAGCACCGAAAGGTGCTTTTTTTGTTGTAGGGGCGATTCGTGAATCGCCCCTACAAAAATAACGGTGTCCTTTGACACCGTTATTTTACTAAATTATTCGCATTTTGCATTAATACGTCTATTGCTTCCTGACCGCATTTTTTGATTATTGCGTTCACGCCTGCTTCGTATTCGGGCGGGCGCGTGTCAAGGTTGTGCGCGTCTGAACCGAGCAGCATAACTCTGCCGTTTTCAAGATGCTTGAACAGTTTTTTGCGCAGTCCGCGCGGCGCGTCTGCAAACGAGCTTACGTTGACCTGCGGCAGGCAGCCGATGTTGATTAAGTCGTCAAGCTTGTACTTGTCCTCCATCAGCGCCCTGTAGCGCTCTATGTGCGCAAGCACGGGGCGCACGCCGAAGTCGCAGTACAGGTTCATCAGTCTGTCAAAATCCGCCTCGTTAAACGGTGCGGAAAATGCGTGCTCAATCAGCACATAGTCAGAGCCTGCAATCTTTAAATCGTCAATGTTATCGTTGTTGAAAAGGTAGGGGCTGATGTAAACCTCTGCAGCCGGATACAGCTCTGGTGAGCCGCTTGGCAGCGCCTTTGCCAGTGCGTTGAAAGACACTTCACGGCGCCGCAAAAAATCATCGAGCGAAATTGTGTCAGAGTAGTAGTGCGGTGTAAGCACTATTTTTTTTGCACCCTGATTCTGCAGCCGCTCAATCATTTTCAGGCTGGTTTCCACATCAGGCGAGCCGTCGTCAATGCCCGGCAGAATGTGGCAGTGCATTTCAACAAGATTATCTATTATCATAATTTTCCAATCGTACGTGTTTGTAGGGGTCGGCGTCCTCGACGACCCGTTTACTTGTTCGAGGCGAAGCCAAGAAACAAACAACTGCTAACTGTAAACGGCTAACTGTTCGGATTATACTTCGTATCGTTAAGCAGCGTTTCGTTGCTCAGGTTGCTCGGGGGATTAACGTATGTGGTATAGTTGTTTTCGTACGTGCTGTTGGACAGGTTCGTGCCGCCGCCGTATACGCCGTAGCTTCCGTATCCGCCGTAACCGCCGTAGCCACCGTAACCGCCATAGCCGCCGTAGCCGCCATAGCCACCGTAACCGCCGTAGCCGCCATAGCCACCGTAACCGTAACCGCCGTAGCCGTAGCCGTAACCGTAGCGGCTGTAGCCGTATCTGCCGTAGCCGTAACGCCTGTAGCCCGAATACTTGTACTTGCCGGTTGAGGTCGGCTCAACAAAGTTGATGATAAAGCCTATAATCTTTGCGTCGATGAACTCAAGCGCGGAGATTGTGCGCTCGATTTCCGGATGTGTGGACTGGTTGTAGCGTACAACAAGCACAACGCCGTCCGACTCTTTGATAAGCGGAAGCGCGTCCGACACGATGTTAACAGGCGGTGTATCAATAATAATGTAGTCAAAATCGTTGCCGATTTCACGCAGGAAGTTTTCCATCGGCTCGCTGCCCAGAAGTTCCGCAGGGTTTGGCGGAATCGTACCCGAGCAGATAACCGAAAGGTTTTCAAACTCAGTCGGGTGGATAACCTGGAACAGGTCTACCTTGTCGTTTTGCGTATTGAACACGCTTGAGCCGAGGTAGTTTGTAAGTCCCGGTGCGTTGGGAATGCCGAAGTAGTGGTGAATCTTCGGCTTACGAAGGTCGGAGTCAATCAGCAGAACCTTCTGACCTGCCTGCGCAAATGTGATTGCAAGGTTGATGGTCGTTGTGGTTTTACCCTCACCTGCAACGGAGGAGGTAACAACGATGGTCTTGCAACCCTTTTTCATAACAGAGAACATAATGTTTGCTCTGATGCTCTTATATGCTTCTTCAACCTTAAACTTCGTTGAAGGGTTCATGTTGAGGTTGTTAATCAGCACACGCTGCGAATTCTGTGCCTTCGAGCGCTGACGCCTTGTTTTACGTTTAGCCATTGTCTTTGTCCTCTCCCTTCTTTGAAGCGCTTGTCATAGTCTGGATAGTTGTGCCTCTGGTTTCAAAGCTCGGAATAGAGCCGAGTACAGGAATATTGTACTTGTCTGTAAGCTCGTCGCTCGATCTGACTCTGACATCAAACAAGGTACGCAGTACAACGTATGCGCCTGCAAGCAGTATGCCGATAGCGCCGCCGATAGCACATTTTTTGGGATAACCCTTGCTCTCCGCCGCGCCTGCTTTAATCGCCTTGTCGGCAACAGTCGCTTTAACAAGACCGTCGTTCATCGTCCTCATATAGCGGGGGATAGTGGTTTCAAGCTGATGCGCTATTGCGTACGAGGTGTCGCTGCTATTTGTGGTAACCGTTACCTTGAACATAGCCGTGTCCTCAACAGCTTCAATCGTCATTGCACCGCTTATGGTGCCTGCACTGTAGCCGGAACCGTACTGGTTGTTAAGGTCGTCCGCAGTTGCCTGATAAAATACGTTTGTGGACATAAGCTGAATGTACGTTGCCATCATATGCTGAACGTAGTTCATCTTGCTGGTGTTGCTTATGCGCACTTCGTTTTTACCGTTGGTGTTCTGCGTCTGGTCGCTCATCTCGTCGCTGTTATCAACAGCCTGCGCGAGGTAAAGCACGGTAGACGTGTAGGTCTGCGTGGTAAAATGCTCGGTGTAAACGTAGCCGAGCAGCACGCCGATCAGCAGGAATACTACCAGCAGCTTCCACCTGCCAAGCAGTGCAAACAGTATTTTTTGAACATTAGCGTCAATATTCATAGTAATTCTTCCTCATATGCAAATTAATCTAAATTACATAATACTTTATTTGACGTGTTTTGTCAATCTTTTTTATATATACAAAATTTAACAAATTGTAAGGGTAAAATGTAGCGCTGATAATGCACATTGCAGTATTTTAAAAAATCTTGCGCTAATCATTGACAAACCAAATAATCTTTTGCATAATGAAGGCGAATATTTTTGACTGCGGGGTGGCACCTATGGAAAACAAAGTAAAAATGCCCCTTTGGGGACCGTATTCAAAAAAGTATATGGGGCTGTCAAAAATTCTGCCGTCGCTAAAAAAACGGGGCGGACGTTTTGACATCGCCGTGCATCCTACCTTGTGGAACAGCGCAACGCCTGTGCCGAACGTCACAGTGCCGTCTGCTTACCACCTGTGGGAATGTGCGCCCGACTGCTCTTACTACGCTTACCGCTACGAGCTGCTGTGGAAGGACGAGGTGTATGCCGACGTTTCCTTTTCAAAAATGGCAGAGGGCGCGTACCTTATGCGCTGCCGTTACCACAACAACACAGACCTTGTGCAGAACTGTATTCTCAACATTTTTGCATCGCTCGAGTTCTCGTTCACCAAGTACACCGAGGTTACTTGCAGCGGTAAAATCAACATAAAAAATGCAAACGACTATGCCTCCTTCGGCTATGCAAAGGAACGCCCGTGGGAATACGAAACGCCTGACGGAATGTTCCGCGGAATGTTCCGCGACCGCGAGTTTTACCTTGACGAAGGTCTTGGCGACAGGTGCAGGAACGACCACGTGAAGCACCTGGATTTAAAGCCTTTCTGCTGCGAAAAAGGCGACTTTGTTACATACAATCTCACGGCTGACGGCTTTGAAAATCCTGTGCTCGCAGTGAGGTATCAGACTGTCACCGAGGGCGACGCGCACCTCGATTACAACGGCACGCCTGTAACGCTGCCGCACACCGACGGGCTTGAGATTATCTATCTTCCGTTTAACGAAAATCCGTCCTTCACAAGCCTCGGCGGCGCGGGAATCGAACTTGATTTTATCGCCGTTACCGAGGAGGGAAGCACGGTTGAAACCGACCTTGTTTCCTACCGCTTTGTGCCTGAAACACGCGCTGAAAAGGTTGGAACGGCACTGCGCACAACGCTTAAATACGGCTACGACGGCTGCGAGTTTAACATACTTACTCACAACGAAAACACGCGTTTTCGCACGCTTGAATCAGGCACGCTCGAGGACGCGCTGATTAACCGCCTGTCAAACGGCGACGTGAACTATGACGACCTTAAAGAAAGCTTTTCCGCCTCGTTCAGCCGCAAGAGCAGCGACAACGGCTACTTCCACAACACGGTGATAAGATCAATCTTTATTCAGCCGCACTCAACGCACACTGAATACGCCGTGATTTCGGAAAATAAGCTTGAGCCGATGACCTTTGACGAGTACGAAAAAATCTACGAAAAAGCGCGCGCTGCAGCAGTTTCCGCTCCATTTAACGAGGAGGGCAAAAAGTACGCGTTTTCCACCGATGTTCTTAAGGCGACGCTGCTAACAAACACGGTTTACCCCGTGTACCTGCACGGCGAAAATGTGGTGCATCATACGCCGGGTAAGCGCTGGGATTCGTTCTACACCTGGGACAGCGGATTTATCGGTATGGGGCTGCTCGAGTTCTCGCCCGAGCTTTGCCGCTACGCGCTTGATATGTACCTTACGGACGGCACTAACGACGACTTCTGCTTCTTGCTGCACGGCTCGCTTGTGCCAACGCAGTTCGTTGAATTTCTGGAGCTGATTAAGCGTGAAAACGATAAGGAAAAACTGCGCTATCTCTACAAAAAAATGAAGCTTTACTACGAATTTCTGCGCGGCAGAAAGCACGGCTCAACCTGCGCAAAATTCAACAACGGACTGCTCACAACATACGATTACTGGTACTCCTGCTCGGGTATGGACGACTACCCGGCGCAGCTTGAAATGATGAAAAATAATGCCGAGGCTTACTCCTGCGCCTGCCTGCCGACGTCGCACATTATCCGCGCAGGCAAGATTATGAAAATGGCTGCGGACTACCTCGGATTTACCGATGATATTGCGGTTTACGACGCCGATATTGCCGAGAGCGAGCGCGCCCTCAACACCCTTGCGTGGGATGAGGAAAGCGGCTATTTCGGCTACACAATGTACGATAAAGACGAGCCGTATATTATGAAAACGGCTGACGGCGAAAACTGGGACAAAGGCTTTGACGGCGTGTATCCGCTTATCGCAGGCGCGGTGGATAAAGAGCGCGCAAAGCGCCTTATTGCGCACATCAAAAATCCAAAGGAAATGTGGTCGGCTGCAGGTGTTTCCGCTGTTGATATGAGCGCGTCCTACTACCTTAACGACGGCTACTGGAACGGCAACGTCTGGATGGCTCACCAGTGGTTTGTCTGGAAAACCATGCTTGATAACGGCGACGCTGATTTTGCTTTTGCGATTGCCGACAGAGCGCTTGAAATGTGGAAGGTGGAAACCGAATTTTCTTACAACACCTATGAGTGTTTTGGCATAGAAACACGCCGCGGAGGCTGGTTCCACAACTTCGGCGGACTGTCTGCGCCCATATGCATCTGGGCGAACGCATACTACAAGCCGCAGACCGTAACCACAGGTCTTGACGTGTGGACAGACTACCAGAAAACTACGGAAAATTCTGCCGAAATCAAGTTTAAATACTTCGGCAAAAACGACCGCTACACAATGATAGTTACGCTTGCTGATAACTGCGACTATACCGTAACGCTCGACGGCAGCGAAATCCCGTTCACCGAGCGCGTAAAAGGCTGCATCGAAATAACACTTGATAATACTGTCAGAAGTGGTATAATTAAAGTGTGTTAAAATGATGAATTATGAATGATGAATTGGGGGTACTAGCTGTGCTCGGACAATAATGCGGAGCGTCCGGGTTATTCCCCTACTAGGGGAAATGTCCGCTTGCGGACAAAAGGGTCTGGCGCCCGCTCCAAGGGGCCGCTCCCTACGGTGGCGAACAACTTGTAGGGAATGGCGATCTCGACATTCCATAATACAATGAGTGTGAGCGGAGCTCACCATTAACTCATAATTCTTGAAAAGGAGAAAATTTATGGCAAATAAAATCTACGGCTGCAACAATGAGCCGCTGAAAATTCAGTTTATCACCGACTTGCATTACTACTCACGCAAGACGGGTACAGAGGGCAAGGCGTATGAGAACGCCGAGTCCAAGAGCCAGAAGGTTATCAAGGACAGCGACCTTGTTATCAAGGCAGGCTTTGATATGCTGTGCGAGGATACGTCAACCGATATCATTGTCCTGTCGGGCGACACCACGCGCGACGGCGAAATTGAGTCGCACAAAGAGTTTATTGAAATGCTCTACGACCTCAAAAAGAGGGGCAAGAGGGTTTACGTTATCACCGCTACTCACGACTACCGCGGCGGAGGCGTTGCGCCGGGTTATGACGGCGACAATGTTATTGAAGTTCCCGCTGTTGAGGACAGGCACGACCTGTGGAAAATGTACTACGATTTCGGCCCGTCGGAGGCTATTGCGGTGCACGAGGATCAGATGTGCTACGTTGTGCAGTTAGCGCCCGGTTACAGGCTTTTTGCGCTTAACGACGACTACAATCAGCGCCCCGACCCGGACGGCGGTTCAGGCTATTCCGAGGACTGCATGAAGTGGATTATGGAGCAGCTTAAGGACGCTCACGACAATGACCAGTTCGTTATCGCAATGACGCACCACCCGATGGTTTCGCCCTCGCCGTTCTACTCAATTATCGGCAGCGGCGATATGCAGAAGCACCACGAAGTAACGCGTGAAATTTTTGCAGATAACGGTCTGCAGGTTATGCTCTCAGGTCACACCCACGTTCACGACATCGGTTACATAACCACCCCAAAGGGCAACCGTTTTTACGACATCGCGTGCGGCGCTATGATTGGCTGCCCGCCTGCAATGCGCAACGTTACAATTGACCCGAAAAACGCCAAGGTTGACGTTGAAACTATTCTTATCAAGGACGTGCCGGGTCTTGACACCGGCGGCAAGCCGTTTGACGAGTATATGAAGGGCTTCTTCTTCGGTATGATCGGCGGCGTTATTGAGGCGCTTGCCAATGATTATGACCGCTTCTGCGAGATGGCTCCGTCCTTCTCAATCAGCCCCGAAAAGGCTAAAAAACTCAAGCCCGTGCTCCATCCGCTTGGCAAGTTCCTCAACAAGCTCACCTTCAAAAAAGTGTGGAAGCTCTGCAAGAAGGAAAGCGGACTTAAAAAAGAGGATATCGCCGATATTGCGGACAACAAGGTTGTTGATTTTATCCTCGAGCTCGTGCAGAATCTCTACTGCGGCGACTCGCCCTACGGACCTGAAACGAGGGAGTACAAGCTCACCTGCGGTCTGCTTAACGTTATTGATTCGTTCCTCAATGTTATCCACCTCAAAATCGGCAAATTCCTCAAGGGTGCAACAAGCGTAAGGTCGCTTGTAGAGCCGCTTTTGTGGAATTCCGGCTACTGCGACGCGGAGGCTACTCTGCCGCTGTATCCCGTGTTTGACGACGACAATCCGGCACCGCCCGAAATGTTTGAGGAAAAGGAATTTGTTGACCCCGTTAAACCGAGCAAAAAGGGCATTGGCGTGCTCTGCCTGCTCATCCTTGCGGTGCTGCTTATCCTTGCGATTATCGTTTGCCTTATCGTGCTTATCGTTAAGGGCATAATCGCGCTTGTTGGACTTGCAGCAGGCAAGGGATTGATAGGATTATTGTTTGTTTAATTCGGAATTCGGAGTTCGGAATTAGGAATTGATGATAATTGTATGTTTTAAGTTTTAAGCTTTAAGCTTTCGGGCGGACTTCGTCCGCACCTATTATAATTGGGTACGGGCAACGCCCGTCATTAAGCGTAACACTTAACACTCAACACTCAACACTTAATAATAGCCTCTCTTGCATAGAGGGGCTTTATTTTTCGATTGTGTGAAAAAAGTTATTGCATTGTATCGACAAACTTGATATAATGGATATGTTAAAAACAAAATTCATAATTAAGGAGTAGAAATTATGGCAGATGAAAAGAAAAAGATTTCTCTGGGCGGTCTTGACAACGCTGCAGAGGAAAAAGGCTCGGGTATAAAAACCCTTTGGCAGCTTATCAAATTTATGGTTGTAAGCGGACTTGTAACCATTATTCAGCTCGTTCTTGCTAACGTGCTTCCGTTTATCTTTGATAAAGTAACAACACCGCTTCCGACCTTCCTTCAAGGCATTTTTGACCCTAACGTTGTGTTTGACCCGACTAAAGCAGAGGGCATCAAGCAGGTTGGTAAGTATGTTGTTGACACAGCTACAGGCAACCTCGGCGGCGTTATTGAAAACGGCGTTGTTGTTGGCGGTGTAGTAACCTGGGGATTCCTTCTTCCTTTCTTCCTTTCAAACCTTATTGCAAACATCTACGGCTTCTATCAGAACAAAAAAACAACCTTTAAGTCAGACGCACCTTGGTACAACTTTGCAATTTACATTGTACTTATGATTGCGCTTATCCTGTTCTCAACATGGTTCCAGGGCTGGCTTGTTGGTATCATCGCTAAAATCCCGTGGGCTTGGGTTCAGCCTCTTGCAAGAACGATTGCAGGTCTGGCTGCAGGATTTGTACAGATGGTTGTACTCTTCCCGATGGAAAAATTTGTTCTCCTCAAAGAGAAAAAGACCGAGGACGGCGAAGAAGCAGAAGCTGCAGAAACAGAATAATTTTAATTTCACAGTATGGACGGGTTTTAACCCGTCCTTTTTTTACGCATTTTTTCGGCAGGAAAATTGTTACACAATCGGGAATGTGTAAAACAACCAAAAATTACAATTCAGTTACATTGTATGGTTTTTGGTTTACAGTATAATTATAATATGCTATAATTCTAAAGATTTAGTATATATAGTTATAATTATGTCTATATATAGTTATTAATGTGAATTCAGGGAGGCGTTACCGTGGCTAAATTTAAATTGAACGCTGCAAACAACGGAATGAGGATTACTGTCAAGCTCGAAAAGGGTGAAAGCCTTGTTGACGGCGAGCTTCAGTTTTTGCAGACTAACAATATTCCGTCGGTTGTGCTGCCGTATCAGCGCAAGTCAAAAGCCGCTTTGTATGTAACGCTTAACCGCACGTCGCTGCAAAGCGATATTGCGGACGGCATCAAGTTTGCCGAGCTTGTGGCTTACTTAAAATCAATCAACAACGCTGTTATGAAAATTGAGATGTGCGGTCTTACTCCTGCGCACCTGCTGCTCAATACGGACTACATTATGGTGGACAGAGTTAAGCACGGCGTTGAGATTCTGTATGTGCCGTTTGCAAATCAGAAAACGGTCAGCATCGCGTCCTTTTACAGCTACATCGTAACCAACTCAAAGATGATGGATGATGTTGACAAAACGCAAAGGCTTCTCGCATTCCTTGCACAGATGCCTGAAAGTAAAAGCATCAACGAATACCTTACGAATTTAGAAAATGCACAGCCTGTACAGGTTTATGCGCAGCCGGCGCAGCAGCCGCAGTACGCGCAGCCTGCACAGCCGGTGCAGGAGGAATTTCCTGAAACATTGGCATACGCACCTGTGCAGGAGGAATTCCCTGAAACATTGGCATACGCACCCGAGCAGGAGGAATTTCCCGAAACTTTGGCATATGCACCTGAGCAGGAGGAATTTCCCGAAACTTTAGCATACGCACCAGAAGTGCCGCAGGCACAGCCTGAAGAGTTTGAGAAAACTGTTGCGTACGCAGAACCCGAGGAATTTGAAAAAACTGTAGCATACGCAGAACCAGAGGAATTTGAAAAGACTGTAGCGTACGCAGAGCAGGAAGAATTTGAAAAAACTGTAGCGTACGCAGAGCAGGAAGAATTTGAAAAAACCGTTGCGTATACCGACGAGCAGGACGAGGACGAGTTCCCGGCAACTATTGCCTACGCGCCTGAAGAGCCGCAGGCAGAACAGGTTGCAGAGCCGATTATGCCGCCTGCAGCGGAACCTGTTGCAGAGCCGGCAGCACCTGCCGAGCCGCCTGTGCAGACGCAGCGCGAAGAGTTTGATAAAACCGTAGCATACGCAGAGCCGGAAGAATTTGCAAAAACCGTGGCGTACGAAGAACCCGAGGAGTTTGCAAAAACCGTGGCGTACGCGGAGCCGGAAGAATTTCAAAAGACAATCGCTTATGCGGACGAACCCGAGCCGATGGAATTCCCCGAAACCATAGCGTATGCAGAGCCCGAGCCTCTGCCGGAAACCGTGGCTTATGCAGACCCGGAACCCGAACCGATGGAATTTCCGGAAACTATTGCCTATGCAGAGCCTGAACCGCCGGTTCAGCCGCAGCCGCAGTACGTGCAGCCCGAGCCGCAGTTCCAGCCGCAGCCGATGTATCAGCCGCAGCCGATGCCGACTGAGGAGGAGTATCCCGAGACTGTTTCGTTCACAGAGGAAGCGGAGGAAGAATACCCCGAAACCGTATCCTTCACCGACGAAGCGGACGACGAGTACCCGGAAACCGTTGCGCTCACGCCCGACAATATGTACACGGAAACACCGTCCACCTTCTCGAAGAACGAGAGGTTTGTTGCAAAGCTTATCAGAATCAAAACCAACGAGGCGGTATATATCACCAAGCCGAACTTCATCATCGGCAAGGACGCTGCAAAGTGCGACTTCTGCGTAACCGGCAACCCGACTGTAAGCAGGCGCCACGCGAGCGTTACAATCCGCAGCAAAAACGACTGTTATATCACAGACCTCAATTCCTCTAACCACACGTTTGTAGACGGCGTTCAGCTTACGCCAAACGCGCCTGCAAGAATGTTCAGGGGTTCAAGAGTCTATATTTCCAACGAAGAATTTTTATTCGATATTGAATAAGCAGGCACGCACCGCGGCTTGCGATAAGGAGTAGTAAATGCATTATTTAACAGCAGCCAACACTGATGTGGGAATAAGAAAAAAAGTTAATCAGGACGCCTTCTGCCTCAAAATTGCGGAAACGGAAATCGGCGAGGTGCTTATGGCGGTTTTGTGCGACGGTCTTGGCGGACTGTCAAAGGGCGAGCTTGCCAGCAAAACTGTTATTGAAGGCTTTTCCGAATGGTTTGATAACCGCCTTCCCGTGCTTATTCAGAATAATTTTGACCTTGTGGGGGTAGGGCAGAGCTGGAATACCCTTATAAAAGAGAAGAACGATAAAATCTTCAAGTACGGCGTTGAGCACGGCATCCAGCTCGGCACGACTGTTGTTGCAATGCTTATGATTGACGGCAAGGCTATCATCTGCAATGTCGGCGACTCAAGATGCTATTCCATACGTTCGGAGTTTAAGCAGCTTACCAGGGACCACACCGTTGTGGAAAAAGAGGTAAGCGAGAATAAGATTACAAGAGAGCAGGCGGAAAACGATCCGCGCAGCAGCACGCTCACGCAGTGCATCGGCACAAGCGCGGCGGTTAAGCCCGACTTTTTCAGAATTGTTACGGAAAGCGATATGGGCTTCCTCCTCTGTTCCGACGGCTTCAGGCACAAGGTCAGCGAAAAAGAGATGCTCGGCGTTATGCAGCCGAAAATCCTGTTTGACGAATCCACTATGCGCATTGCGCTGCTCGACCTTACCGAACTCAACAAAGAGCGCGGCGAAACGGATAACATCACAACCATTCTTATCAAGATAATGTAACGGGGACTGTATTTTATGCCTACGATTATTAACGGAAGATATGAGCTTACAAGTGAAATAGGTAAAGGCGGTATGTCCAAAGTCTACCTTGCGCTTGATACCAGTATGAGAACTAAAATCTGGGCTATCAAGCAGGTGGATAAAAGGTCAACCAAGCCGAATATCAACGTCTACATCAGCAAACTGCGTGAAGAGATTAACCTGATGTCGTCGCTCAACCACAACGCGATTCCGCGTATTACCGACCTCATTGAGGACGAGTCCACAATCAACATCGTTATGGACTATATCGAGGGCGAGGATCTGGGCGTTAAGCTTAAAATTCAGGGCAGGCAGGACGAAGAGGACGTTATCGACTGGATGAAGCAGCTCTGCGACGTTATGGGCTATCTGCACCGTCACAACGTTGTTCACCGCGACATCAAGCCCTCAAACCTTGTACTGCAGCCAGGTGCGCACAATAATATCAAGCTGCTCGACTTCGGCGTTGCGCAAAAAATCACGCCGGAAAACAGCATCAGCAGAACTATCGAGGGCACGCCCGGCTATATGCCGCCCGAGCAGATGACCACAGGCGTTCCGTTTGACCCGCGTTCCGATATCTATGCTATCGGTATGACCATGCACCACCTGCTCACCGGCAAGGTGCCAAAGCGCGGCAAGCGCCCTGCAAAGCTCAGAAGCGTAGTGGGTATTCAGTCCGAATACACCGAAGGTCTTGAGCATATTATCGAAAAGTGTACGCAGGAGGATCCTAACAAAAGGTACCAGAACTGCGATGAACTGATGTACGACCTCAACCACGTTTACGAGCTTACTGCTGCTTACCGCAAAAAGCTCAGCAAAAAAATCACAACCTTCTGCATCTCGCTTGCACTCGTTGTTGTGTTTGCAATCACAAGCGTGGGCATGGCGTTTGCAAAAACCGCGGCTGAAAAGAACGACGTAGTTTCCGCGGCTGTTGACGTGCAGACCAAGTCTAACGAGGTTAACACAACAAATGTTATAGACAAATGCGACGAAATCCATGAACGCTATACAAATGCCTCAAAGAATATGCACAGCGGCGTGCTTGCGGCAAATTATTCGCTTTCAATGCTTGATATTCTGAGCAATAAGGATTTGATCGGCTCAATAGATAATAACAACGATTTAGTTAGAATATTTGACGAATTCGGCAAAGAGTGCGAAAAAATTTCCGATGAGTTAGATAAGTATAATCCCGATGAGCTTAAGGCTCTGCTTTGCGTGTGCGAGGCAAATGCATATTATCTTCTGTTTAACGAGGATGTGCCGACTTCATCAGGTTACGCGCTTAAAATCCTTAAAAATACAAAAGAACATATGGGCAGCGGCGTTGATGTTAATGAAAAGTATCTTGATGAGTGCTACACAGACGGTTCGTTCCACGAACAGCTTGGCTCTGCGCAGAATTTCGATGTATCAACAACCTGGAAAACCGATATGGTAGACGTTATGCTCGAATTTGCCAACGCGCAGCAGCTCGACGCAGGTCAGGGCGTTAACAGAGAAAAGTATCTTGATATCCTTAACACCTACAAAAAAGTGGTTGACGCTGTTGTAGAATCCAACTTGTCGGATTCCAGCAAGATGTATGTTTACGGCTCTGCCGTAAGTTACCTTGACAAGAATTACAGGGATATGAAAACGAGCGGCGTTACCAAGGAAGAGCTTGTAGGAACGGGCAGCTTGCTTGAAAGATTAATCGAGTTAGTTCCCGAACAGGCAAAATCCACAAAGAATACAATCACCCTGCACTATGATAAAAAGCAGTACGGTGCCGACCAGTAAGCAGTAAAGAAAGGACGCAACAATGAGTTATATTTTGTTAGCAATAAGTATGCCGAATTTGTTTAACATACTTATGATTGTTTCCCTGGCTGCCATGTTTTTATGCGCCGCGCTGACTATGTTTCTTTACAAAAAGCTTGATATAAGAAAAGCGTACAGGGAACTCAAGGGCCTGCCTGTGGAAAGCGGCAAGGCTAAAAAACCGAAGGTGAACAAAAACTCACCCAATATGCCCGCAGCACCTGCCGTACCCGTGCAGGAGGACGACGATGAAGAGGACGGCGCAGACGAAACGATTGCGCTTGTTGCGGACGAAAACACCTACAACAACTTCAAAATCACCAAGCGCCTTGTTGTTGTGGCTAATATTCCCGAACGGATAGACTGATTAACTGTCTGAAAGGAATGTTGTTATGGAATTGAAATCACTTAAAAACTATCAGATAATCTCAATAGCGGCGTTCTTTATGTCGTCGCTGCAGCCGATACTGATGTCAAGCGCCGGCTTTGACGAAGAGGGGACAAGGCGCGTGCTTGCTTACGGCTCGGCAATACTGTTCTGGCTGTTCCTCGCAATAGGTATAGTCACGCAGATTATAATGTATATAAAATTAAAGGGCGAGATTAAAGGCGCCCCCGGCATTTTCAGCTTTTTCAAAAACAGTATTTCCGCCGTGTTCGACGTGCTTTGCGCTGTGTCGCTTGTGGCGAATATTGTGCTTATGATAAAAAGCGAAACCGACTTTATAGGTTATTTGGCAATTTCGGTATTTATATTTTCTTTTGAAATGCATTGTGTATTAAATGGAAGGAAATTTAATGAAATTATAAATAAAATCCGAGAGGAGAAGAAACAATGAGAAAGAGTAGTGTAAAAAAATTGCTTTCAATAGTGCTCGCGCTGTTGATGGTAATGACAACGGTTCCGCTTGGCGCGTTTTCCGCCCTTGCGGACGAGGACGTATTGTGTCCTGTATGTAAGAATGGCACCGATGTTTCGACATGTACCGTCTGCAGCCATACGGGATACATCAAAGCAAGCGAAACCATCACCTGCCCCAAGTGTAAGGGTGAAAACAGCGCGTCCTGTACTGTATGTAAGGGTGCGGGAACGATCAAGCGTATTGCTTACGGTCAGACTGCAGGAGACTTTACGATCTTTGGTTCATTTGATGATGAGGTTGAGGTAGGCAATACTGTAACCTATACTTTAGGGTTTGAGTCAGGCGGTTCTTTTCTGTCTGATCCAAATGCACAGGCATACTTCTTTTCAGAGGATGACAGTATTGCTACGGCAGGCGAGACCACAGGCGTAATAACCGGCGTGTCACCCGGCTCGACAAAGATTGATTGCTATATGATTAACACCGATTTGGGTTATACATATGCAGCAACTTTGCATGCAAAAATTACCGTTCCCAAGGCTACGCCTACGGTTAGCGTTACCGCGTCAGACATTTGCAAGGGCGAGTCGCTTGAAGATTCCGAGCTCACGCTCGTTTCCGCAAAGGTTGGCGAAACGGATGTAACCGGCAGACTTGAGTGGGCTGATTCAGACCCGTCGTCTACCGTTCCGCCTGTAGGTAACAACCTTGCGGGCTTTACCTTTGTTCCTGACGACCAGGAAAAATACAACAACGCTTCCGGCACAACAACAGTTAAAGTGCTTGACGTAAAGAACGACGTTAATGTAATGTATAAGATTGGCGATAGCTACAGTAGTAGTACGCCAGATGTTAATTATTCAGCAGGTCTGGAGCTGGAGTATCGCGCGATAATACCAAGCGATAATTTATATAATGGTACTTGGACGGTTGCCAATACCTCTGTTGCAACTGTTAAGAGCATATCAAGCGATACAAAAACAGTAACATTATCGGTTCACAAGCCCGGCGTGATTAAGCTTAAGGTAACCGGAAAGAATAACGCAAGTGAAGCCGTTTACGGCACTGCAAAGGTTACTGTAAACAAGGGTTCGTATAACCCTCAGTTTACTACCTCGGCTGTATCGCTCAAGTACGGTACTGACAGCACTTATAAGAACACCTTTAAAGACGGCACCGTTCCTACTGACGCACCTGCGCCGACATATTCGTTTGTTAACGGTTCGGGCGAATCGCTCATTTCGTCTATAGCTGACGACGGCACTGTTACCTTTACTGACGAGGTAACTTCAGGCACCGCTACCGTTACGGCATCTTTTGCTGCAAACGATTATTACGACGCTAAAGAGGTTTCATATACCATCAATATGTCGATGGACGACGCTGACGACACCTCTTACGAAATTACAACTGCCAAAAACGGCTACAACGACGATTTGTACTACACGGCAAATCCGCTTGTTGTAAAGCCCGTGGGCACAAACAAAATCTCAAAGCTGCCCACAAGAGTGCTCAATTACTGGGATTCCGAGCAGCTTACGTTTAGCGTAAGCGACGGCAACACCAACCAGATTTCGTTCTACGTTAAGGACAGCGACGGAAATATTAAGAAAAAGACTATCAGCAACATTAAGGTAGACACTACAAAGCCGCAGGTTACAGGCTTCTACTATGCTGATTCAACCGCCAAGAATTCCATTGAGAACTTTATCAACACAATCACCTTTGATTTCTTCAAAAACGATGTTGATATCATCATCACCGGCAGCGACGCTACAACGTCCGTTAAGCAGTTCAAAGTTACACTTCACGACACGAAGAACAACACAACCTCTACCCAGACTGTTGACGCTGCAGGCAACGAGGCACGCGTTACCGTATCACAGGAATTTGAGGGCTATGTAACCGCTATTGCTATCGACGCTGCAAAGCTGGAGTCCGAAGAGGTTTCCACCGCTACAAAGGACATCAACGCATACACGGTTGTTGATAAAACAAAGCCGGAACTTAAAGTTTCACTCAAGAATGCAACTGACGGTTATCAGTATACTACCAATGGGATTGCCTACTATACAAAGGAAAAGACCCTTGTTTTAGCGGTGAATGAAACGTATCTTTTATCACGCATCAACAAGCAGGACGGTGCTGTAAAAATTAACGCTACGCTCACTGCAAAGAACCCGGCTACAGGTAAAGCAATTGATGTAGGTGATATCAACGAGGAATTAACAGAACCCGACAACTGGAACATTGTCGGTGGTGAGTATGTTTTTGAAAAGGCACTTCCTGTTGAAGCGGAATACACCTTTGCAGTCAACAGCCTTTCCGATATGGCGCTTAACGACGCGGATATAAATGATAGCTGCTACGACGAGTATTCAAGGCATTTTGTTTATGACAAAACTAACCCGTCAATCGCAGTTGAGTTTAAAGACGGCGGCAATGGCGTTGGTGCAGATGACAAGTATTTTAACAATAAGAATGATAAGCGCAAACTTATTATCACCGTTAAGGACGATGACTTTATCGTAGGTAACAGAAATGTTGGTATTACAGCTACTCTCACTGTAAAAAGCGACACTGTTGACAAAAACGGCGATTCTGTTTACGAATATGATTACAATAGCAATGACGAATTTAACAATCTTCTTGCAAATCCAGGAAACTGGACTCACCTTAAAGAAGGCGAAAACTATACAGACAAGTATCAGTTTACCTATGAAATCCCTGATGAAGGACATTTCACTTTAAAAATTGATTCGTTGAACGACGCACTTGGCAACAACAATGTTTTATCAAACGTTGTTGAAAAGGCTGATAAGTTTAAAGAAAACTCAATTTATTACGAAAAGAATTCAAAAGACTTCATCGTTGACTGGACTGCGCCGTCAGTTCTTATTACTGAAGAAAAAGACAGCACAGACCCCGACAACGACGAGCATTATGCAGACAATTACTACGAAACTCAAAGACTTCTGCGAATCAGAGTAACAGAGCATAACTTCGACGGCGCAACCGTTAAGATTGACACAAGCGACATCGACGGCGCGCTTGACCTTGACTACCAGACTTACATCGACAACGCCAAGGATAAGGCTAACTGGACGGTTATCACCACCTATGGCGAAGAGCCTGTTTACGAGTACACAATCCCGATTGACAGGGACGCACAGTACGAAATCAGCGCAAAGTCAACCGACCTCGCAGGCAACTATGATAAGGACGACAGCACCGACAGCATCGGCTTTACAGTCGATAAGGTTGCACCGAGCAAGGTTAAGTTCAAGTTTAAAAAGACAAGTCTTACAACCTTCCTCAACATCGTTACCTTCGGCATATTCTTCAACGATCCGGTTGGTATCGAGATGAAGGCTGCCGACAAGACTTCAGGTCTGTGGAAGGGTCATATTGAAATCGCGGATAAGAACGGCAACGTTATTGTTGACCTCGATTCCGACGATAACGACGGCTTCAAGCTGTTTGAAAACGGCACAAAGGTTGACTCGGTTAAGTTCACGCTTGACGAGGAAAAGCTTGCCACAGTTAAGTCAAAGCAGTTCAAGGGCTCAATTCAGTACTATGTTAAGGATAAGTCGGGTAACACATACCAGAACTACGGCTATGTAATTAACGGCAGATTTGTGCTTGATGAAACAGGTCAGCTCGATGTTATCCTCACAGACGACGACGGCAGCACAACAGAGCAGACTGTTGATAACAACGTTGTTTACGAGTCAATCGACGCTCACGTTAAGAACACTGCAATCACCATCGCACCTGAAAAGGGCGTTAAAAAGAGCGTTCAGCGCAACACCGCAACAGAGGATGAATTTGCTAAACAGCAGACTCACTTTGTAAGCGCGTTCTGCAAGACTAACGAGGCAGAGTATAACGAGGCTGATAAGGATTACAGCTTCCACAAGAACGCACCGCTGTTCAGCGACGACACAACCTTTAACATCACAATGACTCAGAAGCACGCGGGCATTAAGAAGTACAGAATCATCGTATTTAATGCTCACAACGGCAACAAGACTTACATCAACACACCAAAGACTGCCGAGCTTAAAAACGGCACATATCCGACTACTGTAAAAGAGCAGATTACCGTTAAGGCAAACGCAAACGATATCGTTATTCTTGTTGTACTGCAGAGCGGCTGCGGCAACGTAAGCTACGATGTTTACAACTTCGGTATTGATAAAACTGCGCCAAAGCTCAAGGCAACGTTCAAAACAAACGGCAAGGCTACGCAGAACAAGGGTTACTACAACAAAAAGACCACCTACACGATGGAAATCAAGGACAGGAACCTCCCTGCAGGCGATGAGTACATCGGTACTGTAAGCTACAAGCTCGACGGCAAGAAAGTCAGCAAAAAGCTCTACGGTAAAAACTTTGCCGCTTCAAAGAACACAAGCTACTGGTCAAACGACTACGCTTATACCTACACGCTTACAAACCTCACCAAGGAAGGCACTTATGAGGACTTCAGATTTGACGCTGCGGACAGAGCAAAGAATAAGTCCGACAACGCGTCAAAGATGGTATTCTACTACGACCATACCTCGCCGAAGATTACTGTTACGGAAACCACTCACACAGGCCCGTACAACGGCAAGTACTACCAGAGAGAGCGTGTTATCAGAGTAGTTGTTCAGGACAGATTCTTTAAGGAAAAGGGCTTCTCATATAATATGAAAGCCGGTTCCTACAGATTTATCGGCGACAGCCAGGCAAGCAAAAAGTATCCCGATAACAACCGCAGGTTCACCTACGAGTTCACATTCAGACCGGGCAGCGCTAACTACAGCAGCATCGACTGCGTACTCAACGCACTTAAAGCAGTTGACCTTGCAAAGAACAGCGCAACTCACGAGCCGCCTGCAAACGGCAACGACTTCACTGTTGACGCCGCTGCACCGACAGGCTTCAAGGCTGATATTGTTGACGATACAGGCAGCACAACAGACGTACGCGGCTCGGAATACAAGGCGTTTGCTACGGATAAAATTGTGCTCAGACTTTCCTGCACAGACGGCAACCTGCTGCACGCTAAATTCAGCGACGAAACTCTTACCTGCGAGGCTATCAGCTCAAGAGGTAACGAGAGCGAAGTGCTTTCTGTAAAGAGCACTGCAAAGCACGTTAGCAGAAATGAAGTTTCATTTACATTTGACAATCTTGAAAAAGAGGGCTTCTACAAGTTAGCCTTCACCGTAACGGACGACGCTAACAACACATCTGAAACCCAGTCCGTAAGATTTGCAATCTGCCGTAACGGCGCGCTCATCAATAGTGATGATTTCAGGAAGATTGAGGATAAGAAGCCTGTAGGTCCTACAGAGGTTAAAGAGGTTGTTAAATTCCATATGTACAGCGCAAGCCCGAATGCGGACGCTATCATCACTGTAAGCAACAATAAGACCAAGAAAAAGGAACTTGTTGAAGGCGTAGACTACACCATGAACACCTCCAACAAGCACGATAAGGTTTCAAGACGCGCTTACGAGTACGAGTATGTATTTGAAAAATCAGCCTTCTGCTTTGAGAAGGACGAAAACGGTAACTACACCGGCGACCCGAAGGACGGCGACTACCTTGTAACCGTTATTCCTACAGTTGAAACCGCAAACCACAAAATTGTAAAGGGCACGCCTGATTATTTTACGGTTAATATGGACAGTACCGACCCGACCATCGCTGCTGCGTCGATTGACTTTGTTCCTACTTACGGCAGAGATACCGTTAATGAAAAACTGCAGGTATCGTTAGACAGCGAAGAGGCTGTTCCTTCAAACAGATTCTTCACAAACAGCGGTACGCTTATCCTCACCATTAAGGATAACACCGGCATTGACGAAAGCTCTATTGAAGTTACATGGAACGGCAAGGAACTTGAATGCACTCCGGTTGATAAGGATGTTTACGAAGTTAAGGTAAGCAGCGCTGACGAGGCAAACGACAACGTTATCCTTATCAAGGCAAAGGACGTTGCAAACAACGACATTGAAGCATCGTTCAACCTCAACCTTGATAACCACTTCTGGATTTACGTTGCAATCGGCGGCTTCGGCGCACTTGCAGTACTCGCTGTTGCAATCCTGCTCATTATCGCAAGAAGAAAAAGAGCAAACGCATCAGACGTTCAGACAGAGGCTGAAGCAGACGATTCAGCAGACGAAGAATAATAATTATTCGGTTTAACTATCTAAAATATTTACGGCACCTGCTTTGGTGCCGTAAATAGTTAGCGGTGATTTTATGTATAATATCGCTGTGTTTGACAGAAACAGTGAGCATTTAAAGCAAATAGAAAATTACATAAGCGCCTTCCTTTTTGACGAGTGTGAATTTAAGGTTTACAGATTCACTGATGAGGAAAAACTACTCGACTTTTTTGAGGGAAGCGACGTCAACCTCGATGTTATATGCCTTGACGCGGAAAAAAGCACCAACACGGGCTTTTACGCAGCCGAGCAAATCAGGAAGGTGGATGTTAAGGTGAACATCATCTTCATCACCTCCGATTTAAACGGACTGCCGCTTGGCTACAAGTTCAACGCATTCGACTACCTTATTAAGCCCGTAAAGCTTAACGAGTTCAGGGAAACCATTAACCGCTTATTCTACTACAAGCAAAACTCAAATTCATTTTTCTATATCAAAATTAACGGCAATATCGAGCGCTACAGCGAGGATACCATAGTCTGCTTTGCAAGCACCGCGCGCAAGGTTACTATGTACACCACAGACGATTCCGTTGATTTTTACGCAAAGCTTGACGAGGTTATGGAACAGCTTGACAAAGCAAACTTTTTAAGGATACACCAAAGCTACATTGTTAACCGCCAGCACGTTGTGAGAATTGAAAAAAAGCAGCTGCTGCTTGACAACGAGGATTTGCTGCCGATAAGCAAAAAATACTACGACGACCTTAAAAAAGTGTTCGATAACTGACAAATTTTACATCAAAACGTACAAATTTTACAAAACTGATATTTATTTCCCGTTTTTTGTTATTATTACGATGGAAGGAGGGGGCACAGTGGCAATAGTAACTTGTGCTAATAATCATACGTTTGACGATACGCAGTACCATGTCTGCCCGTTTTGCGGCGACAGGGTTGGTGCCTCTAAAAAAATAGTAATTGTAACAAGCGGAAAAGGCGATAACACACAGCAGTTCACCGAGCGCTTTGACGAGGATAACGCCACCGAGGAAGAACTTACCATCTCCATCAATATGGCGGAGGGTAAAAACTCGCTTACCACAGGCTGGCTTATCTGCACCAAGGGCGATAACATCGGCAAGAGCTTTCCGATTAAAACAGGGCGCTGCTTTATCGGCAGGGATTACGATATGGATATCGTTATTCCCGATAAGGACGTAACAAGGATTAATCACGCGTCAATTGTTTATGATAGTAAGGACGACAGTTTTTATGCCGTGCACGGCGCCAACACCGTTACAGTAAACGGCGAGGTTGTTAAGGAGAGCAAAAAGCTCGCCGAGGACGACGTTATTATAATCGGAAAAGCGGAATACGTATTTATTCCGTACTGCAAAAAGGGGAGAAACTGGAATGAAAAATAGGCTTAAAAGTACCGTAATTTCTCTTATGTTGTTTGTCTGTATTTTAACGGCATCCATTGTCGCATCGGCAGACGGCGGCAAAACGGTTGAGGGTGTGTTCATCAACAAGCCCGATATCACATTTGTTGCAAAAGGGGATGCGTCAACGGATGACTTTAAAAACGTAAAGGTTGACGATTATAAGATTAACATCGGCAAGGCGGAGAAGTACGATATTGAAAATCAGAAGGTCGCTATCTACGTTGCGGTTGATATTTCAAGCTCAATGTACTACGAGGGCGACGCGATTGAACCGCTTAAAAACAGCCTTAAAAAGCTTGCTGCCACAGTCGGCAGCGACGACAGCTTTTTCCTTTACACAATGGGCAACAGCACCACAAAGGTGCTCAAGGGCGGCGAAAGCACGAGCGATGTAAACAACGCGATTGATAACCTCTACCACACGGGCGAGGATTCCGCAATCTGCGAATCGCTTAACGTTGTTTACAAGGACGCTGCAAAAAATCTCGATTTCGACCGCAAGTTCGTAATCTGTATTTCCGACGGCTACGATTATTACAAAGATACGACTTACGAAACGATTAAGAGCTTATACAAATCGCACAGCCTGCCCCTTTACTCGCTCATCCTCGGCAATCACGACCAGACTGACGAAAGAATCAAGGCGTTTAAAGAGGCTGTCACACTTTCGGGCGGCGCGTTTGAAACGTACAATCAGACAAACGCCAAGGCAAAGTTCGATGTAATTAAGAAAAAAATTAACAACGCCACGGTTATCAGGGGCGCGTTTGACGACGGCAGCAACGCTTACGACGAGAGCAAAACGGGCTGCGTGCTTAAATTTGACGGCGGCAGCGTTGAAAGTGTTGCCGTAAGAAGTAACGTTGAGGACGACACCGCGCCGAGCATTAAGGGCGACATCACTTATAATAAGGATACGAAATCGTTAGAGATTAAGTTCAGCGAGAATATCGCTGTTAAGGAATCCGAAATTTCAATCAGCAAGAACGGCAAAAATATCCCGATTGAAAGCGCAAAAGCGGTTGACGACACGCTTTATATCATGCCTAAGGACGACTTCTATTCAGGCGAGTACGAATTCAACCTCGCAGGCGTTACGGATATCAGCCGCGAGAAGAATAAGATTGCGCAGGCTTCGCAGGTTAAGCATATAAAAGCCATATCACTTGCGGTAAAAATACTCAAAAAGTGGTGGTGGGTATCGCTTCCGATTATTTTCCTTATCGCGCTTTACCTCGTGCTTGTGCTTGCAAAACGCAAAAAGAAAGTTACCACAATCAAGGATATCTTCACCACGCAGGTTGAAGAACAGGTTGTTGAACAGCACCACACAAACTATGTAAGGCAGCAGGTTTATGCCAATCCGCAGCCTGCGGCGGCGCCAAGGCGGCTTTCGATGTATATCGAGGTTGCAGGTATCCGTCAGCGCGCGGACATAGATGTGGTTCAGCCTGTATTCGTGGGCAGGTCGTCGCAGTGCGACATCTGCATTGAGGATACAAAACTTTCAAGGCAGCATTTCAGAATTGATTTAATCAACGGCAATTTTGTTGTTTCCGACCTTAACACTACAAACGGCACGTTTGTAAACGGAACACGCGTTACCGCACGTCAGCTCGTCAGACCGGGCGACAGAATTGAAGCGGGCTGCAGTCGTTTCATTATTATTCAGTGATTTGTGATTTTGTTAGGAGAGTAACACATGATTTGCCCAAATTGTTTTAATGAGGTCACCACGTCCACGTGTCCGCACTGTGGATATACCTACGACCGCGAAGGCCGCGACCCCGATATTTTAGCGCCCGGCACTGTGCTAAACGGTATTTATACCATCGGCAGGTGCCTTGGCAGAGGCGGTTTCGGCATTACATATTCCGCGTACGACAAAATCGAGGGCGCAAAATGCGCTATCAAGGAATACTATCCCGGCGATATTGTTGAGCGCGGCACCAACGACGAGCTGATTGTTGATGAGGAAAAAACAAGGCTTTACAAAAACGGTCAGAAAAGCTTCATCGAGGAGGCAAAATCGCTCAGTCGTTTAAAAGAGAATAAAAACGTAGTTACCTACAAGAACTACTTTGAGGCTAATAACACCGCCTATCTTGTTGAGGAATTTCTTGACGGCGTTAACCTTAAGCGTTTTATCGCGATGCACTGTTCAAACGGCAAAATGGATTTGAATAATGCGCTCACGATTATAACCACCATTTCGGCAACGCTGATTGACGTTCACTCAAAGGATATTCTGCACAGGGACATCACGCCCGAGAATATATTTATCACGAGCGAGGGCTATATCAAGCTTATTGACTTCGGCTCGGCGCGTAACTATATGCGCAATAACGCAGAGGGTATGTCGGTTTACATCAAGCCCGGCTATGCGCCGATTGAGCAGTACCGCTCGGACGGCAATCAGGGGCCGTGGAGTGATATTTACTCGCTTGCCGCAACGTTTTACTACATAGTTTCCGGCGTGAGCATAAAGCCTGCAAAGGAACGTATACACAGCGACCGCACGGTGCCGCTGCACCAGCTTTGCAGCGATGTTAATCCGCAGCTTTCCGCAGTGATTCACAAGGCGCTTAGCAACAACGCGTCAGACCGTCAGCAGTCGGTTGAGCGCTTCCTCAAGGAGATTAACGAGGCAACGGGCGAAAAGCCTGCACCGCAGCAGCCGCAGCCTAAAACGCCGCAGCCGCTGCAGAACGCGCTGCCGTGCATCAAGATTATCGGCGGTCCCAAGGCGAGCGTAAGCACCGCCACAGGCTCAACGTATACGGATAAAATCTTCCTGCAGCCGGGCATCAACTACACGCTCGGTCGTGTGCCGCGGCAGAACAATATCTCAATCGACGGCAACAACAATCTGTCAAGAGCGCCGCACTGCTACATCAAGTACAACGGCAGCGATAAGTGCTTTGAGATTGTGGACTGCTCAAGCTCGGGTACCTTTGAATACACAAAAACGCGTATCGTAAAAGGTAAAACCTACAAGTATCCCGTTGGCACAAAGCTCTATCTCGGCGACAGATTCCAGACGCTTATTGAACTTACACTGCAAGTGGGAGGTGGAAAATAATATATGGATAACAACAACTTCAACGGCAATATGAATTATAATCCCGACGCTAACTACCCTGCGGAAAACGCTAATATGAACAGCGAGCCCGTAAGCTACGCAGGCGACGGATATTATAACAGCGAAAATATTGACGACGCTATTGCCGCATTTAACCAGATTTACGATAAAAAGCCACCAAAGCAGCAAAAAAAGCATAAAAACCAGATTGTCATCAACGGCAAAAAGAAGAAAAAGGCAGGCAAAATCGACGCAAACGAGCAGACTACGGAACGCATTGTGTTTCAGCCTGCACCGCCTGCAAACACGATGGCGCCGCCCGAGCAGGGGATTGAAAGCACAAAGATGCTAACCTCGATGAGCCGCTACTTCTCCGTAGGCTCGTCAATCAACATCGGCAAAAGGAAGTCGCAGCAGGACGCAATCGCACTTTCAAACAACGATTTTGATAACCCCTGTATGGAAAACCGCGTTTTCGGTATTTTAAGCGACGGCATGGGCGGAATGAAAGGCGGCGAAAAAGCCAGCGCAATCTGCACAGCCCGTATGATGAAGATGTTTGAGAGCGTGGATTTAAGCGACTTTGCTTACTACATCGAAAAATGCTACGACTCAATCGACGCCGAAATTGCAGACCTGCAGGATTCAAGCGGCGCAAAGCTCGGCGCAGGCGCGACGATGATAGTTTTCTACGCGATAGAAAACAAGCTATTCTGGGCGTCGGTAGGCGACAGTCATCTGTATATCATCAACAAAAACGGTATTCGCCGTCTTAACCGCGAGCACAACTATATGCTGCGCCTTCGCGCTATGGTGGAAAGCGGCGAAATCACAATAGAACAGGCAAACAGCAACAAGCAGAAGGAAGCCCTTATCAGCTACATGGGTATGAATGGTCTTGAGCTTATTGATATAAGCGAAACACCGCTGATTATCGAGCCCGGCGACGTGGTGCTTGCCTGCAGCGACGGAATGTACAGAGCCCTTTCCGACGCGGAAATTGACGAAACCGTGCGCTACGGCATCAACGATATTCCACTGCTCGCAAACATTCTTGTTAACAAAACACTTGATAAACAACTGAAATATCAGGACAATGTTTCGGTTATTATTGCAAAAAAATTATAAGTCAGTATAAAGGAGAATAATTATGAATTTACAAACTTGCCCAAACGGCCACTTCTATGATGCAGAAAAGTTCAGCTCATGCCCTCATTGCCAGAACGTAGACCCCATGGCGATGAACAACCCGACACAGCCGATGGAAATGCAGCTTGACAAAACAGTCGCACTTGTAGGCAATCCTGCAGGCGACGGCAGAGTTGTTATTCCGGATAACAACGCAGGCTACGCACCGCAGACAGATAACTTTGACCCCGCAGGCGTTACAATGCCGATGGGTCAGGAGCCTGTAATTGCACCGCAGCAGAATGTTCAGATTCCAAATCCTCCCGCTGCAGAACCTGCACCGGCACAGGACGACACATACGACACAGGCGACAAGACTGTAAGATACTTTGAGGCTGTAAGCACAGAGCCCGTAACAGGCTGGCTTGTTTGCATCGAGGGCGAAAAGAACCTCGGTAAAGACTTCAAGCTCAAGGTCGGCAGGAACTTCATCGGCAGAAGCGAGCAGGACGTTCGTCTTGAGGGCGACCCGTCAGTTTCAAGACGTAAGCACGCTGTTGTGCTTTACGAGCCGAAGAACAACATCTTCATTATGGAACCCGGCGAATCAAGAGAGCTTTCATATCTCAACGATAACGTAGTTCTTTCACCTGTAGAGATTAAGTCAAACGATATTATTCAGGTTGGCAACACAAAGCTTATGTTTATCCCTTGCTGCACAGATAAGTTCAAGTGGGACGATGTTATTCCTGAGGAGGAAAAATAATGGGCACAGTAAAAAACAGGAATCTACTGTTATTTATAATCCTTAATACAATCACCGTCGGCATCTACGGTATCGTGGCTTTTTGCATAATGAGCAAAGAGGTTAACGAAATCTGCGAGGGCGACGGCAAAAACACAATGTTTTACCTCTGGGCGTGGCTGCTCGGCGCTGTTACACTCGGCATCTTTCCGCTTATCTGGTTTTACAAGACTATGGAAAGGCTTAAGGATAACGGCTACCGCTACGGCGTAAACGTTAAGCACTCGGGCGGCGAGTTCCTGCTCTGGTTCCTTCTCGGCTCATTTATTGCCGTAGGTCCGATTGTTGCGCTGTGCTACTTTGTAAGCGACGTTAACCAGTTTTCAGAGTACGTCGGCGTTATTTGCCCAAAAAGATATTCCGCAAACCCGATTGAGCGACTTGAGATTGAAAGGGAACCTTTCCCCGGTCTTGACGAGCATTACGGCAACGGCTATCAGGAGGGCTACGGCTACGGCGACGGTTACGGCGGCTACAACGACGGCTACGGCTATCAGGACGGCGGCTACGGCGACGGCGGCTATATCGGCGACGGATACGGTGCGTATCCCGATGACGGCGGCACTGTTGTTGAAAATGCGGTGGGCAACGTTATGTGGCTCAACGGCGACTACACGGGCTACACCTTCCCTGTGAACCCGGGTGTGGAAACCATTATCGGCAAAGACCCCAAGCAGTGCAATATCGTAATCGGTAAAGAGCACGCAACAGTCAGCAGACGCCATGCAGGAATCCAGTATGACCCTGCAAACAGACTTTACATATTAACTGATTATTCATCAAACGGCACGTTTATCAACGACGGCGCACAGACTAAGCGAATTGAATCGGGTATGCCTACTTACCTCGAACCGGGCAAAATTGTAAGTATCGGCAACGGCGAAAACTCGTTCAAGTTAGTCTGACAGTATTTAAGAGGTTAAGTATTTAACCTCTTTTGCGTCTTTATTAAAAGACTTCTATAACCAACTATTGAGGTGAGTATGGATACAATAGGATACAGCAATAGCCACGCCGAACACTCGTTTTGTCCGCAGCTGATAATCGTTGAAAACGGCGAGGGTTATGCAAAGCTAAAAACCGCAAACCTTAAGATACCGCAGGTGTTTATAGGCAGAGCAGACGTTCCCGGAACGCACTGCAATATTCTGCTGCGCTCGCCGCTTGTGTCCAAAATGCACGGTATGATTACCGAGTACAACGGCGATTACTACTACAACGACTGCGAAAACCTTAACGGTACTTTCTACAACGGCGAATTTATAAATCACTTTGGCAAAAAGGTTTCGGACAAAATCAAGCTCAACGACGGCGACGTTCTTATGATAGGCAAGCCTACGGACGCGCAGCGCGTTATTATGATTTTTTCCACCACCACTTCCACAAGGAACGAGTGGCGTCAGGTTCGCCCCGTTCCCAATATGCCGATACGCATAGGCAGAGCACCGCAGTGCGAGATTTGCCTGCCTGTTATCACAGTTTCAAGGGAACACGCGCGCATTACGTTTAACGGCAGCGTGCTTTCAGTAAGGGATAACAACAGCTATAACGGCACCTACGTCAACGGCAGACCTGTAACAGAGGCGATTGTTGAAGAGGGTAGCGTTATTATGGTTGGCCCCGCAAAGATTGTTTACATAAACGGCACACTGTTTTACAGCGCCTACAGGCAGGAGGTCGCAGCACCGCCTACGGCTGTTGAAAATCCGTTTGGCGTTCAGGGCGCACCGCCTGCTATGCCTGCACCTGCTGCGCCGATTGTTGTCGGCGAAGGTAACGAGATTGTTGTTAACAACATCTCGCGTATGGTTAAGTGCAAAAAGGGCACGGGCATAAACGGCTCGGATAAAAAGTACATCCTGCAAAACATCTCGCTCACTATCAGAGCAGGTGAACTCGTTGCAATCTGCGGCGGCTCGGGCGCAGGTAAAACCACGTTTATGAACGCGATTAACGGCTTTGAGCCGGGTACTTCGGGCGACGTTTCAATCAACGGCGTTGACCTTTACCGCAACTACTCGCAGCTTAAATCGCGTATCGGCTATGTGCCGCAGCAGGATATCGTCCACGATAACCTCACAGTCGAATCAATGCTTACATACACCGCTAAACTCCGACTGCCAAAGGATATCACAAACGGCGAAATCAGCCAGATTGTTGCAAACGTGCTCGAGATGGTTGACCTCACCAAGCAGAAGGATACGTTCATCAAGAAGTTATCGGGCGGTCAGCGCAAGCGTGCTTCCATCGCGGTTGAGCTTGTTGCAGACCCGGCAATATTCTTCCTCGACGAGCCGACATCAGGTCTTGACCCCGAGGCGGAAACGCACCTTATGCACAGCCTCAAGCGCCTGTCTAACGAAAAGAAAAAGACAGTGCTTGTTATCACTCATACACTTCAGAATATCGACGTGTTTGACAAGATTATCTTCCTCGCACCGGGCGGTAAGCTCTGCTTCTTCGGCTCAATCGACGACGCAAGAAAGTTCTTCGGTGTATCCAATCTTGTTGACGCTTACGAAAAAATCAGTCAGGACATAGACGGCTATGTCGAAAAGTATGAAAGACTCAGAGAGGGGGCGTTAGTGTGAAAAACAGACCTTCTTATTTCAGGCAGACAAACATTCTGACGTCGCGTTATTTAAGGGTGTTCTTTAACGACAGGCAGAATCTGTCGCTCGCGATTATGCTTCCTCTTTTAACAATCGTAATCGTTGCAGCAGTGGCGTCCGGCGATATGTTCAGCCTTAGCACACAGGCGGACCATACCGTAAACGGCGGCTTGCCGATTCTCTCTTGGCAGCAGTCCGTGCAGGAAACGGACGGCGAATTCGTAGTTCACGACTACGGCATTGACGAGGTGGACGATAAAGTCTGCGCATACGTGATTTTTGAAGACAATAACTACAAAGAACTTGTTGAGCCTAACATCAAGGTTGTTGAGATGAACAACGAGGACGAGGTGCTTGTTGACACCTCGGGCGAAAGGGTTAACGGCAAAGACAAGGGCATTTACAGCCTGCGCTGCGAAATCGGCAACGGCTCAAAACTCAAAGAGGGCAGCGAGTACAAACTGACGCTCTCTGCAAAAAAGGTTAAGGACGCAGACGATAAAAACCTCGGCAAGTTTGAAAACGAGTATACCATCGTTGCAAAGGGCGAGGATAATTACGACGACGTTACCGACGACGTAAAAACCGCAAAGAGCGACCTTACCGAATACAAAAAACTGAAAAAGGACTTCGACCTCGGCGAGTATTATTCAAACCAGGACAACGCACGCAAGTTAATGTCGCTGCCCGACGCAACTATGCGTATCGGCGGCAAGGACTACGTTGTTATCAGCGACGCTGAAACGCTTGTTTACATCCTTTCGGACAAAGAGGATTTAAAGAAGTACGGCGACGACGGCGACAATGAAAAGTGGTGCGGCTACAACTACTATCTCAACGAGAATATTGACCTTAACGAATACAGCGACGACCTTATGCCCCTCGGCACGGAAAAGGCATTCTCCGGCACATTTGAGGGCAACGGCCACATTATCAAAAACTTTAAGTTTGCCGGCAACTCGCAGGCAGGTCTGTTTGCAACCGTAAGCGGCGAGGTTATGAACCTCGGCGTTGAAAACGCAAACGTTAAAACCACCGCAGAGTGCGCAGGCGTTATCGCCGCAAAGCTTGAGGGCAACGCAAAGGTTCACTCCTGCTACGTTAAGGATTCCGACGTTGAGGCGGAGGACGGCTTTGTGGGCGCGATTGCAGGTAAGTTTGTAAATGCGGACAAGGACGGCATTGTACACACCTGCTACGCAAACGAAGTGAATGTCAAGACTGACAAGGAGTACGCAGGCGGTATTGTGGGCGACCTCGGCGAGGGTAAGCTCAAGGCTTGCTACTTTGTGGGCAAGATTGATACCGACTCCAAAAACGACCACATCGGCACGATTACGGGCAACGTGGTCAACAGGGACGCTAATGTGGAAAACTGCTTCTACATCAGCAGAAGCGACGAGAGCGTCAAGGCTGTCGGCGACGGTCAGGAGAGCGTTGACATTAAGAAGAACAACGTTATTTCCGTTAAGCAGGATAAGCTTGAGGAATACTCGGCAATGCTCGGCTACAACTACGGCGATAAGGACGACGAGGAAACCGACTACGGCTTTAAGAAGGACGGTCAGCTCGCGATGTTCGACGAAACGCAGATAGGCTTGTTTATGCTGATGTGCGTTGCAATCTTCGTCGGCATCTGTAACTCGATTCAGGAAATCTGTAAGGAGAGGAATATCCTCAAGCGTGAGTATATGACTAACCTTCGCCTTACCTCCTACGTATCGTCAAAGCTCATCGTTCAGGCAATGGTCTGCGCGGTGCAGATGCTGCTTGTGCTCGGCGTGTTCGGCATAGCCGTCGGCGGCAAGGATATGTACACAACCGGCGTGCTGCTGCCGTGGGTATGGATGGAATACTTTGTAACGATGTTCCTGCTCTGCTTCTCGGCAGACATACTCGCGCTCGTTGTATCCGCCGTGGTAAAGAGCAGTTCGGTTGCCAGCACATTTATCCCCGTAATTCTGATTGTACAGGTTATCTTTACAGGCGTACTGTTTGACGTGGGCAAGGCTATGGACGCCGTTGCAGGACTTATGATAAGTAAGTGGGGCATGGCAGGTCTTGCTATAAGCAGCAGGCTTAACGACGCTCGCCTTACAATGCTTATCAACACGCCCGACCTTGAGCTGCAGATGGGATCAAAGATGGCGGCGGTCAAGGACGCATACCTTGCAACGCCTGCAAACCTGCTTAAAGTATGGGGCGTGCTCGTTGCGTGCATCGTGCTTTATTCAGTGCTGTGTACTGTATTTTTAATCAGAGTTAAGAAAGATAAGAGGTAGAAAAATGATTTGTCCAAGATGCGGTAAACAGGCGTATGACGGCGTGCCTAACTGCACAAACTGCGGCTACAGATTTGATTTTCAGCAGATGTATTACCAGAACAAAGTTCAGCAGCAACAGAATATCCGCAACGGCGTAAACCAGTTCGGCAATTCCGTTAACAGGGGTATGAACAACCTTTCAAACTCGATTGATAACGGCTTCCGTCAGGCAAGTCAGAGCATCAATCAGGGCGCAAGGCAGATGCAGCAGAGCTTTAACCAGGCAAGGGCTAACTACAACGCAAACCCCGAGGTTGTTAAACGCGGCGACGACGCGCTTGTTATGTCCATCGTTGCGATTGTGCTTATGGTTTTCTTCGGCGGTCTGCTGTTTGTAAGCCTGATTCTCGGCATTATGGCTAAAAGCAGAGCCAAGGAAGCGTACGAGGCTACGCATATCCATAAGTACGAGGTGGCAAAAACGCTGTCGGTTATCACAATAATCTTCTCGTCGGTTGAACTTGCAATCGGCGTTATCGGCGGCATCATCGGTCTTGTAATGTGGATTATTGCGCTCACGCAGGGCGGCGGACTCGATTCTTTTGATTCCGTTATTCAATGCTTAACGCAACTGTTTTAAACTAAAACTTCAGTGCAGACCGTCGCATGGCGGTTTGCACTGAAAAAGGAATACTTATGATTTGTCCCGAATGTAAAAGGGAAACACCCGATAACATACCAAACTGTATTTATTGCGGCTACGTTTTCAAACAGAATGATAAAATTGAACATTATGTGGACGTCTTTTCGTCCGCAAGGGTGCAGATTCCCGAAGAACTCATTGTAAAGCACAGGGAAGAGGAAAAGCGCCAGCGTAAATACGTGCTGATTATTCTTGTTATTTTGAGCATTGCGCTCATCCTCGGCACGGTAATTGCAACTTCGCTGCGGTATACGCAGCAGAAAAAAGAGAGCAATACATACGTCTTTAGCAAAAACCTTTACTACGACGTTTGTAACGATATTCAGGAAATTGAAGCAGACAGCCTCGGCGAGGATTTGTTCATCGAACCCGAGCAGGTTCCCGCCGTTATTGAAAAAGTGGCTGATTACATAAAAGAGGAAAAGAAAAAGGGCAGCGTTACCTATTTTGAAACTACGGACAGCAGCGTTTATTTTGAACTTAAGGACAAAACGCCCGTTGTGTTCGTCCCCAAAGTACGCGACCATAAAATAGGCAAGGGCGGCGGCACGGTGCTTGTTCAGCCGTTTGATAACGACACGCCCGAGCAGTATGCCGAGCGCTACGAAAACTCGGCAAAAGCCGTGGCAAAAGCCTACGGCGCGGCGTACAGCTTTAAAGATTCATACCAAATTAAAAACGGCGCCGTTGACCTTGAGGCGGCAAAAACCTTTTCAAATGCAACACTGCTTTTGTGGGACGGTCACGGCGGATACTCAACTAAAACACATTCTTTTTTGATAATTAACGACGATTTTGCAAAGCTTAAGCAGAAGTACCCGAGGGATTGCAGCACGGACACGCTGCGTATAATCGGCACCACGGACGGCGGCGCGGCAATCACCTGCAACTTCATCAACCGCTACTATAACGGCGGCGACTTTGACGGCGCGGTGGTTTACCTCGGCGCGTGCTGCAGCGCGATGGATGACAAGCTCGCAGGCGCATTCATCAAAAAGGGCGCGGCGTGCGTGTACGGCAACTCGTCGCTGGTATCGCTCGAATACGATTCCAATTTTGCACAGGACGTGCTGACCTCGCTTGCAGCAGGCGAAACGGCGCAGGATGCGCTTGATGACGCTGTGGACAGAAACGGCGTCAGTGAAAACTGGATTGGCTTGCGCGAATCAAAAGTAGTGCTAAACGGCAAGGGCGAAACCAAGCTGAATAAGTCAGTCAGAAAACAGAGCAAATAACAATTTGCAGAGGTATAATTGATGAAATGTCCGATTTGCGGTAAAGACACACCGGATAATACTCCTTACTGTATCCACTGTGGCAGCGTTTTCGGCGGCACTACAGACGCCGCAGTTAATGCACGCACACAGTTTGGTGAGGCGCGCACGCAGTTCGGCGAGGTTCGCACACAGTTCGGCGCGCAGCAGCCGCCGCAGGTCAGGGAAGTACGCACACAGTTTGGTGAAATGCAGCAGCCCCCGCAGGTAAGGGAAGCGCGCACGCAGTTCGGCGAAGTGCAGCAGCCGCCGCAGGTAAGAGAAGCACGCACACAGTTTGGTGAAGCGCAAAAGCCGCCTGCAAACCTTCCTGCGCCGCCTGCACCAAAACGCAAAAACGGCGCGGCAATCGGCATTATTATCGGCGTAATCGCACTTGTTGTGATTATCGCAGCAGTTGCCGCCATACTGCTTGGCAGAGGCAGGCACGTTGACGAGCCTGCAACGGATACCACCACGGTAACCGAGCAGGTTGAAACCACAACAAGACCGCAGGAAACCACAACTAAAAAGCAAACCACAACCGCCGCTGCGGCAACAGGCAGCACCGCGCTTGAAAAAAAGCTTGCAGGCAACACCTACCGCATTATGGGCAGGCTTGCAAAGGATCTGCCTGAAAATGAGCAGGAAATCACGTTTGCAAAAGGCACGGCAACGCTCAATGTTTCCGTAAGTTCAAAGCCAGTTAAAGCAGATTGCACCGTTGCAAACGGCGTGCTGTCCGTTAAGTTTAACACGTCGGGCAACACCTTTAACCTGCATTTTTACGCGCTTGACGGCAGCAGATACGTTGCCTACGACTGCGAATCCGACGGCGGCTACGAGATACACGACATTATTATTAAAGAAGACAACTACCATTTTGAATCAAAGGATATCGTTAACTACCTTAACGGCAAGTCCGTGCGTTCAGAGTACCTTGAGGACTTGTATATGAGTAACGACGTGTCCTCGCTCAACTTCAAGATTGATAAACAATACAGCGCAATGCCCATCCTTGCGGAATACCACTGCAATCTGGACGAAAAAACGTTTTCCGGCAAGGGTATCAACAGCAATCTTGCGGTGTTCACGGCTACTAAAATCGGCATGGGCAAAGCGTCGTTTAATATGTACGTTGAGCGAAACGGCGACGATATTCAGGCGCTGTTCTGCGACAGCGACGGCGTAACGGTTGAAAAATGGTAAACTATCCCACGGCACTGTACGAACACAAACCGATATTTTGAGGTAGAAAAATGATTTGTCCAAAATGCAAAAGAAACGTACCGGATAATTCTACGTTTTGTATGAACTGCGGCTTCAGGTTTAATCAGGGTGCGCCGCGTCAGAAGATGGGGCAGATGCCTAACAGACCGCCGCAAAACCGACCTGTACCGCCAAGACCGCCCGTGCAGCCAAACAGGCAGCAGCCGATGTATCAGCCCACGGTGTGCGGCAATAACCTGCCGTACCCTGCACAGAAAAAGGGGCTCAGTTCAGGCGCTAAAATCGGAATAATAGTCGGCGCGGCAGTCGGCGGATTACTGCTGTTGTTTATCATCGGTGTTGTCTGCGTTTTGCTGTTTTCAAACGACCCGGATATTACGGACGGGCTTGACATTGTAACAACCGACCCGTATACAGAAACCACTACCGAGGAATCCACCACCGATAAAACTGCCAAAACCAACGCGGTTGAAAAAGCGCTTGACGGCGGCACGTTCCTTGCGCTTGGCGAATACGCGGAGGGTATGGCGTACTACGAGCTTTACTTTGACGACGGAGAGGCAGAGCTTACCGACTGGGGCTCAGACAACAAAAAATACACAGCAGATTATTCTGTTACGGAGAGCGCTGTCAAGGTGTCGTTCAACACGGCTTACAGTAAACTTGATTTTAAGTTTGATGACACGGGCTACAGCCGCTACCTGCGCTACTCCTTTTCCGAATCGTATCCGGATGTCAGCGGCAGCGCGGATTATTCGGGCTACCTGCTGCCCAAGTCGGAATACGACACCTACGATAAAAACGATATTATTTACGATATGCACAACCTCACGCTCGTTGCAACGTATTTCCAGGATGTGCTTAATATGAGTGAGAGGGAGAGCGAGCTTACCTTCTACAAAGAGGGCGACGGCTACTCGAGTATGAAGGCAGCCTTCTTCAACTACTCAAGGGAACACGAGGTTTACTGCATACCGATTAACGATAAGCTTATGAAGTGCGAGCTGTGCCTGCTTGATAACGGCGTGCTGCAGGATGTTTATATCTTCTATATTGAAAAAACGGACAGCGGCTATCAGGCATCTTTCTTTGAACAAGAGGGTACGGAAATTGAAGGCTGGGTAAGCCCGTAAGTAAGTGAGGTTACTATGAAAAACAGAAAAACGATTATCATAATCGCCGTTCTGGCAATAGCCGCAATATGCGCAGTGCTTGCCATTGTGCTCGGCGGCAAGGGCGGCGATAAAGCGGAGGAAACCACCACTGCCGCTGCAAGCGAAACGCAGACAGCGCAGGAAACTACTGCCGAACCTTCAAGCGGCGAAACCACTGCCAAAAAGGTGAACGTCGGCAAGGAAACGGAAAAGGCGCTCGGCGGCAACACCTTTGTGCTGCTCGGTCTTACAATCGGCACCGAGGGCGACTATTTCCAGATTGCTTTTAACGACGGCAAGGCAGAGCTTACCGAAGAGGTTATGGGCAAAAAAACCACCGCAAAGTCCGATTATAAGGTAAAGGACGACGGCGTGTACGTTACCGTTGATTCCGCGCTGTACAAGAGCATTGACTTTAAGTTTGAAGCAACGGGCAAAAGTAGCTATATCACGTACACCTCAACTATCAAGGACGCGGGCGCGGACACCGACCTCGCCGTTATCAAGGCGGACTACGACAATGAGTCAAGGCTTGATATCGTGCAGGAGCTCGACGGCAAAACGGTTGACGCGCAGTACTTCAAAAAGCCGCTGAATATGCCAAACGGCGTGAAGATTACCTTTAACAAGGACGCGGAATATGCGGACGACGTGCTGCTTGCTACTATTGATGGCTTCAGCGTGGAATACAACATCAACTGCAAGGGCATCAACAGCAGTCTGCTGTACTGCGATTTGTATATCTACGGCAACGAGGGCTCGTCCGACGGTGAGCCGAGAAGGTATAAATTCTGCATAGAAAAGACGGACGGCGGCTATCAGCTTATAGCTGTTGACGGCAACGGCATGCACTTCGAAACAACTACGATTGAATAACGAGGTAACACTATGATTTGCCCAAGATGTAACAGAGAAACGCCCGACGGCGTACCCAATTGCGTGCATTGCGGATTTGTATTCGCACTCGGTGCGGCAGCAGGTCAGCGACCGCCGCAGCAACCACAACAACCGCCAAGGCAACCGCAGCAACCACAGCGACCGCCGCAACAACCACAGCGACCGCCGCAGCAGCCGCAACAACCGCCAAGGCAGCCACAGCAGCCGCAACAACCGCAGCAGCCGCCAAGGCAGCCACAGCAAGCACCTATGCAACCGCAGCAACCGCCTAAACCGCCTGTCGGTGCATACGCACCTGCAGCAGCTTCAGCAGCGGCTAAAGGCGGCATGAGCGCAGGTGCGATTATCGGCATTATTGTCGGCGTGCTCGCAGCGCTTGCGGTAATCGCAGGCATAATTATTGTCATCATCGGTTCATCGGGCAGCAGCACTTCGTCAGGCGGCAGCATTGATATTGAAACCACAACCGCTGCCCAGACGCAGGAGGCAACCACCGCCGCGGCAGAGGAAACCACAACAAGCAGCAAAACAAACGCCCTTGCCGATGTGCTTGAGGGCAACAAGTACGTTTTGCTCGGCTTCATCAACGGCACGTATGGCGAGGAATACTACGACATCACGTTTAAATCAGGCAAGGCAAGCCTTTACGAGGTTGCAGGTCCTTCGGAAAACACCTACACATCAAAGTACTCAATTGACGGCGAGAATGTAACTGCTGTGTTTGACACGGAGTGGCAGCATATGGTGTTCACCTTCTCGCAGCCCGAGGAAACGGATTTGATTCAGTACGTTGTGGATTCAAAGTATAACAACGACGGATACGAATATTCAAACACCGATTTCCTTCTGCTCGCCTCGGATTACGAAACGGATGAAATGATGGACTATGTTACCGAGCTTGACTGCAAACGTTTCTGCTCGGACTATCTGAACAGCGTGTTTAAGTGCGGCGATGGTTCCCAGAGTATAAACATTAACGCTCTCAGCGCCGACAGCAACTGGATGGAGGGCGGAATTGCGTCGTCCTACGGTTACTACAATATCAGCGGCAGAACCATCAACGGCACGCTTGCATACTTTACGATTGAAAGTGATAACGACAAAGAGTATTACAACTTTTACATCTACGACCGCGGCGACGAGTACCAGGGCATAATCATTGATAACTACAGCGATGTTATATACGAAACTTGGCAACTTAACGAAAACACAGGGGAGTGAGGTTTATGTACACATTAAGACAAAACGATTCTTACAAACAGCGTTGCCCCAGATGTGACAGCTGGATTAACGCAGGCGACAGATACTGCTGTATGTGCGGCAAAAGAATTGATATGCGCTACAACCCACGCTACGACGATTTAACCGAACAGCCGTACTGCGAGGTTGTACCTACGCCCTCAACCTACACGTCCGAGCCCGCGCCGCGCGGCTACAGGCTCACGCTTTATATCCCCGATATTGACGAGATGATTGACATTTTGTCCACAAAGGATACAATAACAGTAGGCTCGGCTGCGGATTGCGATATCGTTGCAAACCGTATGTACGTCAGCAGAAAGCACGCCGTGCTGCACTTTGACAGCGTAAGCGGCGAATGGCAGCTGTTTGACAACTCGTCCACCAACGGCACGTACATCAACAACAGGCGCGTCGGCAAAAACACGATTATTCCGCTGAATTGCGGCGATAAAATTAATCTGTCGCAAAAATTCCAGATGCAGATTGTAAGTTAAGAATAATTAAAAAGGAGATATATTATGAACATTCAAAGATGCGAAAACGGTCACTTTTACGATGCTGATATGTTTGCTACCTGTCCGCATTGTAAGGAAACAAAGCTTATGCTCGGCGACTCACCGGAAAATGTAACTGTGGAGGTTACAAGCCAGGGCGAGGCTGTGCAGGCAGGCCGTGACTACAACGTGTGCAAGGTTGTGCTTAAGGACCCCCACTGCGCAAGAGTACAGGCAAAGTTTGAGGCGCTCAACGGCGACTGGTACATCACAGACCTCAATTCAACAAACGGCACAAAGGTTAACGGCGAACGCCTTGACCCGGAGCAGAAGCGCAAGCTTGACGACGGTGACGTAATTGCATTTGCGGATACCGATTCCGAAAAGTATTATTACATCAGGCAGCAGGATGAGGCAGAGCCGACAACCGAGTCGGAAGAAGTTGAACCTGCACCGCTTATGGGCATACCTGCAGCTGATTTTGACGACCTTCAGGGCAACGTGGTAGTTAACGACGAGTTTGTTACACCTCCGATGAATGAGGAAAACAATTTTGACGCGGAAAACGCAAACACTATCGACCCGATGCAGACGGAAGAGCCTGCGCCGCAGCAGTTTGAAGCAGCGGTTGAGAGCATGCCTGCAGAGCAGTTTGAAGCACCTGCACAGCCGCAGCAGTTTGACGCAGCAGTCGGCAGTATGCCTGCAGAGCAGTTTGACCAGAACGCATACGCACCGCAGCCGCAGTACGACCAGAATGCATATGCGCCGCAGCAGCAGTTTGATGCAGCGGTAGGCAGCATGCCTGCAGAGCAGTTTGACAATCAGAACTACGTTCCGCACACAGAGTTTGATGCAAACGGTTTCGGCGCGCCCGACCTGCATTTTGACCAGAACAACAACTATATTCCAAGACGTGAGTCGGAACTTGATAACGGCGCACAGCAGCCGCAGTTCGACCAGAACGCATACGCACCGCAGCAGCCGCAGTTCGACCAGAGTGCATACGCGCCGCAGCAGCCGCAGTTCGACCAGAACGCTTACGCACCGCAGCCGCAGTTCGACCAGAATGCATATGCACCGCAGCCGCAGTTCGACCAGAACGCATATGCACCGCAGCCGCAGGAACAGAACAACAGCTTCTTCCCGCAGCCGCAGTTTACAAATAACGACGGTCCTGTTCAGTCGGGCGACTCAAACAATCCGTCAAACGGCGACGCATTCGGCGCATACAACACAAACTACATCCCCGGCGGCAACCCGTACGGCGGAAATAATCAGTAACAGCAAAAGCCTACATCGCGCCGCGGGTCGTCGAGGACGCCGACCCCTACAATATCAAAATCGGGAGGGTCAGGAGACCCTCCCTTAGCGTGTCGAAAAACCTAAGAAACAAATTCGACACGCTGTGAGGATGAACGAAAAAGATGCAGAATCCCGTTTTCTTGCGAACTTTGCTGTACGACGGTACCGCTTGTGAGCAAAAAACGGGAAACGCCAAAACCCGCAGGAACTCAATGTTTCTGCG
>JAFSRN010000001.1 GCA_017446095.1 Eubacterium sp. | reverse complement strand
TGTCGAAAAACCTAAGAAACAAGTTCGACACGCTGTGAGGATGAACGAAAAAGATGCAGAATCCCGTTTTCTTGCGAACTTTGCTGTACAACGGTACCGCTTGTGAGCAAAAAACGGGAAACGCCAAAACCCGCAGGAACTAAATGTTTCTGCGGGTTTTCATAGATATTATTTATCAGGTGCTTCGCACGCGGAGCGTCGGGGTCGCCGCTCCCTACTATTTCTCCTGAATAGTATTTCGGCGTGGTTATGCACTTTTTCGACAGCCTCAGGGGCGGGTTTCCTAACCCGCCCTTACTATTTATTTTTCCTCAACCTGCTTGCCCGTCATATGCTCAATGCGCAGGCACAGCACGTTTGTGCGGCTGATGTTGCGCTCAATGTCGGGCGCAACCTGCGACTTGTCGGGGAAATACTTGTTGCCGAGTTTTGTGAGTGCGGCAACCTTTTCCTCACCGTCGCTCACAACGCTCGCCCTGCCGAAAACGGTAACGCTTTTAACGTAGTACCACCAGTCGGCGGGGTTCTTTTTTTCGGGCGTGCCAAGCACGTTAAAGCTCACCTTATCGCAAGCGTTGATTGCGTCGAGCTTGTGCCCCGAAAGCGCGCAGTGAAAATAAATTTTGCCGCTGTCGTACACAAAGTTCATCGGCACGGTGTACGGATAGCCGCCGTCGCCCAGCACGGCAAGCGTGCCGCGTGTTGCAGCGGTGAGTATATCAATGCACGTTTTTTTGTCAAGCGCCTGCTTAAAACGGCGCATATCTCTGAATTCCATAGTGTTACCTCTATTTGAGCTTTGCAATCGTCACGCCGTCCTCGCCCTCGCCGTATTTGCCAAGGCGGTATTCAAGGATGTTCGGGTGGTGCTTCAGCTCTTCCTGCACCGCTTTTTTGAGCACGCCCATGCCCTTGCCGTGGATAATGCGCACCTCGCTCATGCCGTTAAGCACGCATTTGTCGATGAAAATGCCGAGGTTCTGCAGCGCTTCCTCCGTGTTCTGACCGCGCAGGTCAAGCTCGGTGGTGAGGTCTGCGTCCGCTCTTGACGACGTGCGGTACACGCTGCGGTGCGGCTTTTGCGGCGCCTTCTTTTTCTTATCCACAATCATAATGTCGGACAGCTTAACGCGGGTTTTGAGCATACCCGACTTGACGTAAACGCGGTCGTTTGTTACCTCGATTACCTCGCCCTCGCCGATGCCGCGGATAACCACCGCGTCGCCTGCAACGGGCTCGCGCGGCAGCTTGTAGTCATAGTCCCAGTTTTCCGCAAGCTCCTGCGGATTAACAAGGTCGTCCATCTCACCCATCTGGTTTTTGATGGCGCGGCGCGTCTTTTTGGCAATTTCCGTAACGTTGGCGGCGTTCTGCTCGTTTTTCAGTTTTTCAAGCTCAAGCAGGAACTCGCTCGAGCGGCGCTTTGCCTGCTCAATCAGTTTTTCCGCCTCGCGCTTCGCCTTGTCCATTTCACGCTCGGTGAGCGTTTTTATTTTGTCCTTTTCGCTCTGCGCACGCGCTTCCATCTTCTTTGCGCGCTCGGTAGCCTTCTGCGCTTCAACAAGCTCATTTTCAAGCTCGTGGCGCGTTTCCTCAAGTGATTCAAGCACCGCTTCAAAATCGCGGTTGTTGGTGCCTACAATGCGCTTTGCATTTTCAATAACCGATTCGTCCATGCCGAGGTGCTGCGAAATTGCAAACGCGTTCGACCTGCCCGGCACGCCGATAAGCAGCCTGTATGTAGGGCTCAGCGTTTCCACATCAAACTCGCAGCAGCCGTTGGTAACGCCCGCAGTTTCAAGTGCGTACGCCTTGAGCTCCGCATAGTGCGTTGTAGCGGCAATCCGCGCGCCCTTTGAGCGCAGGTATTCAATGACGGAAACGGCAAGCGCCGCGCCCTCCGTGGGGTCTGTGCCTGCGCCGAGCTCGTCAATCAGCACAAGCGTGCTTTCGTCCGCCTGCTGCATAATATCAATCGTGTTCGTCATATGCGACGAGAAGGTGGAAAGGTTTTGCTGTATGCTCTGCTCATCGCCGATATCGACAAGGATTTTGTCGAAAATCGAGATTTTTGACTTGTCGGACGCAGGGATAAGCAGACCGCACATCGTCATAAGCGTGAGCAGACCGATGGTTTTAATCGACACGGTTTTGCCGCCCGTGTTCGGGCCCGTGATAACAAGCGTGTCAAACGTTTCGCCAAGCGACACGTCAATCGGCACAACCTTGCTTTTGTCAATCAGCGGATGGCGTGCCTTGCGCAGATTGATTTCGCCCTCGGCGTTGACGATCGGCTTTGCCGCCTTCATCCGCGTGGCGAGGTGCGCCTTTGCAAAAATAAGATTTATCTGCACCGCCGCCTCGTAGCTCTGCTTAATCGCGTCGGCAAAATTGCCTGCTTCGGACGAGAGTTCGTAGAGGATACGCGCGATTTCGTCGCGTTCCTTGCCCTCGAGCATCTTGATATCGTTGTTCGCCTCAACCACGCTGACAGGCTCAATAAACACCGTTGCGCCGCTTGACGAAGTGTCGTGCACAAGACCTGCGACCTCGCTTCTGTGCTCTGATTTAACGGGCACAACAAACCTGCCGCTGCGCTGTGTGACAATCGGCTCCTGCAAAAATTTTGTGTAGTGCGGCGAGTGAATCATACTGTCAAGCTTTTCGCGCACGGACGAGGACTTTGACCTGATTTTACGGCGTATGTCGGACAGCAGTTCCGACGCCTTGTCAGCCATTTCGTCCTCGCTGATAATGCAGGCGAAGATTCTGTCCTCAAGGTACTTGTTTACGGTGACGCTCTCAAACAGGTAGTCAAGCGAGGTGTTAACGCCGCTGCAGTGGCCGCGCCACTCATACAGCGTGCGTATGCTGCGCAGCGTGCCGCCGATTTTAAGCAGCTCTTTTTGCGACAGCGCACCGCCTGCCGCCGCGCGCGTGAGCGGACCGTTAACGTTGTTAAGCCCGCTGAATGACGGCGCACCGAAGCGAGCCAGCAGGGAGAACGCATCCTCCGTCTGGTCAAGCCTCTGACACACCGTAACGAAATCGCTGCTCGGCTCAACGGCAAGCGCCAGCTCAGCCGCGTCCTCGCAGGTAGTCTCCGCCTTCAGCAGGTCAAGTATTTTATTAAGTTCCAGTGTTTCGTAGTGTTTGTTCAAATATAATCACCAAACCTATTTGCCTTCCCCTTGGGGGGAAGGTGGCGGCGTAGCCGTCGGATGAGGGATTCTAACGGGTCGTCGGGCCCTTGGAGCGGGCGCCTCACCCTTTTGTCTGCTGTGCAGACATTTCCCCTCACAGGGGAATTTCGCCGACCCCTACAATTGTAGGGAGCGGCCACCCGGACGCTCCGCATTATTGTTTGAGCGTAGCGAGTAACCTCAATTCATCATTCATCATTTATCATTAATCATTTAATAAGCGACTTATAAAACTCCAGCGTAGTCAACTTATGTTCCACGCGGGAGAGCATATATTTTTCGCAGATGTCGCAGAGAGTGTTCAGGTTTTCGTCGCTGAGTTTGAAGGAGAACACCTTTGCCACGTTTTCCGTAAGGCAGATGTACCTGAGCGCGGTAATCACGCCGAGCGGCGCCGTAATCGCGTTGTTGCGATAGCAGTCCTTGCAGTAGATGCATCCCTCCTCAACGTCAAAAAACATCGGGTCGCTCTCGAACTTTCCGCAGCGGTAGCACGCAAGCAGATTTGGCATATAGCCGCCGAGGGTGAGCATACGCATTTCCGTTGCGGCTTTGATAATTCTGTTGTCCTTTTCGCCCTTGCAGAGCAGGTGCAAAGCGTTTAGCACAAGGCGCAGCGTTTCCGGCGCAGGGGTTTCCTCCGCCCCTAAAAAGTATGTAAGCTGCGCAAAGTACTGCGCAAGTGCAAGCCGCTCAATGTCCGAGCGTAAATCGAAAAACACCTCAATCGGGTGCGCGCTGTCGATAACATACGCGTCCGAGCCGCGATACAGAGTGTACTCGCCGTAGGCAAACAGCGACGTAGCGGACAGGTTCTGGTTCTTAATCGACTTCGCCCTGCGCACAAACGCCCTGACAAGTCCCAAATCACCTGTAAGGAGAGTGACCAGTCTGTCACTCTCCCCTATAGTCTGTTCGCGTATTATCAAGCCTTTGACTGTCTGCTGCATTGTCCGTTACCTGTGGCGGTTTGTTCACCGTGTTAAAGTAGTTGTTGACGTATTTAATGTAGTCGTCAACCTTTCCGCTTTGCAGAAATTTGTTCCAGTATTCGTCCATTTTATCACCCAAAAGTAGTATTTGCCTTTGAGTAACAATGATTTATGCCAATTTAATCCAAGCCGAAGTTGTGAATAAGCCCTTCCCTGTTGCGCCAGTCCTCCTTGACCTTAACCCATGTCTGCAGGTTTACCTTGATGCCGAAAAAGCGTTCCAGATCCTGCCGCGCGAAGGTGGAAATCTTTTTGAGCATTGCGCCCTTTTTGCCGATAACCATGCCCTTGTGGCTGCTGCGCTCGCAGTAAATTGTAGCCTCAATGTCAAGGATGTCCGCGTCGTCGCGCTCACGCATTTTTTCTATGGAAACGGCTATACCGTGCGGTATTTCCTTGTCCATAAGGCGCAGAATTTTTTCGCGTATAATCTCGGCTGCAAGCACTCTTTCGGGCTGGTCGGTCAGCGTGTCATCGGGGAAAAAGTGCGGCGACTCGTAGGAAAGATTTTTCATCTCCTCAACAAGTTCCTGCACGCCCTCGCCGCTTGTTGCGCACACAGGCACAACCGCCGCAAAGTCGTAAAGTGCCGCAAACTGCGCAATGCGTGCAAGGAGTTCGCTTTTGTCCTTTAGCATATCAATCTTGTTGATTGCAAGGATTACGGGCGCGCCGAGTTTTTTAAACTTTTCGATAAGCTCCGCTTCGCCCTTCTTGATTTCGCCCACGGATTCGGTGACGAAAAGGCACGCGTCCACGCCGCCGATTGAATCGCCGACAGCCTGATACATCTTTTCGCCGAGCTTGTTGTGCGGCTTGTGATAACCGGGCGTGTCGGTGAAAACGAGCTGAACGTCGTCCTCCGTGAGAACGCCCATAATTTTTGTACGGGTGGTCTGCGGCTTTGACGAAACAATCGCCACCTTGACACCCAGCATTTTGTTTAATAGCGACGACTTGCCCACATTCGGGCAGCCGACAATTGCGATGAAAGCAGTTTTTGTCATTTCATTCTTAATTCGGAATTCGGAGTTCGGAATTAGGAATTATGGTTACTCGCTACGCTCATACAGTTAATAAAATTGGAGCGAAGCGACCCGAAATTCCGCATTCCGCATTCCGCATTCTGAATTATCCTTCCATATAATACGAATTATCGCGTTTGAGTCCGATTTTGGTGAGGACGGTTTCCTCTTTTTCGCGCATATGTACTTCCTCTATGCCGCCCTGTTCGTGGTCGTAGCCAAGCAGGTGAAGCATTGAATGTACGGTTAAAAAGCCGATTTCGCGCTGGAGCGAATGGTTGTATTCCTGCGCCTGTTCCATCGCCTTGGGGATGGATATAACAATATCGCCAAGCAGCTTTGCGCCTGTGGAAAGGTCGGTGTCGTATTCGCCGTTTTCGCCAAGCGGGAAGGACAGCACGTCGGTTGGTCTGTCAATATCCCTGAACTGCTTGTTTAGCTCGTGAATTGTGTCGTTATCAACAAACCTTACGCTGACCTCTGCATTGTCCTCAAAGCCCTCCTCCTCAAGCACTGCGTGGCAGCAGCGACGGATTAAAAGGCGGATGCCGGAAGGTATTCGCTGTTCTTTCTGGTCGTTGGAAATTCTAACTTTTACCTGCATTAGTGTTTGCCCTTTTCCTCGTTATATTTTTCGTATGCTTCAACGATGTCCTGCACAAGCTTGTGGCGCACAACATCCTTTTGATTCAAGCGGATAATTGCAATATCGTCAACATTTTTGAGTATGCGCAGCACCGTTTTAAGCCCCGATTTTTTACCGTCGGGCAGGTCAATCTGCGTGATGTCGCCCGTGATTACCATTTTTGAGCGGAAGCCAAGGCGAGTAAGGAACATCTTCATCTGCTCGGGCGTGGTGTTCTGCGCTTCGTCAAGGATGATAAAGCTGTCGTCAAGCGTTCTGCCGCGCATATATGCAAGCGGCGCAACCTCAATCCTGCCGAGCTCCTGATAGCGCTGGAAGTTTTCCGCGCCAAGCATCTCAAACAACGCGTCGTAAAGCGGACGCAGATACGGGTCAACCTTGCTCTGCAAATCACCGGGGAGGAAGCCCAACTTCTCCCCTGCCTCAACCGCAGGGCGCGTAAGGATAATGCGGTTAACCTCCTTTGCCCTGAACGCCGTAACCGCCATTGCAACGGCAAGGTAGGTTTTACCCGTGCCGGCAGGGCCAACGCCGAAGGTGATGGTGTTGTTTTCAATCGCCTCGGTGTACTTGCGCTGACCGAGCGTTTTAGGCTTAATCGGTCTGCCCTTTGAACTGATGCAGATAGCGTCGTTGGTCATATTTGCGAGCTTGTCCTCATGCCCTTCGTTGACAAGCGACAGCACGTAGCGCACGTTCTGGTCGGTCAGCGTTTCGCCCTTGCCGATCATAATAATCAGCGAATTAATCGCACGCAGCGCCTTGCTGACATCCTCTTCATCGCCGAGGATTTTGAGCTCGCTGCCGCGCGTTACGATGGACACGGAGTACTCGCGCTCAATCATTTTAATATTTTCGTCAAACGAGCCGAACAAGGTCAATGCCTGCTCGGTGTTTTCAAGTGTAATTTGTTTTTCAGTCATTTTTTATAATTATGAGTTATGAATTATGAATTTATGGCGGGACACCCGCACCCATTTTATTGCGGGTCGTCGGGGACGCCGACCCCTACAATTGTAGGGAGCGGCCACCCGGACGCTCCGCTTTATTGTTTGAGCGCAGCACCCTCAATTCATCATTTATAATTTATCATTAATTTTAACTTTCAATTTTTCGATTCTGCGGTCGGTGACCTCGATTACGGTGATTGTAAGGTTTTCGTACTCAACCTCGGCGGAGTCGCCCTCCGCAGGCAGGTAGCCGAGCTTGTTGATAACAAAGCCTGCAAGCGTGTCGTAGTCGCCTTCGGGGAACTCAACGCCAAGGATTTCCTCCGCGTCGTCAATATCGGTAACGCCCTCAAAGATGTAGGTTGAGTCGTCAATCTTCTTGATGCTCTCCGCTTCCTCGTCGTACTCGTCCTCGATTTCGCCCACAAGCTCTTCGATGATATCCTCAAGCGTTACGAGTCCTGCCGTGCCGCCGTATTCGTCAACTACTATGGCAAGCTGTATGCGCGTTTCGGTCATCTGTGCAAAGAGCTTGCCGCACGGGATTGACTCCGGCACGTACAGCGGTTCGCGGATAAAATCCTTAAGCGCCGCGCTGTCGGGAATTTCGGTTCCCACAAACTTAAGCAAGTCCTTTACGTATATTATGCCCAGAATGTTGTCCAGATCCTCGCTGTAAACGGGAATCCTCGAGCAGCCCTCGTCAATCGAAGCCTTTGCCACATCGTAAAGCGAAGCCGAATCGGGCACTGCAACCATATCCGTGCGGTGCGTCATAATGTCGCCTGCAACAAGGTCGTCGAACTCGAATATGTTGTTGATAAGGTCGCGCGTCGATTTTTCAAGCTCGCCCTCGTCCTCATCAACGAGTTGTTTAATTTCTTCTTCCGTGGAACTTTCTCTTTTAAAAAACTTTTTAAAACTGCCACTGCCCATAAAGGCAATACCTCCCAGTATTATAATTGAGAATTGAGAGTTGAGAATTGAGAATTAATGGAGGGCTCTGCCCTCACCCGATTTTATAATAGGTGTGGACGAAGTCCACCCTAAACTCTCCATTCTCCATTCTCCATTCCCCATTCTAAATTCTACATTCTATTTGTCCGTCAGGACATATCCAAAAACTCTTCGCTGATTACGTCCTTTGCGAGTTTGGTAAAGTAATCAACCGTTGCGCCCTGCTGCGCCTGCTTTGCCGCAAGGTCGTCGTTGTATTCCGACAGCTTGTAAACGTCAAACTCATACTTTGTGCCGGAATAAGTGTAAAAGTCAACAAGCGGCGCAAGCTTTGCGTTTGTGATTTCAATCTCGCCGTTTTTGCGCTCAACAGTGATTTCCGCCATGCCGCCGCACATCTGGTACAGATTAATCTGGTGGCTGATGAAGTTGCCGAGCGAATAGTATACAATCATCTTTTTGCCTGTTTCGGCATTTGTAACCCACTCAACGGGCTGCAGAACGTGCGGATGGCAACCGATAACAATATCCACGCCGAGGTCGGAGAACAGCTTGACATACTCCTTTTGTTCCTCGTTGATATCGTGGCTGTTTTCCGTTCCCCAGTGAGGGATAACCATAACAACGTCCGCGTTCTGGCGAGCCGTTTTGATATCCTTTGTAACCCTTTCCTTTTCAAGCATATTAACAAGGTAGGGCTTATCCTCGGGAATCGGGATGCCGTTGGTGCTGTCGGTATAATTGAGCAGCGCAAACTTGATGCCGTTCTTTTCGATATAGGTAATCTTGTTTTTATCTTCCTCGCTGAGGTTTGTGCCTACCGCAGTAACCTCGGGATGCTTTGCAAAAAACGCCTTCTCGTTCTCTATACCCTTGCTGCCCATATCAAGAATATGGTTGTTTGCGCAGGTGAAAACGTCAAAGCCTGCATTGATTGACGCTTCGCCGATTTCCCACGGTGAGTTGAACATCGGATAGCCCGTGTACGGGAAGTCCTTGCCGCCGAGCACGGTTTCCTGATCAATAATAGCGATGTCGGCAGGCTCAATATAATGCTTTGCCTCGTCGTAAAGGTCGTCGTAATTATACGTGCCGTCCTGCTGCTCGCCGGACGCGATAAGCGTGTTGTGAATCAGGTTATCGCCCACCGCAACAAGCGTTACTTTGGCGTCCTTCGACTTTTCGGTAACCTGCTCGGTTACGGAATCCTGCGAAATTGTGGGTTCCCTGTTCTCCGCGATTTTGCTTGTTACCTTGCCGGAAATCGCAAGCGTGCTGACTACCACCACAGCCGCAATAAGCGGAATTAAAACAGGAAGATAATTTTTAAAATCTTTTTTAGCCATAAATAACTACCCCTATAATTACAGTTATAGCAATTATAACATATAATTTTATATATTACAAGTATTAAGTAGGGGCGATTCACGAATCGCCCGCGAAAAATCAAACGAATTTTTCGATTGCGCAAAGCGCAATAAAACGGTTGCCTTGACCGCTATGTAACAAAAGCCATTTGTTCAATTGGGGACAGTCCCCAATTGAACATTGCGATATCGTTTATATCGCAACGGGCGATTCGTGAATCGCCCCTACAAAAAAAGGCTACCCGTTGGTAGCCTTTGTCAATTATTCCTTATCCTCCTCGAACTCGTCCTCAAACTCGATTTCAAATTCAAGCTTTTCGCCGCAGTTCGGGCATTCAATACCGTCGCCTTCAAGCACGGTGTACTCGTCTACGCTGATAACCTCGCCGCAGTTGGGGCACTCGATTTCAAATTCCTCATACTCTTCAAAGTCGTCCCACTCGTCGTCATCATCGTCGTAAACGATATCCTCAAGGTCGCTGATATCCTCGTTCACCGACTCAAGTTCATCCTCGATGTCCTCAATTTCGCCGTAAACGTCGTCGATATCGCTGTTCATATTTTCAAGCACTTCGATAATAGCCTTGAAAACCTTGGTTTCCTTTTTGTTATCGTCAAGGTCAAGCCCGTCGAGCAAGCCTTTAAGATAGCCTAAGCTTTCAATTGTGTCCATAGTATGTCTCTCCAAATTATGAATTATGAATTTACGCTCTTTCCATATACTCGCAGGTACGGGTATCAATACGAATCATATCGCCTTCGTTGATGAAGAGCGGCACACGGATTTCCGCACCTGTTTCAACAGTAGCGGGCTTGAGTGTGTTTGTTGCTGTGTTGCCCTTAACGCCCGGCTCTGTGTGAGTAATTTCAAGCGTTACGAAGGTTGGCGGCTCAACGCCAAATACGTTGCCCTTGTAGGACAGAATCTTACATTCCTCGTTTTCCTTAACAAAGCGGAAGGAATCGGGAAGGTCAGCCTCTGCAACGGGGATCATATCAAAGGTTTCGCTGTCCATAAAGTAGTACATACCGTCGTCGTTGTAGGAATACTGCATATTTCTTCTCTCGATATAAGCAGTGGGATATTTAGCCGACGGGTTGTAGCTCTTTTCCGTTACAGCGCCTGTAATAACGTTTTTGGTCTTTGTTCTTACAAAAGCAGCGCCCTTGCCCGGCTTAACGTGCTGGAATTCAATTACCTGCAATACGTTGCCGTCCTCTTCAAATGTTACGCCGTTTCTGAAATCACCTGCTGAAATCATAAATTATTCCTCCTGATGTAAATGATTGCTGTTATAATTTGGTGTTAAGTGTTGAGTTTTAGGTTTTAAGCTTAATGACGGGCTCTGCCCGTACCCGAATTATAATACAGGTGTGGACAGCGTCCACCTTCAAGCTTAACACTTAACACTTAAAACTTAAAGCCAATAATATCTTATATATTTTACAGTATTTTAAGTAATAAATCAATACCCATTTTGTAACTATCTTTGCCGTAGCCGGAAATTTGCTCAATGCACACGTCCGTAATCACCGATTTTTTGCGAAAATCCTCGCGCGAGCGTATGTCGCTCATATGCACTTCAACAAACGGCGTGTAGTCGTTTACGCACTCGATAGCGTCGCGGATAGCGTACGAATAGTGCGTGTATGCGCCTGCGTTAAGCACAACGCCGTCGTACTTGTCCATGCTCTTATGGATAATGTCGATAAGGTCGCCCTCGTGGTTGGACTGGTAAAAGAACATATCAGCCCCCTTGCCCTCGCCGTACTCGCGCAGCTCTGAATTTATGTCGTCAAGCGTCTGCGAGCCGTAGACTTCCTTTTTGCGTATGCCCGTCATATTGAGATTCGGGCCGTTAAGAATAAGTATTTTCATATCATCACCGTTTTATATAATAATATAATTGCGGTAATAAGTCAATGATTAAGTGGACAGTGGACGGTGGACGGTGGACGGTAGGGAGTGCTGACCACAGCACTCCGTTAGGCTCAAGGCTCAAGGCTCAAGGGGTTGGTTACTCGGCTTCGCCTCAAACAATAAACGGAACGATGTGGTCATCGTTCCCTACGGTTGTGATGTATTTGTAGGGAGCGGCGACCTCGACGCTCCGCAATATAATCGGGTGTGGGCAGAGCCCGCCCAACCCCTTGCGCGTTGAATCTTGAGCCTTGAGCCTTACGGCGCGATGAGGGCATCGCGCCCTACAAACAAATAAAAAAACAGGCATAAAGCCTGTTTTTCTTATTTGTACTTTCTTTTACGAGCTGCTTCGCTCTTCTTTTTGCGAGCTACTGAAGGCTTTTCGTAATGCTCTCTTTTTCTGACTTCCTGGATGATGCCATCACGAGAAGTCTGGCGCTTAAATCTGCGAAGTGCGCTGTCAAGAGATTCATTTTCTTTAACTCTAACCTGACTCATTATATTCCCTCCCTCCGGAGTTAACCTTTCAAATATCGGCTTGATTATATACAAATTTTAAAGCGATGTCAAGTACTTTATCAAATTATGTTAATTTTTGTGCCAATATGATAAATTTTGTTTAAAATTGTACACTTTCTGCCGTACAGTATGACGAACTGCCCTTGTCGGACATCGATTTAACTCTGAAAATATATTTCTTGCCGGCGGTGAAGCCCTTGAGCTTTTTGGTACATTCCGTAGTTTCCACGGTTTTGTACTCGCTGCCGACTTCTGCGTACTGCACAGAGTACTTGCCTGCGCCCTCAACCTTGTTCCACGCGAGGGTTGCGGTGGTGCCGTCCGTTTCCACATCTAAAACGGGAACAGCAAGCTTGTACTTCTTTGTAACGTACGAGGACATTGAGCTGTTGTAGCTCTTGCCGTTTACCACCTTGTAGCAAAGCACCTTGTAGTAATACGTATTGCCGTACTGAACAGAGGTGTCCGTCCACGCTGAAGTGGTGTTGTTTTTAACCGTCTTGAGCAGCTTGTAGCCGCTGTTCGGCGAATCGCTGCGGTAGATGTTGTAGCCCGAAGCGTAGCTCTGGTTTGTCCAGTAAACGCGTATGCCCTTTGATGTAAGCTTTGCGGTTGGCGTGGCAGGCTTTGGCACAACGGTTTTTCTGCTTGCTGCAGCCGAGTAGCTGCCTGCGCCGATGCTGTTTGCTCCGCGGACTCTGAAGTAGTAAACCGAGCCGAGCTTAAGACCGGCGCAGACCATAGAGGTCTTGTTTGTAGTGCCGACGGTTTTCCACTTGCCGTTCTTCGGTTTGTACTGCAGGGTGTACTTGGTTGCGTTGTCCGCCCTGTTCCACTTAACGGTGAAGGAAGCAGGCGTTCTTACAACCGCCCTGACGTTATCCACCTTTGCAACGGTGTTTTTGCCGCAGGCAACGCTGCTGCAGTGGCCGCCGTTTTTCTTGATGCCCACAGTCGCAATGGCGTAAACCATGTAGTAGTAATTGGTGTTGTATTTAACCTTTGTGTCAAGGAATACGTTTGTGTTTTTATCGGTAATTTCGCCAAGCTTTTCGTACTTGCCGTTTTTGGAAGTGCTGCGTAATACGCCGTAGCCCGAAACGTCGTCCATTGTATCGAATGTGACTTTGAGTCCGTTATTGACGTTTTCAACCCTTACGCCCTGCACCCTTGCGGGAAGCGCCTTAAAGGTTACGCAGGTGTATTCGCCCCTGCCGACGCTTGTGCGCTGCGCAGCGTAGAACTTGTATTCGCCGCCGCTTGTAAGGCCTGCGATGTTTGCGGTGTTTGACGCAATCTCTTTTGCGGCTCTGATAGTCTTGTCGTTCTTATTATTAACGTAGTAAACAAACTTGTCCGACTTGCCGTTGGCTGCAAGCTTAAACGCAACGCTCGTGGTGCTTGTGTTGTCGTAAGTCACAGTCGGCTTCTGCAGCTTGTATGTGCCTTTTTTAACCGTGGAGGTGGACTTGTAGGTCTTTGAATTTTCAACCACATAGCGCTCAAACTTGTAGTAGTATGTGGTGCCGTACTTGATGTTTGTGTCCACATAATAGTTAACCGACAGATCGGTAATAGTTTTAACAAGGCTGTAGGTTCCGCTTTCCGAAGTAGCGCGGTAAACCTTAACGCCCGTGATATCGGTGCGCTTTGTCCACGACATCTTGAGCCCCTTGGATTCCATTGTAAACGTTACGCTCGGGATAATCGGCGGCAGGACTCTTACCTGCTTTTCCCCAGACCAGCCCATCCACTCTTTGCCGACGTACGCACGCACCCTGAAGGTGTAAAGCGTGCCGAGCTCAAGGTTCTTGATTTCGTACTCAAGGTTCTTGCAGTCAGCCGTTGCGGTAACGTACGAGCCTGTGCCGTCCTTAAGGTACTGCACCTGATACTTGGTGGCGCCTTTGACCTTGTTCCAGCTTACTCTGATTGAGTGCGTGCTTCTGCGTGAGGTCTTGATTTCCGGCACACTGACGCCCTTAAGGTAGAACTTTGACTCGTAGTTTATGTAGCGGTTGATACTGATGCCCAGTCCCGTAGAACGCATTTTGTTGTAGAAAATCGAGTTCATCGACTTAAGGTGACCTGACGAAGTGTACTCGTTAGAGGTCGGGTTCTTGCGGAAGCTGTCCCAGTAGATATAGTCAACGTGGCAGGTGTTTCTGCCTGCGTCCACCGTTTCGTAATTCGAGTGGTAGATACCCATTTTTTCGTTATCAATGCTCGTAATCATAACGGTGTGGGTGTTGCCGTTACTCGTGCCCGTGGTGTATGCGCCGTAGTGCATAACGTCGCCGGGCGCGGCATTGGTTTTGAAGAAGCTGATGATATTTTCCACATCCGTTGAGGTGGGATATGTGTTAGTTGTGGTAAAGGTTTTTACCGTGTAGTAGTTATTTGTGTAGCTGTGGTTAGCCCTGAAGTTGCCGTACAGAATTTCGTGCCAGTAGGTAACGCCATACAGTTTTTCGCAAACGGCGCTTACAAACGCAAAGCAGTTACCTGTTACAACGGCAGTCTGACCGGGTACAAAACCGGGCAGCTTCTGAATCTCTGCAATTTTGTCCTCCGCATACACTTTGTTAGCGGAATATGCGCTTACGGGTGCAAGCGCGGTAGATGATATAATAAGCAGTACAGCAAGAAAAATCGATAAAACTTTTTTCATACTATCCGCCTCCTTCCAAAATCGACAAAAATTATACCACAAATCTGCCTTTCGGTCAAATTTGCGGTATATTAATAAACAAATTGGTATATATGTGTCGATTATTCAAGACACTTGTCGCGTTGATTTTGCCTGAATTTTCTAACAAAATAAACAAAATTATTATATATAATTTATTATTTGCAGCGTTTATTGTGCAATTTTAATAATTTTTGTGGATAGCCACAGGAACAGTATCAGCAGCGCAACAAGAACTATTGCGGCAACCAAGCCCGATGCAAACAGCCCCACCGCCGCGCTGGCAAGCGGTGCGAGCGCAGTGAGCGCAATGCACTTTGCAAGCTGCGTGGCGTACAGCTTTTCGTCCTTCATTTTAGCGGAAACGCGGTAGCGCCGCTGCAGCATTTTCATATCCTTGGTTATGCCGAGCACCGCCGCAAAAAGCAGAATCGCCCCGCCGAAAACTGCCATCAGTATTGAGTATCCGTAGTCCATATTCCACCTCTTAAACGGTGTTACGCGTCCTTGTTTGCATTGATAAGCATATCAATGATTGTGTCAATTTCGTCGGTGAGTTCAAGCTGCGGCACCCAGTCGGCAGGCACTGCGCCAAACCCGAGGTACGCGCCGAGGATGTTGCCTGCAATCGCACCTGTGGAATCGCTGTCGCCGCCGTGGTTAACGGCAGTAATCAGCGCCTTTTTGAGGTCGGTCGGATAGCACATCACGGCATATATGGCAATGGCAAGCGCTTCTTCGCCAACCCAGCCGCCGCCGAGCGAGCGTATTGCCTGCTCGTGAACATCTGCGGCGCAGTCGCCGTTTGCATCGGCAAGCGCGGCAGCCCTGTGCAGCAGGTCGGTAAGATCCTTCGTCCGGCAGTAAGCGGCGTACTCTTTTTCCGTAGCGGCAATGCTGTCATTAATAAGGTCGGTGATTGTGGCGTAATCCTCAAAAACCGCCCTGTCAACAATGTCGGACAGCATACCTGCAGGGATAAACCCAAGCGGATGACCGTGCGTAATCGCAGCAACCCTTGCGCCGAGTTTAATCGGTGCGCCAAACGGATTGCAGTTCACGCGCTGCCCTCTTAAGCAGCCGAGCGGTGCGGTGCGCATAACGCCGCCGCAGCCCTTGCTGTTGTTAATCGGATTATCGATTGTACCCATTTTGCCGGACATAAGCGCGTTAAGGCAGGTGTTGCCGGGCGCTCGTTTGCAATTCATATCGGGGTTTTTAAGCAGCCTGCTTACGGGATTCCACAGCGAGTCTGCAGGATAACCCTGCGTTTGCAGCCAGCACAGATAAGAGTCGTAAACGTAATGCTCAACCTCTGCGCCAATGCCGCGTTGCGATGCCCTGAAATAGCCGAAGCACATACCTTCAGCCGTGAACAGCGTCATCTGAGTATCGTCGGACACACGCGCCTTGCCGTCAATAAGTTCAGGTGCACATATGCCGTTTACGCCGTACTTGGCTTTGATATTCTCCCACGGAGAAAACTCAACGGCGTAGCCAAGCGCATCGCCGAGCGCACCGCCGTACAGACAGCCTGCAATTCGTTTTTTGATTAAATCGTAATCCATATTTAACCTCTTTTGTAAGGATTGCTGACCACGGCACTCCGCGTTATTGTCCGAGGCGAAGCCGAGTAACCGACACCTTGAGCCTTGAGCCTTGAGCCTTGAGCCTTCGGGCGATTCGTGAATCGCCCCTACTTTTTCTTTGGCGTCGGGAGTTCGCCGTACATCGCGTCAAACAGTTCGTGCAGGAAGGCTTTGTCGTCCACATTGTCGACAAGCACCATTTCCTTTGCGCCCTCATACGGCAGTTCCATATCCGCGTCGGGCATCATCGCAAGGGCGGATTTTACCGGTTTTACAAGGAAGCGGTCGTCGTATATGCCGCCCACAATTTTGCCGCGATAATAGATTATGTACTCGCCCATCATCGCGCGGTGGGTTATGCCGTCGAGTTCCGACAGCTGTTCCAGAATGTAGTCAAGATATTCTTTACTTGATGCCATAATTGCACCCCTTCCCTGTTAAACGTCGCGCTCTGCAAGCGCCATAACCCGCTTGTAGCTCAGCGCCGCGAGCACGCCTGCAATCGCGGTAAATATCACCGCAATAAGGCTGTGGTTGATTTTTGTGCCGAGGAAAACCACGAGCACGCAAAGCCCCATAACCACAAACATATTGGGCAGCAGGTAGAGCGTTACGCCCGAGCCCTGCTTGATAACCTCTACCTCGTTTTCCCAGTCAAGGCGCATATGCTTTACGCCGCACACGCAGCCCCACGCTGTGGAAAATGCGCACAGTGCAAAGCCCAGCACAAGGTACAGCACCGTGTTTAGCACCGTTACCTTTGCGGACACGCACAGCACCACGGTTGACAGCGCCATAAACGGCACCGTGAGGTACATATTAAACAGCATTTTGCCTTTGTAAACAGTTTTCATCTCTATCGGCAGGCTCTTGATTATCCAGTAATTCTTGCCCTCCAAGGACGGCGAGCACGCGGTGGTTGCCATCATTCCGATAAAGAAATATACGATAAACGGTATTGCAGGCATCAGCATTTTTGTATCAATCGGCGCGTTCTGCGTAACCTTTGCAATCAGGTTGTCAAAGCCGATTATCAGCGTGACTAAGCTGACAAGGGTTATCAGTATTTCGCCCATCGCGCCGTTAACCATATACGTTGTTGAGCCTGTCAGCCGCTTGAATTCCTTAAACGCAATGGCGTTTGCAACGCTCTTCTTTTTTTGCGCGGACATACGGTAATTGCGTGCCGCAGCATGCGATTTGAGCGCGGAGTTGATGTTCCTGTATGAATTGCCGACAATGCAGAAAACAACGCAGAACAGCGCAATGCTTACGCCGAGCAGCAGCAGGATATCAACCACGTTCAGCTTTGTTACCGCGCCGCTGAACCACGCCGCAGGCAGGTAGTACCGCGCCGTTTTGTCCGTTGCGCTTGAGATTGACTGCAGAGTCTGCTCAACCTTGTCGTTTTTAAACATATCTTCAATGAAGAAGCGGATGAAAAACGCAAACAGCACAAATGCCATAGTCAGCACCGTCTGCACTAGGCTCGTCTTTTTGAACCCTGCGCTGATTCGTGCGATGATAAAGCCGATGAACGACGACAGCAGCATCGGTATAACCGGCAGCACAAACGTAAACAGCAGCCACACGGGGTACACGAGTACGCCCGGCTTTGCAAACCAGCCGTAGCCTGCCATCATCGCTACCGAGATGCTGAGGTACCACGGCAGCAGTTTGATGTACATATACAAGAACTTGCACGCCGCAACCGTGCTTGATTTGAACGGCAGCGACATCAGCATATCGTATTCCTTAAAGTTGAACAGGTAGCCGTTTGTGCGAAACAGCGTGAACAGGAAGCCCAGCGCACTGATTACAATTGCGCACATCACGGGCGCGGAATCGATAATGCCGTACTGCCCGTAGCCTATGCACATTGAAATGCAGTACGCCATAATCATCGCGTACAGAATCACTGCGCCGATAGTGCTTGAAACGATTTTTCTGCGCTTCTTTTTATCGTCCGTGTGCTTAAAAATATTCCTCTGACTCGTTGACAAAAGCAGCGTTTTAAGCAGAATGATACCATTATTTTTCATTGTCCGCCTCCAGGAATGTTTCCTCGAGCGAGTGACCTTCGGTGAGTTCGTCAATATCGCCTGCGGCAATGATTTTGCCCTGCTTGATTATTGCGATTTTGTTGCACAGTTTTTCCGCCACGTCGAGCACGTGGGTGGAAAAGAATATCGCCGTGCCGCCCTCGCACATTTCGTGCATAATCTCCTTGAGCTTGAAGGACGCCTTGGGGTCAAGCCCTACAAAAGGCTCGTCAAGCACAAGCAACTTCGGCTTGTGAATCAGGGCGGAAATAATCGCAAGCTTCTGCTTCATTCCGTGGGAATAAGAGCTGATGAGGTCGCCGAGCGAATCCGTGATTTCAAACAGATCGGCGTACTTTTTGATGCTCTGTTTCCTCTCATCGGCAGGGATTGCGAACACGTCCGCTATAAAATTAAGGTACTGTATACCTGTTAAATTTTCGTACAAATCGGGGTTGTCGGGTATGTAAGCCGTGATTTTTTTGCACTCCATCGGCTCGTCCTTAACCGAGTGACCGTCGATATAAATCTCGCCCTCGGTGAAGTCAAGCACGCCCACAACGGCGCGGATTGTGGTTGATTTGCCTGCGCCGTTATGACCGATAAAGCCGTAGATGTCGCCGCTTTCAACAGTCAGCGTAACGTTGTCGGCAGCCTTTTTGCCCTTGCCGTACGATTTTGAATAATTTTTAATTTCAAGCATAGGATTGCTCATAAATTCTCCTTTCAGGGGTAATGCCGTGGTTGTGTTTTTTGGTTAAAGCCTTGCCGCAAAGACTTCGTAAGTGCCTTTGACTTCGCCGCTTTGGTCTGTAACCTCAAGCGTGATGGACGACAGATCTTCGCCGTAAATACGCATAGTCCAGCCTGCTTCAAGCGTGATGTCGCCGGCGGAATAATACATACTGTCGGTGTCTATCATCCTGAACAGATACAGTCCGCCGTCGCCGCCCTCGCAAAGCGGTGTTTTGCGGCTTTCGCCCTTTTTGACTTTTGCAGCGGTAGCCTTGCCCCATACGGTGGTTTTAAGGTTTTCCTGCGTTTTGGGCAGAAGCCACACGTCCGCCTCATTAACCTCGTTAACAAAGGTTACAGCCTTGTTTGTTTTGATTTGCATATTGTTTTGTTCCTCTGCAGTGCAGCCGCACAAGGCGAGCAGCACAAATGATAAAATTGAGATTAAAACGACTTTTTTCATCTTTATCCCTTGAATTATTTAATTGTTATTTTAGTAGTTTTGGTGGCGCTCTTGTAACAAGAGTTGCCTTTAAACATAATCTTCGTCTTATAGGTTCCGACTTTAGCCATATTTTTAAGCGTAATTGTTGCCGTGCCCTTGTTGTTTGTTTTTGCACTGTAAGTTTTGCCGTTAACATTTACGGAAACCGAAGTTTTGGCAATAGCCTTGCCTGCCGGGCTTTTGAGTGTTACGGTGTACTTTTTGGTTTTTGCTGTTTTTTTGTAGGTCTTGTTCGCCGCGGTGATTTTAGGAGTCGCTTTAGTCACGTTAATCTTTGTAGTCGTGCTTGACGCTTTGTACTTATCGCTGCCTGCAAACTTTAAGGTTGCCGTGTACGTTTTAGGTTTAAGACTGCTTACAGGCACGGAGATTCTGCCCTTGCTGTCGGTGGTATAAGTTTTGGTTTTACCGTTCAGGATTACGGTTATTTTCATACTTGCAAGTGCATTGCCGTTGCTGTCTTTTAAAGTAGCGACTACGTTTTTGTTTGCCTGATAATAAGCAGAAACAGAGCCTGCGTCTATTTTTGTGTTAAGCTTGCCTACGGTGAATTTTGCAGACGCGATACTTGCGCCTGTGTCCGAATCGCCGCTGTATAACGCTTCAACAGTATAATTGCCTACATTCAGATTTGGAATTGAGTAAGTAAACGCGCCGTTATTTACAGCAACATTGCTTGCAACAACCCTGCCGTTGAGCTTGATTGTAACGCTGCCCGTGCCGTCTACGGTACCTGCAACAACAGCCTTTTCGCCGTAGGAGATGTTTTTTGCGTTAATCTTCAGGTTAGCTTTTTTAAGCACCTTGAATTCGTTGCTCACGCCCTCGGTTGCCGAGTACATAAAGTGAATTAATCCTTCCTTGGCGTACTCCACTTCGTCAGTTGAAATATATGCGGTAAATGTTCCGACAGGCAGATTGAGGTCTGCCGTCGCCTTGCCGTTGGTAAACTGTACGCCCTCAATCGGGTCGTTTTCGCTTGTTAAAATTGCCGCGGGGCCTGTGAAGTTTGCAGGCTGCGTAATCTCAAGGCTTGCGTTTGAACCGATAGTATAATCCGCAACAGTAAACTCTACCTGCGGCATGGTGTAAAGGTAAACGCTTGTATCATATCCCATGTCGCCTCTTTCCTGCCCGATATCAGAAGCGGCGATGTTGCTGCGGTAAACGTTAATCGTTTTGCCGTCAATCGCATACAAAACGGCGGTGTTATCGTCGCCGTTATCCGTGAACACGCAGTCCGCTATGTTGAGCGATGAATCGCCTGTGATGAATACCGTGCTGCCGTAGCCGTTGTCCGCCGCGTTTTCAACAAACTCGCAGCCGTTTAAAGTCAGAGTGCTGAAGTTCTCTACAATAATTGCACCGCCGATATGGGCAATACCATCCGGTTTGTAATTAGCTTCACAGCCGTAACCGTGCTTGAAAGCCACGTTGTTAATCGATACGTTCGACTGACCCATGATTGTGAACATTCTTGCCTGGTTGTCGCCGTCAATGGTGTAGCCGTTGCCGTTGATGATAACCGGCTTTTCGATAACAATGCCTTCATACAAATTGTAGTCAACATCGTAGTCAAACTTGTAGTTGTTATCAAGGTCAACATAGATTTCGTCATCGTTGCCCGCGTTACTGATTGCGGTGGCGATTTTTTCGCTCAGCTGCGTAAACGTGCCGGGCTGCTTATCCTCTGCGTTACATACAACAGAGATGTTGAGCATGCACACAAGCAGCATAATTGCGATGATTATTCTTGATTTTTTCATAATTTTACCTCCTGCCTGTTGGCGAATTTGTTTATAATGTTAATGACAGTTCGGTTTCGTCATCGTAAACCGTGCCTGTTTCTTCAAAGCCGTTGCTAATTATTAAGCTAATTATATGAATTGCCGCTTTGCGGCATGAATTGAATTACTATGCATAGCAATTCATGTTTTGCAAAAACATTCATGACCGAAGGTCTATTCATGCGCCGCAGGCGCAATTCATGTTTTGCAGAAACAATTCATGACCGAAGGTCTATTCATGCGCCACAGGCGCAATTCATGTTTTGCAAAAACATTCATGACCGAAGGTCTATTCATGCGCCACAGGCGCAATTCATTGTCGTGTCACACCGGCGTCCCAACTTCTATAAGATTTCCGTCCGGGTCGTAAAAGCGCACCACCTTCTGCCCCCAGCTATGCGTCATAAGCCTGTTGACATACTTAACCTCGGGGTAGTAGCTCTCCAGCTTCTCAACAAAGCCCTCTATGTCGGATTCCTCAAAGTAAAGTTCGCTTGAATTATTTTCGGGGATAATCTCTCTGCCAAGGAACTGCGTCCAGTACTTCTCCTCCTGCAGAACAAGCCCGTCAGTAAGTATCATATTTCCGTCGTTATCAAGGACGAGCTCAAGCCCGAACAAATCGTGATAAAACTGCCGTGCCCTGTCGATATCCTTAACGACTATCAGTACATTTTTCAACTTCATTTTTCATTTTTCCTTGTTTTTTCTTTCATAATCATTCGTAAATGAATTGCGCATATGCTGTGCAGGCAATTCATGTTTTGCAGAAACAATTCATGACCGAAGGTCTATTCACGCGCCGCAGGCGCAATTCATGCCTAAAAGGCAATTCATTGTCGTGTTATCAACACGACTGACTCCACATGTTTTGTGTACGGGAACATATCAACCGGTTGGATTTTTTTGGCGCGGTAGCCGTGCGTTGTGATGAACTGCAAATCGCGCGCGAGCGTTTGCGGATTGCAGGAAACGTAGACTATCCGCTGCGGCTTCATTTTGCACAGCGATTTTAAAAAGCGCACCGTTGCGCCTGCACGCGGCGGGTCCATTATCACAACGTCCGGCTTTTCGCCTTCAGCTGCAAGGTCGCGCATATAGTCGCCTGCGTCCGCGCACTCAAAGTAAATGTTTTTCAGCTCGTTCCTGCGCGCGTTATGCACAGCGTCGCGCACGGCGTCGGGATTCAGTTCAACGCCTACTACCCTGCCTGCGCTTTTTGCCGCGATGATGCCGATTGTGCCGGTGCCGCAGTATGCGTCAAGCACCGTTTCGTTGCCCGTAAGCCCTGCAAACTCGATTGCCGTGCCGTAAAGAACCTCGGTCTGCACGGGGTTTACCTGGTAAAACGACGCAGGCGAAATACCGAAGGTGCAGCAGCACAGCGTATCCTCTATGTATCCCCTGCCGTACAGCACGTCGTACCTGTCGCCAAGGGTTAAGTTCATACCGTCGGGGTTGATGTTGTGGATAATTGTTGTGATTTCGGGCTGTTCGCGCAGCAGCGCTTTAACGAAGTTTGCCTTTGACGGAAACTGCGGCGTTGCGGTTACAAGCACAACCATAATTTCGCCGCTTGCAAAGCCCGTGCGCACAAGCGCGTGGCGCATAATGCCGACGCCCGTGCGCGGCTCGTACGCCTTGATTCTGAATGAACGCAGCAGCGACGTAATACTGTTTACGATGTCCTGCGCGGCTTCGTCCTCAATCATACAGTGCGGCACAGGCACCACGCGGTGCGTAGTGCTCTGGTAAATGCCCGACTGGATTTTCTTTGTGCGAAAATCGTAAAAAAACATCTTCTGCACCTTGTTGCGGTAGTGCAAAGGGCTTTCCATCGGGATAACCTTTTCCACATTGCAGTACCTGCCGAGCAGCGTATTCACCTGTTTCTGCTTGTAGCGCAGCTGCTCGTCGTACTCAAGGTTTTGCAGTTGACAACCGCTGCACTTTTTGTAGTATTTGCAATTCATATCAGAACCACTTTTTCTTTTTGCCGATTATCGTCAGCACCGCGACTACCGCGACGGACAGCAGAATAACGAAGATATATCCGTACCGCCACTCAAACTCGGGCATATACTTAAAGTTCATGCCGTACCAGCCCACAATCAGCGTAAGCGGGAAAAAGATGCTTGTAATTGCGGTAAAGTACTTCATCGTGTTGTTGAGCTTGAGGTCGAGCGAGGCGGAATACGCGTCCTGCAGGTGCGTTACGGAAGCCGACAGAGAGTCCGCGTCCTCTTTGAGCCTTGCAATTTTCTGCCCGAGGTTTGCGATGTACCACAAATCCTCGCCCTCAAAAAGGTCGTTTTCATTTTCCTCAATAGCGTCGGTAATGTCAAGCAGCTGCTCGTAGTAGTTGTGCATTGCAAGCAGCTCCTTTTTTATCTGCAGCAGGTGCAGGTTGAAGTCGGAATCCGCGCTGCCCTTGATAACAAGCTCTTCAAGCTGCGTAATCTCATTGCCCAAATCCTCAATAAACTTAAAGTCGTTGGCAATAAGCGCGTCAAAGAAGGCGTAAATCACCTTTTCAAGCGTTACGCTGTTGTAGGAATAGCGGTTGATTGCAGCCGTAAACTTGTTTTTTGTAGAGCCGTCGTAGTCCTCAACGTCAACTACAAGCAGCATATTTTTCATAACGTACAGCGCCACGCTGTCCTCTGTACGGGCAGGGTTTTGCCGGTTTACAATGCGCAGCTCGGTAAAGGTGTAGTCGTCGTACACCTCAACGCCCGAGCGAAAATGCTCATTTGCCTCCTGGCACGCGGCGATAGTAGAGCGCGCAAAGCCGTAGCGCATACCGATTTCGCGCAGTTCCTCTGCATTGACGTAACCTGCTGTGATGTAGTCGTCGCTGACTTCGTCAAGCGTAATCGGCGTAAGTTTTTCACGAAGTTGATAAAACACAGCATCACCCCCAAAACTCATTATGCAATTATTATACCACACTAAAGTATAAAAATAAAGTATAATCGACGTTCGGCGCAAATATACTTTAGTGGTGATGAAAATGATATCTGCTCTGCTTTCAATCATAAGTGCAAACGTGCTGTATTTTATACTGCACATACAAAACGGGTCGTCGTTCCCGAAGCCGCTTTCCGCAAAAGAGGAGCGCCGCTACCTTGAGCAAATGGCAAACGGCGACAAAAACGCAAGGGCAATACTGATTGAGCACAACCTGCGCCTTGTGAGCCACATAGTAAAGAAGTACTATTCGCGCACTAACGACACGGACGACTTGATTTCCATCGGCACAATCGGGCTGATTAAGGCTATTGATTCGTTTGACTGCACAAAGAATGTGCGGCTTGCGACCTACGCGTCGCGCTGTATTGAAAACGAGGTGCTTATGCACTTTCGCGCGGCGAAAAAGCAAAACGGCGACCTGCTGCTGACCGACACGATTGAAACCGACAAGGACGGCAATCCGCTGACTATTGAGGATACGCTGAGCGACAGCACCGATATGGCTGCCGAGCTGGAGAAGAAAACCGAGTGGCAAAAGGTTGCAAAGTTCATACAGAATATGCCCGACACTCGCGAGCGTGAAATTATTATACTGCGCTACGGCTTGCGCGGCGAAGCACCGCTAACGCAGCGCGAGGTGGCTCAGATTCTTGGCATAAGCAGGTCGTACGTTTCAAGGATTGAGAAAAAGGTTATTGAGGATATACGCAACAGTTTTGAGTAAAAATGTAAGGGAGGGTCTCCTGATCCTCCCGGAGGCTGTCGAAAAAGTGCATAACCACGCCGAAATACTATTTAGGAGAAATAGTAGGGAGCGGCGACCCCGACGCTCCGCGTGCGAAGCACCTGATAAATAATATCTATGAAAACCCGCAGAAACATTGAGTTCCTGCGGG
>JAFSRN010000022.1 GCA_017446095.1 Eubacterium sp. | reverse complement strand
CGCTGAGGGTCCACCCGTTCCCATCCCGAACACGGTAGTTAAGCTCACGCGTGCCGAAAATACTTGGCGGGCAGCTGCCTGGGAAAATAGGTCGATGCCGACATAAAGAAAAGGTCACTCTTATGAGTGACTTTTTTCTTTATCTTCATTTACTTTTGCATGCTGCCCGCCAAGTGTTTTCAATGTGTAATCATATACCAATTTTACTTTACATTGTGAAACAAACGTGCTATTATATTCTTGAGGTGATTATATGATTAAGGACGAAAAATGTATTCTCACTAATATGTGTATGATATATGATAATGAAGGCAATGTGCTTGTGCAGGATAAGATTCATAAGGAATGGGGCGGTGTTACGTTTCCTGGAGGTCATATCAAGAAAAATGAAGCGTTTGTTGATTCTGTAATACGCGAGATAAAAGAAGAAACTGGACTTACAATTAAGTCGCCTAAACTCTGTGGTGTAAAGCAGTTTGAATACCGCAAGGGAATAAGATATATAGTATTCTTTTATAAAACAAATAAATTTGAAGGCAAGCTTAAGTCATCGAGAGAAGGCAAGATGTTTTGGGTCAAGGCTGACGAGGTAAAGTCACTTGACATTGCTGACGACTTTTATGATATGTTTGATATTTTTATGAACGACGACCTGCAGGAATTCCAGTGGGTTAAGAAAAAGGGAGAATGGATTAAAAGGATATTATGATTATAGAATTTTACAATAATATTCCTGATAATTTAATAAAGTTTGCAGTTATTATCAGCAGAACGGTTGACGGTAAATGGGTGCTTTGTAAGCACAAGGATAGAGAAACCTTTGAAGTTCCTGGAGGTCACAGAGAACGTGGCGAAACTCCACTTGAAACAGCCAAACGTGAGCTTCATGAGGAAACAGGTGCAATAGATTTCTGTATTAAATCGATTTGCTATTATTCTATTAAGGACGAAAACAGCTTTGGCGGTGAGGAAACTTATGGATTACTTTGTTATGCTGATATTGCAAAATTTGAAAATAAACTTTATAGCGAGATTGAAAGTATCTTTATAACAGACGATTTACCGGATAATTGGACATACCCTGAAATTCAACAAAAACTGTTTGTCGAGTTGAAGAAAAGGAACGTTATATAATAATTCCTTTACAAAATGATTTAAATATGGTATAATATGTAATAGACAGAAGTCTAATAATATTGTAAGGAGTAAATTTATGGCATATTATATCGTATTACCGCTTGGTTGCGTTATGTCCCTGATATTCTGCATCAGCCGCGCAAAAGGCTTCAGCATCAGGAACTTAATGCTCAAATCCATTTCGAGCCTTTGTTATTTGCTGACTGCTGTTTTTGCGGTTATTTCCAATCCCAAAGCATCTGTTTACGGTTCGCTGATTATCTTCGGCGGCGCGCTCGGACTTGTTGGCGACATACTTCTTGACCTGAAAGGTATATACCGTAAGGACGAGAGCGCCTACCTCAAAGGCGGCTTTATATTCTTTTTAGTAGGGCACCTGTTTTATTCATCGGCAACAATCTATTCGCTGCGGCTGAAGTGGTGGATAATCCTTCTGTGCGCTGCTGGGGCGCTGCTTTTCGGCTATCTGATAATCGCGTCAGCAAAGATAATGAAAGTGCATTATGGCGCGTACAGAACGATTGTATTCATCTACACATCGGTGCTCGCGCTGTCAATGCTGCTTGCCATCGCATCAGCGATTTACACCAAGTTCCTTGCAGGCTACACGGTTCTTGCAATCGGTCTTATTCTGTTCACGCTGTCTGATGCAATTCTGTCCGGCACATTCTTTGGCAGAGGTAAAGAAAAGCCATTTTATTTCTTTACAAACCACCTGACATATTACGCAGGTCAGTACCTCATCGCCGCATCAATTATGTTTATGTAAAAATAAAAGCAAGTACGTTTTAGCGTACTTGCTTTTTTGGTGGGCCATCAGGGACTCGAACCCCGGACCGACCGGTTATGAGCCGGTGGCTCTAACCAACTGAGCTAATGGCCCTCAAACCCAGCGCAAATATAATACCATTATTTACACATCAAGTCAATACTTTTCGTAAGAAAAACCGCCGATTTTACTCGACGGTTTTCCTTGATTTTAGCCTTTCCATTTATCTAATCAGGTTCAGAGATTATCCTGAAAGATTACTTGTGCATAATAATGGTTTCGTATTCAAAATTCTTGCTATGAGCGTCAATACAGCTTCTTATGTACGCCTGGTCTTTGCCGTTAATATAGCCGTCGTTGTTAAGATCGACATATCGCAGATAAGCCACATCGTCCTTCTTTGAGGATATTACCATTGAGAACAGTCTCATATCGTCGTTGTTTATAACTCCGTCTTTGTTGAAGTCGCAGGCGATAATCGGTATGGGCTGATTTAGCGTTATATCCTCATCCTCAACAATAATGTAAATCTTACGTGTAAAGCCGTAGGCGTACTTGATTTCCGCTTCGTAGGTGCCTGTGTCGAGCGTCAGCACAAACACGCCGTTATCATCTGTTGTTGCTGCAACCGAGTCATCAATCATAATCTTTGCGCCGACCACGCCGCAGTTTGTAAAGTCGCCGTTCTTGTTCCTTGCAACGGTTACTTTGCCTTTAATTGTGTGCGTTTCGTGCAGAACCTCATCGCTCGTGGGTGCATATTCGGTTTTGTACGTTTCGCCGCAGTTTTTACACTCTTCTATTTTGAAGCCTTTTGTCGTTGCGGTAGGCGGAACATCTGCAATAACTTTTTTGTCGTGACCGATTGCAGGCGTGTGGACTTCTTCAAGAATCTCCCAGCAGTATTCGCAAACGCCTACTGCATATCCTTCGTGCTCGCAGTCAGCTTCATAAACAGTCAGATACTCAATGTTGCCGTGTTCGCCGTTGCAGTAGCCGATGTATCCTGCAAGCTCATCAAGCTTAATTGCACATTCCTCAAGGAATGCATCCTCATCCATAAAGGCGTGAACAGTAATATCGTTAGTGCGTGCATAAGCGTGAGCAGGTGAGCCTGCAATTGTATATATTTCAAATCCTGCCTGCTTTGTAATTGCGTTGTCGTAAACATCGGCGTTCCAGATGTAAATTGCTTCAAGCCCTGTGCATTTAGCAAAAGCACGTTCCTTTATGCGCTTTGTGTTTTCGGGAAGAACAATACATTTAAGCGATTTGCAGCCGTTAAACGCTTCAACTCCAACTGTTGCAAAATTCTCGCTGTCAAACACAAACGTTGCGTTTGCGAGGCTTTCACAATTCTTGAAGGCGTAGTCGCCGATCTGGTAAAGGTTGGCAGGGAAGAACATAAGCCTAAGCTGCCTGCAGTTCATAAATGCACCTTCCTGGATAACGCCTATTCCGTCGCCGAGCTTAACGGACTTTAGCTGATCGCAGTTCAAAAAGGCGTAATTGTGGATGAAGTAAACCTTGTCGGGAATCGTAATTTTTGTAATAGCGCTGTCTGCAAAGGCGTATGTGCCAATCGCAGTAGCGTCCTCGTCAATAGTTACGGTTCTTAACGTTCTGGGCGCGAGTATCAGGCAGTTTTCCTGGTAAAGGCAGCCGCTACGCACATAGAATGTAGTATTCTCATCATCAATTTCAATAGTTTCGAGTGTGTTTGGCACGTACCTGACATACCTTATGTTATGCACGGTCTTGCTGATTACAAGCTTTTTAATATCAAGATTTTTAACCAGCTTAAAGTCTATCTTTTCCGCGCCAAAGCCATAAGTCAGCGTAATTCCGTTAGTATAAATGCCCACGTCTTTAAATGCGGTTTCAATATCCTGCGTAATAATGCTGTTGCTGTTAATAGTAATGTTTTCGCAGTAAACAGAATTTTTGAACGAGTCCTCACCGAGCCATGTAACACTCTTGCCGATTGATATTGTCTGCGCGCTGATGCAGTTGTAAAACGCTTCGTTTTGTATCTGCTCAACCTTGTTCGGAATAACAATTTCCTCGAGTGCTGTGCAGTTGTAAAATGCCTGGCTTTCGATTCTGACAACCTTTTCGCCAATATCGACAAATCGCAGCGATTTAACGTTGTAAAAAAGCTTTGGCGGAACGTGGTCAATGCTGTCGCTGAGCTTAGCATACTCAAGGCTGCTGCAGTTTGTAAACATTTTAGAGCCAATTTCATATACACTGTCGGGGATTGCAATTGACTTAAGCCTTGTGCAGTTACTAAAGATTTCGTAGTCCATATACTGCATCGTGTCGGGCAGATTAATGCTCTCGGGGTTGAACTTTGAGAACACGCCCGATGCGTAAATCAATCTGATACCGTTGCCTACATTTACTCTCTTGACGTTAAAGTCACCGTCGTTAAGTTCTTTAGTTGTCGGGTAGGCTGAGCCGCCTATGTCGGGTAAATCTTCAATGCCTTTAAACCAGTTAATTTTCTGTGTTACAACCGCTTTGTCAAAAGTGCCGTTAGTGATTAGCGAGTAGTTGGCAATTGCGTCTTCCTTGTTATCCTGTTTGTAGATCTTTGGATCACGCGGAACAAATTCATAGGTTACGCTGTTATTGTATTCGTAGTAATACCAATTAAAGTAGCCTGCCGAATTACCGGCTTTAACCGTGCCGCACTCGTTGTAGTCGTTGTTCATTACTAACGAGATGTTATTGTTGCTGCAATACTCTGCAACTGCGCCGTCAAGCTTTGCGCAGGACACAGTCAGCCGCGTGTTCCTGCCGCCTGTTGACAGGTAGCCAAAAGCATTAGCGGTAACATTTTCCTCGCCGTCAACATAGTCGGTGTAAACGCTCTCAATCGTGAACGGCAGTGTAAGACCTACAAGGTTATCGCAGGCAGCAAAAGCCTTCTTTTCAATCGCAGTAGCCTTATTGCTCGGGAAGTAAACGCTTTTAACGTTGCTGCCGTAGAACAGACCTTCGCTGATAACCTGCAAATCCTTCGGCATAATAACCATCATATCCGTAAGGTTCTTTGTGTCAGCAAACGCATACTTGCCGATGGATGTAACGCCTTCCGGCAGCACGCATTTGTGAGCGTTAAGGAAGGTATTAGTATTCGGTAAAGATTCATAGTAGCACCAGTACGTTCTTGGGATTATTACATTGACATTTGTGTTTCTGAACGCGTTGTCGCCGATTGTTTTAAGGTCGTTCGGTAGCACAACTCGCTGTACAGCAGCCGTTGTTTCATCATCAATGTACAGAAAGTCTTCCGGTATAGAGGTAATACCGTCGTTTATATAAACAAGCTCAATATTTGCAAGGTTTATATATTCGCCGAGAGTGTATTGATAGCCGTTTGAATCGGTAATGATATTCGATTGAATAGCACCTTTGCCGCTGAAGGTTATGCTGTGTCCACAGATTGCTGACCATCTGCCGCCTTCATATGTACCTTTTAAGCCTATTGTCGTCGGGTATGTATTATTGTTGCCGGGTTCCTCGTCGTCAGGCTCTTCTTCATCAGGGTTGGTGATTATAGCAAAACTGTTTTCCTCTGCAGATTCCTGTGCGTTCTGAGGATAGCCGTTTTCCTCGGTAATCTCGTGGAAAGGGATGCCGTTCTTAAGGCAGTGCCTGTACAGCGGAGTGTCAGCGTATCCGTAAATGGCAATGCTTTTATCCATAAACTTGCTGTATTCCTCAAGCCCCGTGAAATCATTCGACAGACCAAAGTTATTTGTATTGAGATAAACAATCGTTTTGAGATTGCTGATATTGGCAAAATAGTCCGTTGTGTAAATATTTACATACGGCGACCTTATACAGATATAATTAATGTCTGCACCGCTAAAGCAATCGTTCATTTTACCGCAGTTTTCCGGAATAATCACGTTTTCTATTATCGAATTGCTAAATGTATTAGTGCCGATTGTTTGCACGCTTGGCATATCGAGCGTTTTTATTGTGCAGTAGCTGAAGGTGCCTTCGCCGGTAATACTGAAACAAGGATTGCTTGACAAGTGTACCTCTTCAAACTTACAGCCTCTGAATACCTGCTTGCCGAGGGTTGGATCGCTATCGCTCATATCGAGATGTTTCAGTCCCGAATCCCTGAATGCAAAGTTATCTATGTCGCCATTACAATGAATTGTAACTCTCTCAAGGTCTGTAGTGCTGCGGAAAGCACTTCCGCCGATTTCATTTACGAAGCACGGTATATCAATTTCCTTTAACGCGGATAATCTGAATGCAGATGTTCCTATCGTTTCGGTGCACGGGTTTAATTTGATTGTTTTAATCTCTGCGCCGTAAAATGCATTGTTTGGAATATCAAGAACCTCTGTGTTTTCAAGGTCGATTGATTCAATACTTGAATTGTAGAATACGCCGTTTCCTAATGTGTTAAGCGTTGATGGCAGTTCAATTGATTTAATAGAACTCTCTTTAAACGCGTAGCTGCCAATGGTTGTAATCTTGTCGTTGAGTTTGAGTTCTGTTAGATTACCCGTGTTGTAAAACGCATAGTCAGGTATCTCCGTTATCTGCGTCTGGCTCAGGTCTATCGATACAAAGTTAGAACCTGAAAAGCCACCACTAATTTTAGTAACTGACGCGGGCAATGTAACCTCGGCAACAGAAATTGGATCCTCTCCGGCATAAACCGTGCCTCCAAACATTTCGGCAATTTCCGTCAGAACTGAGTTTTCCTCAAATTCAATGCAGTTAAGGTTTTTAAACAAAAGATTTAACGGCAGACTCTCAATTTTTGATATGTTGTTGCCGATTATAACCTTCTGCACCGAGTCAAAAAACGGGAACTGATAGTATTCATATGTGCCTCTGTATTCATTTCCGTCTTCATCGTAAACGGTCATAAATACATCGTCATAAATGCTTTCATCAGTGTAGCCGTTGCTCTTATAATCCTCATAATATTCGGGATTCTCTTCAACCCACGTTTCAAACGACAGCGTGCGAAAATACGTTATCTGCATACAAGTTTTGTTATAGCAGTTAATACTTGTGGTATCGGCAATGTTAGGATGAGATCGGTTATAATACATAAATTTAACCGTTCTTGTTTCGCCTTCATAAAACCAGTTTGCACCAACAAAATTATATATGTTAACTTGTCCGTCGAGGTCGTCGTCCTCGGTAAGATTCAGATCCTCAATATTGTCGCAGATGATATATCCTTCAGTCGTTTTTGTAAATCTATCGTCGTTGTTATCGTCAGCAAGTACGGTAACAGGGAAGGACGTCATTATTAATAATACTGAAAGCAGTATCGAAATTAATCTTTTAGTTTTCATAATCTTACTCCTTTCTAATCATCCTCGCCGTTGAGGTTGATAATTCCGCCGGGTGTCTCGTCGTCAACGTCGTCCTCGCCCTGTAGCTGCACGATTTCATGCCCGTCTTCTATAATAACATATTTTATATTATTTTCATATGCATATGTGTGGGCGTAGCTGTTTTTGTAAACGTGCATTGTAAGGCGGGTTTTGTAAAACGCCGAACTGCCGATTGAATTAAGCGCTCTCGGGCAGTACAGGTCGCGCAGTCTGGTTGAATACAGACCGTACGTGCCGATCTTATCAAGCGTTGACGGCAGATGAACTTCCGTTATGTTGATGCTCATAAACGCCGTGTCGTCAATCACACTCACACCCTCGTTGAGTTTAAGTGTGTCAATATGGCAGCCTCTGAACGCGCCCTCGGGAATAACGCTTACTCTGCCGTCAATCTCAACGTTTGTCAGCTTGTGGCAGTAAAGGAAGCCATAAGGCGCAACCTCTGTTATATAAAGCTTGCCAAAGTCAATGTTGTTGCAGTACGCAAACGCGTTGTCGCCGGCTGCTGTGAGCTTTGAAGGCTTTTCCGTAAACTCCGCACTCTTGCAGTTGTAAAACGCAAAGTCGCCAGCTTTTGTGAGAACGTCGGTGCCGCTCACCTGAACAAGCGAGGTGCATTCGGAAAATGCATATTTGCCGACTGCTTCGGCACCAAGGAGGTTCACACTAGCCAAATCCGCACAGTTTTCACAAAGTTCATCAGGCACTTCGCTGATGTTTTCAGTCAGCGAAATCTCCGTTATGCCGCTGTTTTTGTAAACCGCTGTGCCGAGATAACTCAAATCGTTACTGAATACAGGGTGCTTAAGCTTAACGTCATTTTCAAACGCCGAATTGCCAATGTATTTTGCCCTCGGCGTGTAGCAGGTTTCAAGGTTCACGCAATCCTTAAACGCGTTTGCAAAAATCTTTTGAGCATTTTCAGCAGTCACGTGTTCAATGTTCTTGCCGCTGTAAACGCCTGCGCCTATTGCAAATACCGGCTCACCGTCAAGCTTGTCAATGTCAATGTTAGTTTCATCGCCCTTGTATTTTGTGATGTACACGCCCTTCTTGGTGAGCATATAGTCGTAAAGCTCGTTCTCGCATACCTGCGCACCGCGTGTGTCGTCGTCAGGACGTACCGTAATGTCGATTGTCACAACGCAGGTCTTGTAAATTATGCGCAGCGTGTAGTCGGCAGTTACGTTCATATTAACGCTCTCTGTGTGATTTGTATCCTTGATGTCAACATTTTTCCTTGAGCCGTCGCTGTAATTAGCAGTTAGCGTCAGTCCGTCGTAGGAGAGCGCTTCGCCGTATACATAGTCAAGCTTAAAGGAGTCGTCATAATCCGCTTCAAGCGAAATCAATACAGCCTCCTCATCGCTATGCGTTGTGGGCTCTGCTGCGGGTGTAACGGTTGTAGGTTCGGGCTTGCGACGTGTTGTAGTTTCCTCATCGTCGTCATCCTCGCCGTTAAACTGTTCAATAGCTGGCTTGGTTGTGGTTTCCTCATCATCGTCATCATCACCGTTAAACTGCTCAATATAGTGATGCGTAGTCGTTTCCTCGTTGTCGTCGTCAACGCCGTTAAACTGTTCAATATTTTTAGAAGCTACAGGCTTTTTCAGTCTGACTGTTTTTACCTCCTCGCTGTCATCGGTAGCAGCTTCCTGTACAGTAGTAGGTTCTTCTTTTATGTGCGGGGTATCAATAGGAAGAATTTCGCTCATTTCGTCATCAATCAAGCCCCAATCTACAAGCTTGCTGTGCAGGGAGTTGCTTACATCATCCAAAAGCTTGTTGCCTGTAATTACCTCGTATGCGGCGTTAACCGTCAGGGTTGTTGACGCGAGCAGCGCAGCAATAAGCGCAGCTCTTGTAAATACGTTTATATCTTTCCAATTTATAGCTTTCTTCGGCTGAATCATCTTAAGGTATTCCTTTGACGAAATAATCGGAATCATCAATGCGAAGTTATTATCCTTATCGCTTTCAAGTTCAAGAAGAGCGTTAACACACTCGTCAATCAAAGCTGTGTTCATCTGGCTTACATCTTTTGAAAGCTCGCTGTCAATCATATAATTGAGCGCAGCGGCAATATTGTCGTTATTAATATTATCTATAATTCTTGTGTTCATATCAATGTGAGCCATATTATCTCCTTTCCGAAAACGCGGACAAGAGTTTATCTGTAATTAAAATCCTCGCCGTAGAGTTTTCTTAATTTTTCTCGTATTCTGTGCAGCCGTGTTGAAATGTTTGTAATAGTCATTCCGGTTAGCTCGGCTATCTCGTTAATTTCTAATTCTTCTATGTATCGCATGGAAAACAGTTCCGCTTCATCATCTCTCAGTGCGGCACTGAATTCTTTTGAGTACTGCTCAAATGCAACTCGCTCATCAAGGCTGTCGTTTTGCGAAGGAAGCTTGATTATTTCATCAAGGCTTATGTTTCGGTTCGCCTTTTTCAGCTCTCGGTAATGCTGCTGAATCAGGTTGTCCGCCGTTTTCAGCATAAATGCGTAAACGTATTCAACCTCTTCGCCGTTCAGAAGTCGGTTATACAGGATGATAAATGCTTCCTGCATTATATCGTCCACAGCCGAAGTGTCGTCAAGTAGCTTTGAGTAGCAAAACTTGTAAATCGAGCTGTAATACGCCTTGTAAATCCTTTGGAATTCGGCGTCCGCCGTAGCTTTCCGGTTACGATTCATCAGTGCTGCACCTCCTTTCAAAGGGTTGTGATTATTTACCCCTCTATATAATAGTCACATTTAGGCACCCTAAAATCACACTTTTTTGCATTTTGTAACCAAATTGTAACTTTTTCGCGGTGGCGTATGCAAGTGTTCTATATAAATGAAAATAATTAAATTAATGTTTTATACACCAATAATTGTAGTTATATATTCCTTAATTACTGCATATAGTGTGATAGAAACAGAAAGGAGAAAATCAATGGATATGCAAAAAGAATACTCATGTTTGGAAAAGAATTGCAAAATCTTTACAAAAGTAATCGATATAGAGGGGGATTATCAGGAATCCCTGCCGGCTTATCTTGACGATATTTACCGCGTAGTAAAATGCACGTCAAACAGCTATGTTACTTCAGCGGATATCAGCTTTAACGAGGTTAAGATATACGGCAAGTGTGCAATTCAGATTACGTATTACAACGAAAAATCCCGCCTGTGTTTTGCGGATTTTGAGGAGGATTTTTCAAAGGTATTTACGCTTGATAATCTCACGGAGTCATCTTTTGTACGCGCCGTGATTTGCGACAAGTACACAAACTTCAGAGTGATTAACCAGCGCCGTATTGATGTTCGCACAATGTCCGTGCTCAACATCTCGGTATACGACCGCGTTAAGTTCCCGACAGTTAAGTCGTTCGATTCGGCAAAGCTCAAAACACGCAGCGTTGCCACTTCAGATGTTGCCGCGTCGTACATTGATAAAATAGATTTTGACGAAGAGGTTACGCTTCCGTCGGACGCTGCGGCAATCGGCAGGATAATTAGCTCGTCAACTTATCCCACAGTCACTGACGTCAAGGTAATCAAGGACAAAATGCTCATCAAGGCCGAGCTTAAAACCACAATTCTTTACACCGCGGATGACGATGACGGCGGCATAGAAAAGGCATCGTACTCGTTTTCACTTTCAAAGATTGTTGACAGAAGCGGACTTGAGGATGATGACACTGTTATTGCAGATGTTGCGCTCGGTTCGGTTTTCTTCAAAATCAAAGGCACGGCGGGCGAAAAGGTTTCCGTTATAAATATATTCGGCGACATCGCGTTAGGGCTTACTGTTATTCGTGAAAACACGGCTGAACTCGTAACCGACGGTTACGCTGCAGGCAGGGAAAGCACTGGAGAATACACAGAGTTTACTGCAAGCACAGACGGCAGATTTGTCACAGAGCGCAAACTCGTTGATGTTCCGCTTATGCTGAACGGCGAGATTACGGAAATCAAGGAACTCGGCCTTAAGCTTAAATCGCCAAATTATAAAAAAGGTGCGATTCATACGACTGTTGACGCGGTTGCAATTGTAAGCAACGACGGCGGATTAAGTTCTGTCAGCGCATCTGCTGACGTTGATATTCCTGCCGAAAAGTATGATGACGCGATAGTTAGCCTTTGCATTGACGATTACGACTATACGCTGGCTGCCGACGGCAGAATTGACATGCGCCTTAACCTTGAAATCAATGCTTACTACTTCAATGTGAGTACAATTCCTGTTCTGGCAGATATAACGATCGGCGACGAGATTAAGAATAACCACGCGCTTACCGTTTATTTTGCCAAAGAAAATGAAAAAGTATGGGATATTGCAAAATCCTTTTTGTCTGACGAAAGCAAGATTATTCAGGAAAATGCCCTGAAAAGCGACACTCTCGACTCATCAAAAGTACTGATTATCCCAAGAGCATAGAAGGTGACACAATGACTGATAATATTTATTCCGACATTTCATCCCGCACGCAAGGGGATATTTACATAGGCGTGGTCGGACCTGTCCGCACAGGCAAATCCACCTTTATCAAGCGTTTTATGGATACGCTCGTTATACCAAATATTGAGGGTGACTTTCAGAAAGAGCGCGCAAAAGACGAACTGCCGCAGTCTGCAGCAGGCAGAACTATTATGACAACCGAGCCGAAGTTCATACCTGAGGAATCAATCGAAATTTCAATGCAGGATAACCTGCGCCTTAAAGTGCGCATGATTGACTGCGTTGGCTACATAGTACCGAGCAGCGAAGGCTATATTGAGGACGAACAGCCGCGCATGGTGATGACGCCGTGGTATGAGGAAGAAATACCGTTTAATATGGCGGCGGAAATCGGCACCAAAAAGGTAATAGAAGAACATTCAACGATCGGACTTGTAGTCACAACAGACGGCTCAATAAGTCAGATACCGCGCGAGGAATATGAGGAAGCGGAAGAACGCGTAATCAACGAGCTTAAAGAACTCGGCAAGCCGTTTGTAGTACTTATGAACACAACCGCGCCCGATTCGCAGGACGTAAAAAACCTTGCCGTGCAGATGACGGATAAGTACGATGTGCCTGTTATACCGCTGAACATCCTTGAAATCGGCGAAGACGATATAAAGAAAATCCTGCAGAATGTGCTGTATGAATTCCCCGTAACCTCAATAGGCATTGACCTTCCAAATTGGTTCGGCTCGCTTGAGGCTGATGATTCACTGCGCAGGGAAATCATCGCACAGATAAAAGATGAGTGCGCAAGCGTATCAACAATGCGTTCGGTAGTAGGTTTTGCGTATAACATCGGGCAAAACGAGAATATCATTTCGTCGGTGGTTACGGACGCGGATTTGTCGGACGGCAAGGTTGTTGTTAATATTGATGTAGACAACGCGCATCTGTTTGAGATAATGAGCGAAAAATGCGGTGTTGAGATTGCTGATGAGGAAGCGCTGCTTCGAGAATTTGTTGCACTTGCGCAGGTTAAAGAGAAGTATCAGCGCATTGCCGATGCGCTTGAACAGGTTAACAGCACAGGCTACGGTATCGTGATGCCCGTTATGGATGAACTTTCGCTTGAAGAGCCCGAGATTATGAAGCAGGGCGGCAAATATGGTGTTCGTCTTAAAGCACAGGCGCCGTCTATCCATATGATTAAATGCAACACTTATACGGAGGTTGCGCCGATTGTGGGCAGCGAATCGCAGAGCGAGGAACTTGTTATGTATCTGCTCGGTGAGTTTGAAAATAACCCTGCGGAAATATGGAACACAAACATTTTCGGCAAGTCTTTGCACTCGCTTGTAAGCGAGGGACTTAACAATAAACTGTACCGTATGCCGCAGGACGCGCGCGATAAGTTCAGGGAAACAATAGAGCGTGTAATTAACGAGGGCTGCAGCGGATTAATCTGCATAATTCTTTAAAGTAACAGACAGTATTCTTAGGATACTGTCTATTATTTTTTATAATTTGTTAAATTTGTCTAAATAATATAATTTATTTATTGAAATAATTTGTATATTTGGTATAATGTTTATAATTTAGTGCTACTATGCGCTTATTATGATTGAATAGAGGAAAACCAAATGAATTCAAAGAATCTGATGTATATCGTAAAGCGTATACTGCTTTCGATATTCACAATATGGGTGGTAATTACGATTACGTTTTTCGTAATGCACGCCGTACCGGGCGGACCGTTCGTTGGTGAAAAAGCTACTACCGTTGCAGTGCAAAAGGCAATGGAAGCTAAATACGGACTGGACAAGCCTTTAATGGTGCAGTACGGTACATACCTTAAGGACATTGTAACAAAGTTTGACTTCGGTCCTTCACTTAAGCAGAGGGGCAGAATGGTGTCCGATATCATTATGGATGGTATGCGCACGTCTGCAAAGCTCGGTGTAATTGCCGCAATTCTTTCCGCAATAGTCGGCATTGTGCTCGGCGCTATTGCCGCGCTGCGCCGTAATAAACTTATAGACAGAATTATTATGGTTATCACAACCGCGTTTGTGTCTATGCCTTCGTTTATTATGGGTTCGCTGCTGCTTGCGCTGTTTGCAATCAAGTTGCAGTGGTTGCCTGCAAACGGTTCTACCTCGTCAGGTCTTGTGCTACCGATTATCACGCTTGCACTTTATCCAATGGCTTACATCACACGTCTTACGCGTTCTTCAATGCTTGACGTACTCGGTCAGGATTACATCAGAACCGCAAAGGCAAAGGGCGTTTCAGGCACAAAGATAATTTTTGGTCATGCACTTAAAAACTCGCTCATCCCCGTGCTTACATATTTCGGACCTATGCTTGCGTATATCGTTACCGGCTCGCTTGTTGTAGAGCAGATTTTTGCCGTTCCCGGTATAGGCAGGGCGTTTGTAAGCTCCATTACAAACCGTGATTATCCGATGATTATGGGTACTACAATTATCCTCGCGGCGTTAATCGTTATCATGAACCTTGTTACCGATATTCTGTACAAGGTTGTTGACCCGCGCATCAACTTTGAGTAAGGAAGGGGGAGTTTATATGCAAAAGAAAAAATTCACCTTCCATGTGGACCTTGATATGTTTATTCCTGCAACCGATAAGGAAAAGGAATATATGGTTCAGATGCGCCCTTCATCAACATTCTTTAAGGACGGTATGAAGCGTCTATATAAGAATAAAGTTGCATTTGTAAGCCTTATCATAATTATTCTTATTACAATCGGCAGTATCATAATTCCCGTGTTCTGGCCGTATTCTTACGAGGATCAGCTGGGCGTTCAGCCTGGTCAGCTTGTTGACGCGTCATATAACAACCTCAAGCCGTTCCAGTACGGCGCTACGGAACAGGAACTTATTGACAGCGGCAAAAAGGTTTTCCCGCATATCTTCGGTACTGACGCCGCAGGTCGCGACTACTTTATCCGTGTTATCTACGGTACACGCGTATCGCTTGCGGTTGGCTTCTTTGCCAGCATTATCGTGCTTGTTATAGGTACGCTTATAGGCTCAATATCGGGCTACTTCGGCGGCAAGGTCGACCTTATAATTATGCGATTGGTAGATATCATCTACTCGCTGCCCGATATGCTTATGGTTATCCTGCTTTCTGCAGTGTTCAAGTTAACGCTAACGCCTGTTATTCAGGGCACTGCACTTGAGAGTATAGGCGCAAATATCATAAGCTTGTTCATTGTTTTTGCGCTGCTCTACTGGGTTAGTATGTCGCGCCTTATCCGCGGACAGATTCTTTCCCTTCGTGAGCAGGAATACGTGCTTTCTGCGCGTTCAACGGGTGCAAAGGGCAGATGGATTATTACAAAGCATCTTATCCCTAACTGCATCAGCGTAGTCATCATTTCCGCAGCGCTGCAGATTCCGTCAGCGATCTTTACGGAAAGTTATCTTTCCTTCCTCGGTCTTGGTGTTAACGCGCCTATGCCGTCGCTCGGTTCGCTCGCTTCGGAAGCGCTTAACGGACTTACAAGTTATCCGTACAGATTAATCATTCCGGCAATCATTATCTCGCTGATAGTGCTTAGCCTCAACCTCTTCGGCGACGGTCTCAGAGATGCCTTCGACCCGAAGCTTAACGACTAAGGGGGGCGCACTATGGCATTGTTAGAAGTTAAAAATCTTCAGACTTCCTTCTTCACTGACGCAGGTGAAGTTAAGGCTGTAAATGACGTTTCTTTCTCGCTTGACAGGGGCAAGGTGCTCGGCATTGTAGGTGAGTCGGGCTCGGGTAAATCCGTAACGGCTTACTCGATTTTGCAGATTCTTGCGCCTGCGGGCAAAATTGTCGGCGGTTCCGTTAAACTTGACGGTCAGGAACTCATCGGCGCAGACGAAAAGGTAATGAAAACGGTAAGAGGTAACAAGGTTTCCATCATTTTCCAGGATCCTATGACCTCGCTTAACCCAACATATACAATCGGCAGGCAGCTGATTGAAGCTATTACTCTGCATACGGACAGAGACCGTAAGCAGGCATATGAACGCGCTGTTGAGATGCTTCGCCTCGTTAACATCAACGAGCCTGAAAAGCGTATGAAGCAGTATCCGTTTGAACATTCGGGCGGTATGCGTCAGCGTATTATGATTGCTATGGCGCTTGCCTGCGAGCCTGATATCCTTATTGCGGACGAGCCTACCACAGCGCTTGACGTTACAATTCAGGCGCAGATTCTTGAGCTTATGACCGACCTGCAAAAAGAACTCGGCATGGCAATTATTATGATTACGCACGACCTCGGCGTTGTTGCCCAGATGTGCGACGATATCATAGTTATGTACGCAGGTTCAATCTGCGAGCAGGGAACTGCAGACGAGATTTTCTACAACCCCTGCCACGAGTATACAAAGGGACTTCTTCGCTCTATTCCTACTACGGACACAGCAGGTCAGAAGTTGCAGCCTATTACCGGCACGCCAATCGACTTGCTCAATATGCCAAAGGGCTGTCCGTTTGCACCAAGGTGCGACAATGCTATGAAGATTTGCATCCATCATCAGGCAGAGCGTATGCAGATTAACGATGTTCATTCCGCTTCCTGCTGGATGAATGTCAAAAAGGGCATTGACAGCGGAGAAATTGTAATTGACGAGGAAGGCGGTGAAGATAATGTCTGAAAATAAGCCGCTTATTGAAGTAAAAGATTTAAAGCAATATTTCCCGATCAGCACAGGCTGGTTCCGTTCAACACCGCTTAAAGCGGTTGACGGCGTTTCGTTTACGATAAAGAAGGGCGAAACGCTTGGCCTTGTAGGTGAGTCGGGTTGCGGCAAAACCACAGTCGGCAGAACTATTCTTCACCTTTATAAGCCTACCGGCGGCGAAATCTGGTACGACGGCAAGCAGATTAAATCGCGTTCCGATATCAACGAATTCCGCAAAAAAGCGACTATGGTATTCCAGGATCCGTATTCTTCGCTTAACCCGAGAATGACGGTATCCGATATCATCGGTGAGCCGCTTGATGTTCACAAGCTCTACAAGGACAGAAAGGAGAGGGAAGAAAAAATCCTTCAGTTTATGGACTATGTAGGACTTAACAGCGAGCACGCTTCAAGGTATGCGCACGAGTTTTCGGGCGGCCAGCGCCAGAGAATCGGTATTGCACGTTCACTTGCGGTTAATCCCGATTTTATTGTCTGCGACGAGCCTGTATCCGCGCTTGACGTTTCCATTCAGGCGCAGGTTATCAATATGTTTGACGAACTGCAGGACAAGCTTGAGCTTACATACCTGTTCATCGCTCACGACCTGCTTGTAGTCCGCCATATTTCGGACAGAATCGCTGTTATGTACCTCGGTCACATAGTTGAGCTCGCGGATGCAGATGAGATTTATAATCATCCGCTTCATCCGTATTCAAAGTCGCTGCTTTCCGCAGTACCGATTCCCGATCCGAAAATCGCAAGGGAAAACAAGCGCATTGTGCTTAAGGGCGATATTCCAAGCCCTCTCAACGCACCTTCGGGCTGCCCGTTCAGAACGCGCTGTCAGTACGCTACAGACAAGTGCGCTGAAAAAATGCCCGAATTTGAAGAGGTTTCAAAAGGTCACTTTGTTGCCTGCTTCAGAACAGCAGAGATTAACGATTAATCTTTGTACACAGATTTGTAAACTGCGCAGTAGCAGTGCTGCGTAAAAAATATGAAAGGATGGTTCTATGAAAACAAAAAGAATCATAGCTCTCGTTTTAGCTGTTATGTTCGTAGTGTTAAGCTTTGCGGCTTGCTCTAAGGGCGGCGAAAACGATGGCAAAAAGGAGACTGCAAAAGACTCAATTTCAGTATGTCTGGCTTCTGAGCCGGACACAATCGACCCTGCTCTCAACTCTGCGGTTGACGGCGCTACTCTGCTTACACACCTGTTCTCAGGTCTTGCAAAGTGGTCACAGGATGACAGCGGCAAGCTCGTTATCGTTCCTGACGCAGCAACAGAGCTTCCTGAAGGCGTAAAGGGCGATGACGGTAAGGTTACTTACACCTACACACTCAAAGACGGTCTTAAATGGTCGGACGGTAAAGACGTAACTGCTGGCGATTTCGTATTCGCATGGCAGAGAGCGGCTTCTCTCGAACTCGCAGCTGACTACGGCTACATGTTTGAGGTTGTTGACGGTTACGACGAAGTTACCGAGGCTGACAAGGACGGCAACCCTGTAAACAAGGATGCCAAGCTCAACGTTAAGGCTGTTGACGACAAGACTATCGAAGTAACTCTTAAGAACGCTATCCCTTACTGGAACGAGCTTCTTGCATTCCCGACTTACTTCCCGGTACGTGAAGATGTTGTTAAGAACGACGGTTGGGCAACTGATCCTGCTACTTATGTATGCAACGGTCTTTACAAACTTTCTTCATGGGAACACAACTCACTCATCACTCTTGAAAAGAATGCTGAGCATCCGGACGCAGGCGAAGTTACAATGAACAAGATTAACTTCTATCTGTCAGACGACGCTAACAACCAGCTTTCTAACTTCAAGAACGGCGAATGGAACCTCATCAGTTCTATCCCGAACAACGAAATCGCTTCTCTTAAGGAAGAGTATCCTGATGAATTCATCGTTAACGGTCAGCTTGGTACATACTATGTATGCTGGAACATTAACGAAAAGATTCTTCCCGAGGATTCAACTCTCACAGGTGAAGAGGCTGAAAAGGCAAAGGCTGAAATCAGAAACGCTGTTTCACTTCTTCTTGACAGAAACTACATCGTTGAATCTATCTCACAGGGCGGTGAAGTTCCTGCTTCTTCCTTTGTAGCTATGGGTCTTACAGACGCTGACGGCAAAACTCAGTTCTATCAGAACACAGGCGTTAGCAAGGACTTCGACGGTTACTTTGACGCTTCTAAGGAAGCTGTTAAGTCTAACTACGATTCAGCTATTGAAACCCTTAAGAAGTACTACAAGTACGACGACGCTACCAAGAAGTTCACAAACTTCCCGAAACTCACTTATCTCTACAACACAGACGAGAACCACAAGGCAATCGGTGAGTACATCCAGTCAACACTTGCAAACGTTGGTATCGAAATCAGCATGGAGAACCAGGAATGGAACACCTTCCTCAACACACGTAAGGACGGTAACTTCTCTATCGCTCGTAACGGCTGGCTTGCAGACTACAACGACCCGATTTCATTCCTTGATATGTGGACAACTGCTTCCGGTAACAACGACGTTCAGTTCGGTAAGGGCGACCACAAGGATGTTAAGGGCTACAGCGTAGATCTTACAAAGTACGGTTCAAAAGTTAAGGTTGAAAACGGCACATGGGCAGAGACTTATGATGTTCTTATTTCGGAAATCAAGGCTTGCACAGACGATAACAACCGCTATGCAATGATGCACGTTGCAGAAGATATGCTTATGCAGTCAGGCTGCATTACACCTATCTACTACTACACAGATAAGTTTATGCTTGACAAGAACGTTAAGGGCTTCTTCTCCAACCCGCTTGGCTACAAGTACTTCATGTACTGCACATTTGCAGACTAATTGCAAATAACAAAATTCCCGGGGCTGCAAAGCCCCGGGTTTTCTTTTATGTAGTTTGTTTTATTTATAAATAACCTCAATACTTCTGTCAAGTATTCCGTTCATATGTGCAATTGCGGTGCCGTAGTTTGTAATCGGTACACCACTGTCACCAGCCTTATTCATACGCGACATCACTTCTTTGTCGCCAAGCATGCACGCGCCGCAGTGAAGTATCAAGTCAAATTCCTCAAGGTTATCAGGAAAACCGTGACCTGATGAAAAAGTGAAATCAAATTCCTTGCCTGTGAACTTTTTCAGCAGTTTTGGTAGCTTAACCGTGCCGATATCCTCGCACTGCCTGTGATGCGTGCAACCCTCGCTAACAAGGATTTTTGCGCCGTCTTTGAGTTTGTCAATCTCGTGCGCGCCCTTAACTGCGATGTCAAGGAATCCTTTATAACGAGCAAGCAGAATTGAAAAGGATGTTAGCGGAATCTCACGCGGTACAATCTGCGCAACCTCTTTAAACGCCTGCGAATCAGTAACAACAAGGGCAGGGGGATTTTTAAGGTTGTTAATTGCAGCCGCAAGCTCGCCAACCTGCACTACAACGCAAACCGAGTTGTGGTCAATTATATCCCGAATTGCCTGCTGCTGCGGCAGAATCATCCTGCCTTTAGGTGCGGAAGCGTCAATCGGCGTAACAAGAATAACCGTGTCGCCCTCGCTGATAAAATCCGCAACAAGCTTAACCGTTTTTGCCTTGATGTTGAGGTTTTTGCCTATTGCTTCCTTCAGTTCCTCAATGCCTCTATTGTCTGTCGCGCTGACGTAAATATCGGTTTTTGTATTGGCAGAAAAGCCGTTAATATCCGACTTATTATGCGCAACAATATAAGGGATTTTCTTTTCACCGAATATTCCAATAAGCTCGTTTTCGGCAGGGGAAATCTCTGTATTTTCGGTAACAAGAACTGCAATATCGCACGAATCAAGCACCTTTTTTGTTGTATTAACCCTTAATTCGCCGAGCGCGCCAACATCGTCATATCCGGGCGTGTCAATAATCACAACAGCGCCGAGCGGCAGCAGTTCCATAGTCTTGCGCACAGGGTCTGTGGTGGTGCCTTTTACCTCACTTACAACAGAGATATCCTGATTTGCAATCCTGTTTACAAGCGAACTTTTGCCGGCGTTGCGCAAGCCGAAAAAGCCAATATGTATCCTCTCTGCAGACGGGGTGTCGTTAAGTCCCATATTGTCACCTAAAATCTGAAATCTCTGTCGCCCTGCTCAATTTTTACAAGGCGTTCTCTTACTATGTTCTGCACCTTTTCTTTGGGGATATTTGCGATTTCCTTTTCAATCATCGCTTCGCCGATTTTCCTTGTGTCCTCTGTAGCGTAGTCCATAAGGAATTCCTTAAGCGTCATCAGCGCATTAGGATGGCAGCAGTTCTGAATCTGTCCCGATTTGCAAAGCGCCATAAATCTGTCGCCCGTTCTGCCTTCGCGGTAGCACGCTGTGCAGAAAGAGGGGATGTAGTCGTTGCGCATCAGCCAGTTTACAACCTCATCAAGCGTTCTGTTGTCCGATACGTCAAACTGCTCTGTGTCGTGCGGACGCTCTTTTTCCGTGTAACCGCCTACCGAAGTCCTTGATGCGCCGCTAATCTGGCTAACGCCGAGGCGGATAATCTTCTCACGTACTTCCTGACTCTCTCTCGTGGAGATAATCATACCCGTGTACGGCACGGCAATTCGTATGCATGCCGCAATCTTGCAGAACATCTCATCGCTGAGCGAATTGTCAAACTCATTTGGATCGATGTCGTCTGCGTGCTTAACGCGCGGTACGCTGATTGTATGCGGACCGACGCCGTGTACAGCTTCAAGATGCTCTGCGTGCATGAGCAGTCCTGCAAATTCGTACTGATAGTTGTCAAGCCCGAACAGTACGCCGATACCAACATCGTCAATGCCGCCTTCCATAGCCCTGTCCATAGCCTCTGTATGGTAGTCGTAGTTGTGCTTCGGTCCGGTCGGATGCAGGTATTCGTAGTTCTTTTTGTTGTATGTTTCCTGAAACAGAATATATGTGCCGATTCCTGCGTCCTTGAGTTTTTTGTAATTCTCAACAGTCGTAGCCGCGATATTAACGTTTACACGGCGAATAGCGCCGTTTTTGTGCTTGATTGAGTAAATCGTGTTGATGCAGTCAAGTATGTACTCAATCGGATTGTTGACAGGGTCCTCGCCGGCTTCAATCGCAAGGCGCTTGTGCCCCATATCCTGCAGCGCAATAACCTCTTTTGCAACCTCTTCCTGCGTAAGCTTTTTACGCGGAATTGTCTTGTTTTTTAGGTGATACGGGCAGTAAAGGCAGCCGTTTACGCAGTAGTTGCTGAGGTACAGCGGCGCAAACAGCACGATTCTGTTGCCGTAAAAATCCTTCTTAATCTGCTCTGCAAGGTCGTAGATTTCTTTAACCTTTTCTTCATCGTCGCAAGCAAGCAAAACACTTGCCTCGCGGTGGTCAAGACCTTTACGCAGCTTCGCTTTTTCAATGATTTTGTCAATTAAAGCGGTGTCGTTCTTGTGTGCCTGGGCATATGCGATTGTGTCGCGTATTTCGCCGTCGTTAATAAATTCTTCCGCCTTTAGTGATTTGGGATTGTATTCCATATTCTACCTCTGATTTATGTAATCTCCGCGGTCTGTCACAATGTGGCAGCCGGTTTTTTCTATTCTTAGTTTTAAACATTCAACGCACTGCGCCGCCTCATCGCCTGTACAGATTTTGCCGTCATACAGCATATACTTGCTTTTTGCGTCGGCAGGGGATAAGTTCGGCATCAGCACGTTTGCACCTGCCATAATGCCTTTTTCGCGCCCCATCGGGTCAATCGTGCCAAGAGCCGTTGTTGCAGGCAAAAGCACGTTCGGCAATGTCAGCCTGATGAGTGACAGCATAAATGTTGTCAGCTCTGCCGTTCCTGCCGTTCTGTCGCCAAACGGTGTGTCGCGGTGGGGGATGAACGGACCAATGCCGACCATCTGCGGATTAACCTGCTTGATAAACAGCATTTCGTTTGCAAGGTCGTCGTTTGTCTGGTAAGGCGAACCCACCATAAACCCCACGCCAACTTGATATCCAAGCGACTTCAGATCGTCAATGCAGCGCATACGGTTTGCATAACTCATAGCCGCAGGGTGCAGCTTTTCGTAATGCTCTTTGTTGCACGTTTCGTGCCGTAGCAAATACCTGTCCGCGCCTGCTTCTTTCAGCGCCTTGTATGACTCAAACGACCTTTCGCCAAGCGATAGCGTAACAGCACATTCGGGGTACTTTTGTTTTATAGTTGTGATAACTTTGCAAAAGTCCTCGTCGCTGTAATGCGTATCCTCGCCGCCCTGCAGCACAAAGGTGCGAAAGCCAAGCGAGTACCCGCTGTCAGCGCAATTCAGTATTTCATCAACAGTCAGCCTGTAACGCTGCAAATTCCTGTTCTCAGCGCGTATACCGCAGTAATAGCAGTTGTTTTTGCAGTAGTTGCTGAACTCAATCAGCCCGCGTATAAACACACGCTTGCCGTAAATTCTGTCGCGCACCGCGGCAGCTTTTTGTGCAAGGTAATCTCTGCACTCGTCGCGGTGTTCAATCAGCGTAAGGTACTCATCAAACGTCAGCACGCAGTCGCGTTCAAGCCTGTCGATTAATCCGTTATACATTGCTGAACGCAGCCTTTGTCGACACGCCGTCAAGCTTGCCGATCTTGCCGCAAAGGGTGTTAATCCTGTCGCTTTCAGCGTCAACAACTACAGTGATGCAGTTGATGCCTTTTTTAGCATAGGGAATACCCATTCTGCCGATGATGTAGTCGCCGTATTCGGAAAGGATGTTGTTAAGCTCGCCAACGCTTTCCATTTCTTCAACGATAATTCCGATAACCGCTACTCTTGTTTCCATAATAAAATTCCTTTCAAATAAAAATAACTGCACCCGTAGATGCAGTTAAACTGATTGTTTTGCATCTTTCGGTCAGTATCTGCTTTCCGTCAGATTGTTAATAATATAACACATTATATGGCGATTTGCAATAAGTATTTAAATTATTTTCAAAAAACACTTGCAATTGCAGTTGAAATTTGTTATATTATTTGCGTTGCTTATCAAGAGCAGATTATTCAAATCAAAAAGTAGCGATGCTAATTTTTGATTCTATACAGGGGTATAGCTCAGTTGGTAGAGCAGCGGTCTCCAAAACCGCGTGCCGAGGGTTCAAGTCCTTCTGCCCCTGCCATAAAAAAAGACCGCAGTTGCGGTCTTTTTTTGCGACATTGACTAAATATGCTTGAACCAAGACATGCGAAGCGTGTCGAGGGGTGCGGGTCTCCGGTGGAGACCTCTGAACACTTGTGTTCAGAAGCACCGACCGAGCCGGCAGGCGAGAACAAGTCCTTCTGCCCCTGCCATAAAAAAAGACCGCAGTTGCGGTCTTTTTTTGCGACATTGACTAAATATGCTTGAACCAAGGCATGCGAAGCGTATCGAGGGGTGCGGGTCTCCGGTGGAGACCTCTGAACACTTGTGTTCAGAAGCACCGACCGAGCCGGCAGGCGAGAACAAGTCCTTCTGCCCCTGCCATAAAAAACAGCCATTTTACACTATATATTGTGCATAATGGTTGTTTTTTTGCTTTTCATCAATGCAACATTACCTTTTTATTACTTATTTAACCGCTTATTGTCGCTTATAACAGCGAATTTATGAGGCAAAAAGTGAGGCAATTTAAAATATTGCGTAAATACGCTTTTTTTCGCTTATTTCAGGTACAATAACAGTAAATAAAGTAGAGGTGAGAAAATTAAGATTTGTTGCATTTTTTATGTGCGATTTTTTGTGCAAACTACAAAATACTTGTTATTTTTTATAATCTATTATATAATTATATGTGTAATCAATAACGAAAGGAAATGAATAAAATGAAGAAAACGATAACGATTGAATTACCCGAAAAAAAAGAATACTACGAAGAAGTTCCGTTTCTCGCTGTTAAAGCGATATGTGAAGAATATGAGAAAAAAATTATCAATTCAAATATAACAGATACGGAGGAATTGTATTTTAGTTTTGAAGAAAAAGCAGTAGAAGTTGCAAGTAAATATGATTATTTGTACAACGATCCAATTGCAGAAAACTTTCCTGATTATACGCGCCATGAAGATTGGGGCGGGTTTGATTATTATGATTCTATGACAGAGGAAGAAAAAGAAGAAGAAGGAATTGATAATGAATATGTTTATAGATTAGGTTTTGGCGTCTTAATAAGAGCATATGTTAAAGAAATGCTCGATAATAATTATAGTAAAATAATTTTTAACGCTTTAATTGAAATTTTTGGTTCTATGGAAAAACTTAATATTAATATTACCGAAAGCTTTTACGATCCGATGTTTAAAGATTTTACTAATTTTGTTTCTTTAGTGGACCGCTATCATAAAAATAGTCCTGTTTTAAAAATAAGATAAAAACGGATACTTTCAGCTTTCTGATAAATCACTATTGTGGTCTGTTTTTTGTAACAGGCATTATGTATTTTCTTTTAATCGACACTTGACGAAATATTGCAAAAGTTGTATAATATAAGCGTAATAATTTGTTTGGGAGTGAATATTGTGAAAGAAAGATATGAAACACCATCAGTAGAACTTGAGTTATATGACGAAGTTGACGTGCTTACCACAAGTACCGAAGGCGGACTTGAGGACGGCGACACAAGCGGTCAGATCTGAATTAATACATTTACGGGCAGCGCTATGCTGTCCGTTTTTTGTTTATGCGACAATTTTAGTGCAAAGCAGATATTATAATTAAAATATAATTTCATTCTTGACTTTTATATACAACATATTGTATAATTGACAATGTATGTACACTTCTTATGGAGGAATCTTATGGCAAAAAAGGCTTACGGTAACGACAGTATTAAGTCGTTAAAAGGTGCTGATCAGGTCAGACTTCGTCCTGCTGTTATATTCGGTTCAGACGGCATTGAGGGCTGCCAGCACTCTATATTTGAGATTATGAGTAACTCTATAGATGAGGCGCGTGAAGGCCACGGTAACAAAATTGTTGTTACGCGTTTTCTTGACGGCTCTGTTGAGGTGCAGGACTTTGGCCGCGGCATCCCCGTAGAGTTCAATAAAAACGAAGATGAATGGAACTGGAAACTGCTGTTCTGCACGCTCTATGCAGGCGGTAAGTACGATAATAACAGCGCTTCCAACTACCAGTATTCACTTGGACTTAACGGTCTCGGACTCTGCGCTACGCAGTTTGCGAGTGAGTATATGGATGCGGAAATCAAGCGCGACGGCTTCAAGTACACGCTTCATTTTGAAAAGGGCGAAAATATCGGAGGACTTACAAAAGAGCCTTACGGCAGGCGCGGCGACACCGGCACAAAAATCAGGTGGAAGCCCGACCTCAAGGTGTTTACTGATATTAACGTTCAGCCTGAATACTTTTTGCAGACAATGAAGCATCAGGCAATCGTTAACGACGGCATAAAGTTTGTGTTCAAAAACCAGACGAGCGCATCTCAGTTTGAAACCACGGAATACTGCTATGAAAACGGTATTCAGGATTACGTTAAAGAGCTTGCCGGCGAAACCGCATTTACCACACCGCAGTACTGGGAGTGTGACCGCGAAGGCAAGGACAGGGAAGACCTTGACACCTACAAGCTAAAAATCAAGGCTGCGCTTGCATTTTCGCAAAAAACGCAGGTTAAAGAATACTACCACAACTCAAGCTTTCTTGAGCACGGCGGTGCGCCGGAGAAGGCTTTTCGCAGCGCGTTTGTTAACCAGATTAACGCGTATATGAAGGCGAATAATAAGTTTAATAAAACTGACCCGCAGGTTAATATTCAGGACGTTGAAGAGTGCATAATCTTTGTTGTGTCAAGCTTTTCAACGCAGACATCTTACGAAAACCAGACAAAAAAGGCGATAACAAACAAGTTTATTCAGGAAGCTATGACGGACTTCTTCCGCAAGCAGCTTGAAATCTATTTTATTGAAAATAAGATGGACGCGGACAAGATTGCCGACCAGATTCTTATTAATATGCGCTCGCGCGTTAAGGCGGAAAAGACGAGGAAAAACCTTAAAACAACGCTGCAGGCGAAGGTCGATATGACCAACCGTATCCAGAAGTTTGTTGACTGCCGCTCAAAGGACGTAAGCGAACGCGAAATATTTATTGTAGAGGGTGATTCCGCTCTCGGCGCCTGCAAGCAGGCGCGCGACGCGAACTTCCAGGCGCTTATGCCTGTAAGGGGTAAAATTCTCAACTGCCTTAAGTCCGATTACGACAAGATTTTTAAGAGTGAAATCATCACCGATCTAATCAAGGTTCTCGGTTGCGGCGTTGAGGTTAAAAGCAAGGCTGCAAAGGACGTTTCGCTTTTCGATATGGACGCTCTGCGTTGGAACAAGATTATGATTTGTACCGATGCCGACGTTGACGGCTTCCATATCAGAACACTTATTCTCACAATGATTTACCGCCTTATGCCCAAGCTCATTGAGGAGGGCAAGGTGTTTATCGCAGAGTCGCCGCTATACGAAGTTACCTGCAAAGACCAGACTTATTTTGCGTATAACGAAGTTGAGATGGACGAAATCCGCAAGGAAATCGGCGACAAAAAGTACACAGTTCAGCGTTCAAAGGGTCTTGGCGAAAACGAGGCGGAGATGATGAGCCTTACCACTATGAATCCTGCAACTCGCAGGCTGATTAAGGTTACGCCGAGCGACGCTGAAGCAACAAGCGAAATATTTGACCTGCTTCTCGGTGATAATCTTGAGGACAGGCGCGAATTCATATCAAACTACGGGCATCTGTATCTTGATGCCGCAGACGTATCGTAAGGGGGTATTATTATGGCAAGAAGAAAAAAGAATACACCCGAAACTGCTGTTAATCCGCTTGCTGATAACGTCCACATTCAGGGCGCAGGCAGCATTAAGGACGAACAGGTTACCGATACTTTAAAAGAAAACTTTATGCCTTACGCGATGAGCGTAATTATTTCCCGTGCAATTCCGGAAATCGACGGCTTCAAGCCCTCACACAGGAAGCTGCTGTACACTATGTACAATATGGGCTTGCTGCAGGGCGGCACGGTAAAAAGCGCAAACATCGTCGGCAGAACAATGCAGCTTAATCCGCACGGCGACGCTTCGATTTACGAGACGATGATTCGTCTGTCGCGCGGTAATGAAAGCCTGCTTTACCCATACGTTGAGTCGAAGGGTAACTTCGGTAAAGCGTATTCAAAAAATATGATGTACGCCGCTTCGCGTTACACAGAGGCGAAGTTAGCGCCTATTTCAAAAGAACTGTTTGAGGATATCAACAAGGACACGGTTGACTTTGTCGACAACTACGATAACACGATGAAAGAGCCTACGCTGCTGCCCGTAACGTTCCCGTCAATTCTGTCTAACGTAACAACGGGTATCGCAGTAGGAATGGCTTCCTCAATCGCATCGTTTAACCTTGGCGAGCTCTGCGAAACTACGATTGCTCTTATCAAGAATCCCGACCACGAGATTTCGGAAACGCTGCTTGCGCCCGATTTCGTCGGCGGCGGTTACGTTATCTATGATAAGGAAGAATTTGAAAAGATTTATTCCACCGGCAGGGGCTCTGTTAAGGTGCGCGCAAAGTACACTTATGATAAGTCGTACAACTGCATTGATATAACGGAGATTCCGCCTACTACCACTTCCGAAGCGATTATCGACAAAATTGTTGAGCTGGTTAAATCTAATAAAGTTAGGGAACTGTCCGACATCCGTGACGAAACCGACCTCAAAGGTCTGCGCATCACGCTTGACCTCAAGAGGGGAACTGACCCCGACAAGCTTATGGCGAAGCTATATAAGATGACTCCGCTTGAGGACGCATTTTCCTGCAACTTCAACGTGCTTATCAAAGGCACGCCGAAGGTGCTCGGCGTTAACTCAATACTCAAAGAGTGGATTGACTTCCGCCTTGAGTGCGTACGCCGCAGAACGCAGTTTACGCTTAATAAAAAGGCGGACAGGCTGCACCTGCTTGAAGGTCTTGAAAAGATACTGCTTGACATCGACAAAGCAATTAAGATTATCCGCGGCACAGAGTCGGAATCCGACGTTGTACCAAACCTTATGATTGGCTTTGGTATCGACAAGCTTCAGGCTGAATTTGTTGCGGAAATCAAACTCCGCCACCTCAATAAAGAGTACATCTTAAAGCGCACCAAGGATATTGAAACGCTTAAAAAAGAGATTGCCGAACTTGAGGGTATCCTTGCAAGCAAGAACAAGCTCAAGAAGATTATCATCAAGGAACTCACGGAGGTCAGCGCAAAGTATTCGGGCGAAAGGAAAACGCAGATTCTCTACGAAGTTGAGCAGTTTGACGACAATGCAGTTGTTGAAGTGCCTGATTATCCCGTTACTCTGTTTATCACCAAAGAGGGTTACCTCAACAAAATCCGCACGGCAAACCTGCGTATGTCAGGAGACCAGAAGGTTAAAGAGGGCGACGAGGTTCAGCGTGTATTCGAGTGCTCAAACCGCGACGAAATCCTTGCCTTTACAGATAAAGCGCAGGTATACAAAGCAAAGGTTGACGATTTTGCAGACTCCAAGGCATCGCTTCTCGGCACATATGTTGCCACAAAGCTAGGCATGGAGCCCGACGAAAAAACTGTATATATCTGCGTAATTCACGAGTACAAGGGCTATATGATTTTTGCGTTTGAAAACGGCAAGATTGCGAAGGTTGACATCTCTGCTTATCAGACCAAAACTAACCGCAAAAAGCTGCTTAAAGCGTATTCCGACAAGGTACCGCTTGTTGCCTGTGAGTACATTGAAGAAGATACCGAACTCGTGCTTTGCTCGTCAAGCGGCAGGATGCTGCTGCTCAACACAGGCGCGCTTGCAGCCAAAACCACAAAGGATACAATCGGCGTGTCCGTTATGACGCAAAAGAAAAAGCACGTGCTTGAATCTATGCATTTTTATCAGGAAGGCGAGTTTGAAAAAGCATGGCGCTTCAGGACAAAGAATCTGCCTGCAGCGGGCGCACTTCCGAGTCCTGCCGACAACACCGCACAAATCACATTTTAATAATTGAAAAAAATACTTGCATTATAATATCACTTGTGCTATAATTAACGGGCGTAAAATTATAGATTATTGACTTTTATATAATTCGGAGGATTAATTATGCTTTGGTATCATTATGTATTCGGCGGCGTACTTATCGTTGCATCAATTGTTATTACTGTTGTAGTTCTTATGCAGGAAGGTCGTTCACAAAACCTTTCGGGCGCTATCACAGGCGGTGCAAATAACTTTGACAACAGGTCTAAAGGCAGAACAATCGAAGGCAAACTTGAAAGACTTACAAAGTACTTAATAGTACTCTTCTTTGTTGTAGTACTTGCAGCATTTCTTGTATTCCTTTTTGTTTAACATTCAGTAAGTAGCCTTGCAATTTTGCAGTTGCAAGGCTGTTTTTTATTGGTTCAATAGGTTTGAACTTTTGAGGATAAAACGTGTACTATATTATTTTTGACTTTGAATGGAACAATGCTTACAGCCATATCGTCCATAATTTTATGAACGAGATTATTGAAATCGGCGCTGTTAAGCTTGACGAAAAATTAAATATAGTCGACACTTTCAAGCAGATGATTACGCCTGAACTCACCAAAAAGCTGTCCGGCAGATGCAAAAACCTCACCGGCATTACCAACGAGGAACTTAAGGAAAACGGTATTCGTTTTAAGGACGCATTTTCCGATTTTGCAAGGTGGGGCGCAGGCGATGACAATGTCTTTATGAGCTGGAGCAATTCCGACTTATACGTTCTTTCAGGCAATTTCCTGCAGCATTTCGGCAACTGCAAGGTCGATTTTATGCGCAATTACTGCGATGTGCAAAAATACTGCATGGCTTTTGTTGAGCGTGACGAAGAACATAAAAACAACCAGATTGCGCTGTCAAAATGCGCAGAGGAATTTGGCGTTGAGATTGACATAGAGAAGCTGCACAGAGCGCTTGCCGACTGCTATGTCACTGCAGAGTGCTTTAAGCGCGTGTATGATAAGGACAAGCTTAATGCATATGTCAAGCAATGCGATTCCTCATTTTTTGAAAGGCTGCTGTTTAAGCCGTACTACATCACGTCGCTTGATTCATCCGTTTTTAAGGTAGATGAAGCCGAACTTGCCTGTCCGAAGTGCGGCAAAAAACTGCGCAACAGCGGGGAATACACGGTGCAGAACAAGGCGTTCAAAGGCGCTGCAAAGTGCCGCAGATGCCACCAGACCTACTGGGTGTTCATCAGGGCTAAAAAGACGTATGACGACGTAATTGTCAAAACACGGTACGTAGAAATGAATAAAAAACGTGCCAGAAAGATAAATTTTCCCTAAAAATTGTAAACAATTATTAATTTTTGTAATTTTTTCTTTATTTTTTCGTTGTAATATATTATAATATAAGGCAGTAAATTTAAGGAGATATCTTATGGCTTCCAAGAATTATGATGATTTACTCGAATCTTTTATGAATAATTCGCAACAAGTTTATAATGATGACAAGGACAAGCAGCGCAAGGGCAACCTTCCGAGTTCTTACAATGTCAGGAATTCCGAAAAACGTTCCGACCGCGGCACACGCAACAGAAAGCCTGCACCAAAGCAGAAGCCGCCTAAAAAGACTGCGGTTAAGGAGAAAAGCGCAGCAGCCTCGTTCTTCGGCAAACTCGGCAAAACACTGCTTGCACTCATTATGGTTGTCGGCGTTGTTGCCGTTGTGTGCTCATCGGTTATTGCTATTTACGGCATAAGCGTTATTAACGGCGACCCTGTTTTTGACCTTGATAAGGAAAAATACAGCCAGAACCAGACTTCGTTTATTTACGGCTATGAGAAGAATAATAAGAAAAAGCCTGTGGAAATCACACGTCTGCACGGTGAGGAAAACCGTATCTGGCTCTCCAAAAAAGAGATGCCCAAGTATCTTCCGCTTGCATTTATTGCCTGCGAGGACGAGCGTTTTCAGACTCACCACGGTGTTGACTGGCGGCGTGTCGGCGGCGTAATCCTTGTACGCGGCAATCAGGGTCAGGGCGGTTCAACAATCACGCAGCAGCTGATTAAGAACCTTACAGACCAGAACGACGTTACCTTCGTTCGTAAGTTTAATGAGATACTTTCCGCACTAAATATTGAAAAGCACTATTCAAAGGACGAGATTATTGAGGCGTACCTCAACACAATCTACCTTTCAAACGGCTGCTACGGGGTCAGAACCGCGGCGGAAACCTACTTCGGTAAGGATGTTGAAAATCTTAACATTGCAGAATGTGCGTGCCTCGCTGCGATTACGCAGTATCCTTCACGTTACGATCCGCTTACCAATCCCGACCAGCTTAACCCTGAAAACAATGTTTCAAGGCGCCGCTGGATTCTCGGTAAGATGAAGGAAAAGGGCTTTATCACCGAAAGTCAGTATAACGAAGCTATTAATTACGAAATGGTTTACACGAACTCTAAAAATTACAAGGGTTCAACCGTTAAGAATAAGAACAAGAAAAAGGGCAAGCAGGCGATCAACTCTTACTACACGGACTATGTTATTGAAGAGGTTATCGACGACCTGCAGAAGATGGGTTACAGCGCCAAGAAGTCAAGGGATATGATTTACGGCGGCGGACTCAAGATTTACTCTGCTATCGACTTTGACGTTCAGGACGCTATTGAGGACGTTTATGTTAACTACCGCAGAATGCCTGACGAAACCGTTCAGGGTGCGTGCGTAGTAATGAACTACAAGGGCAGAATCCTCGGCATTGTCGGCGGTACGGGCAAAAAGAAGGCGAACCGTACCCTCAACCGTGCATCGCAGTCAACGCGTCAGCCCGGTTCTACAATCAAGCCTCTTTCCGTTTACGGACCTGCGCTTGAAAAGAGTCTGCAGGATAAGGATACAAAGATTTACTGGTCAACGCCTGTTAAGGACGCACCGCTTATGACTTTGCCGGACGGCGAGCCGTGGCCTACCAACGAAGGCGGCGTTTACTCAAACGGCACGGTTTCAATCCAGAAAGGTCTTGCGAACTCGATGAACACCATCGCTGCAAGAACGCTTGATATGATTGGCCCGTCGTATTCTTACGACTACATCACAAGCAGATTCCACATCTCCACGCTTGACGTTCAGGACGAAAACTACGCGCCTATGGCTACCGGCGCTTTGACAAACGGCGTTACAACGCTTGAAATGACTACCGCATACCAGGCATTCGGTAACGGCGGTTACTACTACGAGGGCTACGCTTACTATAAGATTGAGGACTCGCAGGGCAACGTTATTATTGAAAAGAAGCCTGAGGAAACCAAGGAAGCCGCACTCTCTGAGGACACAGCAGGCATTATGAACAAGCTGCTGCAGACCGTTATGACAGAGGGTACAGGTATGTACTACAAGCTCAGCGGTATCCAGTGCTACGGCAAAACAGGTACAACAACCGAGGATAAGGACCGTTGGTTCATGGGCGGCACACCTGAATACATTGCAGGCGTTTGGTACGGCTACGATACACCTAAAGAAGTTGTATACAACCTTTCCTACAATCCAAGCGGTACGCTCTGGAATCTCGTAATGCAGAATATTTACGAAAAGAAGGGCGTTAAGAAGTACGAGTTCAAGCAGCCTGACGGCATTGTTCAGCTGCAGTACAGCCCGCACAACGGTAAAATCTGCACAGGCAGTAACATGTACGGCTGGTACGATAAGGATAACCTTCCGGGTACAACAACCTACGTTCCGCCTACAACCGAGCCTTCGTCCACAAAGGAATCATCGACAAAGTCGAACAGTACCACAAGAAGTAACAACTCTACTGCACCTGCGCCTACAGTTACGCAGCCGCAGACCTCTGCAGTAACAGAAACACAGACTCAGCCAAGCACTTCCGCTGTTGCTCCATCCGGCAATGACGCAAAGCCTGTTGAGGATAAAAAGACTAATTAGTTTTTGGGAACGGAAAATCGAGTTTTCGGTTTTCCGTTCTTTTAGAAAGGGTTATTATGAAACTTATGGCAATTGATTACGGCGATACGCGCACGGGCATCGCAATGTCAGACGTAAGGGGAATGCTTGCGTCGCCTCACAGCGTTATTACCGAAACGTATATGCCAAAACTCGTTGCAAAAATTGCGGAAATCGTTAATAAAGAACAGCCGTCAAAGATTATTATCGGCTTGCCGCGTAATATGGACGGCTCTTACGGCTATCGCTGCGACGAATGTAAAGCCCTCGGCGACGCTTTATGCGCAGAATGTGACGTTCCTATTGAGTATCAGGATGAACGCCTTACAACCGTTATGGCGCACAATGTTCTGAGTCAGAATAACGTCAGCGGCAAAAAGCGCAAGCAGACTGTGGACGCCGTGTCTGCCGTTATGATTTTGCAGAGCTATCTGGATAAAAACAAGTAATTATCCGCGCTTTGTCACCGTATCAATTTATGGTGATACTGTGGCGTTTACGTTGTTTAATATCAGGTTCAGAATCGAATTTTCGTTTCTTCTCATAATTTTTCTTTCGCTATTAGTGGGCAACAACAGCCTGTTATGGCTTGTTGTGTTCTCCTCGCTGCACGAAATCGGGCATATACTCGCCATTATGATATTTGGCGGTAAGATAGAATTAATCACCGTTTCGTATTACGGAATCGGGATGAAGCAGTCGGCGCAGCTTTGTCCGCTGCAGGAACTCATATTCCTCCTTTGCGGCGTTGCGGTTAACCTGCTGTTTGTGCTATTTAACGTTCAGCGCGAAATCAACTTTGCGCTTGCACTTGTTAACGTCTTACCTGTGTATCCGCTCGACGGCGGAAGGTCGCTCAACGTGCTTGCTTGCTTGGTGTTTAACTGCGACGTTGCTTATAAAATCACGGTTGCCGTGTCTGCAATCACAACAGCCGTTTTGCTCGCTGCAGCATTGATTTTGCGCAATATTTCCCTTATAATGATTGTTATATACATTGTATTTTATTTTATAAATTTCAGAGGTTTGTATGATAAAAAAAGAAGTTGAAAAACTGCTGCAATATGTGCAAAAGCCTGCTCGCTATACGGGCGGCGAGCTTAACAGCGTGGTTAAAGACGCAGACAAGGTCGATTTGCGCTATGCCTTTTGTTTTCCCGATACATATGAAATAGGTATGAGCCACCTCGGTATGAAGATACTTTACGGCGTTGTTAACGAGCGTGACGACGCTTGGTGCGAGCGAGTATTCGCGCCTGATACCGATATGGAAGAACTTATGCGTAAAAACGGCGTGCCGCTTTTTGCACTTGAATCGGGCGACTACATCAAGAATTTTGATATGGTCGGCTTCACGCTGCAGTACGAGCTTTGCTACACTAACGTGCTTAATATGCTCGACCTTGCAGGACTTCCCGTGCTTGCAAAGGAAAGGGAAGCGCTTACGCCGATTATCGCTGTCGGCGGTCCCTGCACCTGCAATCCGGAACCGATGTGCGATTTTGTAGACATTATCTTCCTTGGCGAAGGGGAAGAGAGCACAAACGAGGTGCTTGACCTACTAAAAGAGTGCAAGCAAAACGGCGCAACCAAGCAGGAGTTTTTGCTCAAAGCAAAGGATATTGACGGTATTTATGTTCCGTCTTTCTACGAGGATAAGTACAACGACGACGGCACGCTGCAGTCGATTACGCCCACGCACGGCGCGCCTGCAAAGGTAAAAAAGACTGTTATCGCGGATATGAACACGGTTTATTATCCCGATAAGTTCGTTGTGCCGTTTGTAAATATTGTGTTTGACAGAGCAACCACAGAGATTTTCAGGGGCTGCATACGCGGGTGCCGCTTCTGCCAGGCAGGCTTCATTTACCGCCCTATACGCGAAAAAAGTGTTGAAACAATCAACAGGCAGAGCAAGGCGCTTATTGATTCAACAGGTTACGATGAGCTGTCGCTGTGCTCGCTATCTACATCCGACCACAGCGATGTTGACAATATGCTGAACTCGCTTATTGACTGGACTGTTAAGGATAAAATCAATCTTTCGCTTCCGAGTCTGCGTGTTGATAATTTTTCCGACGAGCTTGTGGACAAGCTCAACAAGGTGCGCAAAAGCGGACTTACCTTTGCGCCCGAGGCTGGTACGCAGCGGCTGCGCGACGTTATCAATAAGAATGTTACCGAGGATGAGGTTATAAATACTTGCAACAAGGCGTTTGATAACGGCTGGACTTCTGTTAAGCTGTATTTTATGATGGGACTTCCTACGGAAACTATGGAGGATATTGAAGGTATTGCCGACCTGGGTATGAAGGTTGTTCACACTTTCGGCAAAAACCCCAACACAAAGGGCAGTGGCGTGCAGGTGTCCATATCCTGCGCATCGTTTATACCAAAGCCGTTCACTCCGTTCCAGTGGGAACCCGAGGACACAATGGATTCGCTAAAAGCAAAGCAAAAGCATTTGCTTGAAAGTATACCTTCGCGCAAGATAAAAGTTTCTTTCCACGAAACACCTACATCTCTGCTTGAGGGCGTGCTCGCGCGCGGCGACAGACGGCTCGGCAAGGTGCTTTATTCCGCGTTTAAAAAGGGCTGCAAGTTTGATTCCTGGGATGATAAGTTCAACTTTGACGCATGGATGCAGTCGTTTGAGGAAAACGGCATAGACCCGCTGTTTTACACGCAGCGCACGCGCGATTTCAGTGAGGTTCTGCCGTGGGATCATCTTGACTACGGCGTCAGCAGGAAGTTCCTTGAACTGGAAAATAAGCGCGCTCACGAAAACAAAACCACGCCGCACTGCCGCATAAAGTGCGCAGGTTGCGGTGCAAATATGTTAAACGGAGGTCACTGCGATGCAAGAGATTAGACTTCGTTTTTCAAAGACCGACCAGGCAAAATATATCAGCCACCTTGATACAAACCGTGTGTTTTCAAGAGCGTTTGCGCGTGCTAAAATTCCGCTTTGGTTTACAGAGGGCTTTAATCCGCACCCGTTTATGAGCTTTTCGCTTCCGCTGTCCCTCGGTGTTGAAAGCCTTTGCGAAAATGTTGATATCCGCATACTTGAGAATATACCTTACGACGAAATCAAGCGGCGGATGAACGAATCCCTGCCGCAGGGTATACGCATTGTCGATGTATACGATGACTTTATGGACAGCCATGATATTATGTACAGCGACTATGTGTACAAGTTTGAGTTTAAAGATAACGAAACTGCGCTTGAAAAGATTAAGGCTGTACTTGACAGCGATGAGATTATGGCGCTCAAAAAGGGCAAAAAGGGCAAACGCAGAATACTTAAGGAAACCAATATCAAGGACTTCATCGTGTCATATAATATTTCTGTTCGCGGTGACGAGGTTGTGCTTAACACACGTCTGCTTGCAGGTCCTGATAAAAACCTCAATCCGTCACTGTTGTTTGACACAATACTCCGCATTATTGATATGGATTTTGAATGGAAAAGTATATCGCGTATCAGGCTGCTTACAGGCGACCTTGAAGAATATAAATAAAAAAACATTTGACATTATAATAACTTTGTGTTATTATATATCAGCATTTAGCCGCAGATTACTCTGTCTGCGCGTAAAATGCGAGCGTTACGCATTTTAGAGGATGGTCCAATGTCAGACTCCTGATAAGAACATCATATAAAAATTAAGGAGGAAATAAAATGGACGCACTTAAAATTATTGCACAGGACTCCGTTAAGGATAACGCACCGAAGTTCAATATCGGTGACACCGTTCGTGTTTCGGTTAATATCCGTGAGGGTTCAAGAGAAAGAATTCAGATGTTCGAGGGTACAGTTATCGCTAAAAAGGGTTCGGGCGTATCCGAAACCTTTACCGTTCGTCGCATTTCTTACGGCGTAGGTATCGAGCGTGTATTCCCGCTTCACTCACCCAACGTTGTTGACGTTAAGGTTATCCGTAAGGGTAAGGTTCGCCGCGCTAAGCTCTACTATCTTCGTGACAGAGTTGGTAAGGCTGCTAAGGTTAAGGAAGACATCAGATAATAATTCTTATAAACGCCTCACAGTGTGGGGCGTTTTAATTAGTTTTTAGGTAGGTATATTATGCCTGAATATATTAAACAGAACGTTCAGTGGTTTCCGGGGCATATGGCAAAAACAAGGCGTCTTATTAAAGAGAGCCTTATCCTTGTTGACGGCGTTGTAGAGATTGTCGACGCACGCGTGCCAAAAAGCTCGAGCAACCCCGAACTTGACGACATAATCAAGAATAAACCGCGTATTATTCTGCTGAATAAATGCGATGTGGCAAACCAGACCGCCACTTCAATCTGGCTTAAACACTTTAAGGAGCGCGGCTTTTATGCCCTTGCAGTAGACTGCCGCACAGGTAAAGGACTTAATAAGTTTGACGAAACGGTTAAGTCCGCCCTGGCAGATGTAATCGCAAAAAATGAAAGCAAGGGTATGAAGAATAAGCCCCTGCGACTTATGGTTGTGGGTATCCCGAACACGGGCAAATCCTCGTTTATTAATCGCATGGGCAAAAACGCAAAGGCTAAGGTTGCCGACAAGGCAGGCGTCACGCGCCAGAACCAATGGTTTGTTGTAGGTAACGGAATTGAGCTGCTTGACACGCCCGGCGTACTTTGGCCAAAGTTCGACGATCCCGAAGTCGGCGACAAGCTTGCGTTTATCGGCTCAATTAAGGACGAAGTAACCGACCAGGAAACGCTTGCCTGCAGACTGCTTGAAACTCTTGCAAAAACGCGTCCTCAGGCGATTGAAGAGCGCTATAAGCTTGATTCCGTTGAAGGTTTACAGGGCTGGGAAATCCTTGAGCTTATCGGCAAAAAGCGCGGATTCCTCATCAAGGGCGGCGAAATTGATTATGAGCGTGCCGCTGTAATCGTTGCAGATGAATTCCGCGGCGGAAAACTCGGAAGAATCACATTGGAGTTACCGTGATGAATAAAGAAATTGAAACTATCGACTGGCTGTTATATGAGAATAGCGCTCTTGCCAAAGGCTACACCTGTGTGTGCGGTGTTGACGAAGCCGGCAGGGGACCGCTTGCAGGTCCCGTTTGCGCTGCTGCTGTTATACTTCCCAAAGGTCATATTATCAGCGGGGTTAACGACTCAAAAAAACTTACGGAAAAGAAGCGCGAAGCACTTATTGACGTGATTAAAGAGGAAGCGCTGTCGTATTCTATAGCGACTGCAAGCGAAAAAGAGATTGACGAGCTCAACATCCTGCAGGCTACTTATCTTGCTATGAAAAGGGCGGTTGAGGGGCTTGATATTCCTGCCGATTACGCTATGATTGACGGCAACAGAATACCGCCGCTTGACATTCCGGCAGAGTGCATTGTCAAGGGCGATGGCAAGTCAATGTCCATTGCCGCTGCATCAATTCTCGCAAAGGTCACAAGGGACAGATATATGCTTGAAATGGCTGAAAAATATCCGCAGTATCAGTTTGAAAAGCATAAGGGCTACGGCACAAAGCTGCACTATCAGATGCTTGATGAATACGGTCCGTGCGAGCTTCACCGCCAGTCATTTTTAAAAACGTGGTACAATAAAAAATGAACAACCGTGGTAAATACGCAGAACTAAAAGCAACAGAATATCTTAAGAAAAAGCACTATAAGCTTGTTGATTACAACTATTCCTGCAAATTCGGCGAAATTGATATAATAGTTAAAAATAAAAAATACATCGTTTTTGTTGAGGTTAAAATGCGCGATGAAAACTCAATTGCCTCTCCAAAAGAGTTTGTAACTTACTCAAAACAGCAAAAAATGATTGCTGCAGCACAGATGTATTTAATGCGCAACCCTACCGATTTGCAGCCGAGATTTGACGTTATAGAGGTAATTTGCAAGGACGGCAAAATAAAATCCGTTAAACATCTTGAAAATGCTTTTCAATTAGATTAAAATATACAGGTAAACTTCACTACAGGAGATAAAACTATGCTTTATACTTCAACAAGGAATAAAAATATCAAGGTGTCTGCCGCAAAGGCAATCGCACAGGGAATCAGCGAGGAAGGCGGTCTTTTTGTACCTTGCGAGATTCCGCAGTTTTCGCTTGATAAAATCAACTCTATGGTCGAAATGGACTATATCACAAGGGCAAAAACCGTGCTTAAGGAATATCTTACCGACTTTACGGAAGATGAACTTGATTACTGCGTTAACGGCGCATATGCCGCAAGCAAGTTTTCAAGCGCAAAGATTGCACCCGTTGTAAACGTAAACGGTAACGAAAACATCCTTGAACTCTGGCACGGACCCACCTGTGCATTTAAGGATATGGCGCTTCAGCTTCTGCCGTATCTTATGACTGTTTCCGCCAAAAAGACTGCTGACGGCAAGACGATTGTTATTCTTGTTGCTACTTCCGGCGATACAGGCAAGGCTGCGCTTGAAGGCTTTAAGGATGTTGAAAACACTAAAATTCTCGTGTTCTATCCCGTTAACGGCGTGTCGCCTATGCAGAAGCTGCAAATGACTACGCAGGAAGGTAATAACGTTGCTGTGTGCGCTATTAACGGTAATTTTGACGACGCACAGAGCTCGGTTAAATCTATATTTACTAACGACGAAATCAAGGCAGAACTTGCTAAAAAGAATATGATGTTCTCATCTGCAAACTCCATTAACTGGGGCAGACTTGTGCCGCAGATTGTGTACTATTTTTCTGCGTATGCAGACCTCATTCAGCAGGGCAGAATTGCGCTCGGTGATGAGATTAACGCTGTTGTTCCAACGGGTAACTTCGGCAATATCCTTGCAGGTTACTATGCTAAAAAGATGGGACTTCCGATTAAAAAGCTTGTTTGCGCGTCTAACTCAAACAACATTCTTACAGACTTCTTAAAGTCCGGTGAATACGATAAAAACCGGCAGTTTTATACCACAACTTCGCCTTCGATGGACATCCTTATTTCCTCAAATCTTGAGCGACTTCTGTACCATATGAGCGGTGAGGACGATAAGCTTGTGGTTAACCTTATGAACAGCCTTAACGATTGCGGCAGATATGTAATTACAGAGGAACTTATGCTCACAATTCAGCAGATTTTTGACGCTGGTTTCTGTGATGAAGCGTCTGTAAGCAACACCATTCATAAGTACGAAAAAGAGCTTAACTATCTCTGCGATACTCACACCGCAGTTGCAGTTCAGGTTTACGAAAACTATGTTGCCGAAACGGGCGACGACATCCCGACTGTTATTGACTCAACCGCTTCGCCGTACAAGTTCTCAAAGAGCGTTCTTTGCGCCGTTAACGGCTCTGACGACTGCGCGCTTGACGAGTTTGAAACCGTTGACGAACTCAATAAGGTAACGGGCGTGGAAGTGCCTGCACCGCTTAAAGCGCTCAAGGATAAGCAGGTTCGCTTTACCGATGTGTGCGATAAAGAGAATATGAGCGAAATGGTGTTTAAACTTCTCGAATTATAATAAAAAACGGAGGGCGCAAACCCTCCTGTTTTCTTATTCGTAGTTACTTGGATTTTCGCAGCATTCAAAGGTTTCGCACTTCGTTTCACTTTCATGAGTTGCCTGCGGATTGCCGACTTTTATGCGGTTTGCAGTGCAGTTGTTGTTTTTGTTGTGGAACACACAGTTCTTAACCTCGCAGGAAATTCCTCTGATTTCTTTATCCATAAAAACACCCCTTTCGATTTTAGTGTTTGTAGATTACGTTTAATTATACGGTGGTTCTATGTCATTATTTGCTATTGCCGATACGCATCTGTCCTTTGGCACTGATAAGCCAATGGACTCTTTCCCGGGATGGGAGGATTATGTCGGCAGGATTGAAAAAAACTGGAACAAGTTAATAACGGCAGACGATACTGTTGTAATTGCAGGCGATATCAGCTGGGCGATGAATTTTGATGAGCTTCGCGCCGACTTTGCGTTTATAGACAGCCTTAACGGCAAAAAGATTATCATCAAAGGTAACCACGACTACTGGTGGAACACGCTGACAAAGATGAATCAGTTTATCGCAGATAACGGCTTTGATTCAATCAGTATTCTGCAAAACAATTCTTTTGAAGTGGACGGTGTGTCGGTCTGCGGCAGCCGCGGTTGGCTTTTTGACAGCACCGAACAGCACGATGAAAAGGTGCTTAACAGGGAAGTGGGCAGAATTAAGATGTCCCTTGACAGCGCAACGTGCGATGAAAAGTTGTTATTCCTGCATTATCCGCCTGTTACAACGGACAGCAAGTGCGACGAAATTATGCAGGTTATCAGCGATTACGGCATCAAAAAATGCTATTACGGTCATCTTCACGGTGCGGCGGCGCGCTTTGCGATTGACGACAATATCGACGGCTGCGACTTCGGGTTAATCTCGTGCGACAGGCTCGGTTTTATGCCAAAACTTATTAAACGGTGAAAAAATCCAAAAAAATGTTGTAATTTTTCAACTCTTATGTTATAATGCTAACCCGTATATAAATTATAATATTATTAAGGAGGGTCATTCCAATGGCACTTAAATCATCAAATAAAGTTGATACAAATGTTTACGAGATTGAAGTTACTGTAGACGCGCAGACTTTTACAGACGCTTGTAAGTCTGCTTATATGCGCCAGAGAAAGTCAATCCAGCTTCCGGGCTTCCGCAAAGGCAAGGCACCTATGGGTATGATTGAAAAGGCATACGGCGCAGGTGTGTTCTTTGAGGACGCGCTTGAAATCGTATATCCCGAGGCTGTTCAGGCTGCTATTGACGAGTCTGAACTTCGCGTAGTTGACCAGCCGTTCGACCTTGACGTACCTGTTATGAGCAAGGAAGAGGGCGTTGAAATGAAGATGAAGGTTACCGTATATCCCGAGGTTAAGCTCGGCGAGTACAAGGGACTTACTGCAGAATACGGCGAAACCGAAGCTACTGACGATGACGTTGCCGAAGAACTTAAGAATATGCAGGAGAGAAACAGCAGACTTGTTTCTGTTGAGGACAGACCTGCAGAGATGGGCGACACTGCTGAAATCGACTTTGAAGGCTTTGTTGACGGCGAAGCATTTGACGGCGGCAAGGGCGAGAATTATCCGCTTGAACTCGGTTCAGGTTCATTCATCCCCGGTTTTGAAGAGCAGGTTGCAGGTCACAGCGTTGACGATGAGTTTGACGTAAATGTTACCTTCCCGGATGAATATCAGGCTGACCTTGCAGGTAAAGAGGCTGTGTTCAAGTGCAAGATTCACGAAATCAAGAAGAAGGAACTTCCCGAGCTTGACGACGAATTTGCAAAGGACGTTGACGAGGAAGTTGAAACTCTTGACGAGCTCAAGGAAAAGCTTGCAAAGCAGATCAGCGAAAAGAAGGCTGAGGACGCAAAGAGAGAGTTTGAAAACGCTCTTATCGAGCAGGTTATCGATAATATGGAAGCAGAAGTTCCGCAGTGCATGAACGACCAGAAGGTTGACGAGCTTGTTCAGGATTACGGCTACAGACTTCAGATGCAGGGTATTGACGTTAACACATACCTGCAGTACCTCGGTCAGACAATGGACGACTTCAAAAAGCAGTTTGAAGAGGGTGCAGCACAGCAGGTTAAGGTTGCTCTTGCTCTTGAAGAAATCGTTAAGGCAGAGGGCATTGAAGCAACCGAAGATGAGGTTGCTGCAGAGGTTGACAAACTCGCAGAGCAGTACGGTATGGATGCAGAGCAGATTAAAGCAGCAGTTCCTACCAAGCAGCTTGAAAACGATATTAAAACAAGAAAGGCTGTTGACCTTATTGTTGACAGCGCAAAAAAGGCATAAAGCCATTTTGATTTGCAATAATAATTTTAAAGGATAGTGATTTTATGGCATCTTTAGTACCATATGTTATTGAACAGTCAAGCGCAGGCGAAAGAAGCGTAGACATCTTTTCAAGACTTCTGTCAGACAGAATTATCGTTCTTTCCGACCAGGTTGACGATAACACCGCTTCGCTCGTTGTAGCACAGCTTCTGTTCCTTGAAAGTCAGGATAGCGACAAAGATATTTCGCTTTACATCAATTCACCCGGCGGCTCTGTTACCGCAGGCATGGCTATCTACGACACAATGAATTACATCAAGTGCGATGTTTCCACAATCTGCGTAGGTATGGCTGCAAGCATGGGCGCGTTCCTGCTTTCAAGCGGCACAAAGGGCAAGCGTATTGCGCTTCCAAACAGTGAGATTCTGATTCATCAGCCGCTCGTTGGCGGCAGCGGTATTACAGGTCAGACTACTGATGTTGAAATCGCTGCAAGAAACCTTGTTAAAACCAAGGAAAAACTTAACAGAATCCTTGCTGAAAACACCGGCAAAGATTACGAAACTCTTGTTAAAGATACCGACAGAGACAACTGGATGACCGCGCAGGAAGCTATGGAATACGGTCTTGTTGACAAGGTAATCGACAAAAGATAAGGGGTAACTGATGAACAGAAACGATATGGGTCATACGGCAAAATGTTCTTTCTGCGGTAAAAGTGAATCAATGGTTTACAGGCTCATCGAGGGTCCGGACGGCGTATTTATCTGCGACGAGTGTATTGCGCTTTGCAATGACTTAATGCGTGCGCAGGACGCAGCGGAAAACCACAGTTCCGCTTCAGAGGTTATGGGCGACATCACGCTTCTCAAGCCTATGGAAATCAAGGAAAAGCTTGATGAGTACGTTATCGGTCAGGAGGATGCAAAAAAGACTCTTTCCGTTGCCGTATACAACCATTACAAGCGTATCTTTTACGAGGGCAAGGGCGACGTTGAGCTGCAGAAGAGCAACATTCTTCTGCTCGGTCCTACCGGTGTCGGCAAGACAATGCTTGCGCAGACGCTTGCTAAAATCCTCAACGTTCCGTTTGCTATTGCCGACGCTACCACGCTTACCGAAGCAGGCTATGTCGGCGAGGATGTGGAAAATATTCTTTTGCGCCTTATTCAGGCAGCCGATTTTGATATTGAAAAGGCTGAAAGAGGTATTATTTACGTTGATGAGATTGATAAGATTTCGCGCAAGAGCGAAAACCGTTCAATCACACGTGACGTAAGCGGCGAGGGCGTACAGCAGGCACTGCTCAAGATCCTTGAAGGCACGCAGGCAAACGTTCCGCCCGGCGGCGGACGTAAGCATCCGCAGCAGGATTATATTCAGATTGACACAACAAACATTCTGTTTATCTGCGGCGGCGCGTTTGACGGTATTGAGAGGATTATCGAAAATCGCCTTGGCAGAGGTTCGCTCGGCTTCGGATCGGATATGGAAAAGAACAAGCTCGAGCAGGAAGAAATCCTTAAAAATATCACGCAGCACGACCTTGTTAAGTACGGTCTTATCCCTGAACTTATCGGCAGAATCCCTGTTGTTTCGGTACTCAGCGACCTTGATAAGGACGCACTTGTCCGCATTATGACAGAGCCTAAAAACTCAATTGTTAAGCAGTACACAAAGCTTTTTGAAATGGACAATGTTGAACTTCAGTTCCAGGACGGCGCGCTTGAGGCTATGGCTGAAATCACGCTTGAAAGAAAGACGGGCGCAAGGGGACTTCGCTCTGTGTTTGAAGCGGTGCTCGGTGATTTGATGTACAGAGTACCTTCCGACTACACGATTGAAAAAATTGTGGTTACGGAGGATTCCGTTCGCAGCAACACACAGCCGCTTATCAGGACTAACAAAAAGCGCGAGCCGATTCAGCTCACACAGGATAAACTTAAAAAAGCATAAAATTATGGGTGGGTACTGTCCCACCCGTAGTATTTTTAGTTAATTTAAGATTTTACTATTGACAAAAGCAGTTTCTGTATATATAATACATTAAGTGCAAAGTGCATAATTGGGGTATTTTGTATGCAACTCGATTTTACAAACTTATTCAATTTTGACAATGAAGTTATCAATATTGATACAAACATCAAGTTTGACGACTTTGAATACAGCACCTACCAACCACTCAAAAACGGTGTTGACGTCAAGGGTAAAGCTTACTGTAAAGCAGACGTTGTTTACCTCGATTTGAATGTACGCTTTGATTTCTTCGGCGTGTGCGACAGATGTGCCGAGGATTTTGAAAGGGAATATTCCTTTGATATTAACAAAATCGCTGTTGAAAAGCTTGAAAATGAGGACGATGATTTTGACGATTTCGTAGTTATCGATGGCTGCAAGCTTGATCTTGACGATTTTATTTATCAGGAAATTCAACTGTTTCTGCCGCAAAAAATGCTGTGCAGCGAGGACTGCAAAGGCATTTGTCCGAAGTGCGGCAAGAATCTTAACGAAGGTTCATGCGACTGTGCAAAAGATGTTGACCCGCGTATGGCGGCGCTGCTGCAGTTGCTGGATGATTAGTAAATTAACGATTTTAGTTTTTGATAATAAGGAGGAAGAAAAATGGCTGTACCTGCTAGAAGAACTTCAAAGACAAGAAAGAATAAGAGAAGATCAAGTGTCTGGAAGGCAACTGCGCCGACACTTGTAAAGTGCCCGAATTGCTCTGAGTACACAGTACCGCACAGGGTTTGCCCGAGCTGCGGTTACTACAACGGAAAAGAAGTAATTGAAGTTGACTAATATCAAGTAACGGCGGCTGTTTTTAGCCGCCTTTCTTGTTGTAATCAGATTATGAAAGGGTGGTGATTTTATGCCAAAACCTGTAGTTGCCATCGTCGGCAGACCTAACGTTGGCAAATCAACACTTTTTAATAAACTTATCGGCGCACGGATGTCCATTGTTGATGATACACCCGGCGTTACGCGCGACAGAATTTACGGCGACTGCGAATGGCTTAACCGCCATTTTCTGCTTGTTGATACGGGCGGCATTGAGCCGTACAGCGACGATGTTATTTTGAAGCAGATGCGTGCACAGGCGCAGATTGCCATTGATACGGCTGATGTTATTGTCCTTGTATGCGACCTTCACTGCGGCGTTGTTGCAAGTGACCAGGAGGTTGCCGCAATGCTTATGCGCAGCAACAAACCAGTTGTGCTTTGCGTTAATAAGTGCGACAAAATCGGCGAGCCCGACCCTGAGTTTTACGAATTCTACAATCTCGGCATCGGCGACCCGATTGCTGTTTCATCCGTTCACGGCCACGGCACAGGCGATTTGCTTGATGAAATCATCAAGTATTTCCCCGAGCAGAGCGATGACGACGAGGAGGATGAAGAAATCATCAACGTTGCTGTTATAGGCAAGCCGAATGCAGGTAAATCCTCGCTTGTTAACAAAATCAGCGGTCAGGACAGAGCCATTGTGTCAGACATTGCCGGCACAACGCGCGACGCTACCGATACTTATATCGAAAATGAGTACGGCAAGTTCAACTTTATTGACACAGCCGGACTGCGCCGCAAGAGCCGCGTTAACGATGATATAGAAAAATACTCGATTATCCGCGCGAGAATGAGCGTTGAGCGCGCAAACGTCTGCGTTATTATGATTGACGCGACGGAAGGCTTTACCGAGCAGGACAGCAAGGTTGCAGGCATTGCTCTTGAGCAAGGCAAGGCGTGCATTATCGCTGTAAACAAGTGGGATGCTATCGAAAAAGACGGCAACACGATGAAGGAATTCAGGGAAAAGCTTGCAGTTGACTTTTCGTTTATGTCATACGCACCGATTATGTTTATCTCTGCCAAAACAGGGCAGAGGATTGACAAGCTTTTTGAAATGATTGTTTTTGTTCACTCGCAAAACTCAATGCGTATTTCCACAGGCAAGCTAAACGAGGTGCTTACAACTGCAACAGCACGAGTTCAGCCGCCTACGGATAAGGGCAGAAGGCTCAAGATTTACTATATGACTCAGGCTTCCACAAGGCCGCCTACATTCGTATTCTTTGTAAACCGCGCCGACCTGTTCCACTTCTCATACCAGAGGTATCTTGAAAATCAGATACGCGAAATATTCGGTCTTGACGGCACGCCGATAAGATTTATCATCAGAGAACGGGGTGAGGGCGGAAAATGACAATCTTCAAGTTGATTTTGGTAGCAATTATTTCGTATCTGCTCGGCAGCCTTAACTTCGGCGTAATTCTGTCTACTCGCATTAAGCACGATGATGTACGCAGCCACGGCAGCGGCAACGCAGGCTCAACAAATATGCTGCGCAATTACGGCAAGGCGTTTGCGGTGCTGACGATTATCGGCGATATGGCAAAGGTCGGAATCGCTATTCTGATTGCTTTTCTTATGATTAAGGAAAAGGAACTCACAGGCTACAAGCTTTTCGGCGATAACGCAACTATTATGCTCAAGTCATTTGCAGGCTTTTTCTGCGTTATCGGTCACATCTATCCGTGCTTCTTCAAGTTCAAGGGTGGCAAAGGCGTCGCTACAAGCGGCGGAATGGTGTTCCTTGTGGATTGGCGAATCGCGCTTATACTGCTTGCAATGTTCATCATAACCGTTGCGGTAACGCAGTATGTTAGCCTCGGCTCAATACTTATGGCGATATTCTATCCCATATACACATTTGCGTTTTACTTAAGTATTCCGCTGACGGTAATCGCACTTGTATTTTCTGTTATCGTTATAGTTAAGCACAAGGAAAATATTGTTAACCTTCTTGAACACAAGGAAAATAAGATTACTTTTAAAAAGAAGGAAAAGAAGCATAAATTTAAACATTGATTATTGCAGAGGGCATTAACGCCCTCTGTTTTACCTTATTTGTAAATATATTATTAAATTTGTAAACTAATTGTTAACAAACTATTGACCTGTAAGTTGAAGATAACTATAATAATTATAATTTATAAGGAGGCGTCACTATGATTAAATCAATGACAGGCTTCGGCAGAGCTGTTGAGGAAATTGACGGCTATATAATTACTGTTGAATTAAAATCAGTAAACCACAGGTATTTTGAGTTTTCTTCAAGAATACCGCGAGCATACGGCTTTCTTGACGATAAGATTAAGTCCTATATCGGCTCAAAGGTTGCCCGTGGCAAGGTAGACTGCTTTGTCGGTATTGAAGCGCTTAATACCGAATCGGCTGACATTGTTGTTAACAACACGCTTGCAAGCGCATATGTAAAGGCGCTTAAAGAGCTTGGCAGCACCTACGGTCTTAAAGAAGATTACGGCGCTTCCACCATCAGCAGATTTCCCGATGTTCTTATTGTAAGAAAGGACGAAGAGGACGAGGAAAAAATTACAAAATTCGTTAAAACAGTCTGTGACGAAGCGCTTGAAAAGTTTATTTCAATGCGCGAGGTTGAGGGCGAAAAGATGAAAGAAGATATTCTTTCCCGCGCTCACTACATTCTTGACTGCGTTTCGTTCATTGAGGAACGCTCACCGGAAACCGTTCGCGAGTACAACGATAAACTTACTGCCCGTGTGCATGAACTCATAGGCGACGTTTCTATCGACGAAGCGCGTATGATTCAGGAAGTTGCAATCTATGCCGATAAGGTTGCAGTTGCGGAAGAAACCGTACGCCTGCGCTCACACATCGCACAGCTTGAAAAGTTCCTTGAATCCGAAGAGGCTGTCGGCAGGAAGATGGACTTCCTTATTCAGGAAATCAACCGCGAGGCTAATACTATCGGCTCAAAGGCTAATGATGTTGAAATTGCACGCAAAGTGGTTGACATCAAAAGCGAGATTGAAAAAATCAGAGAGCAGGTTCAGAACATCGAGTAAGAGGAATAATTATGGTATTAGTTAATATAGGCTTCGGCAATCTTGTTAATGCCGACAGAGTTATATCAATCGTTTCGCCCGAATCTGCGCCTGTAAAGCGTATGGTGCAAAAGAGTAAGGAAAACGGAACTCTTATCGACGCAACCCACGGCAGAAAAACAAAGAGTGTTATAATCACAGATTCAGATAACGTAATTTTAAGTTATATGGAACTTACACAAATTGAAAGCAGGTTTAATTCGGAGGTCTGATATGGAAAATAAATGCGGATTGCTTGTTGTAATGTCTGCCCCCAGCGGCTGCGGTAAGGACACCGTTTTTGCTGAACTTAAAAAGATAAGAAGCGATATTGTTGAATCCGTTTCCGCCACCACGCGCAAGCCGCGCGAAGGTGAGATTAACGGCGTCAATTACTACTTTAAAACAGACGACGAGTTTTTACAGATGATTAACGACGGCAAGCTGCTTGAGTACGCGCGCTACAATAACTGCTACTACGGCACACCTGTTGAGGGAGTGGAAAAAGCGATTGCCAAAGGTAAAATCTGTTTTCTTATAATCGAGGTTGAAGGCGCGCAGAATATAATGAAAATGATACCTGACTGCGTATCAATTTTCCTCTCGCCGCCAAGCCTTGACGAACTTCGCAGAAGGCTGCACAAACGCAGCACCGACAGCCACGAGGATATAGAAAACCGTATCCGTGCTGCCGAGTACGAAATGGAAATGTCATCGCTTTACAAATACAACGTTGTAAACGATGTGCTTGAAGATTGTGTTGAAACAATCAATAACATATTAAACGACGAACTTGCTGTTCGTAATGATAAATAAAGGAGAACCACTATGTTTAACCCGGATTTAAAGAAAATGCTTGCAAACGTTAACAGCCGTTACAGCCTTGTAATCGGCACTGCTAAAAGAGCAAGAGAAATCAGAGATGAAGCTATCGAACGTGAGGAACATATTGAAGAAAAGACTGTTTCCACCGCGATTGATGAAATCTGCAACGGCAAGTATATTGTTCAGGAACCTGACGAAATCAAAAATGTATAATGAATAACCTTATTGCTGAAATTGCCGTTGATAAGACCTTTTTCAGTTTTGACACCGATTACAGTTATGCAGTACCTGCCGAATTTGCCGATAAGATTGAAGTCGGCTATGACGTTAAGGTGCCTTTCGGCGCAGGCAACGTGCTGCGCAGCGGTATTGTTGTGGCGCTTAAAAACGGCAATACGGACAAGTTAAAATTCATTCACAGCATTGATAAAAAAGTCCTTATCGATGAGATGGTAAGCCTTGCACTCTGGTTGCGTGAAAGATGTTTTTGCACTACTTACGACTGCTTAAAACAAATGCTGCCGCGCGGCTACGGCAAGTTTAAAGGCAAGAGCGAGCGTATGGTTCGCCTTGTTGACGACAGCGAGGATGTGCTGCTTGGCGTTACCAAAAAGCAAAAGACCGTTTGCGATTTGCTGCTTGACGTTGGCAGTGCATCTGCAAACGAGGTTTGCGAATTTTGCAGCGTTGGCATGACAGTGCTCAAAAACCTTGAGAAAAACGGCATTGTTGAGTTTTATAAGCGCGAAGTGTTAACCACGCCTTATGCCGATGTTACCGAAGGCGAGCAAACGCCGATTGAGCTTTCTGCAGAACAGCAGAACGCTTACAGCACTTATGCAAATATGATGCAAAACGGCGGCGGAACGGGCTTGCTTTACGGCGTAACCGGCAGCGGCAAAACGCAGGTTTACTTAAAACTGATTGACGATGCAATCAACAGCGGCAAGGACGCCATAGTGCTTGTGCCCGAGATTTCGCTAACACCGCAGACGCTTGCGATTTTTCATAAGCGTTACGGCAGCAAGTGCGCGGTTATCCACAGCGGGCTTTCTATCGGCGAGCGCAACGACGAATATAAACGCGCCGACAGAGGGGACGCGAAGATAGTTATAGGCACTCGCTCTGCGATTTTTGCACCGCTTCACAACCTCGGTCTTATTATTATGGACGAGGAACAAGAGCATACCTACAAATCTGAACGCACGCCGCGCTACAACACAAAGGACGTTGCACGCTTCAGAGCAGGCTACAACAAAGCGCTGTTTTTGATGACTTCCGCCACGCCGAGCATTGAGGCATACTCTAACGCAAAAAAAGGCAAATACGTTCTTTGTGAGTTAAGTGAACGCTACGGCGACGCGGACTTGCCCGACGTTATAACCGTTGATATGAAGCGCGAGGCGCGAAACGGCAACAAAACGCCGCTTTCCGCCACGCTCAAAAACCTTATTCAGGAAAATCTTGACAGCGGCAAGCAGACCATTCTGCTTATTAACCGCCGCGGCTATAACACGTTTATTGCTTGCAACAAGTGCGGTCACATTGTAATGTGCCCAAACTGCTCAATATCGCTTACTTATCACAGTTACAATAACCGCCTTGTGTGCCACTACTGCGGCTTTACCAAACCGCTTGATAACATCTGCCCCGAGTGCGGCAGCGATTCTGTTAGGTACAGCGGTTTCGGCACGCAGCGTATTGAGGACGAGCTGTATAAGGCTTTCCCGACTGCGCGCATTGTGCGTATGGATGCCGATACAACCACCACAAAGTTCTCGCACCAGAAGATTCTGGACGCGTTTGCCGCAGGTGACTACGATATTTTAATCGGCACGCAGATGGTTGCAAAAGGGCTTGACTTTGATAACGTTACGCTTGTTGGCGTTGTGAATGCTGATAACTCGTTGTACGACGAAAGCTACACCGCGTCTGAAAAATCGTTTGATCTGATAACGCAGGTAGTCGGCAGGGCAGGGCGCAGAAACGTTAAGGGCAAAGCCGTTATACAGACGATTAACCCGTATAACGATACGATTATCTACGCTTCCGATCAGGACTACAAAGGCTTCTACGAAAGCGAAATTGAGATGCGCCGCCTTATGATTTACCCGCCGTACTGCGATCTTATCTCTGTTTCGTTTACAAGCGAGGACGAAAATAAAACCGCGCTGTGCGCAAAGGCGTTTTTTGACGAGCTTGTGCGCCTCAACAAAGAAAAATACAGCGAAGTTAAACTCGTTGTACTCGGACCCACACCGTCCAAAATATCAAAAATAAACAACCATTTCCGCTACCGTCTTGCGCTTAAATGTAAGAATTCCGAAAACGTGCGCTCTATGGTTACGGAAATACTTAAAATCATAACTAAAAACAAAGAATATAAACAGGTCAGCATCAGTGTTGACATTAACCCTAACGATATTTCCTGAGTGAAGGATTTGAGGAATTATGGCATTAAGAAATATAGTAAAGGTCGGCGACCCGATTCTTGCAAAAAAAAGCAGAAAAGTTGAAAAATTTGACGACAGACTCGCAGTGCTTATTGACGATATGTTCGACACAATGTACGATGCGGAGGGCGTAGGCCTTGCCGCTGTGCAGGTCGGTATGCTGCGCCGCGTTGTTGTTATCGACGTAGGCGACGGACCTATTGAACTTGTAAATCCCGAAATTACAAAGGCGGAAGGCGAGCAGAGGGAGTCTGAAGGCTGCCTGTCGTTACCCGGTCAGTACGGCGTAACCGTGCGCCCTGCAAAGGTGCAGGTCAAGGCGCAGGACAGGCACGGTAAGTGGCACATCTACACAGGCGAAGAGCTTAAAGCAAGGTGCTTCTGCCACGAACTTGACCACCTTGAAGGCATACTGTTTACAGAAAAAACCGTTAAGGAGAATGCCTGATGCGTATTGTTTTTATGGGCACGCCCGATTTTGCGGTCCCGTGCCTTAAAGCGCTTGTTGACGCAGGTCACGACGTTGCGGCAGTATTCTCACAGCCGGACAAACCTGTCGGCAGGAAGCAGATAATCACACCGCCGCCCGTTAAGCAAACGGCGTTGGAATACGGTATTCCCGTATATCAGCCGCAGAGGGTTAAGGATTCCGATACAGCAGATATAATCAGAAGCCTCAGCGCAGACCTCAACGTGGTTGTTGCATACGGCAAGATTTTGCCAAAAGAGGTGCTTGAGTCTGCAAAGTACGGATCGGTTAACGTTCACGCATCATTGCTTCCAAAATACCGCGGCGCGGCGCCTATTCAGTGGGCTGTTCTAAACGGTGACAAAGAATCAGGCGTAACCGTTATGCAGATGGATGAGGGGCTTGACACAGGCGATATGCTAAACGTTGTTACCACCCCGATTGGCGAGGACGAAACCTCTGCAGAGTTGTTTGACAGACTGTCGGAAATAGGCGCAAAGGCGCTTATTGATACAATAGATATGATTGCGGCAGGCACTGCTGTCAGGACACCGCAGCCGCAGGGCGATTTCGGCTATGCGCGTATGCTTACAAAGGCAGACTGCGCGATTGATTTTACTCAACCTGCCGACGCAGTTCATAACAAAGTACGCGGTTTGCAGACCTGGCCAGTTGCGCTCGCATCACTTAACGGCAAGCGTATCAAAATCCACAAAACAATACATGTTGATTTTCCTTGTGCGGCAAAAGCAGGCGAGGTTGTCTGCAGCGACAAGCGACTCATTGTCTGCTGCGGCGACGGCAATTGCCTTGAAATTCTTGAACTTCAGCCTGAGGGTAAAAAACGTATGAGCGCATCCGCTTACCTTGCAGGTAATCCTATAAAAACAGGAACTCTGTTTGAAGGAGTTGATTAAATGTATTACAATTACGCATATTTAGTTTCCGCAATAGTTATATTGCCTGCGTTCATATTTGCTTTGATTTGCGAGGCTAAGGTTAAATCCAACTACAATAAATACTCGCGCATTATGTCGCGCAGCGGAATGACGGGCGCAGACGCGGCATACAGACTGCTGCAGCTTAACGGCATTAACAATGTTGCTATCAGGCGCATAGACGGCAATCTTACTGACCACTACGACCCGTCAACAAATACAATCTGCCTTTCGCAGGGCGTGTTTGATTCCAGAAGTGTTGCGGCAATCGGCATTGCCTGCCATGAAGCAGGTCACGCCTGCCAACACGCAAACGATTACTTTCCGCTTTCTTTAAGGAATGCGGTTATACCTGCAACGCGCATAGGCACGTCTATCGGCATTCCGCTTTGCTTTATAGGTCTGGCTATCAACAGCGCAACTCTTGCGTATATCGGCGTAATTCTTTATGCTTTTGTAGCATTTTTTCAGCTTGCTACGCTGCCTATTGAGTTTAATGCAAGCAAGCGCGCGCTTGAAACTATTCAGGCAAATAACTTCCTTGCACCGGATGAATATGTCGGCGCAAAGAAGGTGCTTTCTGCAGCTGCGCTTACATATGTTGCAGCCCTTGCAACTGCGCTTGCAGCAATATTGAGATTCCTTATTATGATTAAAATCGGCGAGCGCAGACGATGAAAAACGCACGGCTTATTGCATTTGAAGTGCTTGACAGCGTATTTAAGGACGGCGCATATTCAAACATTGCCGTTGATAAAGCGCTTGACGGCGTGGACAGTAAAAACAAAGCGTTTGTATCAAGCCTTGTTTACGGCGTTTGCGAACGCAAAATTACGCTTGACTACCTGCTTGAGCAACACCTTACCACAAAGCCTAAACGCAAGGTAATGCTTTTGCTGTATATCGGCGCTTATCAGCTTTACTTTATGGATAAGGTGCCGGACAGCGCGGCGATTAATACCGCAGTTGAACTCGCAGGCGAGGTCGGGCTGGGTTACTACAAAAAGCTTATTAATGCGGTGCTTCGCAAGGTTGACGGCAACCGCGTTGATATAAATAAAATCGAAGATTTGAGCGTTCGTTTTTCCTGCCCCGAGCATCTTATAAATATGTGGAACAAAATGTACGGCGCAGAGAATACGCTTTCAATACTATCCGCCATTAACGGCAAACCGCCTGTGTTTGCGGTGCCGAACACACTGTATGTTACGGCTGATGAATTGCTGTACGAGCTGCAGAACTGCGGCATAAACGGTGAGGTTATCGGTGGCGTTGTGCGCATAACATCTGCGTTTGATTTGAGCAACTGTAAGCCCTTTGTTGACGGTTTGTTTCACATAGAGGACTTAAGCTCGTTTACCTGCGCTACTGCACTCGATGTGCAGCAGGGCGATACGGTTATTGATTTCTGTTCTGCGCCCGGCGGAAAGACGTTTACGCTTGCGGAGTTTATGAATAACACAGGCACTGTTTATGCATACGACCTGTACCCGCACCGCGTTAAGCTCATAGATGACGGCGCAAAGCGGCTTGGCTTAACCAAAGTTGTTGCCGCTGTTAACGACGCTTGCGAGCACAGCGAAAATGTGCCACTGGCTGACAGAATACTCTGCGATGTACCGTGTTCGGGCTTCGGCATTATCAGGCGCAAGCCGGAAATCCGCTACAAAGACCTTGACAGCATAAAAGAACTGCCCGAAATTCAGTATAGAATACTCACAACCTCTGCTGAATATTTAAAGCAGGGCGGCAGAATAGTTTATTCCACCTGCACGCTCAATAAGCGTGAAAATGAAAAGGTTGTGCAGAGGTTTATTGACGAGCAAAGCGGTTACAAGCTGCTTTACGATAAAACGATATTCCCGACTGCAGACGGCGGCGACGGTTTTTACTATGCCGTGATTGAAAAGACTGATGACTGAAATAAAATCACTTACGTTTGACGAACTGTCAGACGAAATATCAAAACTGAATCTGCCGAAATTCCGCACAGAGCAGATTTATCGATGGCTACATAAAGAGGGCGTTAACTCGCTTGACGAGATGACAAACCTCTCAAAAGACCTGCGTGCGAAGCTTTGCGAGAATTACTTTATAGCTACCTGTGAGATTGAGGATAAATATGTCTCAAAAATCGACGGCACGGTAAAGTACCTGTTCAGGCTGTACGACGGCGAATATGTTGAGTCAGTTGTGATGAAGTACAAGTACGGTTACACAATCTGCATTTCAAGCCAGGTCGGCTGCAAAATGGGGTGCAAATTCTGCGCGTCCACACTTGCAGGCTTCAAGCGCAACCTGCTGTCTGCAGAGATGGAAAGCCAGATACACTCGGCGCAAAACGACCTCGGTGTGCGTATTTCCCACATCGTTATGATGGGCATTGGCGAACCGCTTGATAATTACGACAATGTCGTAAAGTTTATGCGCACCGTGAACGACGAAAAGGGAATTAACATTTCGCTTCGTGACATAACCGTTTCCACCTGCGGCGTTGTGCCGGGAATTTTCAGGCTTATGGACGAGAACATTCCCGTAACGCTCACACTGTCGCTGCACGCGCCGTTTGACGATATGCGCTCAAAGATGATGCCTGTTAACGATAAGTGGGGCGTGGATGAAATTATCAGCGCTTGCAAGGAATATGCGCAAAAAACATCGCGCAGAGTGTCGTTTGAATACACACTGATTAACGGCGTAAATGACAGCGAAGCGTGCGCAAAAGCACTTGCAGAAAAGCTTAAAGGCTTCGGCGCTCACGTTAATCTGATACCCGTTAATGATGTTGAAGAAAGAGGAAACGTGCGTTCTTCAGATTCTGTAATTAATAATTTTAAAGATACCTTGAAATCGCTTGGAATTAATGCTACAATAAGAAGAACGCTTGGTAAAGATATCAATGCATCCTGCGGTCAGCTTCGCAGGAAAAAGAAAAGTGGTGACTAATTTGAAAATAGTTGCAAAAACAGACAAAGGTAAAATCAGAGAGAGCAATCAGGACGCATACGCAGTAGGCGAACTGCCAAACGAAATCGCGTGGGCTGTGGTCTGCGACGGTATGGGCGGTCACGCAGGCGGCGACTTCGCGTCAAAACTTGCCGTTAAGGTTATAAGCGAAAAAATCACCTCCTGCTTCAATGCAAAAATGCGTGATTCTTCAATTAAGAACCTGCTTGACTCTGCAATTACCGCGGCTAATATTGAGGTTTACGACACTGCCGATTCCCACAGTGAGTACTACGGAATGGGTACTACCGTTGTATGCGCAATTGTCCGTAACGGCAGCGTTATTGTTGCGCACGTCGGCGACAGCAGGGCGTACATTGCGTCGGGCGACAGTCTTAATCAGCTTACAACTGACCACTCTGTTGTGCAGGATTTAATCAACAGGGGCAAAATTACCGAAAGTGAAGCCGAGCACCACCCGAACAAGAATCTTATCACTCGAGCAGTCGGCATAGATAAAGCGATTGAAATTGACTTTGCGCAGGCTGACCTCAACGACGGCGACACACTGATTCTTTGCACGGACGGTTTGTCTAACTACGTTTCAAACGCGGAACTGCTTGAGGACATCAAGGACGGACAGTACTATGCATTTGCTGACCGTCTTGTTAAAAGAGCGAATAAAAACGGCGGTGGCGATAATATCACCGTTGTTGCTATACAAACTAATATTGGAGAGTAAGTTAAATGGATAACTATGTTGGAAAAAGACTCGATGGCAGATACGAGGTTCAGGAAATTATCGGCGTAGGCGGTATGTCGGTTGTATACAGAGCTTATGATAACGTTGACGACCGCATTGTTGCCGTTAAAATCCTTAAGGACGAATTTGCCGCTAACGAGGAGTTTAAAAGAAGATTTAAGAATGAATCAAAAGCGATTGCGCTTCTGTCGCACCCGAACATTGTAAAGGTGTACGACGTCAACTTTGGCGAAAAGCTGCAGTATATCGTTATGGAATACATCGACGGTATCACGCTTAAAGAGTACATCAACAAACAGGGTGCAATCACATGGAACGACGCGCTGTTCTTTATGACTCAGATTCTTAAGGCAGTGCAGCACGCTCACGATAAGGGCATCGTTCACCGCGACATCAAGCCGCAGAACATTATTCTGCTCTCAAACGGCGAGATTAAAGTTACCGATTTCGGTATTGCACGTTTTTCAAGAAGCGATACAAAGACGCTTACAGAGCAGGCTATCGGTTCTGTTCACTATATCGCGCCCGAGCAGGCAAAGGGCGAAACAACTGACGAAAGAGCGGATATCTACTCCCTCGGCGTTGTGCTTTACGAAATGCTTGCAGGCACAGTTCCGTTTGAGGCTGACAGCGCCGTTTCTGTTGCGCTTATGCAGCTTCAGGCAGACGCAAAGCGCCTTACCGATATCAATGCTGACATCCCGCTCGGCCTTGAGCAAATCTGCGTTCACGCTATGCAGAAGGACGCGCTTGACAGATACCAGACCGCAACCGAAATGCTGCTTGATATTGAAGAGATTATCAAGAACCCCAACGTTACATTTAACTACGCTACAAAGACTGATTCCAATCCAACCAAGGTTGTTAACACAGGCAAAATTGCTCAAGCTGCACAGCCAGAACCTGAGTATGACGACGAGGACGAGGAAGAGTACGCTGACCCTGACAGGAAGAAGAAAATTGTCACCGCGTCCGTTATCGGCTTAATCCTGCTTGCTGCTGCAATGGTGCTGCTTATTATGTTCGTTACCAACAACGTAAGCAAAGCAACCGTTAAGCTTGAAAATTTTGTAGGCGCGTCCTATGACGAGATTATCAACAGCAAGGCTTACGACTACGAGTTTGTTCAGGAAACAAAGAAAACCGAAGACCAGACTCCTGGTATAGTACTTGAGCAAAAGCCTGAAGCAGGCACAAAGGTACAAAAGGGCTCAACAGTAACGCTTGTTGTTGCAGTTTCAGCCGACGATATAGAGGTTCCTAATGTTTACAATCTGACGGAATCGCAGGCTAAAGACCAGCTTGAAAAGAGCAAACTAACCAGTTATAAGGTGCTGTCCATGTCGAGCGAAACGGTTGAGGACGGCAGGGTAGTTTACACAGAGCCGAAAGCAGGCACTGTTGTAAGCTCATCAACAGAGATTACTATCTATCTTTCAACAGGTCCTTCAACCACTGTAATCAAATCTCTCAAGGTGCCGGATGTTTACGGCCTTACACAGAGCGGCGCAAGGGCATTCCTTGAAAAGTACGGCTTCAAAAACGTTTCGTTTGTAACAGAGGACAGCGCATTCCCCAAGGGCACAGTTCTTTCGCAGGAACCTGCTGCAGGCACCGTAGCACAGGAAACCGATTCTATTAAGGTTGTCATTTCTTCCGGCGTTACAACCACTACTACCGAAAAGGCAGTTCAGGTTTCAATCGCAGTACGTCTGCCCAAGTGCGTTGACGAAAACGGCGATTATGTAACAGATACTCTTCGCGTTAAGGTTGACGGCGAAACCTATAAGAACCAAAAGGTTACTCTTAACGGCACAAGCCAGTATATCAGCGTAACCGGCGAGTCGAAGAAAGAGCAGACAATTATCGTTTCGCTTTCAGGCGCAGGCGCTACAGACAGTATTTCCTCCGACGGTAAGAGCGACAAGTCGGAAAAAATCGACTTCTCAAAATTCTCTTACAACAAGGAAACCACGGTTACCAAGGCTGAGGAAAAGACCGAGACTGCAAGCGAAAAAGATAACAAAGACAGCAAAGACAAAAATAAAGATAAAGACACAAAAACACCTTAAAAGAGGTATTTATGGCAATTGGCAAAATTGTTAAAGGCATCGGCGGCTTCTACTATGTAGACGCCGATGATGTCATTTATGAGTGCAAAGCACGCGGCAATTTCAGAAAACAGAAGATAACACCGCTCATCGGCGACAATGTGGAAATCTCGATTAATGAGGATAATTGTGCGGAAAATCGGATAGAAAAGATTTTTGAACGCAAAAACTCTATGATTCGTCCGCCGCTTGCAAACCTTGATCAGCTGTTCATCGTTTCGTCCTTCGTTGACCCTAAAATCAACACGCTGATTATCGACAAAATGGTTGCAATTGCCGAGTACAAGCACATTGAACCGGTTATCGTACTGACTAAAATCGACCTTGAAGTTGACTATCAGCAGTATATTGATATTTACGAGAACGCAGGTTTTAAGGTGATTCTCTGTAACAACACAACGGGCGAGGGCTCTGCCGAGGTAAGAGCGCTGCTTAAAGGCAAAATCTCTGCTTTTTGCGGCAACACAGGCGTTGGCAAGTCGTCGCTTCTTAATCAGATTTTCCCCGACCTTGAGCTTGAAACCGGCGAAACGAGTAAGAAGCTTGGCAGAGGTAAACACACCACGCGCCACTGCGAGCTGTTTAAAACGGATGGCGGCTATATTGCGGACACGCCCGGCTTTTCGTCCCTCGACATCGAGCGGTGCGAAAAGATTTATAAAGAGGATTTGCCGCTTTGCTTCAGGGAATTTGAACCGTATATCGACGACTGCAAGTTCAACACAAATTGCTCGCATATTAACGACAAGGGCTGCAAGGTGGTTGAGGCAGTTGAAAGCGGTAAAATCGCTAAATCGCGCCACGAAAGCTATGTCGCTATGTATAATGAAGTGAAAGATATTAAGGAATGGCAAAAGAAGTAGTTAAAAAATGTACAATCGTATCGGGCGCGCCGAATGACGATATAGAGTTTATCGGCGCAAACATTGACCTCGATTCGTTTATTATCGCCGCTGACTCGGGCTATCTTAAATGCAAAGAACTTGGCATAAAGCCCGATGTTATAATCGGCGACTACGATTCCTCGTCAAGTCCTGATAACACAATGTGTGCCGAAATCATCCGCCTTGAAGTTGAAAAAGACAGCACGGATACCTTTGCCGCAGTAAAGTACGCAGTGGTCAAGGGGTACACACAGATTACCGTCTTAGGTGCAATCGGCAGCAGGGCAGACCACACCTACTCGAATATTCTTTGCCTTGATTATTGCAGAAAACGCGGCGTTAAATGCACTATTGTTAATAAAAGCAACCGCATTTCGCTTATCGAAGGCGAAGGCACGGTAAACCGCGATTACCAATGGTTTTCACTTTTTGCTTTCCTCGGCGACTGTGAAGGCGTACAGATTGAAGGCGCGCACTACACTGCAGGCTTTTACGGTGCCGATAAACTCAATATAAAACTCGGTGACCAGTTCGGTCAAAGTAACTATGTTGAGGGCGAATTTGCAAAAATCACCTGCGAAAAAGGCACATTGCTTTTAATTGAGAGTAACGACTGAGCAGAAAAATCATAGTATGTACTAACACAAGGGGAGTGATACTATGAAATATCAGCCGAACAGAATCAACAAAAACCTTATTTATGTTGCGTTTGGCGCAGGCTGTGCGGTTGCACTTTGCCTGCCGACTGTATGGACAACGCGAATCCTCGCCGTTGTAGTCATTATCCTTGGGTTAATATGCTGTAAGAGCAAAGGCAGGGGTGAATGTTGTGAAAGTCGTTTTAATTAAAAGTCCTAAAATTCTTGCGCCCATTCTTCGCAAAGTGTTTAAAATCAAGAAAATTACATATAATGACTAATACAGATTAGAGAGTTTGCGGACTCTCTATTTTTCTTGACTAAAGCATTTATCGATGATAAAATATAACTGACAAATAAACTAACAAGTGAATACACAGTTGAGCTATATTTTTTTATTATAATAAAGCCTCCCTTGTGTAAAGGGAGGTGCCGAGCACAGGCGAGGCGGAGGGATTGTAAATCCTGAGGAGGAGCACAATGCAAAGAAATATAAAAATATTGTCTGTTTTATTATCATTAGTTTTGATAATATCTACTTTTATGTCACTGCCGTTTACTATATACGCGCTTGAATCAAGCGGTAAATGCGGCGAGAATACAACTTACACATTTGATGAATCTACTGGCGCGCTCACAATCAGCGGCACGGGCGATATGACTGATTATGAGTACACAAAGCAATGTCCGCTTTCGTATAAGTCTGAAATTAAAAGTATTATTGTTAAAGAAGGCGTTACCGGTATCGGTGCGAGAAATTTCTGTTTCTGTGAAAATTTAGAGAGCATCACGATTCCCTCTACAGTGACAAAAATCGGCGACTATGCAATAGGCGTAGATCATAATCTTTCAAGCATTATTGTCAGTAAGTATAATAAGGTTTATGACAGCAGAGATAATTGTAATGCGATTATTAAGACTGCCGATAACGAGCTTATTGTCGGATGCAAGAGCACCGTTATTCCCGATACTGTCACAAAGATAGGCGACAGTGCGTTTACAGAATGCATAAATCTTACTTCAATAAATATTCCCGACGGTGTAACAAGCATAGGTCCGCACGCGTTTGGCTTTTGCGGTTCACTTACGGGAATACACATTCCTGCAAGCGTTACCGAAATAGGTCAGGGTGCTCTTTTGTGCGGCTATTTTGATAAGGGCAGCAGCGTTTCTTCAATAACTGTTGATAAAGATAACCCTGTGTATGACAGCAGAAATGATTGCAACGCAATTATTGAAACGGCTACAAACACGTTGCTTTACGGTTGCAATGCAACAGTAATTCCGTTTAGCGTTAAACGTATTAGCCGAGACTCATTTTTGGCGTGCAGCAAAATTACGGATATAACTATACCGTATAACGTTGAATGTATAGAAGGAAGTGCATTTGACTACACGGCTTTTGACAGCGCCACAATCTATAATCCTGATTGTGAAATTTATGATAGCCAATACACTTTTTATAACACGAAAAAAATCAGAGGCTATGAAAACTCAACAGCGCAGCAGTACGCGAAAAAGTATTCAATACCGTTTGAATCAATTACCTGTGAGCATAGTACATCAGTGACTTTTGACGAAAATGTGATAAATCCTACGTGTACTGCCGGAGGTTCTTATGACAGCGTTAAATATTGCTTAACGTGCGGATACGAATTAGCAAGAGAACACAGGACGGTTAACGCGCTTGGTCATAAATCTGACAAAGGCACCGTCACCAAAAAGCCAACTTATACTTCGACAGGCATAAAGACATACAAATGTACAGTTTGCGGAAAAGTAATTAAAACAATCAAACTTGCAAAACTGGCTAAAAAGACAAATCCGCTTACCGCAAAGGGTAAAACAAAAAAGATTAAGTATAAAACCATAAAGAACAAGAATGTTGTTTTTGCGCGCAAGGATGTCATATCAATCAAAAACGCAAAAGGCAAGGTGACTTATAAGAAAGCAAGCGGCAGTAAAAAAATTGCTGTTGCTAAAAACGGAAAAATCACCGTTAAGAAGGGTTTGAAAAACGGAACTTACAAAGTGGCAGTCAAAATCACCGCTGCAGGCAACGCGACATATAAAGCAAAAACAGTTAAGAAAACGTTTGTTATAAAAGTTATTTGAGTATGTTGCAGGGGAGGCTCTCCCAAAATTATTTTGTGTAGGGGCGATTTACGAATCGCCTTTTTTGTGTATTGCTTTGATATGCGGGTCATTCGTGAACGACTACTACAAATATGCGAGCCGGCGCAGAGATCCGCCCCTACTTTTTGCCGATTGTTGCAATCAACTCTTGACTTATCATTTTCGATTTGTTATTATATTTACAATAATTTATCGGCTGTGATTAAAAGGAGTAATCCTGTTAATTATTTCAGAGAGGCGGCGGAAGGTGCAAGCCGTCATAATTGCAGGGTGAAGGTAGTTTATGAGCCAGACGGGTGAAGTAGCAGTAGTCCGTTTCGTACGCCTGCGTTAAAGGCTTTGAGTGGCACGTAAGTGCAATTTGAGTGGTACCACGGATTTATTCCGCCTCATTGTGAGGCGGTTTTTATTTTTAAAGGAGAACTATTATGGCAAAGGAACTTGAAAAACAGTATAATCCTACTTCATTTGAGGACAGGACTTATCAGTTCTGGATTGAAAAAGGATATTTTCACGCTGATGTTAAAAGTGAAAAGGAACCGTATACTATCGTTATCCCGCCGCCGAACATCACGGGTCAGCTTCATATGGGACACGCTCTTGACAACACGCTGCAGGATATACTTATCAGATTCCACCGTATGAACGGCTATAACACGCTTTGGCTTCCCGGTACAGACCACGCGTCTATCGCTACCGAGGCTAAAATCGTTGAGGCTATGCGCAAGGAAGGAATTTCAAAAGAGGACATCGGACGCGAAAAATTCCTTGAGCGCGCGTGGGAATGGAAGCGCCAGTACGGCGGCAGAATCATTGAGCAGTTAAAGAAGATGGGCTCATCCTGCGACTGGGACAGAGAGCGCTTTACGCTTGACGACGGCTGCAACAAGGCGGTTGTTGAGGTGTTTAACAACCTTTACGAGAAAGGCTTGATTTACCGCGGTGAACGCATTGTAAACTGGTGCCCGCATTGCCTTACCTCAATTTCCGACGCAGAGGTTGAGTATGAGGATCAGGCTGGTCACTTCTGGCATCTTAAGTACCCGTTCGTTGACGGCTCGGGTTACCTTGAACTTGCAACCACACGTCCGGAAACTATGCTTGGTGATACCGCAGTTGCAGTTAACCCTAACGACGAGAGATATAAGGACTACATCGGCAAGATGCTTGATCTGCCGATTGTACACCGCCAGATTCCCGTTATTGCAGACGATTACGTTGATATCGAATTCGGTACCGGCGTTGTTAAAATCACGCCTGCGCACGACCCCAACGACTTTGAAGTAGGTCTGCGTCATAACCTTGAAGTTATAGACGTTATGACTGATGACGCACACATCAAGGACGGCTGGGGCAGGTACAGCGGTATGGACAGATATGAGTGCCGCAAGGCAATTGTTGAGGATCTTGAAGCAGAGGGTGCGCTGCTTGAAATTGAGGATTATTCTCACAACGTTGGCACCTGCTACCGCTGCGGCACAACTATTGAACCAAAGGTTTCCAAGCAGTGGTTCGTTAAGATGAAGCCGCTTGCAGGTCCTGCTATCGACGCCGTAAAGAACGACGACACAAAGTTTGTACCTAAAAGATATGAAAAAACGTATTTCCACTGGCTTGAAAATATCCGCGACTGGTGTATTTCCCGTCAGCTGTGGTGGGGACATCGTATTCCTGCGTGGTACTGCGACGACTGCGGCGAAATCACTGTAAGCAGGGAAGAGCCCACAAAGTGCGCGCATTGCGGCAGCGAGCATATCCATCAGGATCCCGATACGCTTGACACTTGGTTCTCATCTGCGCTCTGGCCATTCTCAACCATGGGTTGGCCTGACGAAACAGAGGACTACAAGAAATATTACCCGACAAATACGCTTGTAACGGGCTACGACATTATTCCGTTCTGGGTTATGAGGATGATGTTCTCCGGCCTTGAGCAGACAGGTCAGGTGCCGTTTGACACAGTTCTTATTCACGGTCTTGTGCGCGACGCGCAGGGCAGAAAGATGAGTAAGTCCCTCGGCAACGGTATTGACCCGCTTGAGGTTATTGACGAATACGGTGCAGACGCGCTTCGCTTTACGCTTGCTACCGGTAATTCACCCGGCAACGATATGCGTTTTTCGGACGACAGGGTTAAGGCTTCGCGTAACTTTGCAAATAAGCTTTGGAATGCTGCAAGATTTGTGCTTATGTACCTCGGCGAAGGCTATGAGTATAAGGGACTGCCGAGCGAACTTCTTATTGAGGACAAGTGGATTCTCTCGAAGGTTAACTCGCTTGCTGCTGAAGTTACGGATAACCTTGATAAGTATGAACTCGGTATCGCAGTACAGAAACTCTACGACTTCATCTGGGATGTTTTCTGTGACTGGTACATTGAAATTGCAAAAATCCGCCTGCAGGGCGATGACGAAACGGCAAAAGAAAACGTTAAAGCAGTGCTTGTATTTGTACTTACAAACATCCTTAAGCTGCTACACCCGTTTATGCCGTTTATCACCGAGGAAATCTATCAGGCAATTCCGCACGACTGCGAATCAATTATGATTTCCGACTGGTGCAAGTTTGACGACGCGCTTTCCTTTAAGGCGGAAGAGAGCGAAATGGAAAAGATTATGTCTGCAATCCGCGCTATCAGAAACCGCCGTGCAGAGATGAACATTCCGCCGAGCAAGAAGTCTGCTGTATACGTTGAAACCGAGCAGACCGACACATTTACCTTCGGCACAGACTTTATCAAACGCCTTGCATACGCTAATGAGGTTACTGTTGACAGTTCATTCGGCGACCTCGGCAATGTTGTTACTATCATTACTGACGATGCGAAGATTTATATTCCGCTCGGCGACCTTGTTGACTTTGAGGCGGAGAAAAAGCGCCTTGAAAAAGAGCTCGCACAGGCGGAGGATAAGCTTGCGTTTATCAACAAAAAGCTCTCTAACCCGGGCTTTGTAAACAAAGCGCCTGAAAAGGTTGTTCAGCAGAACAAGGACGACGCTGCAAAGCTTGAAGAAAAGATTGCAATGATAAAAAAATCAATTGAGGAAATCGGTTAATGGCACAAATCGTTACTTACGATGATGCAATTGAATACCTTATTAACAAGCAAAGCCTCGGCATTAAGCCGGGGCTTGAGCGTATTATAAAGTGCCTTGACGCGCTTGACAATCCGCAGAATAAGTACAAAATCATACACATTGCAGGTACTAACGGCAAGGGCACAGTAGCCGCAACTATTGCAAAAGCGTTGCAGGACAGCGGATATAAAGTCGGGCTGTTTACTTCACCTTGGGTAGTCGATTACCGCGAGCAGATTCAGATTAACGGTGAGTTTATCGGTAAATCGGATTTTGTTAAATTAACTAAAGTGTTGCAGGATATGGACACTGACTGCACGGAGTTTGAGTGCCTGACTGCTCTTATGTATCTTTACTTTGCACAGCAGAACGTTGATTATGCTGTTGTTGAATGCGGCATGGGCGGCAAGGGCGACGCTACAAATGTTGAAGCGGAAAACTTGTCTGTTATAACATCGATATCGCTTGACCACACCGATTTTCTCGGCAGCATGATTGAAGATATTGCCGCGGAAAAGTCGGGTATCCTTCGCAAAAACGGAACTTGTGTATTGTATAACGATGAACTTGCACATATCTTCAAAGACAGGTGCAAACGCCTTGTTACAGGCGGTTTAAACGATAATTTGAGCCTTGTTAATGCCGTTCTTAAGGAACTTGATGTAAATGCAGTAAACTCGCTTGTACGCCTTTCTGCGCGGCAGGAATATAAAAATGGCGTGCTGCTTGACGGCGGACACAACCTTGCCGCTGCAAAAGCGCTTGAGCCTCTTGTTAACGGTGACACTGCGCTAATCGGTATGATGAAGGACAAGGATGTTGACGGTTATCTTTCCGTTATCGCGCCGAAGTGCAAAAAAATAATTGCTACTAACGTCAGCAATCCTCGTGCAATCAGCGCAAATGAATTGTGTAAACTTGCAAAGAAGTATTGCAACAATGTAGTTGTTTGCGACAATCCCGAAGATGCACTAACCTGCAAACCTACATTAATATGCGGTTCGTTTTATCTTATTCGTGAAATTTATAATTTAATTTAAAAATCTTATATTTCGGCAAATTATATGTAATCAATCTGTTATAACAGTAGCAGATTGATTATTTTTTTGGAGAGATGCTATGTGAACGTTACCATTGAATCGAGCGGCGACCTTATGGTTGCATATCTTATAGGCGAAATCGACCACCACTCAGCCGCAGTTGTACGCGAAAAGATTGATAATGTAGTCAGTTTTAAAAAGCCCAAACATCTGATACTTGATTTTAAAAATGTGAGTTTTATGGATTCCTCGGGTATAGGTCTGATTATGGGCAGGTACCGCCTTATGCAGAGCTTTAAAGGCAGCGTTGAGGTACGCGGAATCACAGAGCAGACTAAAAAGCTGATGGAAATCAGCGGACTTTCAAGCATTGTAATCTTAAAAGAAAAACAGTAGGGGGAATATAAATGAATATTATAAATGAGTTTAAACTCACAGTATCGTCAAAAAGCGTGAACGAGGGATTTTGCAGGACTGTTGTATCCGCCTTTGCTTCCCAACTTGACCCGACTATTGAGGAGCTGTCCGACTTAAAAACAGCAGTAAGCGAGGCTGTAACCAACTCTATCGTGCACGGATATATGGAACGCGAGGGCAAAATTTATATAACAGCACAGATTACGGAAAACAGCACGATAAAAATTAAAATACGCGATATGGGCGTAGGAATAGAGAATGTTCCTTCCGCTATGCAACCGCTTTATACAACTTTAGGCGGCGACAGAGCCGGTCTCGGCTTCACCGTTATGCAGTCGTTTTGCGACAGAGTCGGCGTAACTTCACACGTCGGGCGCGGCACAACCGTAACGCTCACAAAAAGGATTTACGGTAAATCAAAGTGGTAAACAGGGAAGATTACATAGTTGAAAACATCGCGCTTGTTCACTCAATCGCCAAACGTTTTAAAGGGCGCGGCGTTGAGTACGACGACCTGTTTCAGGCAGGGTGCTTGGGGCTTGTTAAAGCTGTGGATAATTTTGACGAGAGCAGGGGTTTTGCGTTTTCCACATATGCCGTGCCTGTGATTATGGGGGAAATCAAGCGGCTTTTCCGCGACGGCGGTAGTATCAAAGTGTCCCGCTCGCTCAAGGAAAAAGCCATATTTGTTAAAACAAAGCAAAACGAGTTTGAATTAAAGCACTTCAGGGAACCTACTGTCGGTGAGCTGTGCGAAATCTGCAATATGGAAACAGGAGAAATGAACGAAGTGCTTGAGGTTATGGCGCCGGTTAAGTCGCTCAGCGTGATTTACGACGATATGAGTGAGGAAGCGGATATTCCTGTTGATGACACGGATAGAATGTTTGACAGTATAAGTATCAGCGAGGCTATGTTCAAACTCGATAAATCCGAGCAAACATTGATTAAATCGCGATTTTTTGAGGGCAAAACACAGACGGATACAGCAAAATTACTTGGCATTTCGCAGGTGCAGGTATCGCGCAAGGAACGCGCTGTACTGCAAAAATTAAGAGAATTATTGGCAACATAAAAGGACTGCAAGTCACTCTTGCAGTCCTTGGTTTATTCTGTTTCAAAATAATCGCTGATAATCTTCATCGCTTCGTCGTAACCGATGTTTTCAAAGTTGATTGTGCAAAGCCTATCTTTATCAACGTAGCCGAAAATCAGTTTGGTTGTTTTCATCTTTTCATTTGTAACGCTGACAGCAGAGAATTCTTTGCTGCCTATTGTAGCAGCTTTTTCAGTCTTTGCTTCTTCAAACGACTTAACCCATGCGTCGGTGGAAGCAAGATTTGTATTCTCAATGTCGATGAATATCGCCTTTGCCTTTTTGCCGCCCTTTGCAAGGTAGTATTCGTGCGTTTCGGGCTCGGTGTTGTCAGGGTTCAGCACAAGCTCGCCGAAGTCCTGACGCGTGTAGCCTGACGGAACGTACACTCTGATTCCAAGAGATTTGTTAATATACGTGTCGCCGCGAAGTTTGCCTTGCTTGATATCGCTGTCGGATTTGTCTAATGTAGTTGCTTCGGTAGTGCTTGCTTCCTCGCTGCCTTTTTTATCGTTTGCGCAGCCTGCAGACGCCGTCAGCAGTAATAATGCGGATAAAACAAATATAAGTAATTTTTTCATATACTTACCTCATATAAATTTATACTTCAAACTTTTCAAGTTCTTTAAGGTCAAAGTTGCCGATTGCAAGCTTTTCGCCCTTTTTAAGGTTTTTACCTTTGTTCTCGTCTACGCCGAAAACGGAAGCGCACTCTGGGCATACCATAAAGAAAACGTTGCCGTTTTTGTAAAACGGAAAATCCGCCTTAAGCCTAAACTCGCCGTTTGAGTAAACGGAAAAGTTAACCTTCTTATCGCACTTGGGGCAGGTAAGCTTTACGGTTTCACCCGTAGTTTTTATCCTTTTATAGTTGCCGATTTTGTATTCCATAAAATCACCTCTGTTTACTATGATACTACACTTAAAGGTTGTGTTCAATATAAAAAAGATAATTATTTTACTGATTATTGCTGTTTTTTTCCTATGCGGATGCTCAAACAACCAGCAAATCGAGCAAAGTACTACTACTCAAAATGCAAAGCCCGTAAAAAGCGACTGCGTAAAATCCGTGTGGTTTACTTACTATGAACTGTCCGAGATGATTAAGGGTAAAAGCGAATTTGAGTTTGCAACTGAAATTGATGCCGCATTTAAAAAAGTCAGCGATATGGGCTTTAACACCGTTACCGTGCAGGTACGCCCCTTTGCCGATGCGTTTTATAAGTCCGCTTATTTCCCGACGAGCGAGTATATTGTCGCAAAGCAGGGTGATGCAATTGACTTTGATCCGCTTGCCGTTATGTGCGAAACGGCAAAGCTGTATAAACTGGGCATTGAAGCGTGGATAAATCCGTACCGCGTCAGTTCAAAGAATGATGTAAACACCCTGTGCGATAATAATATTGCCAAGAAGTGGTTTAAAAGCAAGGAGAAAAAGTCTAATGTTTACACCTGCAAAAAGGGGATTTACTTTAACCCTGCAAGCGATGATGTAACCGAACTTATTGCAAACGGTGTGCGCGAGATAGCGGAAAACTACGGCATTACAGCAATTCACTTTGACGATTATTTTTATCCGTCAACCGTTAAAAAGATAGATGCAAAGGAATTTAAGGAAAATGCAGGTAATATGTCGCTTGCCGACTTCCGCCGTGACAGGGTAAGCAATATGATTAAAACTGTATACAGCACTGTGAAAGCTGCAAATAAGGACGTTAAATTCGGCATTTCACCTGCAGCCGATGTTAACAATGATTATAACACACTGTACGCCGACGTGCAAAAGTGGGCGTCGGAAAAAGGCTACTGCGATTACATCTGCCCGCAGGTTTACTTCGGCTTTCGCAACGCATACCAACCGTTTATGTTTACGGTTAAAAAGTGGATTTCCTTTACTAACTGCGACCTGTACATCGGCTTGCCGCTGTACAAGGCTGGAAAGGTCGACAAATACGCCGCGTTGAACGATGACAGCATAAAGAATGAGTTTGTTAACTGCGACAACATAATTGCAAGGCAGATTACCTATCTGTTAAAGCTTGACGATGTGGACGGCTTTTACATATTCTCATACGGTTCGTTGAATGAAGAAAGATGCCAAAGAGAGGTGGAAAATATGCTTAAAGCGATGCAATAACGCAGTCGTTTTCAGCATCAACTTCGGTAAGCGTAACAGTCAATTCCTTGCCGATTATATCAATGTCACTCTTAAGCCTGACAGGCACGTAATTCTTGGTATAGCCCTGATATATGCCGTGGCTAATCTCGTTTTCAAAAAGCACTTCAACATCGCTGCCGATAATGGAATTAAGGTAATCAAGCCGCATTTCATCGGCAAGCTTAATCATTGCAGCCGCGCGTTCTTCCTTAATCTGCTTCGGCACATTGTCGCCCTTACGCGATGCTGCAGTGCCTTCGCGCTCGGAGTAGGGGAAGGTGTGAACCTTCTCAAACCTGATTGACTTAACAAACGCCAGCGATTCCTCAAAGTCCTGTTCTGTTTCATCGTGGAAGCCCACCATAACGTCCGTTGTAAGCGTGCAGTCGTCAAACACTTCGCGCAGTTTTTCGCACAGCGCGCGGTACTCTGCAGCAGTGTAGTGGCGGTTCATATTCTTCAGCGTTCTGTCGCAGCCGCTTTGCAGCGATATGTGGAACTGCGGACAGAACTTGTCAATAGCCGCCAAACCTTCAATAACCTCGTCTGTGATGTGGTCGGGTTCAAGCGAGCCGAGTCTCACGCGCGAGATGTTTTTATCCTCCGCGCAAACGCGCACAGCGTCTACCATATCAAAATTCTCACCCTTACCGTAAGACGAAAGGTTTATGCCCACAAGCACAATCTCTTTAATACCGTTTTCGCCTAAAGTTTTAACCTCGTTTTTAAGGCTCTCAAGCGGTTTTGAGCGCACTCTGCCGCGCGAGGTTGGTATAATGCAGTAAGAACAGAATCTGTCGCAGCCGTCCTCAATCTTAACAAACGCGCGTATACGCTCGGAAAAGTGAGCAATAGAGCAGTCCGCAAACTCGTCGCCCTTTGCGTGCTTATCAATTTTTACAATCCTGTTTTTGTCGCAGCTGTGCTGATTGATTAAATCAAGAATTTCGTTGTTACTTTTGTTTGTAAGTACAATGTCTGCTTGCTCAAGTTCTTCCGCCTGCTCGGGGAAAGCCTGCGGCATGCAGCCGGTGAGTATTACCACAGAACCCGGGTGCTTGCGCTTGAATTTGCGCACATTCTGCCGTGTTTTTTTGTCAGCGGTTGCAGTGACGGTGCAGGAATTGATTATATAGTAATCCGCATCCTTTGACGGTGCAACAATCTCAAACCCTGCCTTTGACAGTAACTCGGACATATATTCAGTTTCATATTGATTGACCTTGCAGCCAAGCGTGTAAAATGCCGCTTTCATAAAATACCTCTTTCAATATTTACTGTATTATAACAAATTAACCGAATTAATACAACAACTAATGAATATAAATAACTGGTGATGATTATGAAAAAATGTTTATTAGCAATAATTCTAGTCGCAGCGTTGATATTTGCGCCGTTTTCTGCCTTTGCAAAAGGCGCAGACAATGACGAAATCAAGGCAAAATCAGCAATTCTTATGTGTATGGATACAGGCGATGTTATTTATCAGAAGAACGATAAAGAGCATCTTTCGCCTGCGTCGGTTACAAAGATTATGACGATTCTGCTTGTGCTTGAAGCGCTTGACAGCGGCAAAATTAAGATGACAGACAAAGTTACTGCATCCGCAGATGCGGTAAAAATGGGCGGCTCGCAAATCTGGCTTGAGCAGGGCGAAGTAATGACCGTTGAAGAACTGCTTAAAGCTGTGATTATCGCAAGCGCAAACGACGCCTGCACTGCGCTCGGCGAGCACGTCGGCGGCTCAGTTTCAGGATTTGTAAAGATGATGAACGACAGGGCGAAGGAACTTGGCTGCAACGACACTAATTTTGAAAACTGCAACGGTCTTGACGACACTGCTGCAAATCACTATTCCTGCGCCTACGACCTTGCTCTGATTTCCTGCGAGGTAATGAAGCATAAAACTGTGGAAAAATACACAACCGTGTGGCTTGATTCACTACGCGGCGGCGAAACGGAACTAAACAACACAAACAAACTTGTAAACACCTTTAACGGAATAACAGGGCTTAAAACGGGCACAACTTCTAATGCCGGCTTCTGCATTTCCGCTACTGCACGGCGTGACGGTATGAACCTTGTTGCCGTTATCCTCGGTAGCGAAACGAGTGAAGATCGCTTTGAATCAGCAGCAAAACTGCTTGACATGGGCTTTGCCGATTACGAGGTTATAAAGCCGAAACTTGACAAAAAGAAGATCAAAGCAGTTAAGGTGACCGGCGGTAAAGATAAGATTGTAAAGCCCGTTCCAAGCATTTCAAGCAAATTCCTTGTTAAAAAGGGCAGCGATAACATCAATTACAAGTACACATCTTTAAGCAAAACTGCAGCACCTGTTAAGAAGGGCGATTCGCTTGGCAAAATCACTGTTTTGAGCGGTGAAAGTAAAATTGGCGAAATCAGCCTTGTGTCACCAACAGATATTGCAAAAATCGACATAACAACTATATTTAGTGATATTTTGTTAAAAATATAAATATATGTTGATTTTTTTGTCCGATTGTAGTATTATAGATAAAAATTTCAGAGCAGAGCTCAGATAAGAGGTTTAAAGCATGATTAAACTCAACACAAAGTATTCAGAGGGCGTTGTTACTGCCAATGAGCTTACTGCAATGGCACCAAAGGCAGTTTCGGCAATGCAGACTCTGGCAAATAAAACAGGGGAAGGTAACGACTTCCTCGGCTGGGTAACGCTTCCCACAGATTACGATAAGGAAGAGTTTGCCCGCATTAAAAAAGCGGCTGATTACATTAAGAATAATGCGGACGTTCTTATTGTTATCGGCATCGGCGGTTCATATCTCGGCGCAAGAGCTGTAATTGAAGCGCTTAAATCTTCAAACTATAACCTTCTTAAAAAGGACACACCGCAGATTTACTTTATCGGCAACTCTATTTCACCGCAGTCGCTTAATGAGATTGTATCTCTGTGCGAGGGTAAGGATATCTGCGTTAACGTTATTTCAAAGAGCGGCACAACGACTGAACCTGCTATCGCTTTCAGAGTGTTCAGGGAACTCGTTAACAGCCGTTATTCCAAGGAAGAGGCTGCAAAACACATCTTCTGCACAACTGATAAGGCAAAGGGCACGCTTAAAGGTCTTGCAGATACAGAGTGTTATGAAACCTTTGTTGTGCCTGACGATGTAGGCGGCAGATTTTCCGTTCTCACAGCAGTAGGACTTCTTCCTATCGCTGTTGCAGGTATCGACATTGACGCGCTTATGGCAGGTGCAAGGAACGCGCAGAATGAGCTTGTGAGCGAAGATATTAATGCTAACGACTGCTTAAAGTATGCCGCTGTGCGCAACTGCTTCTACAACAAGGGCAAAAAGCTTGAATGCTTTGTTTCCTACGAGCCGTGTATGACTATGTTTAACGAGTGGTTAAAGCAGCTTTTCGGCGAGAGCGAGGGCAAGGACGGCAAGGGCTTATTCCCGACCTCCTGCGTATTCTCAACAGACCTTCACTCACTCGGTCAGTATATTCAGGAATCAGGCGCAAACCTGATGTTTGAAACTGTTGTTAACTTCAAGGCGCCGCAGAGCGATTATGTTATCGGCGAGCAGGAAGGCAATATCGACGGTCTTAACTTCCTCGCAGGCGAAAATCTCAGTTTTGTTAACGACAGAGCAAGGCTCGGCACGCTGCTTGCGCATACTGACGGCGGCGTGGGCAATCTTATCATTGACGTTGACAAAATTGATGAGGAAAATATCGGTTATCTTATCTATTTCTTTGAAAAGGCATGTGCAATTTCAGGCTATATTCTGGGCGTTAACCCGTTTAATCAGCCCGGCGTAGAGAGTTATAAAAAGAATATGTTTGCGCTTCTCGGCAAACCGGGTTACGAAAACGAAAAGAAAACTCTTGAAAATAAACTCGGTTTATGATAGTATAGATATGAAATAGTTAGATCCATTTAGGAGGAATTAAAATGATAAAGTTAATTATCGGTAATAAAGGTGCCGGAAAGACAAAGAGATTAATTGAGATGGTTAACACCTGCGTTGAGAATTCAGACGGTAACGTAGTATGTGTTGAAAATGAACCAAAGCTCACTTATGATGTATCTTCAAGGGCTCGCCTTTTAGAAACCGATACATATGCTATCAGAGGACACAAAGCTTTTTACGGCTTCCTTGCAGGTATATGTGCAGGCAACTATGACGTAACAGATATTCTTGTTGACGCAACATTCAAGATTGTCGGCAGAGATTACAACGAACTTCCGCAGTTCTTTGAGATGCTGTCAAATCTCAGCGAGTCGTCTGACGTTAACTTCTGCTTCACAATCAGCTGTGATAAGGAAGACCTGCCTGTAGAAGTTTTTGATTTCTGCGAAGAAATATAACTTAATCAATGGGGGCTGCCGTTTGGCAGCCTTTTGTTTTACCAAAATATAATACTTGCATATTTATAAGTTTTATTATATAATAGCAAATATTAATTTTTTAGAGGTTATTATGGAAAATATTATTGATTTAACTCAATTCAAGGAAATTCCTGTAATACCGCTTCGCGGACTTGTACTTTTTCCGAAGATGACGCTTCACTTTGATGTCGGAAGGAAGAAGAGTATTTCTGCGCTCAAATACGCTATGAACAAGGATCAGAAGATTTTTCTTGTTGCGCAGCGCGACGCGTCTGTTGATAATCCAAAGATGGCTGATGTGTTTGAAATCGGCGTTATTTGCGATATCAAGCAGCTTGTTAGGCTGCCTAATTCAAACAACCTGCGCGTTGTTGTTGAGGGTATCAGCAGGGCAAACCTTATTACCATAATTCAGGAAAAGCCGTTTCTTGTAGGTGTTGCTGACGCTACGTGTGACGAGATTAAGCACACGCAGACGCCGCGCGACATTGCGTATTCAAGGGCGGTAAAGAACGAGTTTGAATCGTATGCGTCAAACTTCAGCAAGATTTCAAACGAGGTCATCTCAAAGATTATCTCAATTACCGATACAAGCGAGCTTGCAGATTTTATCTGCGCTAACTCATTCTTTGATTATCTCGACAAACAGCGCATTCTTGAGGAGTTTAATCCCACAAAGCGTATTGCTGCTGTGCTTGCGCTTCTTAAAAGGGAGAATGAAACTCTTTCCCTTGAAGCGGAAATTCAGGCAAAGGTACAGCGCGAGATTGACAAAGGTCAGCGCGAGTACTTTTTACGCGAGGAAATGCGCGTGATTTCCGACGAACTTGGCGAAACCGATAATCCGCTTGAAGAAGCAGACGAATACAGGCAGAAGATTGCAGAACTCAAGTGCGACGACTCTGTGCGCGAAAAGCTGCTTAAAGAGTGCGATAAGCTTATGAAGATGCCCTCGGGCTCGCACGAAGGCACGGTTGTAAGGAACTACCTTGACAAGTGCCTTGAGATTCCTTTTGACAAGTATTCAAAGGACAGCATCAACCTTGACAAAGCGCGTAAAACGCTTGATAAAGACCATTACGGACTTGAGAAGGTTAAGGACAGAATCGTTGAATCGCTTGCCGTTTTAAAGCGCAATCCGCAGTTTAACGGTCAGATTCTCTGCTTATACGGTCCGCCCGGCGTCGGCAAAACAAGTATTGTTAAGTCACTTGCGAAGTCTATGAACCGTAAGTATGTGCGCGTTGCGCTCGGCGGTATTCACGATGAGGCGGAAATCCGCGGTCACCGCAGAACATACATCGGCGCGATGACGGGCAGAATTATTGACGCTGTTATCAAAAGCGGAACAATGAACCCGATTATCCTGCTTGATGAGATTGATAAGGTCGGCGCTGACTACAAGGGCGACCCGTCGTCTGCACTGCTTGAGGCGCTTGACCCGGAGCAGAACAACAGCTTTACCGACCACTATATCGACTTTCCGGTTGATTTGAGCAAGGTGCTGTTTATCACCACGGCAAACGACACCTCAACGATTTCCGCACCTCTGTACGACAGAATGGAAGTTATTGAGCTTAACTCGTACACGCATACGGAAAAGTTTGAGATTGCCAAACGCCACCTTGTTAAAAAGCAGATGAAGCGTCACTCGCAGACAGGTCGTGAACTTAAAATCAGCGACGACGCAATTGATAAGATTATTGAGCGCTACACGCGTGAAGCAGGCGTGCGCGGACTTGAAAAGCAGATTGCGACCATCTGCCGCAAGGCGACTATCAGGCTTGAAGGCGGCGCGAAGTCCGTCAAAGTTACAGCCGATAACCTCGTCGACTTCCTCGGCGTTGAAAAGTACACGCCTGACGTAATCAGCGAATCGAATCAGGTCGGTGTAGTTAACGGTCTTGCCTGGACTCAGGTGGGCGGAACAATGCTTCCTATAGAGATTTCCGCGCTTGACGGCACGGGAAAAATCGAACTCACCGGCAGCCTCGGCGACGTAATGAAGGAAAGCGCAAAAACCGCTGTGTCCTACATTCGCTCAAAGGCTGATATATACGGCGTTCAGCCCGACTTCTATAAATCAAAGGATATTCACATCCACGCGCCTGAAGCGGCTATCCCGAAGGACGGTCCATCTGCAGGACTTGCAATTACAACGGCGCTGCTCAGCGAACTAACAGGCATTGCGATTAAGTCCGATGTTGCGATGACGGGCGAAATTTCGCTCAAAGGAAAGGCGCTTGCTATCGGCGGACTTAAGGAAAAATCAATGGCTGCATATAAAGCAGGCTGCAGCACGGTGATTATTCCCGAGGATAACGTTAAGGACCTTGCGGAAATCAGCGACGAGGTTAAAAGCGCGGTTGATTTTGTGTCCGTTTCCTCGTTTGACGAGGTTATCACTTACGCGCTTGTTAAGAATCCGATTACCGAGTCGGCAGCGAGCATTACATACAGCGCCGAGATGACTGCTGCAACAGGCTCGCAGGGTGCAATGATATGAATTATAACAACGCAAAATTTGAACAGGCATACGGCATTTCATCACAACTGCCAAAGTCTGACGCTGCAGAAATTGCCTTTGCAGGACGTTCCAATGTTGGCAAAAGTTCGCTGCTCAACAAGATTTTCAATCGCAAACAGCTTGCGAGGGTAAGCTCTGTTCCCGGCAAAACCATCACAATTAACTTTTACGACATAGACGGCGTTAAGTTTGTTGACCTGCCCGGATACGGCTACGCTAAAATCAGTAAGCAGGAAAAGGAACGTTTTGCAGAACTTATGGAAGGCTACTTCCAATCAGAGCGCAACCTCAGGCTTGTTGTTCAGCTTATTGATATGCGCCACAAGCCGACTGCGGACGACCTCGGTATGATTGAGTTTATGAAGCAGAGCGGCATACCGTTCATTATCGTAATGACTAAGAGCGACAAGCTCAAGGTTAAGGAATACAAAAAAAGACTTGCAGACAGCAAAATAGAGCTTGAAATTGCGGGCGATGTGCCGATTATTCCGTTTTCTTCGCAGACAGGCGAGGGCGTTAACGAGGTTAAGAAGTACATCGAACAGGCTCTTTAAAATATCAGGAGGACAAGTATATGGCAAAAACACCGTTTTTAACGCTTGAAAAGGCGCAGGAGATAGTTAAGGACTACCCGACGCCGTTTCATATTTACGACGAAGCGGGAATAAGGGCAAACGTAAAATCGCTTGTAGACGCGTTTTCGTGGAACAGGGGTTACAAGGAATACTTTGCGGTAAAGGCTACCCCGAACCCGTTTTTGATTAAGATTCTGCAGGAGTACGGCTGCGGTTGCGACTGTTCATCTAAAACCGAACTTATGATTGCGCGCACCATCGGCGCAACAGGGGACAACATTATGTTTTCCTCAAACGATACGCCTGTTGATGAATTTAAGCTTTGCAACGACCTTGGCGGTATTATCAACCTTGACGATATTACACACATCGACCTCGTTGAGCAGGCTTGCGGCAAACTGCCGGAAAAAATGAGCTGCCGTTACAATCCGGGCGGAGTGTTTGTGCTTACAAACGGCATTATGGACAACCCCGGCGACGCGAAGTACGGCATGACTAAAGAGCAGATTTTTGAGGCGTTTTCGATTATGAAGTCGAAGGGCGTTAAGGAATTCGGTCTGCACTCGTTCCTTGCAAGCAACACAGTTACTAACGAGTATTATCCAGAGCTTGCACGCGTGCTGTTCAACCTTGCTGTTGAGATTAAGGAAAAGGTCGGCGTTTCCATCAGCTTTATCAACCTTTCCGGCGGTATCGGTATCCCGTATCTTCCTGACCAGGAACCCAACGACATTGCAGTTATCGGCGAAGGCGTACACAAGGTTTACGACGAAGTTCTTGTTGCAAACGGTCTTGACGACGTAAGCATCTACACAGAACTCGGCAGATATATGATGGGTCCTTACGGTGCGCTTGTTACTACTGCTATTAACGAAAAGCACACTCATAAGGAATATATCGGCGTGGACGCTTGCGCGGTTAACCTTATGCGTCCTGCAATGTACGGCGCTTACCACCACATTACCGTGCTCGGTAAAGAGAATGCGCCTGCAACTAAAACTTACGACGTTACAGGCTCGCTTTGCGAGAATAACGATAAGTTTGCTATCGACCGCGAACTGCCTGAAGTCGAGATGGGCGACATTCTTTATATCCACGATGCAGGCGCGCACGGCTTTGCAATGGGTTATAACTATAACGGCAAGCTTAAGAGCGCAGAACTGCTGCTTAAGGAAAACGGCGATGTTCAGCTCATCAGACGTGCCGAAACGCCAAAGGATTACTTTGCAACGTTTGACTGCTTCGATTTTTACGACAAATTAATTGCTGAGTAGTAAAAAAGAAAATCTTCTGTATTGCAGAGGGTTTTCTTCTTTACATTTTGTTCATAAAATGTTACAATAGTATTATAAAGAAAAAGGAGTGATCTGTATGGAAAAATGCAAAGATACTAACACCAGAATTGTCTCTGTTTTACTGGCAATTGCACTCTTAGTGTCCATCGTTGTGCCGATTTCAATGTTCAGTGATATTGAACTTTTTGAACCGACATTTGCTTACGCTGCGAAGAAGCCGACTTACACAATTTCGCCTTCCTCAAAGCCGTTTAACAAAAAGATGGTTAAATACTCAACCTATAACAAGTATTCAAAGCATTGGTATCTTTTCCGTTCATATATGGAACGTTTTGAAAAAACAGGCGGCGGAACGCTCATCGTTAAAAAGGGTACATACAATCTGCCCATTTGCATTAACGTGCCGTCAAACGTAACCATCAAGTTCCAGAACGGTGTTAATATTAAAAAGACGAAGAATACCGGCTCAAAAAAGCTTCACAAAAACGGCATGCTTTTCCGCCTTATCAGCCCGTCAAAAGCCGATAAAACAGGCGCTGTGTGGAACTATAACGGCACAAAAAACGTTAAGTTTTTAGGTACGGGAAAAGTTAACTTTATAATGCAAAGGGAATATAACGCCTGTGCAATTATTATGGCGCAGAACCAGAACATCACGTTTAAGAACATCACATTCAAAAACGGCGGCGGCCACTACTTTGAGCTTGACGCAAGTAAAAATGTTTTGATTGACAAGTGCATTTTTGCCGATATGTACAATAGCGAAAAGACTTGCGAGGCTATTAACCTTGATACTCCTGACAAGGCAACAGGCGGTTTTAACCACAAATGGAGTAAGATGGATAAAAAGCCGAACGTTGGCGTAACTATCCAGAACTGTACCTTCAGCAATATGAACAAGGGTATCGGCACTCATAAGTACAGCCAGGACAACAAGAAAAACAATATGATGCACACTAACGTTAAAATCCTTAACAATAAGTTTACCAAAGTTAAGGGTTACGAGGGTGCAATCTGTACGTTTAACTGGAAGAATCCTGTAATTTCCGGCAACACATTTGTCGGCACCGGCAAGGCAACGCGCACATTTGCAATCGCTGCGCTGAGCGTAGTTTCGCCGACTATTAAGAATAATAAGATTGAAAATTACGCTAACACAATCATTATCCGCCGCGGCTTTACTGCCGACGGATACAAAGCACCTGCGGCGCTCAGCCTTACTGCAGAACAGAAAAAGCTTCTGTCAACCAATATGTACAAGTACCAGTCGGTTACAGTTAGCGACGCACAGCTCACCACGTTCCCGTATTGGGAATCGGGCAAAATGACGCTGTTTAAACTTGCTGTTTACGGCGCGCCGGCACCAACACCGACTCCTACGCCGACAGAGCCGGACGATCCAACGAACCCGGATGATCCGACAAAACCGGACGATCCAACGAACCCGGATGATCCAACGAATCCGGACGATCCAACTAACCCGGATGATCCGACTAACCCGGATGACCCGACAAAACCGGATGATCCGACTAACCCGGACGATCCAACTAACCCGGATGATCCGACAAATCCAGATGATCCGACGAACCCGGATGATCCGACGAATCCGGACGATCCGACTAACCCGGATGACCCGACAAATCCGGACGATCCGACTAATCCGGATAATCCGACAAATCCGGATGATCCAACTAATCCGGATGATCCAACTAACCCGGACGACCCAACTAACCCGGATGATCCGACAAACCCGGATGATCCTACGAACCCGGACGATCCGACTAATCCGGATAATCCGACAAATCCGGATGACCCAACTAACCCGGATGATCAGACAAATCCCGAAAACCCGGAAAATCCAAACAATCAGCAGCTTTCAAGCTCAAAATTAAGCAACCCGATGAGGAAGCTTATTCGCAATCCGCTTGCACTGCTTCCGTTTTTCGCTTAATTTCTTGTTAAATCAGCGTAAAATGTAAAAATCCTCGCTTGGCGGGGATTTTTTACTTTACATTCACACTTTAATGTGTTAAAATATTAAACAGATTATTTTGGAGGAAGTCAGATGAAAGATAAATTCCTTAACAATAATAACGTTGATTTTCTTTTTGACGCTATTCTGTCGCTTGAAAACAAAGACGAGTGCTACGCTTTTTTTGAGGATTTATGCACAGTTCAGGAACTCCAGACGCTGTCGCAGCGTATTGCGGTTGCTAAAATGCTGTCTGAAAAAAGAGTGTATACCGACATTGTTAACGAAACGGGTGCGTCAACCGCAACTATCAGCCGCGTTAACCGTTCGCTTCAGTACGGCAGCGACGGATACGACATAATTTTCGGAAGATTACAGCAGGAAAATGATGAGCAGTTATAACGCATTTGCGCAGTTTTATGACACATTAACCGATAATGTTGACTATAAAGTCAGGAGTGAGTACATTTCTGGCTTTTTTTCACGGTTTGGCAAATGCGGCGGCGATGTTCTTGACCTTGCCTGCGGCACGGGCAGCGTAAGCGCGTACCTTGCAAAGCAGGGCTACTGCGTTACAGGGCTCGATTTGTCGGACGAAATGCTGACTGTAGCCGCTTCAAAGAATATTGAAAACGCAACTTTTATAAAAGGGGATATGACAAAATTTAAGTTGCCGTATTCCGTTGACTGCTGTGTTTGCTCGCTTGATGCAATTAACCACCTGATTGATTTTGAGGATGTTATCAGGTGCTTTAAGTGCGTTAACGACTGCATGAAAGACGGCGGCGTGTTTGTTTTTGACGTCAACACGCAGTACAAGCACAGGGAAGTGCTGAATGATAACGCCTTTGTTTACGACGAGGACGATTTCTTTCTTGCCTGGGACAACGAGTATGAGGAAGATGATATTGTTAAGATTTACCTCGATTTCTTTGTGTTTAACGGCAGAAACTACGACCGCTTCAGCGAGGTTGTCACCGAGCGCGCGTACAGTATTGAATCTATAAAAGAAGCGCTTATTAACACAGGCTTTGAGTTTATCGGCGTGTATGACGAACTGACTGACAACCCGCCGTGTGAGGACAGTGAGCGCATCTATTTTGTTTGTAAGAAGGGGACTGACAATGGGTAAAATAGTTAGATATATAATGCAGGACGGCAGTGCTTTTGTTATTGCAACAGACAGCACCGATGTTATTGCAGAAATGGAACAGATTCACAAAACATCTGCAACCGTTACAGCGGCGCTCGGCAGGCTCACCACTGCTGCCTCTATGATGGGCAATATGCTCAAAGGTAAGGACGACAGCGTTACTCTGCGTATTAACGGCGGCGGTGCTGCAGGCGATCTGATTGCAGTTTCCGACTCGCAGGGCAATCCGCGCGCTTATGTGCAGAACCCTGTTGTTGAGATTCCGTTTAACGCAAAAGGTAAGCTTGACGTAAGCGGCGCAGTCGGCACAAACGGTCAGCTGTATGTCATCAAGGACATCGGCATGAAGGAGCCGTATATCGGGCAAACGCCGATTGTAAGCGGTGAAATTGCAGTGGATATAACAAACTACTTTGCAACAAGCGAGCAGACGCCGTCCGTATGCGCACTGGGCGTGCTTGTTAACCCCGATTTGACTGTTAAGCACGCAGGCGGTTTTATTATTCAGCTGCTGCCCGGTTGCGAGGATGAGGTTATAGACAAAATAGAAAAGAACATCGGTGCTATTCCGTCTGTAACAGAGATGCTTGATAATGGTATGTCAGCCGACGATATCGCAAAGGAAGCGATGAAAGGGCTTGATATTGATAAGCTTGATGAGAGCGTCACCGCCTATAAGTGCAACTGCTCAAGAGAACGCGTTGAAAATGCGCTTATCAGTTCAGGCGCAGACAATCTGCGCGAAATGGCAGAATCCAACGAGGACACAGAGGTTGAGTGCCATTTCTGCAACAAAAAGTACATTTTTACCTGTAACGACATCAAAGCGCTGATTGATTCAGCCTTGAAATAGAGAAAAAATTTAAAAAAAGTGTTGACTTTTAATTAATATTATTGTATTATATAACCCGTCGCTAATAGCGACATATGGGAGCATAGCTCAGCTGGGAGAGCATCTGCCTTACAAGCAGAGGGTCACAGGTTCGAGCCCTGTTGTTCCCACCAAGTTCCTAAGCAGGGCAACCTGCTTAGGGATACATAAGAATGGTTCAAATGGCCCGGTAGTTCAGTTGGTTAGAACGCCAGCCTGTCACGCTGGAGGTCGACGGTTCGAGCCCGTTCTGGGTCGCCAGCACGCTGCTATAGCTCAGCAGGTAGAGCGCATCCTTGGTAAGGATGAGGTCGGCAGTTCGAATCTGCCTAGCAGCTCCAGGAACGCCCGGTCTTTTACAAGATCGGGCGTTGCTCTTTTCTTATACATCTCTGTTACCTGCGGAAAACTGCAGGAAGGAACCTCATCACGGCGGTCGGTTTTTTCCCGGCCGCTTTTTTCATCCGCTGTACTGCGGCTTTCCAGATAGGGAAAATGTTTTCAAAAATCTTCGAAGAAAGCATTGACACCGTCTATTCAAT
>JAFSRN010000021.1 GCA_017446095.1 Eubacterium sp. | reverse complement strand
ACGCTGTGAGGATGAACGAAAAAGATGCAGAATCCCGTTTTCTTGCGAACTTTGCTGTACGACGGTACCGCTTGTGAGCAAAAAACGGGAAACGCCAAAACCCACAGGAACTCAATGTTTCTGCGGGTTTTCATAGATATTATTTATCAGGTGCTTCGCACGCGGAGCGTCGAGGTCGCCGCTCCCTACTATTTCTCCTAAATAGTATTTCGGCGTGGTTATGCACTTTTTCGACAGCCTCAAACTGACATCTGCTAAAGATGTCAGTTTTATTTTATTTGCGTTACGGTATTCTTTTTCACAACAAAGGCGTGGGCGGCTTTTTCAATCAGCAGCGCGTCGTTTTCGGGCGAGTCGGTGTAAAAATTTTCAATCATAGCGTCGCCGTAGGCTTCCTCAAATGCCTTAATTTTGTTTTCGCGTATATTGACAAAAAGGATTTTGCCTGTTGCTCTGTCAATGCGCGAGGTAAGATGGTGCTTAATGCCGAGGCGGCGGCAGATTTCTTCAATATTAAAGTCGGGGGACGCGGTTATGATTAAATCGTCGTCAGAGCGCAGCTCGCGGTACAGCGGCTTGATTTTCTTCTCGTGCTTATCCCAGAACACCTTCGGGTCGTTTTCAAAGTCAAACACGCGCAGGGCGTCTTTTTCCACCATAGGCACATAGCGCTCAATCACTTCGGCAAGCGAAACGTCGCCTTTTTTGTAGCGGGCAAACGCCTTTAAAACCGTGGGCATATGCTTTATCAGCCACGGCTTGCGCACTATGTAAAAGAAGAACAAATCAAGCGTGCTCTCGCCGTCGTAAATTGTGTTGTCAAAATCAAATACATTCATAGTTAAAGTTTATACTATCAAATCAATTATTGTTGAGATGTTTGAAAATGCTGCGGACAGCACCACAAGCGCTGCTATGAAGAACACGTTTATTTTCCACTCGTGAGCAAGCAGCCCTATGAACTCGCGCATCTGTGCGTTGGGCCAGAAGTACCACTTGGTTTTTGCGCCGACGCCGTCAATGCGCATACCGATTTTTGCAGCGAGTATGCCGCTGCGGAAAACATGGTAGTTCGTGGTGGAAATCAGTATGTTTGCGTTTTCTTTCTTTGAGTCGGCAATCACTTTTGAATTGCGCATATTTTCAAGCGTGGTGGTGGATTCGGTTTCGGGGAAGATAATGCTCTCGTCCATACCCTGCTGCACAAGGTAGTCCCTCATACATTCCGCTTCGCTCATAACCTCGTCCGCTCCCTTGCCGCCGGACGGTATAAAGCACGGCGCGTTGCCTGTCTGCTCAAGCTGTTTTTTATAAAACTCAATTCCGCGGTCAACTCTGCCGCGCAGCAGCGGCGTAGGGGTGCCGTCGTCGCGCATTTTGCAGCCTAAAATCACAATAAAATCCTGATTGTGCTTCGGCTCGTGCATAGCGGCGTACCGCGTGCAAATCTGCACGGAAACAAGCAGGCATTCAAAGTACACAAAGGCGGAGGATACTATAGCGCGTATTATGCTGTCCCTGATTTCCGGCAGGGTAACTCCTGTTGAGTTGGGGTTCTTTATCGCGGTGATTATGCACATCGCCGCGCCTGCAAACAGCGCAAGGCTTATCAGTATGCCAAACAGGTTGTTTTTTGCAAATCCCTCGTGCTTTATCAGCGATAAATTGCTGAATGAAAGGAAGCCTGCATACGCGATTATCGCAGGTATGGAAACCAGGAATATTGCCGACATTATGAACCCTGCAAGGTTGCACACCTGCCATCCGTCAAAGCGCTCGGGCTTTGTAATTGCCATAACGTACAGCGCCGCATAGATTAAAAACTGCAGCCCGAAGAAGAATATCAGCGCCAGATCAAGCACCGTTTTGTACGAGAAGAAAAGCGTCTTTTTTCTGTACCTGAACTGCCGTGCAAACATAAACGCGGTAAACAGCGTCAGCAGCACCATTCCCAGCAGCACAAACGTGTTGCCGCCGAACTCGTAGCTCGAAATAAACAGCACCTTCGTCGGCAGCACCGTAACAGAAGTCAGCACGGTTGTGCGCTCATTTTCATTTTCAGTGTTGCGGCTTGTTATCGTCACGTCGGTTCTGCCTGCCTTAACGCCCGTAAGCGTAGCGCTGAAAACGCCGTTTTCATACTGAGTGTCCGTGATTTTTGCAACTCCGTCGTTTGTAAAGGATATATCGGTAGTGATTTCGTCATACGGCACGTTGACGTAAACCGTGTAGTTTTTGCCGGTAATCAGCACGGCTGTAAGTGTAAAAATGGCAATGGCTGCGTAGCACAGCACAATCGCCGCGGTGTGTTTATGCTTCATTGTAATTCCTCTGCTAAAATAAATGCAGACGCGTTTTGTCTGCGTCTGCACATTGCGTTATTATTCTGCGGACCGGTATTGCTGTAGGTGGTTTTTGATTGCGGTAAACGTTTCTTTGCTGATGTAGTGCTCAATGCGGCACGCGTCGTCAGCGGCAATTTTTTCGTCTACGCCAAGGTTTATCAGCATGGTTGTAAGCGTGGTGTGGCGGTCGTAAATCTCCGCTGCCGTTTTTTTGCCCTCGTCTGTGAGCAGTAAGTTGCCACTTTGATCAACGGTAACAAGCCCGCGTTTTTCCAGCAGGCTGATGCCGCGGGTAACAGACGGCTTTGCGTAACCCATATGTTTGCTAATGTCAATCTTGCGTACCGAGTCGGATTTTTGCGACAGGATGTAGATTGTTTCCAGATACATTTCGGCAGATTCTCTGTTGTCCATAGTATCACCTCGCGTTATTCAGGTATATATTAACACAAAATTATACACTTTTCAACGAATAAAAAATTTTTTAAAAAAAGGGGTTGACAAGTTAGCCGCTGCTAACTATAATATAGTTGGTTAGCAAGGGCTAACCGCAGATTTGAAAAGGGGATGAACTCTATGATACCTCTTTGCTGTGCGGACGCAGGCAGCGCCAATGTAATCAAAAGAATTGGCGGCAAGCCTGAAGTCAGAAAGCATCTTGAAAATTTAGGCTTTATTGCAGGCGACACGGTTACCGTCATCACGGAACAAAGCGGCAATATTATTGTAAAGGTTAAGGAAACACGCGTTGCCATAAGTAAGGAAATGGCGATGAAAATCTATGTTTAATAATGTATTTATATATAAGGGGGTAGAAGTATGACGCTTAGAGATGTTAAAATCGGCAACACATGCAAGGTTAAGCGTATCCACGGTGAAGGTGCTTTAAAGCGCAGAATTATGGATATGGGCATTACAAAAGGCGTTGAGATTTATGTTCGCAAGGTTGCGCCGCTCGGCGACCCTGTGGAGGTTACGGTGCGCGATTACGAGCTGTCAATCCGCAAAGCGGACGCGGAATTAATTGAAGTAGAATAATTTTTTTATCACAGAGGTTAGCGGTTGCTAACCAAGAAAGGAAAAGACTATGAGCATTAGAATTGCACTTGCGGGTAACCCCAACAGCGGTAAAACCACGCTGTTTAACGCGCTCACGGGCTCAAACCAGTACGTGGGCAACTGGCCGGGCGTTACCGTTGAAAAAAAGGAGGGCAAGCTTAAAAGGCACAGCGATGTAACTATCACCGACCTGCCGGGTATCTACTCGCTGTCGCCCTACACGATTGAGGAGGTTGTGGCAAGGGATTACCTCATCGACCAGAAGCCGGACGCGATTATCAACATCGTTGACGGCACGAATCTTGAAAGAAACCTCTATCTCACCACGCAGGTTGTCGAGCTTGGCATCCCCGTAGTTGTGGCAATCAATATGATGGATGTTGTGCGCAAGAACGGCGATAAAATTGACAAAGACGAGCTCTCACGCCAGCTTGCCTGCCCCGTTGTGGAAATTTCCGCGCTCAAGGGCACAGGCGTTGAAGAGGCGGCTCAAACTGCAATCAATGCGGCGGCAGGGAACCCAACGGTTCCGCAGCACAGCTTCAGCGGTGTTGTTGAGCACGCGCTCGCGCATATTGAGGAAAGACTGCTGCACGATATGCCTCAGGAACAGCAGCGCTGGTACGCAATCAAACTGTTTGAAAGCGATGAAAAAGTGCTTGAAAAGCTGAATATCAGCGACGCTGACAAGGCGCACATCGCAAAGGATATCGAAGCCGCGGAAGCCGAACTTGACGACGATGCGGAGAGCATCATCACTAACGAGCGCTACGTTTACATAGGCACAATCATCAAGTCGTGCTACAAAAAGGCGAACAAGGGTAAGCTTTCCACATCGGATAAAATCGACAAAATCGTTACAAACCGCTTCCTCGGACTGCCGATTTTTGCGGTAGTTATGTTCCTTGTGTACTACATCGCAATGCAGACAGTCGGCTCGGGCGCAACGGACTGGGTAAACGATGTGCTGTTCGGTGAATGGATACCAAACGGCGTGAGCGCGTTGCTTGAGGGCAGAATACCCGAATGGCTGTTCGGGCTCATCAACGACGGTATCGTTGCCGGCGTTGGCGCTGTGCTCGGATTTGTTCCGCAAATCCTCGTTCTGTTTGTAATGCTTGCCTTCCTTGAAGGCTGCGGCTATATGGCGCGCGTGGCGTTTGTAATGGACAGAGTTTTCCGCCACTTCGGTCTTTCGGGCAAGTCGTTTATCCCGATGCTTATCGGCACGGGTTGCGGCGTACCGGGCATAATGGCTTCGCGCACAATTGAGAATGAGCGTGACCGCCGTATGACGATTATGACAACCACCTTCGTTCCGTGCTCTGCCAAGCTGCCGATTATCGGACTCATCGCAGGCGCGCTGTTCGGCGGCTCAGGTCTGGTTGCTGCCTCTGCGTACTTCGTTGGCGTGGCTGCAATCATTGTGTCGGGAATTATGCTCAAAAAAACAAAGCAGTTTTCGGGCGACCCTGCGCCGTTTGTAATGGAACTTCCCGCGTACCACCTGCCCACAGTCGGCACGGTGCTGCGCTCAACATGGGAACGCGGCTGGTCGTTCATCAAAAAGGCAGGCACAATCATCCTGCTGTCAACAATCGTTATCTGGTTCTTCCTCTCCTTCGGTGTTGAGGGCGGCAAATTCGGTATGATTGAGGACGTTGACAACTCGCTGATGGCAAAAATAGGCAGCCTGTTTTCGTGGCTGTTCATACCGCTTGGCTGGGGCAGCTGGAAAACCGCTGTCGCTGCCGTAACAGGTCTTATTGCAAAAGAAAATGTGGTAAGCACCTTCGGTCAGCTTTACCACTTCGGTGGCGAGCTTGCCGAAAACGGCGACGAAATCTGGTCCGCGCTTGCGGCTGACTTCAACTCCTTCAGCGGTAACCACGGCGCGCTTGCAGGGTATTCCTACCTTGTGTTCAACCTGCTCTGCGCACCCTGCTTTGCGGCTATCGGCGCAATTAAGCGCGAAATGAATAATGCTAAATGGACTTGGTTTGCAATCGGCTATCAATGCGGCTTTGCGTACGTTATTTCGTTTATCGTATTCCAGTTCGGCTGCCTGTTCACAGGCGACATAAAGAGCCACATCATTGGCATAATCATTGCTGCAGCGGCGCTTGCCGGAATGTGCTATATGCTTGTTCGTAAGAACAAATACAACGAAAACCACTTGACAGTTAAAACCAAATAGACTACACTCACCTTAAGGAGGCGATTAAATGTTACACTTTTTACAGGCAAACTGGGTTACGATTGTAGTGCTGCTTGTGCTTGCATTTTTCGTTTTCCTTGCCATACGCAAAATTGTTAAGGACAAAAAAGCAGGCATCGGACCCTGCGGACAAAAGTGCGCAAATTGTCCGCACGCGGCAAGTTGCCATAAACAATAACCAAAACGGCTTCTTAAAGGGAAGCCGTTTTTTGCAGGGCGCGATGTGGGCATCGCGCCCTACTGTCCACCGTCCACCGTCCACTATCCACTTTTTTTAAATTACCCCTTGTGTTTTTATTGGTGTGCCTGTATAATGAGGGCGGAGAGGTGATATTATGACTCAAAATGATTACTTACAGCAGATTGACGAAGTGATTGCAAACGGCAAATATAAAGCCGACTGGCAGTCGCTTGCTAACCATAAAACGCCCGACTGGTACTACCGTGACAAGTTCGGCATTTTCATCCACTGGGGCTTGTACAGCGTGGCAGGCTTCGGCAACGAATGGTATTCGCGCAATATGTACAACGCCGACCACCGCGAGTTTGAGCACCACCGCAAGACCTTCGGTGACCAGAAAAGCTTCGGCTACAAGGATTTCATCCCGCTGTTCAAGGCGGATAAGTTCGACGCGGAAAAATGGGTGTCGCTCTTCAAGTCAAGCGGCGCAAGGTTCGTTATGCCCGTTTGCGAGCATCACGACGGTTTTGCTATGTACGCTACGGATTTCAACCGCTGGAACGCAGTTGATATGGGGCCTCACCGCGATGTAATCGGCGAGCTCAAAACCGCTATTGAAAAGGAGGGCATGACCTTCTGCGGCTCAACGCACAGGGCAGAGCACTTCTTCTTTATGAACACGGGTGCGACCTGCGACAGCGATGTTTACGATGAGGAAACCTTTGACTTTTACGGACCTGCCGTACGTGAGGAAGCGTATAACCGCGACAATATTTTTAAGACCACAGAGGATACATACGCACCCGGCGCAACCAAGGAATGGCTTGATGACTGGATGGTTCGCACCTGCGAGCTTGTTGACAAGTATCAGCCCAAGCTGCTCTACTTCGACTGGTGGATTCACAACTACACCTTTAAGCCGTACCTCAAAAAAATCGCGGCGTACTACTACAACCGCGCAGAGGAGTGGGGCGAGGAGGTAACTATCGTCTATAAGCATCAGGCGTTTCCGCCTACAGTCGCAACGTTTGATGTTGAGCGTGGTGCGCTTGAGGGGATCTCACCTCTGCCGTGGCAGTCGGACACCGCAATCGGCAAGCATTCGTGGGGCTACGCCTGCACCAACGAGTACAAGTCGGCAACGCAGGTTATCTGCGACCTTATAGATATCGTCAGCAAAAACGGTATGCTTCTTCTCAACGTCGGTCCAAAGCCGGATGGCACTATTACGGATGAGGAAACCAAGGTTCTCACCGACATCGGCGCGTGGCTTTCAAAGAACGGCGAGGGCATTTACGGCACCACGTTCTGGAAGAAGTTCGGCGAGGGCGAAGCGAACGTTGAGGGCGGCTTCTTCAAGGACGGCGACGGCGTTAACTACACCGCAAGCGACTTCCGCTTTACCTACAAAGGCGGCATTGTGTACGCATTCCAGATGAAGCCCGACGGCGAGGATGTTAAGATTAAGGCGTTCAAAAAACGCGGCAGGCACGATTGCCTTGTTAACCGCGTAACCCTGCTTGAAACGGGCGAAGAAGTTGACTTTGAGCGCACCGACGACGAAATCATCATCAAAAACAGCGTTAAGTCAGATAATCCGCTTTGCTTCAAAATTGAAATAGACTAACCGAAAAAAGCCTTCCCCTTGAGGGGAAGGTGGCACGAACGTAGTGAGTGACGGATGAGGTGGAATAGTGAACAAAACAAATAACCCCAAACTAAAGCCTTGCGCGCAGAAACTACGCAAAGAAATGACGAGGGAAGAACGCCATTTGTGGTACGACTTTCTTAAAGGCTTACCTGTCACATTCAACCGTCAGAAGGTAATCGGAAGCTACATTGCAGATTTCTATTGCGCATCGGCAAAAATAATTGTTGAACTTGACGGCTCGCAGCATTATGAAGAAAAAGGCGTTAATAAAGACGAAAAACGCGACGCATATTTT
>JAFSRN010000020.1 GCA_017446095.1 Eubacterium sp. | reverse complement strand
CAAATAATGCAGAACTTGCAAGACTTGGCGAAACGATCGGTCAGTACTCAGCAGCAGCAAACGCTGTATTCGCATAAGGAGGGCTTGAAATATGACAAAATTTGAATATAAAGAGCCTGAATTTATCGTAGTACAGGCTAATGTTGAAGACGTACTTACGCTTTCAAACGAACTGTTAGATTGGGATACCGTTAACGGTAAAAACGGTAACGACGGTAGCGTAGGCTTCGGTCTTACAATCTAACAATTTAACTAACAGTTATATAATTGTTACAACAGGGCGTTCCCGCGAGGGGGCGCCTTTTTGTTGTGCGTTTATCAGGGCAAACACGATTAAATGTGGACGATTCGTGAATCGCCCCTGCAAAAATTCATAAATTGTTGTTGAATTATCCTTATTTTAAATGTATAATAATATAAGTATATTATAATGAGGTACGACTATGGAATTTGTTTACGGCACTCACGGCGTTTGCTCGCGGCAGATCAATATTGATATTGACCCCGAGAGCGAAACTATAAACAGCGTATCCTTTGTAGGCGGCTGCAACGGCAACCTTAAAGGCATTTCGGCGCTCGTTAAAGGCAAAACGCTGGACGAGGTTATCGCCACGCTTAAAGGAATCGACTGCAACTTCAAAGGCACATCCTGCCCCGACCAGCTTGCACTGGCGCTGGAGGAGATTAAATCGGAAATATGATTTAGGCTCAAGGCGCAAGACTCAAGGCTCAAGGTGTTGGGTGCTGCGCACGGCATTATATTTAGGTGCATAATATGGGATATAAAAACTTCAAAGAATTAATCGTGTGGCAAAAGAGTATGTTGCTTACAAAGCAAGTCTACAAACTTACGGATACACTTCCTTCAAAAGAACTATATGTTCTTACAAGCCAAATGACACGCGCGGCAGTATCCGTTCCTTCAAATATTGGGACATAGTCGAAGTTCAAAAGCAGAATATATTCATTTTCTGTCAATTGCACGCGGGTCCGTTTCAGAACTTGAAACACAGATAATGCTTTGTCAGGATATCGGTTATTTCACTGCTGAACAGACTGAGCCGCTTTTGAGCCTTTGTGATGAAATACAAAAGATGTTATCAAAAATGATTACTGTTATATAATAATGGGTGCGGGCAAAGCCCGCCCACTCCCTTGAGCCTTGAGCCTTGAATCTTGAGCCTCGACGGAGTGGAACTACGTCAATCCTAATAGAGGTGTAAAAATGTTCAAGTTAGAAAGCAATAAGCTAAAACGCGAATTTAAAATTACAAACGGCAACTTTTACGCAAGCCAGATTTACAATAAGGTTTCCGCACAGGGATTTGTTCCCGACGGCAACGGCTGCGAGTTCGTTATCTTCTTTACCGACGGCACCGAGGTGTCGTCTAAAGGTCTGCAGGTTATGCAGAGCAGCGAGGAAGATAACAAGCTGAAGTTCGTTTTTGCCGAGGATCTTGGCACTACCGTTACGCTGGAATACTGGGTGCATGAGGACGGCAACACCGTTTGCAAGCAGATTACCATAAGCCAGAATAACAACAAGGTAATCGACCGCGTTTTCCTTGAAAATATCGGTATTATCAACTCTAAAACGCACTACGGTGTGAATCCGAAAACGCACCGCGACGGCGCAAACTACGTTACCTCGCTTGGTCAGCCGTTTTACATCGACACGCTGTTCTTCGGCTGCGAAAGCCCTGCGGTTGACAGCAAGATTATCCACGGCGCAGGTCAGATCCGCTACTACATCGGCAAGAATGTGGGCAAGGACTTTAAGTGCCCCGTAACCGTTATCGGCGGCGGCGAGGACGACACTATGCCTGCAATGCAAAAGGCGTTTTTTGAGTACATCGACTCTATCATCGTGCACGCACCGCTGCGCTTTAACTATGTGGACAAGGTGAGCAACGCTGCCCCGCAGGAAGCTGCAAGCAAGGTGCAGGGCGTGGCACAGCTGCAGACGCCCGGTATGCCGCAGATTACGGACTATGTGTTCGCCGACCTTATCTGGAATACGGAAAAAAGCGCGTTCTGGGAATACGGCAAGCAGTGGCAGAACGGGCTGACGGAAATTACCGCAGCCTGCAGCGCGCACAACGTTAAGACGGGCATTGGCATCAACCTTGCAGGCATGAGCAAGAAGTTCGCCAAGAAGGTTCAGCGCGGCGGCAACGGATTTATGCACTCGTCGGCAGAGGAACTTTGCCTCGCTTCCGCACGCTACAACGACAAAATTACCGAATACCTTGTTAACTTTATCAGGAATAACAAGCTTGATTATATTGAGCTCGACTTCGGCAAGTCCGAAACCGCGCCCTGCTCTGACAGCAGCCACGACCACGGCACAGGCGGCAAAAACGATATGTACTATATCAACGATCTGCTTGAAAACCGCATGGCGCTTGTAAGTGCAATCAGGCAGAGCGATAAGGATGTGTTTATTACCCTGCGCGGCGTGCGCAATGTATCGCCTTTCTGGAAGCAGTGGGTTAACATTGTTGATGAGCGCGCGCTCAGCGACGGTCAGGGCTCGTACAAGGACGATGAGATTCCGCTTGTTGAACAGGCAATTACCGAGAGCGACACGCAGTATTACGACGCAGTTTGCACGCACGGCGTTCAGCTGCCTGCAAGTGCAACGGTGGTTGACTTCCCGTTTGCAGGCGTTCTGAGCAACGACGAATTCAGCAAGCTCGCGATGTGGTGCGCTGTGCGCGGTGAAGGTCTTGTGAACTTTGACTGCGGCTACGAACTGCTTGACGACGCAAAGAGGGGCTACCTCGCAAAGGCGATGAAGTTCAAGACGGAAAATCAGCACATTCTTGAAAACTGCTCGATTCTGGGCGGCAGACCTGCCGACGGCAGCATCTACGGCTTTGTTTCGTGGACAGACGAGGGCGAAGGCGTTGTTGCAATGCGCAATCCTACTAACGAAAAAACTTCGCTCACGCTCACGCTCAACAAACTTATGGGCGTGCCCGAAAGCCTTGCAGACGCAAAGCGCGAAAACGCATACAGCGTGTCAATCCTCGGCACGTCGGACACCTTCTCCTACGGCAGCAAAATCAACATCACGCTGCACCCGTACGAGAGCGTAATTTTCAAATTCACAAAGTAACCCAAACAGGAGAACAGTAATGAAGTTTATTGAATATATTTGCCCTAATTGCGGCGCAACGGTTCAGGCGGACGATTCCGCAACAGAGGCTGTATGCCTTTTCTGCAGCGAAAAATTTGCTGTAAGCGAGGCTGAAAAAGCACCCGAAACACAGTTTGAAGAGCCTGAAAAAGAGAATAAGAAAGCGAAAAAAGAAAAGAAGTCCAAAGAGAAAAAGAGCAAAAAGAAGGACAAAAAGAAAAACGCCCCCGAGAGTTCCGAGAGCGGCGAAACCGCTGAAACTAACGAGAACGCAGAGGGCGAAGCAGAGGAAAAGAAAAAGTCCAAAGGCAGAGAAGTATTTGAATTTGTGCTGCCGATTGTTATTGCTTTTGTTGTGGCAATGCTGCTTAAAACCTTTGTATTTGCAAACGCTGTTGTTCCCACAGGCTCAATGCTCAACACGATTCAAGAGGGCGACAGAATTATCGCCAGCCGCATAGAATACAACTTCCACGAACCCGAGAGATACGATATTATTATCTTCAAGGCACCCGATGAGGTTGCCGCTGGCAGAAACAACGTTTTCTACGTTAAGCGTGTAATCGGTCTGCCGGGCGAAACCGTTACTGTTGTAAACGGCGTTGTTTACGTTCAGGGCAAGGACGGCAAGTCAGAGCAGCTGCGTGACGACTTTATCACAGCGTGCGAGCCCACAGGCAACTTCGGACCGTATGTAGTGCCTGAGGACAGTTACTTTGTTATGGGCGACAACCGCGAAAGCTCGGTTGACTCGCGTTACTGGACATCAACAAACTACGTCCACAAAGACCTGATTATCGGCAAGGCGAAGTTCTGCTACTTCCCCTTCAACGACGCAGGCTTGTTAGAGTAGAACAAAAAGGTGCCTATCAGGCACCCTATGCAAATAGGGTGCTTTTTGTTAGTTGTGTTTTGAATAATTGACACAAATAGCCATAATATGATATACTAAAATTAGCGTAAATCCACCATTTTTATTAGTATTTTTGGGAAGTGAGTTTATGAAAAAATCATTATCAATACTTTTATCATTAATTATGATAATTACCGCGCTCTGTGCTCTGCCGTTTTCGGCTCTTGCTGAGGATTACGGCATCTGGGTTGGCGGAACACAAGTTACAAGCACCAACAAAGAAAACGTTCTTGGCGATGGCACAATAAGCTATAATGCCCAAACAAATACCCTGATTCTTAATAACGCTAACATTCAGATGAGCTATGAAACTTACCATGGCACGGTTGCTATCTATACTACAGATAACCTTACCGTTATCGGTTACGGAACCGTGGGCAATAGCAATACCAGATTCGGAATATATGCAGAAGATGAAAAGAATCTGACGTTGAACGGTGATTTTACAATTACAGGAAGTTTAAACGGCATTTATTCTTATAATAACAAGCTGTTAATTAAAGGCGGAAATATTAACGTAACCGGTGGTATTAACGGTATTTTTGCCTCCGGTAATGGCGAAATTACCTTAAACGGCGGTAATGTGAGTGCAACGGGAAACGGTGAGACGAATTCTTACGGCTCAGGAATACAATCCGAAAAGCTTATCGTTAACGGCGGCTCGCTTACGGCAACCGGCGGTACGAACGGGAATCTGGGATACGGTATTTCCTCGAGTTCATTAAGCATCAACGGCGGAAGAGTAACTGCTATCGGCAACAACAATGCTTTGTTTACAGCGCCTACACTCGCAAGCAACGTTACAGCCCTTGCGTCCTATAATACGACCGGCACGGGTGCTGTTTCCTATGACGCAAGCCTGATCGGCAGTTACAAATGGTTCCGGTCAACTTATGCGGAGACTTTTGACTTTTATGCAGTGGGAGACTGCTTCACCTGGGGATTTACACCGGGCAATTCGGATGGCGGTCTTCGCAATAACGGCGACGGAACATACAGCAGAACTTTCACCGCTGTCAAAGCAGTTCAAAAAGCCATGCTTAAAGTTACGGACGGTGCGTCACAGTGGTACGGTGACGAATTAGGAAGAAACTACACCTTTACAATAACAGGCGCCGGAGAATTTACGGTAACGTATTATTCAAGTACTAATAAGGTAAGTGTATGCGGTGATGTTGTTGATGAATATGTTTTGCCCGTAAGTTCTGTTACTGCTATAGGAACGGGCAAAAACAACTTTCTCAATGATGAAGGCTGGACTTTCTCAGACGACAATAAGCTGAGTGAGGTAACACCCGGTGTATGGGAAATCGCTTATGATAACGTCGGCGCCGGAAACTACGAATTTAAATTTGCGCTTGACGGTGGCTGGACATCTAACTTCGGACCCGAAAGCAGTGCCACAGTAGTTTCAGGCATGCCTCAGAATGCAAAATATAACGCAAGCAGCAACATCGCTTTTAATGTTGAAAATGATAATTCAACTGTTAAGCTTCAGCTTGATTTAAGTAATTACAGATATATTACCGACAGCGGCGCAAAATTTACGGTTACAATATTTTCACCCGAGCCGACATTTACCGTAACATACGATTTCAACGGAGGCACAAAAAACGGCGAAAGCACATATGTAACGCAGCAATATGCCTATGCTCCCGCTATTTCCGTCAGAAACTTCATTGAAATTATGGAAGTAACTCCTCCCGCAGGCAAAGAGCTTGACGCGATTGAAGTTAACGGTGTTAGATATGAACTCGGCTCGATCTATATGCTGAATCAGGATACAAACTATAAATATCTGTGGAAAGATATTGCTCCCATAGTAACCGAGACACCGAAAGCAACGTTGTCCTCAACTTCCTACACCTACGACGGTAAGGTGAAAACACCGTTAGTAACGGTAAAAGTGGGTGCTGCTACGCTAAAAAAAGGCACCGATTACACCGTAGCCTATGCAAAGGGCAGAAAGAACGTCGGCGCTTACAAAGTTACCGTAATCTACAAAGGCAAGTACAGCGGCAAAAAGGGACTGACCTTTAAGATTAATCCCAAGGGTACAAGCGTATCGAAGGCGACATCGCCGAAGAAATCGCAGATTAAAGTCACGTGGAAAAAGCAGACTTCGCAAACCACGGGGTATCAGATTCAGTACTCCGCAAGCAGCAAATTCACTGCAAAAGCCACCAAGACCGTTTGGGTTAATAAAAATAAAACAACAAGCAAAACCATCTCCAAGCTCAAGAGCAAGAAAAAGTACTATGTTCGCATCCGCACCTATAAAACATTAAACAAGACAAAGTACTATTCCGGCTGGAAGAAATACAGCAAAGCGATTACGGTTAAGTAAACCTGTTGCACTGCCTCGCTGAAAAGCGGGGCAGTTTTCTTGTAACAGACTGTAACCAGCATCGGATTTGTACGGAAAAATCTCGAAAAAAACAGACCGAAGAGCAGTAATTCTCTTTCGGTCTGTACACCTTATTTATGCAGTATGCCCCATCCGGCACCTTTTATTATTGTTGGTATAACATCGCCTTGCAGCTTACAGTTTTTCAACATCAATCGCGGCGATTTTGTCCATAAACTGCTTGGGGCTGACTACTTCGCCGAGGTTGAAGAAATCGTCCATATTCATATTTACGTTGTTGATGAAAATCGGCACGCCCGAGTACTCAACGTCGATATGCAGGCGCTTTGCGTCCTCAAAAATCTGCTTAACGTTGTAATCGCTCACGTCGTAGAGCTTGCGCGCCATAATGTCGTCATCGTTAATATACTGCAGAATAACGTTGCGCTTTGTTTTGGATATGGAAATATAGCGCTTGTGATTTTTGGAAATCGCCTGCCCCATAGTCATTTTTGCAACAGCCTTGCACGCGCCGCTGTTAACAAAAAACTCGTTGATAAAAATTGATTCAAGCGCGCTTGTATCGTCAGGAATAATAATGGCAAGGATATTCTTGGAATACTTTTTGCCGTACTCGCCTTTGATAAACTCCTTAAAATAATACTGACATTCCGATATACGCTTTGCGAACTCGTGGTAAAACGGGATGTTCACCTCCGGCTCGACACCGGGCATATTGAACGACAGGAATTTGTCGCCATCCTTTTCCTTAACCAGAATTGTATCGTTGGTTATAATCATTGGTATTGTTTTAGGCATGTCCGCACCTCTTTCTTTATATTATTATACACACAGGGTAAAAAATGTCAAATTCGGTTTTTTGCTCAAAATCATAAATATTGTTACAATTTTGAAAAAATAGTGCATTTTTTGTCGATATATGGTATAATGGGTGAGTAAGTTAAATAATCATCCATAAGGAAGGAACAGATTATGAGCGAAAGAGAGATAGACCAGATTCTTAAAGAGCTCAGGCAGCACTCTGAAAAAGAGAATGCTGCGGGCATAAACAGCGCGCCTGCACCGCAGAGCGAGCCTGCCCCCGAGGTAAAAGAAGAACCTGAAGAGGTTGTAAATACACAGCCGCAGCCTGAATTCCGTTCTGTTAAGCAGCACGAGCCCGTAAGGAAGCCTGTTGTTGAAAAAGCGCCGCAGGAGGTTACGCCTGCAGAGCCGATTGCAGAGGAAGAAGAAATAAAGATTGAAGAGCCTGTGGCAGAGGAAAAGCCTGCCGAAGCAGAAGAAAACACAACCGATTTGTTCACGCTGGCAGATAACGCTGACGAACAGCCGAAAGCACCCGAGCCGAAGGCAGCAGAAGAACCTGCCGAGTTAAACGAAGAGCCTTACGACGAGGAATACTATGACGACGAGCCTGCCGCACCAAAGAGGAACAAAGCGCTTGTAATCATACTTTCCGCGCTGCTGCTGATTGGCGTAATCGCCTGCGCATATCTTGGCATACTCGCCTACAAGGGCGGTGCCGAGCTGCAAAACGGCAAGCAGGAAATAACCATAACACAAACAGAAATCAACCCACTTACAGGTGAGGACACATTAAGCAACGACGCCGCGGGCAAACGTCCCGTGGCGGTTGTTGCGGAAAACGAGTTTGGCGTTGACGCTGTAAAACCGCAATGGGGACTAAGCTATGCAGACATCGTGCTTGAGGGCGAAACAGAGTACTCAACGCGGCTGCTTCTTTTTTTTGCAGACTATTCCAAAATCCCTGCGCAGGTTGGTCCCGTGCGCTCTGCCAGACCGCAGTTTATACGCTTTGGCGAGTTTTTTGACAGCATATTCATCCACGCCGGACTTTCGCACTCAAAGGGCGATTACGAGGGCGCGGACGAAGTGTTTGACACCGACAGAGTTGACCACGTTGACCTGCTTGGCTATTCCGACGATGGCAAGTACGTGGGCAGAGATTATTCGCGCACAACCACAACCGAGCACACCGCGTATTTTAACGGCAAAAACACCGAGTCGCTTTTAAAGGAAAAGAAGATTGTAACCGATATTGAAGAGGCGCGTTTTACTGCTCTGCCGTTTAACAAAAAGGCGCAGCCGCTGTCTGAAAAAGAGGCGGCAAGCGTTACGTTCAGGTGGTCAAAAAACCGCTGCCAGACGCTTGTTACCTTCCGCTATGACGCTGACGAGGGCTTGTACACTACTACTGATTTTGACTCGCGCTACGGCGAATCAAACGCTAAGTTCCAGAACCTGATTTTCCTGCTTGACAAAACGGAATACGTTGTGAAAAAGGACTACCAGGGCAAGGGCAACAGCGAAACATACTGCACCTATATGCTTGAAGGCGGCAAGGGCAAAATCCTTTCCCAAGGAACCTATGTTGATATAAATTGGAGTATTGAAAACGGCAAGCTTGCGTTTAAAACAGCGGACGGCAAGCAGGTTAACCTTAACCCCGGCAAGAGCTATATCGGATGGGGTTCGTCAAACAACGGCGGTACAATTACAATTGAATAAGGAAAAAGTAATGGGCGGGATTTAACCCGCCCTGTTTTATTCTGCAGAAATGAATTTGTAGTCCAAGTCCTCGACTGCTTTTTTGATTTCGCTGTCCGTAAGGTCGGCGTTGAGTGTGAGCACCGCCGTGCCTTTTTCGTGGCTCACGTCCGCGCTGTCCACCTGCGCAAACGCCTCCATAGACTTCTTAACAGCGGCTTCGCAGTGCGGGCACATCATACCTTCAATTTTAACTGTTTTTGTCATTTTATTATTCCCCTTTTCAGTATTAATAAACTCGCTTATATCGATGCTCGGCGGCTGATTGCGGCGCGTGCGCTTTGCCCTGTGAGGGTTGAGCAGATTGAGCCGCAGCGCGTTTGCCACAACGCAGAAGCTCGACAGACTCATAGCCGCCGCACCGAACATCGGGCTGAGAGTCCAGCCTGTAATCGGAATCCACACGCCTGCGGCAAGCGGAATGCCGATAATGTTGTAGATAAACGCCCAGAACAGGTTTTGATGAATGTTTGTAAGCGTTGCTCTGCTGATGCGTATAGCCGCCGCAACGTCGGACAGACGGCTGTTCATAAGCACAATATCCGCGGCGTCAATAGCGATGTCCGCGCCTGCGTTAATCGCAATACCAGTGTCCGCACGTGTGAGCGCGGGTGCGTCGTTTATGCCGTCGCCGACCATGGCAACCTTGCCGTACTGCGCAAGGCAGCGAATCACCTGGTCCTTATCCTCGGGCATAACCTCAGCCACAACGCTGTCTATACCAACCTGCGCGCCGATTGCCTTTGCGGTGCGCCTGTTGTCGCCCGTGAGCATAACAACGGCAATTCCCATATCCTTAAGTTCCTGCACCGCCTGCGCGCTGTCAGGCTTTACAACATCGGCAACTGCAATCATACCGAGTATATCGCCGCCGCTTGTAAACAGCAGCGGTGTTTTGCCGTTTGCGGAAAGCTCGTCTGCCGCTTTGAGCATAGCATCGGGAACGGCGAAGGCGGAAGAAATATACTTTACGCTGCCGCCTGTGATTTCTGTATTATCAACCTCTGCGCGCACGCCGCTGCCCGACAAGGCTTGGAACGACGCGGCGTTTTTGCAGGCAATCCCCTGCTCTTTTGCGTATTCGCAAACCGCCTTTGCAAGCGGATGCTCGCTCTTTGCTTCAACGGCAAACGCAGTTTCAAGCAGCGTATCAGCGCTGATATTTTCGGCAGGGATGACGTCCGTCACCTTCGGCGTGCCGTTTGTTACGGTGCCTGTTTTATCAAGCGCGACAATAGAGATTCTGCCCGTTTCTTCCATCGAGGCAGCTGTTTTAAAGAGTATTCCGTTTTTTGCACCCTTGCCGCTGCCGACCATAATCGCAACGGGCGTTGCAAGTCCGAGCGCGCATGGGCAGCTGATTACAAGCACGGAAATTGCACGCGTAAGCGCGTATGCAAAGGTCTGCCCGACTGCCATCCACACGATAAACGTGACGAGCGCAATCAGCATAACGACAGGCACAAACACGCCTGCCACCTTGTCCGCAATGCGGGCAATCGGCGCTTTTGTGGCAGAGGCATCGCGCACTGTGCGGATAATCTGCGACAGCGTTGTCTCCTCGCCCACCCGCGTTGCGCGGCACTTAACATAGCCGCCGCAATTTACTGTCGCGGCGCAAACTGTGTCGCCCTGTGATTTTTCCACAGGCAGGCTTTCGCCTGTCAGCGCGGATTCGTCAACAGCGGTTTCGCCCTCAACAACCACGCCGTCTACGGGGATGTTAGCGCCCGGGCGGATAACAAAAATATCGCCGCACTTAACCTCGTCAACGGGGACTGTGACTTCCTCGCCGTCTTTGATTATAACCGCAGTCGGCGGCGCGAGCTGCATAAGCCCTTTGAGCGCGTCGGTAGTTCTGCCCTTTGAGTAACTTTCAAGCAGTTTGCCGACTGTGATTAGCGTTAGTATCATCGCCGCCGATTCAAAGTAGAGGTGATGCTCGGCAGGTGAAGCGATTAAAAGAACTACGCTGTATACAAACGACACACCTGCGCCGAGCGCTACAAGCGTGTCCATATTCGGTGATTTGTGGATTACGCCCCTGAAGCCGTTTATAAAGAACTTTCTGTTTATCAGGATTATCACGAGTGCAAGCACCATCTGGTACCAGCCGTGCGGAATTACGTCCATAAACTGCGGCAGCTGCCAGCCCCACATTGTGTGCCCCATAGAAAGATACATCAGCGGCAGCAGGAATACTACCGATGCAATCAGCCTGCGCCTGATGCGCGGCGTTTCGGTATCCTTAAGGGAATCCTTATCGTCGGCTTTGCCTTCGTCCGCAAGGGACGCGCCGTAGCCTGCCGCCGTGACGGCTTTTATTATGCTTTCCGGCTTTGCGCTGCCCTCAACGCCCATTGAGTTTGTGAGCAGATTTACGGCGCAGGAATCCACGCCGTCAACAGCGCTGACAGCCTTTTCCACCCTTGCAGAGCAAGCGGCGCAACTCATTCCCGTTACGTTATACTGCGTCATAAATCCACCTTAATCTGATAATACAGTGCAATTTTACAATGTTAAAATAAAAAAGTCAATATTTTCATACTAAATTAGTAGGAATTATTTTAAAAGCCTGTCTACCCTGCTTTTGTATTTTTTGTGATATATGAACGTAAGACGCGGCAGCAGCATTTCATAAAACACAAAAACGATGTTGAATGACAGCAGCAGCACAGGTATTGACCACTTGCCGAAATCGCTTTCAAACGGCACGCCGAATACATAAAACAGTATTAGCTGCGACGCTGCAATGCTTACGTTATACAGCAAAAGTTTAAGCACCACGGCAAGCGCTTTGGGCAGTTTTTCAAAACCGCCGCGTATAATAGTATAGTATCCGAAAAAGAAAATGTAAGTCAGCACACATTCCTTGTCGGGCAGAAAAAGCAAGCCGATTATGCTGCACACCGCATACACAATAAAGCAGTGCTTTGTGCCGACGCTCTCTTTAAGTATTATCATAATCAGCCCGCAGAACATGGGCGCGCAGTAACACAGCACCCAGATTACGCTGCCGAGAAACATAAGAACTATCTGCAGCGCGGCTAACATTCCCGACACTGCAAGTTGCTTTGAAGCGCGCATTTTACCCTCCTTTTAATCGACAAACCAATCGTTTTAAGTCTATTTTTTGAAATACAAATTATGTTAATATTATGAATTAAACGTAAAAAAATTGTTCATTTTCTATTATCACTATTTACAATTTTACAAAAAGCATATATAATAAATTGAAATTATAAGCCTTTGCGAGGTGTTTATTTTGAAAAAGAGTGTTGCAATACTTCTTGTATTGACATTACTGATGACAATGGGATTTGCTGCTTGCAAATCGAATAACGCCAACGAACTTGTGGAAGAAGGCGGACTTGAAGCAGCCGACAACCAGTTTGGTATTCAGGACGTGGAAGTTACAGATAAAAACGGCGAAGTTGTTACCGATAAAAAGGGTAAGCCCGTAACTACCGAGGTTCAGGTACGATATGAGGTTGACAAAAAGGGCAACACAATCGCAGTTGTTATTGACAGTAACGGCGAGGACGTTACCGATAAAAAAGGCAAGGTTGTAACCGTTAAATCCGACGTTGAGCTTACCACCGCAGGCAAGAAGAAAGACAAAACTACTACAAAGAAAAACGGCAAGAGTGACAAAACCGAAGCCACAGGCACAAAGAAGGCAGATACCACAAAGCCTACCAAAACCACCACTGCGAAAGCGCAGGAGGATGAAGAACCTACTGATAAAGAGTTCTCCACCATCCCGATTTCAAAGGACAAGGTGCCGAAGATTGACGACGCAATCAATTCCACCAAGAAGAAAGCCGTAACCTTCTCAAGCCAGGACCAGCAGATTATCAAAAGTATGCTTGAGGTGCCCGGTCTTTATGACCAGGATAAGTACGAGAATTCTGAAAAGGAAATTCCGTCAAACATCGCTGCTCACGTTGCAATATGGATGGTTGAGCGCGAGGGCTTTAACACAAAGTCGTATGCCGCAAGTACAATCGCGCTGTACTTATTCTACTACTTCGGCAAGACTGCTGTCAACTTTAAACAGAACGTAAATGAAAAATCGGGCAACAGCAACATTGTTTACAATGCAAACAGCGATTCGTTTACGGTTTCCGCCTTTGAGTCGAAGCAACAGGACGTTACGATACAGAAGATTGAATTTCTGGGCAATAACAACTACTACCTTGTTACTGCAAGCGTTAAAAATGCAGGTAAGTACAACAAGGTTTACGCAATTATTCAGAAGAACAAGCTTGACGCGTCGCTGGGTTTCAGCGTAAAGGCGCTTAAGTGGACAAAATAATACGGCAAAGACCGCGAAGGGCTCCCCTTCGCGGTCTGAGGCTGTCGAAAAAGTGCATAACCACGCCGAAATACTATTCAGGAGAAATAGTAGGGAGCGGCGACCCCGACGCTCCGCGTGCGAAGCACCTGATAAATAATATCTATGAAAACCCGCAGAAACATTGAGTTCCTGCGGGTTTTGGCGTTTCCCGTTTTTTGCTCACAAGCGGTACCGTCGT
>JAFSRN010000019.1 GCA_017446095.1 Eubacterium sp. | reverse complement strand
CTGCGGGTTTTGGCGTTTCCCGTTTTTTGCTCACAAGCGGTACCGTTGTACAGCAAAGTTCGCAAGAAAACGGGATTCTGCATCTTTTTCGTTCATCCTCACAGCGTGTCGAACTTGTTTCTTAGGTTTTTCGACACGCTGAGGGGCGGGTTAGGAAACCCGCCCCTGTGCTTTTTATGAAGTTATTCTTCCGCGTCGTCCGTTTTGTTTTTGGAAAACGCCTTGTTCAGCGCGTAAGTCGCAAGGATGATGATTCCGATTACGAGGAAGATACCGAGCATTCCGATTACAAGCGCCGGAAGCGTCTGCTGCCACGAAGCACCTCTGAAGTGAAGCGCCCTTTCGGCAACCGTGAACAACTGAATTATAACCATATTAATTGTTGCAAGCATAACCGTACCTCCTTTGATTAATGCGGCACAAGCGCAAGGATAAGACCGCCGGCGATAACCGAAGCAATCTGACCTGAAACGTTAACGCTGATTGAATACATAAGCAGGAAGTTCTGCGGATCCTCTTTAAGACCGAGTTGGTTAACAACACGTCCGCTCATCGGGAATGCAGATATACCTGCGGCACCGATCATCGGGTTAATCTTCCTGTCCTTCGGTCTGAAGATGTTGAGGAACTTTGCGAACATAACGCCGCCGACTGTGTCAAATACAAACGCAATAAGACCGAGACCGAGAATCATAAGCGTTTCCGGCTTAACGAATTCCGCATAGTGCATCTTTGAAGCAACTGCAAGACCGAGCACGATTGTAATCGAGTTTGCAAAAGCGTTCTGCGCAGTTTCGCTGATGGAGTTGAGCACGCCGCACTCGCGGATAAGGTTACCGAACATAAGGAAACCTACAAGCGCAACAGAGTCCGGTGCAACAAGACCTGCAACGATTGTTACGATAACGGGGAACACAATCTTTGTGGTTTTTGAAACCTCGCCTGCCTTGTAAGGCATACGGATAAGGCGTTCCTTCTTCGTTGTAACAGCCTTGATTACAGGCGGCTGGATAATCGGAACAAGCGCCATATACGAGTACGCCGCAACCATAATTGCGCCGAGATATGCCGAGTTCATCTTATCCGCAACGAAAATCGAGGTAGGACCGTCCGCAGCGCCGATAATAGCGATTGAAGCGGCGTCCTTAAGGTCAAAGAAGAAGCCTGCCATTACGAATGTAAAGAATATACCGAACTGTGCCGCAGCGCCGAATAACATCAGCCACGGGTTTTTGAGCAGCGGCCCGAAGTCAATCATCGCGCCGATACCTATGAACAACAGCAGCGGAAACAGCTCGTTTGCAATACCTGCGTTAAACAGCTCTGTGATAGGTCCGGGTTGCGCCGCGCCCTCCTGCGTGATTGCGCCCGAAAGCGGCAGGTTAACAAGAATTGCGCCAAAGCCCATCGGAAGCAGCAGCGTGGGTTCCATCTCTTTTTTGATAGCGAGGAACACCAGCAGCGCGCCGATACCAATCATCAGTAGCATTCGCCAGTCTAATGCCCCAAAAGCGGAAAACAGGCTTTTGAAGGTTTCCAGAAAATTCATATACTTCCCTCCAGATACAATATACAATAATAATATATCATATATACTACTGTAAAATCAACCAGAAATTACAAATTATATTTTGTGCAAAATTACCACTTGACATCGGCGGCGTTGTTATGTATAATATGTTTCGCTGTAAAGATGTTTTACTTTACAGACGAAGCAGCTTTAAGTGTTGAGTGTTAAGTTTTAAGCTTAATGGTGGGCGCTGCCCACACCCGATATAATAACGGAATGTCGGGGTCGCCATTCCCTACAATCGTAGGGAGCGGCCACCGGACGCTCCGCATTATTGTCTGAGGTGAAGCCGAGTAACCGAAAGCTTAACACTTAAAACCTAACACTTAAAACTTAAAACATTTAATTTGGAAAGGGGATGTAATAGTGGCTAAAAATCTTGAAGTGTCGTATCTTCTGGACTTCTACGGTGATATTCTCACGCAGAAGCAGCACGATTTTTTGGTGTACTATTATGACGAGGACTTATCCCTTTCCGAAATTGCAGAGAATGAGGGCATTACCCGTCAGGGCGTGCGCGACGCTATCAAGCGCGCCGAGGCGCAGCTCTTTGATATGGAAAAAAAGCTCGGCGTTGCCGCAAAGTTCGGCGAGCTTGCAAAAGGGCTTGACGAAATTAAGTCCCTTGCTAACGAAATTTTTGAGTACAATCTTGAGCACTCACTCTCACGCGAGATTAACGACAGTGCCGCAAGCATTATTTCACTTGCGGATTATTTGAAACAACAATAATAAAAATTGAGAATTGAGAGTTGAGAATTGAGAATTAAGGACGGGCTTTGCCCGTACCCAATTATATAATAGGTGTGGACGAAGTCCACCCGACATTCTCCATTCTCCATTCTACATTCTCAATTACCGTAAGGGTAGATTATGGCATTTGAAGGTTTAAGCGAACGCCTTGAAAATTCCTTTAAAAAGTTACGCGCCAAGGGCAAGCTTACTGAGGCTGATGTTAAAGAGGCTATGCGCGAGGTCAGGCTCGCACTGCTCGAAGCCGACGTTAACTACAAGGTATCCAAGGAGTTCACGAAAAAAGTAACAGACCGTGCCATCGGCGCCGACGTAATGGAAAGTCTTACGCCCGGTCAGATGGTAATTAAAATTGTAAATGAGGAACTGACCGAACTTATGGGCGGCAATGAGGCAAGGCTTGCAATCGCAAACCATCCGCCGACCATAGTTATGATGTGCGGCTTGCAGGGCAGCGGTAAAACCACGCACTCTGCAAAACTTGCCCTCAAGCTCAAAAACGAGGGGCACAGACCTCTGCTTGTTGCCTGCGACGTTTACCGTCCGGCGGCTATCAAGCAGCTGCAGGTAGTCGGCGAGCAGGTCGGCACGCCCGTGTTTGAAATGGGCACGGAAGATCCTGTGCGCATCGCCGAAGAAGCGGTTAAGTTCGCAAAAGACCACGGCAACGACTATGTTATTATAGATACTGCAGGTCGACTTCACATTGACGAAGCGCTGATGCAGGAGCTGCAGAACATCAGGTCAACCGTTCATCCGCACGAGATTCTGCTTGTTATCGACGCGATGACAGGTCAGGACGCGGTTAACGTTGCAAAGAGCTTTAACGAAACGCTTGGCATTGACGGCGTTATCCTCACAAAGCTCGACGGCGACACGCGCGGCGGCGCTGCGCTTTCGGTAAGAGCCGTAACGGGCAAGCCGATTAAGTTCGTCGGCATGGGCGAAAAGCTTGATAATCTTGAAACTTTCCACCCCAGCCGCATGGCGTCGAGAATCCTCGGTATGGGCGACGTGCTGTCGTTTATCGAAAAAGCCGAGATGGCGCTCGACGAAAAGAAGGCAGCCGAGCTTGAAAAGAAGCTTGCTAAAAATAAATTCGACCTCAACGACCTGCTTGACCAGTTTGAACAGATTGAGCGCATGGGCTCGCTTAAGGACACAATCAAGCTGATTCCCGGCATCGGCAAGCAGATTAAGGATGAGGATATCGACGAGGGCGCGTTTGACAGGTTCAGGGCGATTATCTACTCCATGACCAAAGAGGAACGCGCGCATCCCGAAATTATTAACCCATCGCGCAAGCGCCGTATCGCGGCAGGCTGCGGACGTCAGGTAGAGGACGTTAACAAGCTGCTCTCGCAGTTCAAGCAGATGCAGAAGATGATGAAGCAGATCGGCGGCTACAAAGGACCGAAGGTCAGCAAAAAGATGCGCCGCATGATGCAGCAAAACCCCGAAATGGCAGAAAAAATGATGGGGAATATTAAAGGTCAGCAAAATCCGTTTGGATTTTAAAAATTGAGAATTGAGAGTTGAGAATTGAGAATTAATGGCGGCACAGCCGCACCAGATTATATAATGAGTGTGAGCGAAGCTCACCCTAAATTCTCCATTCTACATTCTCCATTCTCCATTCAATATATTTTGGAGGTAAACTAAAATGGCAGTAAAAATCAGACTTCGCAGAATGGGTGCAAAGAAGGCACCGTTTTACCGTGTTGTAGTAGCAGATTCAAGATATCCGCGTGACGGTCGTTTCATCGAGGAAATCGGAACTTACAACACAATGACCGAGCCTGCAGAGATTAAGATTGACGCAGACAAGGCTAAGAAGTGGATTGCTAACGGTGCTCAGCCTACTGAAACCGTTAAGAGCATTTTCAAAAAAGAAGGCATTCTCTAATTTTGGCTTTGCTGAAATATCAGTGATGTTAAAACTTAACAGGAGGTGTTTTCTTTGAAGGATTTGTTAATATCCATCACTAAAGGTTTGGTTGATAATCCAAACGAAGTTTCGGTCGATGTTGACGAGCCTAACGAAGAAGGCGTAGTTGTATATCATCTTCACGTTGCGGAGGGCGATATGGGCAGAGTTATAGGCAAACAGGGCAGAATTGCAAAGGCAATCCGCGTTGTTATGCGTGCTGCCGCAAACCGCCGCGACGCTAAAATATCGGTTGAAATAGATTAGTTAAAAAGCCCGTTTTGGGCTTTTTTAACTAATGATAAATTATAAATGATGAATTGGGGTTACTCGGCTGCGCTCGAACAATAATGTGGAGCGTCCGGGTGGCCGCTCCCTACGATTGTAGGGGTCGGCGTCCCCGACGACCCGCAATAAAATGGGTACGGGCAGAGCCCGTCCTAAATTCATAATTCATAACTCATACATAATTCATAATTAACTATGAAACAATACTTAGAATTAGGAAAAGTAAATAACACCCACGGTTTGAAGGGTGAGGTTAAGTTCGAGATGTGGTGCGACGGGATTGACTTTGTTAAGCAGCTCAAAACCGTTTACCTTGATGCAAACGGCGCAAAATCGCTCACGCTGACTGCCGCAAGACCGCAGAAGAACATCGCCATACTCAAATTCGCAGAGGTTCCGTCTATCAACGAGGCGGAGGAACTCAAGGGCAAGGTGCTTTACTGCAACCGCGACGACGTTACGATTGACGACGACGCTTACTACCTTGCAGACATTATCGGCTGCTACGTTGTTGACGTTGACACCGAGGAGGAGTACGGCAGGGTGGTTGACGTGCAGAACTACGGCTCGTGCGACATCTACGACATAGAAAGCTGGGGCAAGCACACGCTTATCCCTGCGATTCCCGACGTTATTAAGGAAATCGACACGGAGTATCAGGTTATCCGCATTAAGCCGATGAAAGGACTTTTCGATGAGAATTGACATACTTACACTCTTTACCGGGATGTGTGACAGCGTGCTCGGCGAGAGCATTATCGGCAGGGCGCGTGCGGCAGGCAAGGTGCAAATCAACACGCGCGACATCCGCGATTACACTGCCGACAAGCACCGCAGGGTTGACGACAAACCCTACGGCGGCGGTATGGGCATGGTGATGCAGGCGCAGCCGATTTACGACTGCTACAACGCGCTGTGCGACGAAATCGGCACGAAACCGCACCTGATTTATATGACGCCGCAGGGCAAAACGCTCACGCAGGAACGCGTCAAGGAACTGGCGGAGCTTGACAACATCGCTATCCTTTGCGGCCACTACGAGGGCATTGACGAGCGCGTTATCGAGGAACTGCAGCCCGAGGAAATCTCAATAGGCGACTACGTCCTTACAGGCGGCGAGCTGCCTGCGCTGATACTTGCGGACAGCATCTCGCGTATGCTGCCCGGCGTGCTGTCGGACGACGCGTGCTTTGAGGAGGAGAGCCACTACAACTCGCTGCTTGAGTATCCGCAGTACACCCACCCGGCAGAGTGGAACGGCAAAGCCGTGCCGGAGGTGCTTTTGTCCGGCCATCACGCAAATGTGGAAAAATGGCGCAGGGAACAATCGCTGCTTCGCACAAGGGAAAGACGTCCCGACCTGCTCGAAAAAGCCGATTTGACAAAAAACGACAAAAGTTTTTTATCTTTGAACGAGGAAAAATAAGCCAAAAAAATTCTGTTAAAATTGCACAAATATCAGCAGTTCTTTTTGTTAATAATTCATTAGTCATACGAAGTTTTTAAAAGTTCGTTGACGATTGAATTTTAAGTGCTATAATATAGCAGGTAACTAAAAAAGTTATTAATTGACACAACATATATCATTTGGTTTTTTGAGAGGTACTAGATATGTTTGTAAAAGATGTAACTGTTGAAAATCAGGTTGGACTTCACGCACGCCCGGCAACCTTCTTCATCCAGAAGGCTAACGAGTTCAAATCCTCTATCTGGGTAGAAAAGGAAGAGAGAAGGGTAAACGCTAAATCACTTCTCGGTGTGCTTTCACTTGGCATTATGGGCGGAACAGCTATCAGAATCATCGCTGACGGTTCAGACGAAGAAGAGGCTGTTGAAGGTCTTGTAGCCCTTGTTAAAAGCGGCTTCAATGAGTAATTAACTAATCCACAACACGCAAAGCACCGCAATGCGGTGTTTTTTTGTATTAAAGATAACGGAATGTGTAGGGAACGATGACCACATCGTTCCGTTAGGCTCAAGGCTCAAGGCTCAAGGTGTCGGTTACTCGGTTTCGCCTCGGACAATAAGTAGGGGCGATTCACGAATCGCCCGCAGGTATAATGTAGGGAACGATGACCACATTGTTCCGTTAGGCTCAAGACTCAAGGGGTCGGGCGGGACACCCGCACCCATTTTATTGCGGAGTGCTGTGGTCAGCACTCCCTACAGGGATTGTTTGAACGTCAATGCAATCCCTTGGAAAGGAGGAAAATTGTGACTGAAAAAGAGCTACGCAGGAAGGCTATGGCGCTGCCGCTGCAGCCGGGCGTGTATATTATGAAGAATAAGGACAAAAAAATAATATACATCGGCAAGGCGAAGGCGCTCAAAAACAGGGTTTCCTCCTACTTCGGCAGCCATTCGGGGCACTCGATGAAGGTTGTCAGAATGGTCGAAAATGTTGATGATTTTGACTACATCCTCTGTGATACCGAGTTTGAGGCACTTGTGCTCGAGTGCTCGCTGATTAAGCAGCATATGCCCAAGTACAACATCCTGCTCAAGGACGACAAGGGCTACAATTATATTAAGGTTACAAAGGGCGAGTTTCCGCGCATACGCGAGTGCTACCGTATGGACGACGAAAACGCTACCTATATCGGTCCGTTTATCTCCACATTTTCGGTCAAAAAGGCGGTTGAGGAAACGCTCAAAATCTTCAAGCTGCCCTCCTGTAACAAGCAGTTTCCGCGCGATTACGGCAAGTCGCGCCCGTGCCTCAACGGTTTTATGGGGCTGTGCAGCGCGCCGTGCAACGCAGGCATAACGCAGGAGGAATACGCGCAGAACGTTGCGGACGCCGTGGCGTTCCTCAAGGGCGGCAGCGCGAAGGCGGTTAAGGATATGACCGCAAAAATGCAGGAGTATTCCGAAAATCTTGAGTTTGAAAAAGCCGCCAAGCTGCGCGACAGAATCAAGGCAATCAAGAACCTTGACGAAAAGCAGAAGGTGGTTTCCATCAATGTGCCGGAGGAGGACGTTTTCGCCCTCGTTAACGGCAACAAAAAGGCGTGCTTTGACGTGCTGCGCTTTAAAAACGGCAGGCTTTACGACACCGAGCATTGGCTGATTGACAGCGTCGACGACCTTGCGGAGGCGCGCTTTGAGCTGATTGAGCGCTACTATTCGATGCGCGAGTACATCCCGTCGCGCGTTGCGGTTGACGGCGATATTGCCGACGAAGAGCTGCTGCGTCAGCACCTTGAGAGCATCCGCGGCAAGAAGTGCGAAATCATTCACCCGCAAAAGGGCGAGCACCTTGCCATCGTGAATATGTGCGTCAAAAACGCAAACGAGCACCTTGCCCAGCAGCAGGGCAGGCTCGGCAGGGAAATGGCTGCGCTTGAAGAGCTTGCAGAGCTTCTGGGGCTTCCCAAGCCGCCCGAATACATTGAAAGCTACGACATTTCGCACACCTTCGGCGCGGACAACGTTGCCGGTATGGTGGTGTTCCACAACGGCAGACCGATGAAAAGCGCCTACAAGCGTTTTGCGATTAAGGGCTTTGACGGGCAGAACGACGTCGGCTCGATGAACGAAGTCCTGACGCGCCGCTTTAAGCATTACTATGAGGACGAGGAGGGCAGCACGTTCAAAATCAAGCCCGACCTTATCCTGCTCGACGGCGGCGAACCTCAGGTAAACGCCGTGCTGCCTGTTATCCGCGAGATGGAAATCGACGTGCCTGTGTTCGGTATGGTCAAGGACAGCAAGCACCGCACGCGTGCCATTGCCTTTGACGGCGGCGAAATTCAGATAAACTCGCACCGCAGCGCGTTCACGCTTGTGTCCAACATTCAGGAGGAGGTTCACCGCTTTGCGATAACCTACCACCGCAAAAAGCACAAAAAGTCAACCTTCTCGTCAGGACTGATGAAAATTGACGGCATCGGCGAAAAAAAGGCAAAAAATTTGCTAAAACACTTCAAAACCGTGGCAAAAATCAAAGAGGCTACAGTCGAGGAGTTGTGTAGTGTACCCGGTATTTCACTACAAAATGCACAAGATATTGCAAAACATTATCAAAATAATTAAAATTTATTGAATGCCTTGACTAAAACGGCGCAGATAGTTATAATATTTAATGATTTAATATAAGTGAAGCAAGACAAATCTGAACCGCCTTAAATGATTGATTTAAGCGAACTTCGGCATTTTCGTTCTTGCTTTGCGCCAGCAAAGCTGCGACCTCAAATACCAAATTTCATCTTAACTTAAAGCATTTAAGGTGCTATGCAGTTTAAAATGAGCAGATTTGGTTTAGGTCAAGGCAAAAAAACGCAGGAATACTCGCGTATTCCAAGTGTTTTTAACACAGAGATAAGGCAAATCTGCCATTTTAAACCGTGTTTAGATTTGTCTTACTTCACTTAAAGGAAACAAACTATGCGTGTAATCACAGGTACCGCAAGAGGCAGAAAACTTGAAACCCTATCAGGTGAGGACGTAACCCGTCCGACCTCGCAGGCAGTCAAGGAAGCGCTGTTCAGCTCCATCCAGTTTGAGCTGGAGGGCAAGCGCGTGCTCGATTTGTTTGCAGGCTGCGGGCAGCTTGGTATAGAGGCTCTGAGCAGGGGTGCGGCGGTTTGCACTTTTGTTGAAAATAACAGAGCGGCTTACAAAATCACCGAGGGCAACATCAACCATTGCGGCTTTGGCGACAGAGCAAACCTTGTGTTTGCAGACGCAGTTTCCTTTCTTATGAGGGGCGGCAGTTACGATATCGCTTTTCTCGACCCGCCGTACAGCGAAGGGCTTTATGAAAAATGCCTTGACGCTCTCGCACAGCATATGAGCGACGACGGCGTGATTATCTGCGAAAGCAGAGCAAACGAGCCTATGCCCGATACGGCAGGCGACTTTGCCAAATCGCGCGAGCGCAAGTACGGCAAGTCAAAGCTGACATATTACCGCAGGAATGAAGGATAAATCGGTTATGAAAAAGGCAATTTGTCCCGGTAGTTTTGACCCTGTTACCCTCGGCCACATCGATATTATCGAACGCGCGGCGGAGATTTTTGACGAGGTTACGGTCCTCGTTATGAGTAACAGCAGCAAAAAGGCATCTCTTTTCACGGTGGAGGAGAGGATGGAATTCATCAGGCGTTCCGTCACCAAACCCAATGTGAAAATTGACACATATAACGGACTTTTAGTTGACTACGCCAGGGAAAACGGCGCAGTTGCAATTGTCAAAGGGCTGCGCGCTATGTCCGATTTCGAGTACGAATTCCAGCAGGCGCTCATCAACAAATCCCTTTATCCCGACGCGGAAACTATGTTCCTGTGCGCAAAGGGCGAAAATATGTTTTTGTCCTCAAGTATGGTTAAAGAGGTTTGCACCCTCGGCGGCGATATAAGACCGTTTGTTCCCTCAGGTATTGCAGAAGATATATATAAAAGATGTAAAGGAGTTAAATAATATGACAAACACAGACATTTTACTTGAAGATCTTGAAGACGTACTCGATGACGCAACCGCCCTTCCGCTTTCCAAAAAGAGCGCGGTAGACGTTGATAAGATTAAGACTATCATCGAAGATATCCGTCTTAACACACCGCAGGAAACAAAGCAGGCTAAGGCTATTGTTGATTCAAGAAACACCATTCTTGAAGAGGCTAAAAAAGAAGCAGCCGAGATTATCAAGAAGGCTCAGGCTGAAGCAAGAGATATGGTTGCCCGTGACGAAATCACCAAGGCTGCACAGAAGGAAGCTGCAGACATTATGGCAAACGCTAACGAGCAGGGCAGGCAGTTCATTCAGGACGCACAGAATCAGGCGTCGGAAATCCTCGGCAACGCAACCACTCAGGCAAACGAGATGGTTACTTCCGCACAGAATAAGTCCAGAGAAATGCTCAGCGCAGTCAACAACTATGCAGACGACACACTCCTTTCCATTGACGACGCGCTTTACAAATCACTTCAGGACGTTCGCAGAATCCGCCAGGGTATCTCAAACGCACAGAATAAGCATAGCTAAGCAAAAGCACCCGAGAGGGTGCTTTTTAGTTTGCGGTTGTTGGTTACTCGCTGCGCTCGGGCAATAAGTAGGGGCGATTCACGAATCGCTCGCAGGTATAATGTAGGGAACGATGAGATTCCCCTGTGAGGGGAAATGTCACCGCAGGTGACAAAAGGGTGAGGCGCCCGCTCCAAGGGCACATCGTTCCGTTAGGCTCAAGACTTAAGACTCAAGGCTCAAGGTGTCGGTTACTCGGCTTCGCCTCGGACAATAAGTAGGGGCGATTCACGAATCGCCCGCAGGTATAACCGTAGGAAACGATGACCACATCGTTCCGTTAGGCTCAAGGCTCAAGACTCAAGGTGTTTGGCGGGCTCTGCCCACACCCGATTATAATGCGGAGCGTCGAGGACGCCGCTCCCTACAAGTACAGCATCACCGTAGGGAACGATGAGATTCCCCTGTGAGGGGAAATGTCACCGCAGGTGACAAAAGGGTGAGGCGCCCGCTCCAAGGGCACATCGTTCCGTTAGACTCAAGGCTCAAGGCTCAAGGCTCAAGGCTCAAGGTGTCGGTTACTCGGCTTCGCCTCGGACAATAACGCGGAGTGCTGTGGTCAGCACTCCCTACAAGTACAGCATCACCGTAGGGAACGATGACCACATTGTTGCTCAAACACAATAGGTGTGGACGGAGTCCACCCAAAATTCCGAATTCCGCATTCCGAATTCCGAATTAAAAACATATTGACATCTTATAATATATAATATATAATTATAAGGATAAAAAAGAGTAATTTTTACTAAAGGAGTTTTTGATATGGCAGCAAAAGTTTTTAAAATGACAGAAGCAGGCAAAGCGAAGCTTGAGGAAGAGCTTGAATTTCTTTCCACCCAAGGTCGTGACGATATTGCCGAAAAACTGAAAGTTGCACGTTCTTACGGTGACCTTTCCGAGAACAGCGAATACGACGAGGCAAAGAGCGAGCAGGCTAAAATCGAGGCGCGTATCAACGAGCTTAAGTATCAGCTTGACAACGCGGTTATCGTTGAGTCGCTTGACAGCGACAGCGTTTCGATGGGCGCAAAGGTTAAGGTGCTTCGTAAAAACGATAAAAAAGAGATTGTTTACGAGATTGTCGGCTACGGTCAGAACAACGCCGCAGAGGGCAAAATCACCGACGAAAGCCCTGTTGGCGCTGCGCTTATCGGCGCAAAAGTGGGCGACACCGTAACAGTTGAAGCGCCGGTTGGCAATATTGAACTGGAAATTTTGAATATCGAAAAATAGTTATATTTTAAGTTTTCGGTGTTCAGTGTTCAGTGTTCAGTTGTTGGGTGGACTTCGTCCACACCTATTATAACAGCCGTGCGAGATTCCCCTGTGAGGTACTCCCCGATTAACGGGGAGATGTCACAAAGTGACAGAGGGGAGCGTCTGCGCTAGCAAAAATGTCACCGCAGGTGACAAAAGGGTGAGGCGCCCGCTCCAAGGGGCACCAACAAACCGAAAACCGAAAACAGAAAACCGAAAACTGTTTTGACTGAAAGGAAAAACCACTATGGCAGGAAAGTTTGAAATCACCAAGGCTGGTGACGGTACTTTCACTTTTGAATTTTTTGTTGATGACAAGGCGGTGGGCAAGTCCCCCGTGTTTGATAAAGAGGACGCCTGCAAGCGCGGCGTCAAGGCTGTTAAAAAGAACAGCAGAATGAAGGTGCAGAACACTCTGCAGGGCGATGAGGAAAAAACTAACCCCAAGTACCTTGTGGAGGCTGACGGCGATAAGGTTAAGTACACGCTGTTTTTGCAGACGGGCGCAGTTGCTCTTGAGGGCGAGGGCGCAGACGAAGCAGAGGTGCTTGCTGCGATTGAGGCTATCGGCAACAACGCAAACGCCGCACAGATGAAAATGGCGGAGGTTGTCCTCACCGAAAACGAGCAGAAGCAGATAAGGGTTGACAAACTCAAGGCGCTGCAGGACGAGGGCAAAGACCCGTTTGAAATCACGCTTGCCACCCAGACTCACCACTCTGACGAAATCAAGGCAAACTTTGACGAGCTTGAGGAAAAGGAAGTTACAATCGCAGGCAGAATTATGACCTGGCGCGATATGGGCAAGGCGAACTTCATTGATATTCAGGACAGAAACGGCAGAATTCAGGCGTATGTGCGTATGAACGACGTCGGCGAGGACGTGTTTAAGGAGTTCAAAACCTGGGATATCGGCGATATTGTTGAAATCACGGGCTTTGTGTTCAAGACCAGAACGGGCGAAATTTCCGTCCACGCGCAGCAGATAAGGCTGCTTGCAAAGTCGCTGCTTCCTCTGCCTGAAAAATTCCACGGTCTGACCGACACCGACACAAGGTACCGCAAGCGCTATCTTGATATGATTATGAACCCCGATGTTAAGGACACCTTCATCAAGCGTTCAAAGATTATCACTTCAATCCGCAACTACCTTGATTCGCTCGGCTTTATCGAGGTGGAAACCCCGATGCTCAACACCATCGCAGGCGGCGCGGCTGCAAGGCCGTTCATCACGCACCACAACACGCTTGATATGGATATGTACCTGCGCATCGCGACAGAGCTTTACCTCAAAAGGCTCATCGTCGGCGGTATGGAGAGAGTTTACGAAATCGGCAGGAACTTCCGCAACGAGGGTATGGACGTGCGCCACAACCCCGAGTTCACCTGCATTGAGCTTTACCAGGCGTTTACCGATTACCACGGTATGATGGATATTGCGGAGGCGATTATCCGCAACGCTGCAAACGAGGTTTGCGACAACCTGCACATCACCTTTAACGGCACGGAAATTGACCTTGAGTCGCCGTTTAAGCGTATGACGATGGTTGAGGCTGTTAAGGAGTACAGCGGCGTTGACTTTGCAGAGTTTATGAGCGATAACGAAAAGGCTGTCGCTATAGCGAAGGAAAAGGAAATTGAAATAGAAAACGGCAAGGCAACCTGGGGCGATATTCTCAACTCGTTCTTTGAGGAATTTGTTGAGGAAAATCTGATTCAGCCCACGTTCATTATGGACTATCCGGTTGAAATCAGTCCGCTTACAAAGCGTAAGCCCGACTGCCCTGTGCTCACCGAGCGCTTTGAGCTGTTTATTCTGGGCGGCGAATACGGCAACGCGTATTCCGAACTTAACGACCCGATTGACCAGCTCGGCAGATTTGAGGCGCAGATGAAGCTGCGCGAAGCAGGCGACGACGAAGCGAATATGATTGATATGGACTTTGTTACCGCGCTTGAGTACGGTATGCCGCCAACGGGCGGACTCGGCATCGGCATAGACAGACTTGTTATGCTGCTGACGGATAACTACTCAATCCGCGACGTGCTTGCGTTCCCCACGATGAAACCCTTGGAATAACTGTTGAACAGTTATTCCGGTATACAGTAAACAGTATTCAGTTTTCAGTTGTTGGGTGGACTTCGTCCACACCTATAATATGGGTACGGGCAGAGCCCGTCAATTGCCGAAAACCGAACACAGAACACCGAAAACTATTTTCGACGAAGGAGAAAATACTATGCGATCAGATTTAATCAAAGAAGGTCCGTCCAGAGCACCGCACCGTTCACTTCTGCGCGCTCTCGGCGTTGACGAACTTGAAATGAAAAGACCGTTCGTAGCGGTTGTTAATTCAAAGAGCGATTACGTTCCCGGTCATATGCACCTGGACAAAATCGCAGAGCAGGTTAAGGCGGGTATCCGCAACGCAGGCGGCGTGCCGTTTGAGTTCAACACCATCGCTGTCTGCGACGGTATTGCAATGAACCACAAGGGTATGAAGTACTCTCTGTGCTCGCGCGAACTCATCGCGGACAGCATCGAGGTTATGCTCACAGCGCATCCGCTTGACGCAATCGTGTTCATCCCGAACTGTGATAAGATTGTACCCGGTATGCTCCTTGCTGCGTGCAGGCTCAACCTGCCGTGTATCTTCATCAGCGGCGGCCCGATGCTTCCGGGTAAGAGCACCGAAACAAAGAATCCTATCGGTCTGTCCGAGCAGTTTGAATACGTAGGCGCGGAGGCTGTAGGCAAGATGAGCGTGCAGAACCTTGAGGCTACTGCGTTTACCGCTTGCCCCACCTGCGGCTCGTGCTCGGGTATGTATACCGCTAACTCGATGAACTGCCTTACCGAGTCAATCGGTATGTCGCTTCCGGGTTCGGGTACCGTTCCGGCTGTTTACTCCGCAAGACTCCGCCTTGCAAAAATGGCAGGCGAGAGGGTTATGGATCTGCTTAAAGAGAACATCAAGCCGTCCGATATCATCACGGAAAAGGCTATCGAAAACGCTATGCGCTGCGATATGGCTATCGGCTGTTCAACAAATACTATTCTTCACCTCACAGCGATTGCTCACGCTGCAGGGCACGACATTGACCTGTCCGACCTCAACGATATGGGCAACACCACGCCGCAGATTTGTAAGCTGAATCCGGCTTCGTCCGTGTTTATCACAGACCTCAACGACGTTGGCGGTATGCAGGCTGTTATTAAAGAGCTTGCTCGCGGCGGACTCATCAACACAGGCTGCCTTACTGTTAACGGCACGGTTGCGGACAGAATTTCCGTTGCCGCAGACGCAGACGGCGAGGTTATCAGAAAGCTTGAAACTCCGTTCTCCAAGGACGGCGGTATCGCTGTGCTCAAGGGCAATCTTGCCGAAGAGGGTGCAGTTGTTAAGAAGGGCGCGGTTGCACCCGAAATGATGCAGCATAAGGGTCCTGCAAAGTGCTACGATTCCGAGGAGGACGCAATCGCTGCCATCACAGGCGGCAAGGTTGTTGCAGGCGACGTTGTGGTTATCCGCTACGAGGGACCGAAGGGCGGCCCCGGTATGCGTGAGATGCTTTCCCCGACCTCTGCTATTATCGGTATGGGGCTCGGCGAATCTGTAGCGCTGCTCACAGACGGCAGATTCTCCGGCGCAACACGCGGCGCTTCAATCGGCCACGTTAGCCCCGAGGCTGCAGTAGGCGGAACAATCGCACTTGTTGAGGACGGCGACGAGATTGAAATCGACATCCCTGCAAGAGTGCTTAAAGTAAACGTTTCAGACGAAGTGCTTGCAGAGCGCAGAGCAAAGTGGCAGGCACCGAAGCAGGAACTCACAGGCTACCTCAAGAGATACGCACAGCACGTTACGTCGGGTTCAAGAGGAGCGGTTTTTGAGGATGACTAATCGTCATCAATGATGAATGATAAATGATGAATGATGAATTGAGGATACTCGCTGCGCTCAAACAATAAGTAGGGGTCAATCACGATTGACCCGCGGGCGATTCTTGAATCGCCCCTACAATGGGTGTGGGCAACGCCCACCATAAATTCATAATTCATAACTCATAACTCATAATTTTTTGTTTGACTATGGAAAACGAAAAGACTAAATCAACTAAAAAACGGGCGACGGTTCGCCCGATGATAATCACGCCGCTTGTGTTTGCGCTGATTGCAATAATCCTTGCGCTGCCCGTGCTGCTCAAGGGTTACAGCGTGCTGACGGACAGGGTGCATCAGATTCAGCCTGTCCTCACGGCGACTATCGGCGACTATCAGCCCGACAAAACGTACTTTAACGAGTGCAAAAAGGAGGGCATAGCCCAGACTGCCGACGGTCTTAAAATCGGCGACAAGGTTGGCGAAATCGAGTGCAACAACGCGGCTGTCGGCTGCGATATTTACTACGGCATCAACCGTGTGTCAAAGCGCGACGGCGCAGGGCTTTCCGTTGAGTCAAAGCTCTTTGGCGGCGGCGGTCAGATTCACATCGACGGCGACTCGTCGGGTGCCTTCAAGGCGCTTGCAAACGTGGAAGCAGGCGATGTGTTCACCGTAAAAACTGCCGACAGCGAGTACCAGTACACCGTTAAAAAGATTATGACGGCGCAGGAGTTTACAGGCAAGGTAAAAGACGAATACCTGCTGATTACCACAGAGGCAAGCCACGACGTTTTTGCCCACCAGAATAAGGACAAGCTGATGATTGTTGCAACACTCGGCGCAGGGGAGGTGCAGTAATGAGCGAACAGACACATTCTCACTCACACACACATTCCTCGCATTCGTCGAGCCACCACAGCTCAGAGCATCATCACAGCTCCGAACATCATCACAGTTCGTCGGGGCATCACCGCAGCAGCTCGTCGTCAAAGCGCAAAAAACGCAAGCGCAACAGCGACGTAAAGGCTTACCGTAAAACGCGCTATTTTATGGCGTTTCTGCTGTTTATCGCGGTTACTGCGATGTCGCTTGGCATCACGGCAAAGGCGGCGCCCGTTAACAAAAACAAGGTGGCGGACGTGTTTGTTAATTACGACTACGTCACCGCGCTGTACGACGATGTTAACACCTACGCGCACGATATCTGCAAGCGCAACAACGTGCCTGCTTCCGCCGTTGAGGACGTGCTTACGTTTGACGCGGTAAACGATATCGACAGGGCGTATATCCTCGGCACGATGTCGCTTGACGAGCAGTATTCGCAGACCGTTTATATGGACAAGCTCGACGACCTCACGGCAAAAATTACACAGAGCGTCAACACCACCGTAGAGCAAAACGGCTTGCAGTATGCCGCAGGGCAGGAAAATGCGGCGGCAGATTTTGCAGGGGACATAACGGCGTACCTCCAAAAGCGTATGACCTTCCCGTATCTTGAAAAGATGCAGACTTACGTCAACCTGTTCAGCACGGCGGCAGTCGTTACCTCGATTATCGCGGCGGTGCTCACCGTGGCGTTTGCGCTGATAGTTATCACGCTGGGCAGCGAGGTTTACCGCAACCTGCGCAGCATATGCCACGCAACACTCGGCGCGGCGGCAATCTGCTTTGCAACGTCGGGCGCGTATGCCGCAGTAAAAAGGGCAAAAGAGCTGTTTTTGTTCCCGGCATATCTTAACGATTCAATAATGCGCTACCTCGATTCCTCCGCAGGCGCCGTAACCTTAACAGGCGCAATCCTGCTGACAGCGTCCTTCGCGCTGATGGCATTGGTGTGGAAGATGAAATCGGATGTGCTGGATAGTTAACTAGTGGACAGTGGACAGTGGACTGTAGGGAATGGCGACTCGACATTCCGTAATACAATAGGTGTGGACGGAGTCCACCAACAAACCGAAAACTGAACACCGAAAACTGAACACCGAAAGCTTAAAACTTAAAACTTAAAGCTTAAAACTTAAAACCATATTATCCCCTCATCCGTCTGCACTACGTGCAGCCACCTTCCCCCGATATTATCCCCTCATCAGTCAGCCATACGGCTGACAGCTTCCCCCCCAAGGGGAAGCCTTGGTAGGATTGATTGATTATATCTGGGAAGGCAAATAGGTTTATTTGATTATATCTGGTGAAATTATGGAAGAATTAAACAACAATCAACTTGAAACTAAACTTGACGACGATGTTATGATTAAAGTCGACCATGTTACAATGCGCTTTAATCTGAGCAAAGAAAAGGTCGATAATCTAAAGGAATTCGTTATCCGCAAGATTAAGGGCACGCTTAAAAGGAAAGAGTTTGTTGCCCTCAACGATATCTGCTTTGAGATTAAAAAGGGCGAGCGCCTTGCCATTCTCGGCTTTAACGGCGCGGGCAAGAGCACGCTTTTAAAGACTATCGTCGGCGTGTACAAGCCCAGCGAGGGCGAGATTTACAAAAAGGGCGTTATCGCACCGCTTCTCGAACTCGGCGCAGGCTTTGACCCCAACTATTCGGGCAGGGAAAATATCTATCTCTACGGCGCAATCCTCGGCTATTCGAGGGAGTATATCTCCGGCAAGATTGACGAGATTATTGAGTTTTCCGAGCTCGGTCACTTTATCGAGGTGCCTGTTAAAAACTACTCGTCGGGTATGCGCGCACGCCTCGGCTTCTCAATTGCAACGGCGGTTGAGCCCGATATCCTGATTCTTGACGAGGTGCTTTCCGTCGGCGACGCAAAGTTCAAAAAGAAGAGCCTTGCAAAGGTACGCTCGCTGTTCGACGGCGGCGTTACGGTGCTGTTTGTATCGCATAACATCGACCAGGTCAAGGCTATCTGCAACAAGGCAATCCTGCTTGAGCACGGCAATATTATCGCAAGCGGTGACGTTAACGAGGTTGCCGCGATTTATGAGGAAAAAACCGCAAAGCCAAAGGGCAAGAGCAACAACACGGTTGTTGTTCCGCTCACCAAGGACGAAAAGGTTGCCGAGAAGAAGGAGAACGAAAAGCAAAAGCAATTGTTTGAAAACTTCCGTGCCTACGAGGACGGCGTTATCAAGGAAATGGCAGAGCTGCCGTATCCCGACAAGCGCTACGAATTTTACCTCGCCATCAAGCGCCGCTACACGAATGCGGAAATCGACGGCGAAACCTATAAGGCGGAAACACGTAAGCTGCTCGACGCGGACTTCGACGCAAAGGATTCCGCTTACGGCAAGAGCGTAAGCCGCTTTGAACAGCGCTTAATCAACGTAAAAAACTAATTTACAAAGAGAGATAAAATGTAGGGGAGGGTCTCCCGACCCTCCCGAAAATCAATATATAATATTATTACGGGCGGGTTAGGAAACCCGCCCCTACATTTTTTATTGCGTAATTAAATCAGTCCTCGTACTCGTCCTCGTTTTCCCAGTTGTGGTAGATGTTCTGCACGTCCTCGTTTTCGTCGAACATATCAATCATCTTTGCCATCTTCTTCATATCGTCCTCGTCGTCAAGGCGGGTGTAGGTCGACGGGATGTACGCCGTTTCGCTGGATACAATTGTGTAGCCCTTCGCGTCAAGGTCGTCGCGCACAACGCCGAGGTCGTTTGGCTCGGTGCGGATTTCAAAAATATCCTCGTCGTCTGTGAGGAAATCGGTAGCGCCTGCTTCAAGTGCGTCCTCCATAAGCTGATCCTCGTCGGTATCTTCCTTTTCAATGATGATAACGCCCTGCTTTGAGAACATAAAGCTGACCGAACCGGGGTTGCCCATATTGCCGCCTGCCTTTGAGAAGTAGTGGCGCACTTCGCCTGCGGTGCGGTTGCGGTTGTCGGTAAGCGCCTCAACAACTACTGCAACGCCGCTCGGACCGTAGCCCTCGTAAATGATCTCCTCGTAATTGGTGTTGTCCGTGTCGCCGGCAGCCTTTTTGAGCATACGCTCAATGTTGTCGTTCGGCACGTTGTTCTGCTTTGCCTTTGCAATAACGTCGCGCAGCTTTGCGTTGTTGTTCGGGTCAGCGCCGCCGTTTTTAACTGCAACGGCAAGCTCTCTGCCGATTTTTGTAAAAATCTTTGCGCGCGCCGCGTCGTTTGCGCCCTTCTTGCGCTTGATTGTACTCCATTTATTATGTCCGCTCATATAAAAATCTCCTTTACTTTTTTTAGGCTTCCCCTTAAGGGGAAGCTGTCACCGCAGGTGACTGATGAGGTGTAGCAACGAAGTTGCGTTATAATGATTTCCACCTCATCCGCTTCGCTTTTGCTCAGCACCTTCCCTTGGAGCGGGCGCCAGACCCTCTGTCAGCTTGCGCTGACATCTCCCTAACAGGGAGTACCTCAAGGGGAAGGCAATATAAAAAACTATTTAGTATTCTATCACATTATACTCTTTGTTTCAAGTCCGACTTGACAAGTTTTTGCTGTGAGTTTATACTTTAATCGGTGATTATTATGAAAAAGATTGCAGTAATCAACGATATATCCGGCTTCGGCAGATGCTCGCTCACGGCGGCGCTGCCTGTTATTTCGTCGTTCGGCGTGCAGTGCTGTCCGCTTGTTACTGGCGTTTACTCAAACCAGACGGGCTACGCAAGCTACAAAAGCGTTGACCTGACGGACAGTATGCAGGGCTTTATTGACGAGTGGAAAAAGCTCGGCGCGCGCTTTGACGCGATTATCACGGGCTTTATTACCTCTGCCGCGCAGGGGGAAATTGTTTCGCGCTTTATCGACGACTTCAGGGACGGTGCGCTTGTGGTTGTTGACCCCGTTATGGCTGACGACGGCGAGGTGTACGACGGCTTTGACGACGCGCGTATAAGCGCCGTGGTTGCGCTTGAGAAGAAGGCGGATATCATCACGCCCAACCTGCACGAGCTGTGCATAATTACGGGCAGGGAATACAGCGCAGATTTGACGGACAGCGATATTCTTGCCATGGCAAAAAGCACGGGCGTTAACACTGTAATCACCACGGGCATCAAGCGCGGCGGCAGCGTGCTGACTGCCGTTTACAGCGGCGGCAGGTTTGAAACCGTAACCCAGCAAAAGCGAGGGGAAAGTTTTTCCGGCACGGGGGATTTGCTCGTGAGCTTTGTTACAGCCGCGATTGTCAGCGGCGACGACGTGTTTGCCGCAACAAAAAAAGCCTGCTCGTTCATTGAACAGGCTATCGAACTCACCCTCGCCGAAAACGGCGCAATGCCGTACGTGGCGGAAGGGGTGTATTTTGAGAAGCTGTTGTTTAATTCGGAATTCGGAATGCGGAATTAGGAATTGAGGATACTTGGCTTCGCCTCGGACAATAATGTGGAGCGTCCGGTGGCCGCTCCCTACAATTGTAGGGAATGGCGACTGTAGGGAATGGCGACCTCGACATTCCATAATACAATGGGTGTGGGCAACGCCCACCATTAATTCCGAATTCCGAACTCCGAATTCCGAATTGTCCACTAATCATTCATCATTCTTTTAATAGTTTCAGAAACCTCGGTGGCAGCTGCTTTGCCGCCGAGTTTTTTCATCGCCTGACCGATTAAAAAGCCAATCGCTTTCTGCTTGCCGCTTTTGTATTCGCCGACTGCCTTGGGGTTTGCGGCAATAACTTCGGCGGCGACTTTTTCTATTTCATCTGCGTTGTTTTCAAGCAGCAGACCGTTTTGCTCAATGTACTCTGCAGGGTTCACGCCGTCAAAGAACACGCGCTCAAACACCGCTTTTGCCGTGGGGCGCGTAATTTTGCCGCTGTTTAGCAGGTTGATAACCTCGCCAAGCGACTCGGTGGGGAAGTCCATATCCTCGGGCAGAGTCTGCGACGCGGAGAGGTGGTGCATAACCTCGCCCATAATCCAGTTTGCGCTGTCCTTGGGCGAGTTAGTGAGCGCCGCCGTTTTTTCAAACAGCGTGATGTACGCAAGGTCGGAACATATCACATCCGCGTCGTACCCGGTAATGCCAAGCTCGCCGACGTAGCGCGCCTTCTTTTCATCGGGCAGCTCGGGCAGCGTGGCGCGTATGCCCTCAATGTATTCGTTAGTCAGTGTAAGCGGCGGAATATCGGGCTCGGGGAAGTACTTGTAGTGCTGCGCTTCCTCCTTGATTCGCATTGCACAGGACGTGTTTTCTCTGTCGTCCCAGCGGCGAGTTTCCTGCCGCACGGTGCCGCCGCTTTCAAGCAGTTCAATCTGCCGCTTCGCCTCGTTTTCCACAGCAGACTGTATCGCTTTAAACGAGTTTATGTTCTTCATCTCCGTGCGCGTGCCGAGTTTGTCAGAGCCGCAGGGCTTTACGGAAACATTGACGTCCGCACGCAGCGAGCCCTCCTGCATCTTGCAGTCGGACACACCGCAAAAGCGCAGAATATCGCGCAATTTCTGCGTGTACTGCGCCGCTTCTTCGGGGGTGGAAATATCGGGCTCGGACACAATTTCAAGCAGCGGAACACCGCAGCGGTTGTAGTTAATCAGCGTGGTGCCGCCGTCGTGTATCAGCTTGCCCGCGTCCTCCTCCATATGTATTTCCTTAATCCGTATGCGCTTGCCGGAGTCAAGTTCAACATAGCCGTTTTTGCAAATCGGCAGGTAGAGCTGCGATATCTGGTACGCCTTTGGCAAATCGGGGTAAAAGTAGTTTTTGCGGTCAAACTTCGTGTAGCGCGTAATTTTGCAGTTCAGGGCAAGCCCCGTGCGCACGGCGAATTCAACCACCTTTTTGTTAAGCGTGGGCATCGCGCCGGGCATACCCGTGCAGATTTCGCAGCACTGGGTGTTTGGCTCGCCGCCAAAGCGCGTGGTGCAGGCGCAGAAAATCTTGGTTTTTGTCAGCAGTTCGGTGTGAACCTCAATGCCGCAAACAATGTCATACTTCATAGACTGCACCGCCTTTCGTCTGATACGCAATTCCAGCGCTCAGTATCGTCTGCTCGTCAAACGCCCTGCCGATAAACTGCATACCGATTGGCATATTGGTTTTTGAATAGCCGCAGGGCAGCGCAAGCGCAGGCAGACCTGCAAGGTTTGCAACCGCCGTGTAAACGTCGCCCGTGTACATTTTAAGCGGATTATCCGCGCCTTCGCCGATTTTATACGCCGTGTCCGGCGCGACGGGCGCAAGCAGAAAATCGTAGCGCCTGAACGCCTCGTCAAACGCGTTGCAGATAAGCTGCTTGGTCTGCAAAGCCTTTTTGTAGTAGTCGTCAAAGTAACCTGCGGACAGCACAAAGTTGCCGAGCATAATGCGTTTTTTAACCTCTGCGCCAAACGCTTCGCTGCGTGAGTTGACGTACATCTCGTCAAGCGTGGCGGCGTTATCTGTGCGGTAGCCGTACTTCACGCCGTCGTAGCGCGCAAGGTTGGAACTCGCCTCCGCGCAGGCAATTATGTAGTAAGCAGGCACGGTGTACTTAATGATGGGCAGCGAAAATGCTTCAACCTCTGCACCGAGATTGCGCAGCTCGTCAGCCGCACGCAGTATGCAGTCGCGCACTTCGATACTGATTTCGCCCTCAAGGAACTCGGCAGGTATACCGACTTTTTTGCCCTTAAGGTCGGAACTTATGTCAACATCTGCAGTTTCGCAGGTGGTCATATCTTTGCCGTCCCTGCCGCGGATAACATTGTACGCCGCCGCGACGTCACTTGCGTTTTTGCCGATAGTGCCGATTACATCAAGCGACGAGGCAAAGGCAATCAGCCCGTAGCGCGACACCGCGCCGTAGGTGGGCTTGAGCCCCGTAACACCGCAAAAAGAGCAGGGCTGGCGGATAGAGCCGCCCGTGTCGCTGCCAAGCGCAATAACGGCGCTGTTTGCGGCAATAGCAGCCGCCGCGCCGCCCGAAGAACCGCCTGCCACGCAGTCTGCATTGTGCGGATTTTTCACCGTGCCGAAAGCGGAGGTTTCCGTAGTAGCGCCCATCGCAAACTCGTCCATATTCGTTTTGCCAAGCGGAATCATACCCGCCGCTTTAAGCCGAGTAACAACCGTAGCGTCGTACGGCGGAACAAAGTTTTTTAGCATATCTGAGCCGGCAGTCGTGCGGATACCTTTGGTGCAGATGTTGTCCTTAACCGCAACAGGCACGCCTGCAAGAGGGGAGAGCGCGTCACCGCTCTTTATACGCCGTTCAACCTGCTGTGCAAGCGCCAAAGCAGGCTCAATATCAAGCGATGTGTAGCAGTTGTATTTGTCGTTTTCTGCGGCTTTGTAAACAGCGTAAACCGCCTCTGTCGGCGTGATTTCGCCGCTTTTGATTTTGCCTGCAAGTTCAAGTGCAGTAAGCTTTAAAACGTCCATACCGCACCTCACTCAAACGCCTTGGGCACGGCAAAGCAGCCGTCCTGACGCACGGGCGCGTTAGCAGTTGTTTCCTGCACATCAAGCGACTCTCTGCACACGTCCTCGCGCAGCTCGCAGGCGTTGTTAAAGGCGTGACTTTTAGCCTCAACACCGTCGGTGTCAAGTTCCTTAAGCACATCCATATATGCAAGAATATCGCCGATTTCGGCTTGTATCCTCGCCCTCTCGCCGTCCGTGAGCCGCAGCATCGCAAGCCCTTCAAGTTCGTTAATAAGTTCGTTGGTAATCATAGTTGTATTATATTTCAGTAACGTTAATTAGTCAAGAACTTGTAGGGGCGATTCACGAATCGCCCGAAGGCTCAAGCCTCAAGGCGCAAGGTGTCGGTTACTCGGCTTCGCCTCGGACAATAATGCGGAGCGTCGAGGTCGCCGCTCCCTACAAGTACAGTACAACCGTAGGGAACGATGACCACATCGTTCCGTTAGGCTCAAGGGGAAGGCGAATGTGCGGCAACCGTTCCATCCTGTACCGCCCAGCGCAGTATCATTTCCGCGGCGTTGTCCGTGCGGTAGTCGTTCACCTTGATGAAGTACCGCTCAAGTGCGGTTTCGTCCACAAACTCGTGCAGGGCAATCATCTCGCCGAGGGTCAGCTTTTTGCAGCGATAATCGGGCGATTGCATCTCGGCAGTCTGAAAATACGGCTCGCCGACAAGCTCGTCAAACCTGCTTTTTATTAGTCGTAAGTCGTTGTTAGCAGCAGCAGAAGTGCAGTCTGTATCTGCTTCTGCTTCTTTTTCTGTTACTGTTTCTTTTTCAATTTCAATGTCTGTTTCTATATCAGTTTCTGTATCTGTATCTGTATCTATATCTCTGTCTATATCTATATCTGCATCTTTTGCATCCGAAAAAATGCAATTGGATGCATTTGCATTATTCTGCCAACGAATATTTGCACTTTCACGTCTTTTTGCGCAGGTTTCCAGATACTTTTCATTATTGATATTAAACACGCGCCTTATGCACAGCCACAGAACCTTAAGCGTGGGGTCGTCGGTGTCAAAGTCCGTGCCGTCGCACTGGTATTTGTATATCGCTTTGATTAGCTTACCTGTCTGCTCATCGCTTAAAAACATAAACTGCTCGTACCAATCCTTCATCATCAGGAAGGCTACGTCCGATTGCTTTACTTTAGCCATATTTGCTCCTTTCACGAAAAAAGACTGTGCCGTCAGGCACAATCCTTTTCGTATTCATATAATGCTTTTGTAAGTGCGGCGCAGCAATATTGCAGATTGCCGTTAATTATCTTTTTCGCACTTATTATGTGCCGCGACACCGAAGGCTGACTGATGCCGAGTTTGTTTGCAATTTCCTTTTGCGTCATATGTGCAATATACTTCATTTTAATGCAGACGCGCTGGCGTTCGGTCAGCTCGTTTTCCATAATCTTCGGGAGAATCAGCGCAAACGCTTTACGCTTGGCACGGTTAAATTCCTCGTTGTCGTCAGCGGTGATAACAGGGGAATAGTAGTACAAATCAAGCAAGTCCATCGTATTCCTCCTCACCGTAATATGAGCCCAGCAGAGATGCAGTGTTTTTGCATTCACAAGCCATATCGTAATAAATCTTAATTCGTCTTCTCAGCAGGTACAAGTCCTTGCCGGTGTACACGCAAAGCAGCGGCTTTAGCGCGTCCATCTTGGTGCAAAGCAGCTTGTACTGCTGCTCGTATTCACGAGCCAATTCATCAATCGACATCTTCTGCCCTTCTTTCTGATATTATTCAACGCAGCCGAGTGGTAGCCGCGTCTGAATTAATATTAGTCGAACATATGTTCGTTGTCAATAGTTCGTACGAAATTTTGTACATTTTTTGAATAATATATACAATTGGGCAAGTTGCTATAAAATTATTAACTTTGTGCTTGACAAATTGGGTACTTTTGTGTATTATTGTGTTACACCTTTGGCGGAGCCGCAACCGCCAACGGTAACCTGTCCTCCTATAGTTTGTTATAGACAGAGAGGGGAAACACCGAGTGCTATACTCGGTGTTTCTTCTTTGTTTTATGTAGGGGCGATTCACGAATCGCCCGAAGGCTCAAGGCTCAAAGCTCAAGGCTCAAGACTCAAGGGGTCGGTTACTCGCTTCGCTCGGACAATAATGCGGAGCGTCGAGGTCGCCGCTCCCTACAAGTATTGCACAACCGTAGGGAACGATGAGATTCCCCTGTGAGGGGAAATGTCACCGCAGGTGACAAAAGGGTGAGGCGCCCGCTCCAAGGGCACATCGTTCCGTTAGGCTCAAAACTGCTAAACTACGGTTTGCAGTTGCCGCAGGGCTTGTAGCCCTGATTTATCAGGTCAGCGCGCGAGCCGGTGAAGGTCTTTTTGTTTTTTTCGCTTATGTCCTTCGCGCCGCTGCAGGTCGGCTTGTGGAACTTCTTCGAGTTGGTGTTCAGTATGTACGTTCCGCTTGTGGCGGCGGACGCCGTCGTCGCGTTCTCGCTTACTCTGCTTTCACCCGTTTTGTAGTCAATCTCAATGCCCGGCTGCACGTTATACATGTACACATTGTAACTCACACCCTCGCCCTTGTCCTCAACGCTGTATGCCTCCATCTGCACGCCGCGCGCAACAAACTCGTCGTCCTTGAACACAGGCGTAACGCGGTACATAACGTGGTTGTTCGTGCTTTTAACGTAGTTGCAAACCTCGGTTTCAAACGGTATCATCGCGGTGTTCATATAGCGCGTGCCGGTAATCAGGTTGCGCGAATTAGCGTTTTCCGCCGTGAGCATATACGCAATCAGGTGGCACCTGTTGTATAGGTACTGCCCGTCGATTCCGTCGTACTTAACAAGGTGCCAGCCCGTGGGCATGATAGATCCGATGTTGCCTCGTTTTTCGGTGGGCATAAGGTCTTTGCCGACGCAGGCGACGCAGGTGGTGCATCTGCCGAGGTCGTCGAGCTTGCCGTATTCCTCAAACGAATCGGTTGTGATTTCGCTTTGGGCAAAGGTCGGCACGTTGCCGTTAAGCTCTGTGTACGCCTCGCTGCTGTAGGGCTGCGCGGCGTTTATTATTTCGTCCGAATTTACCGTGGTTTGCGTTGTGGCTGCCAACGTGCCTGCCGTGCTGACGTTTATGCTGCACGCCGTAAGCGCCATACAAAGCGCAAGCAGCAGGGGAATTATACTAATTTTTTTCATATTATCACCGTTATTCTATTACTTTTCCGCGGAATATCTGGGACATATAAACGTAGCCGTCGTCAGCGCGGTAAATGCCAACGCCGACCTCCAGATGCTGCGTGGCTAAAATGGAGGCTCTGTGGCTTTTTGAGTCCATCAGCATATTCGTTGCGTCGTAAACGTCCTTGTTGTTTGAGGCAAGGTTTTCCGCCGTGTAGTAGCGGTAGCCGTCGCCCTCGGTGGCGTTGTAGCCGTAGTAATCGCCAAAGCCGTAATCATCAAAAACGGTAGACCACTCACGTCCGTCAGGTCTTGTGTGCGCCCAGCGCCTGCTTGCTTCCTCCGCCCTGATGCAGGCGAGGTTGTGCAGGTCGTCGTTCCACTTGAGCGCAGGAATACCGCGCGACGTGCGTTCCTGATTAATCAGCTTAAACGCCGTTCTTTCGTACTCCTCAACCTCCTGCTTCGGCAGCGGAAGTCCGCTTCGTTTAGTGGTGGTCGTGGTGGTAGTTGTAGTAGTTGCAGTTGTCGTCATCGTGGTAGTAGTTGCCTCGGCGGTCGGCGCAGTTGTTGAGGTGGTTGCAGAGGTTTCCTGCGTGGTTCCTGTTTCCTCAACGCCAGCCGCGCCCGAGCACGCGCAGAGCAGTATACATAGTGCTATTATCAGCGTTGTGATTTTTGTGTAGAGTTTCATAGTATGCACCACCTAATGAATGAAATGCCTTCCCCTTGAGGGGAAGGTGGCACGAACGGAGTGAGTGACGGATGAGGTGGGAAACAATATAACGCAACGTCGTTGCTACACCTCATCAGTCACCTGCGGTGACAGCTTCCCCTCAAGGGGAAGCCACTATCTACTGTCCACCGTCCACCATCCACTGTCCACTAAAATGATTATATCATTTTATAACCCAAATCACAACCTGATTTTTCTGCTTTCGATATCGAGCACGAGGGCGGCGCAGCCGAGCATTGCGATTATGCCGACTGACGCGCTTTGCGAAAACTGCAGCGGCACGCCCCCTGCACTGTCTGAAAACACGCTCACGCTTTGCGGAAAAGTCTTGCAGTAAGCCGCGCACAGCGCAAAGGACAGCACGGCGGCAAGCACTCTGCAGAGCAGGAATTCGGCGTATTTCACCCTCATTTTTGCGAGCAGCCCTGCGATTTGCAGATGCACGCACAGTCCGCCGAAGGACAGGAAAAACGCGCAGTAGGGCAGCGGCATCCTGCTTGTTGATGTGAATATTCCGCTTGTGATTTCGAGTATCGGCGCGAGGAACTGCGGCGGCTTTGCGATACCCGTTAACGAGCAGAAAAGTATGATGTACGCGCTCATCAGTATAACGCTTTTGCTGCTGACCTCGGCAGAGCTGCACAGCGCGTCGGACAGCGGCAACAGTTCTGCGCTGTGTGCGGCTGATGCTTCGCCTTTGCGCGGGAACGCGAGGGCAATTATTATATCGGATAAAACTATTATAATAAACAGCAGCACACCCGTTTTTGTGCTGTTGTACCAGCCCCCGACTGCGGACACGGTGAACGCCAGACCGCCGCTGAAGTTGAAACGCATTATCCGCCGTGCCTCCTGCTGCGTGAGTCTGCCTGCGGCGTACTGCTCAAAGGTCAGCACCGCGCCCGTGGGGTAGCCGCCGATTAGCCCGAAAATCACGGGCGTTACAGCACTTTCCGGCAGGTTGAGTACACGGCGGAAAAGCCTGCCGAGCAGCAACTCAAACACGCCTGCCGCGCTTGATTTTTGCAGCAGATTTGCAAGCATCATTACGGGCAGCAGGGAGGGGATTATTACATTTTCGCACATACTTATGCCGCTTTGCGCCCCTGCCTTTGCCTGCGGCGACAGCACCGTCAGCAGGGCAATTGCCAACGTAAGCATAACCGCAAGCGCAGCGTCGGATATTTTTTTCATAGTATCACCTTATTAGTGGACAGGGGACAGTGGACAGGGGACAGTGGACAGTGGAGGTTACTCGCTTCGCTCGGACGATAAACGGCGCGTCCGGGAGGTCGCGCCCTACGGTTGAGTGCATATTGTAGGGGCGGATTTCCCAATCCGCCCGCGGGAGCGTTAGGAAACACTCCCCTACATTTCTGTCCACTGTCCACCGTCCACTGTCCACTAACAATGATATGTTACAAACCTTGTAACAATGCTTTACAATGCTGTAACTTTTATTGAATACGCAAATCAATTTTGATATTATTGTAAGGATAAAAAATATGTCAAAGGAGATTCAAATATGGATAGAAAAGTCGTAATTTTTGACCACCCTCTTATCCAGCATAAGCTCAGCATCCTTCGTGACGCAAGAACCAGCACCAAGGACTTCCGCGAGCTTGTTAACGAAATTTCTATGCTCATGCTCTTTGAGGCTACCCGTGACCTCCCAACCGAGGATATCGAGGTGCAGACTCCCGTCGGACTTGCTGAATGCAAGCAGATTGCCGGCAGAAAAATGGCGTTTGTTCCGATTCTCCGCGCAGGTCTTGGCATGGTGGACGGACTCTTAAAGCTCGTTCCCGGCGCTCGCGTTGGCCACATCGGTCTTTACAGGGATGAGGAAACTCTGCAGCCTGTTGAATACTACTGCAAGCTGCCCAAGGATATTGAAAAGCGCGACGTTTTTGTTGTTGACCCGATGCTTGCAACAGGCGGCTCGGCTATTGACGCTATCGGTCAGATTAAGCTTCGCAAGCCCAGAAGCGTCAAGTTCCTTTGCATGATTGCCGCACCTGAAGGTCTGGAAAAGCTTAAGGAAGCTCACCCTGACGTTGACATTTTCTGCGCAGGTCTTGACAGCCACCTTAACGAAAACGGCTACATCGTTCCCGGTCTCGGCGACGCGGGCGACAGAATATTCGGCACAAAATAGTTAATAATGAGAGAATAGGGAAGGGATTCATCCGTTCTCTGTTCTCCGTTTTTTATGTAAATAATTTATTGGAGGAAAAACAATGGCTAAAGAAAAAATCAAAATCGGCACCGAAGGCATTTACGATGCCCGCAAGCTCGGCGCCGGCAAGATGGTAACGCTCGGCTTCCAGCATATGTTTGCTATGTTCGGCGCAACTGTTCTTGTACCAATTCTTACAGGTCTTTCAGTTTCGACCACACTTCTGTTTGCAGGTCTTGGCACACTGCTGTTCCACTGCCTTACAAAGTTTAAGGTTCCTGCATTCCTCGGCTCGTCCTTCGCATTCCTTGGCGGTTACGCTGCTATCGCACCGCTGCATGAGGACGGCTCACCTAATAAGGAAATGCTTCCCTATGCCTGCCTCGGCGTAGCTTGCGCAGGCGCACTTTACCTCGTGCTTGCACTCGTTATCAAGCTCGTTGGTATCCACAAGGTTATGAAGCTTTTCCCGCCTGTTGTAACAGGTCCTATCATCATTGCAATCGGTCTCGGCCTTGCACCGTCAGCTATCAACAACTGCTCAACTAACTGGTGGCTTGCGCTTATTGCACTCGGTCTTGTAATTATCTTCAACATCTTCGGCAAGGGTATGGTTAAGATTATTCCTATCCTTCTCGGTATCCTCGGCGCGTACGCTGTGGCAATCGTTGTTGGTAACATCGCAGGCGTTGAGGGCTTTGCTGTTGACTTCTCTGCAGTTAAGTCTGCTGCATGGTTCGGACTTCCGATTGATGATTGGAACTCAACCGTATTCGGCGGCGTTTCGGACGGCGCAAAGGCTGCAACTGCTATCATCGCAATTGTGCCTATCGCAATCGCTACTATGATGGAACACATCGGCGATATCTCAGCTATCTCGGCAACCTGCCAGAAGAACTATATCGACGACCCGGGCCTTCACAGAACACTCCTCGGCGACGGTCTTGCAACCTCGCTTGCATCACTCTTCGGCGCACCGGCTAACACAACATACGGCGAGAACACGGGCGTGCTTGCACTCTCCAAGGTTTACGACCCGAGAGTTATCAGAATCGCAGCAGGCTTTGCAATTCTGTTCTCCTTCTCACCAAAGTTTGCGGCGCTCATCAACTCAATGCCCGTTGCAATCGTTGGCGGCATCTCATTCGTGCTTTACGGTATGATTTCCGCAATCGGTGTGCGCAACATCGTTGAGGCTAAGGTTGACTTCTCAAAGGCTCGCAACACTATTGTTGCTGCAGTTATCCTTGTAATTGCACTCGGTCTTTCCGCAGGCGCAACCTTCAAAATCGGCTCTGCTTCAATCACACTCACAGGTCTTGCAGTTGCTTCTATCGCAGGTATCCTGCTTAACGTAATCTTCCCTGACAAGGACTTTGATCCGTCAAAGGCTTTTGAGTCAGTTGAGGAATCGGCACAGATTAACCTGGAACCTGATTATAAGAAAACAGAGCGCGCTGAAGAAGAATAATTGTTATAAAAAATACACTCCCTGCTCATAATAGAGTGGGGAGTTTTTTTAATTGAGAATGTAGAATGGAGAATGGAGAATTTCGGGAGGGCGAAGCCCTCACCCATTATAATCTGGTGCGGCTGTGCCGCCATTAATTCTCAATTCTCAACTCTCAATTCTCAATTCTTCTATGCTGTACATATTACCGAAAGAATGTGATAATGTGCAGTATTTTAACAAGGTCGAAATTTGCGGAATCAACACGAGCGAGCTCACTGTGATGAGCGAGGCGGAGAAGATTGAGCTGCTTAAAAAGGCGCACTCGGGCGATATGCAGGCTCGCGACAGGCTGATTAAAGGCAACCTGCGGCTTGTGCTGTCCGTTGTGCAGCGCTTTGCCAACCGCGGCGAGAATATGGACGACCTCTTTCAGGTCGGCGTTATCGGGCTTATCAAGGCGATTGACAACTTCAATCTCGATCTGGACGTGCGTTTTTCCACCTACGCGGTGCCTATGTGCATCGGCGAGGTGCGCCGCTTTCTGCGCGACAGCAACCCGATTCGAGTCAGCCGTGGCGTGCGCGACACGGCGTACAAGGCGATGCAGGTCAAAGAGCGACTTACCAACAAAAACGGCAAGGAACCCACGGTTGAGGAGATTGCCGCCGAGCTCGGTATGAAGAAGAGCGAGGTTGTGCTTGCACTTGAAGCGATAGTCGACCCCGTGTCGCTCTACGAGCCTGTTTACAGCGACGGCGGCGACACAATTTACGTTATGGACCAGCTTGGCGACACGCGTTCCGACACCGACTGGGTGGACGAGATGATGTTTAAGGACGAGATGAAAAACCTCACCGACCGCGAGCACCGCATCCTTTATATGCGGTTTATGCAGGGCAAAACGCAGATGGAAACCGCGGATGAAATCGGCATTTCGCAGGCGCAGGTCAGCCGCCTTGAAAAGAATGTGATTAACAGGATAAAAGGAAAGCAGGGCAATTGATGTTGCCCTGCTGTTATAATTCGGAATGCGGAATTCGGAATGCGGAATTTTGGTTACTCGGCTTCGCCTCAAACAATAAGTAGGGGCGGATTTCCCAATCCGCCCTACTGTCCACTGTCCACCGTCCACTGTCCACTTAACTCCGCGGGCGATTCGTGAATCGCCCCTACGGTCACTAACCGCTTATCTTTTTCGTCACCGTCAACATATTCTTTCCGTCGGCGTAATCGTACGAAACGTCGTCCATGTACTTTTTAACAAGGAAGATGCCGAGTCCGCCGATTGCCCTTTTCTCTGCGGAGAGGGTGATATCGGGGTCTTTTTTGGTAAGCGGATTGAACGGCATACCGCTGTCAATGAACGTCAGCGTGACTGTGCCGTCGTTAACCTCTGCTTCAATCTCCGCCTTGCCTACGCTGTCGCCGTAGGCGTAGTTTGCAATGTTAACAAAAATCTCCTCAACGGCTAAATCAAACTGCATCTTCGTTTTCATCGGGCAGCCCTGCTCGTCCAGAATACCGCCCACAAAGTCCATAACCTCGTCAAGATTTTCGGTCAGGGCGTCAACTTTAAGCACCTGCTTGCTGCTCTGCTCACTCAGCTTAACGCACAGCATAGTGATGTCGTCAAACTGCGGCGCTCCGTCTGCAAATTCAAACACGGCTTTTTTAACCGCGGTGCAAAGTCCCTCGGCAGTTTTGTCCTGCGAATCGTTAAGGACTTTGAGCACTCTCTCCTCGCCGAACATATCCTCGTCGTTGTTCACGGCTTCCGTTACGCCGTCGGTGTAAAGGTACAGCGTGTCGCCCTCGTCAAAGCTGATTTCGTACTTCTTGTAAGGTATGCCCTCCATACCTGCAAGCACAAAGCCCGGCTTGTCGTTAAGGTACTCAAAGGTGCCGTCCTTGCGCCTGATTGCAGGCGGATTGTGCCCTGCGCAGGCGTAGGTGATGGTCTTGTTTTCAAGGTCAATTATGCCTTCCCACGCGGTAACAAACATATCGGCGTCGTTGCCGGCGCACAGTGTGTTGTTTGCCGATTCAAATACCTCGTTAACGGGCAGCCCCGTTTCCGTCAGGCTCTTAAGCAGCGTTTTTGCGCGCATCATAAACATCGCGGCAGGTATGCCCTTGCCCGAAACATCGGCAATCAGCACGCAAAGCTTCTTTTCAACAGGGTTGAGGTAGAAGTCGTAGAAGTCGCCGCCGACCTCTTTTGCCGCGTCCATTGAAGCGAAGATGTCAAAATCGTCGCGCGCGGAATATGCAGGATGCACCATCGGCAGCGCCGAATGCTGAATCGTGTGCGCAAACTCAAGTTCCTTTTCAATGCGGTGTTCCGCCTCTGCAATATAGCCCTTGAGCGCCGTAACCGTGGTGTTTATGTCGTCGGACAGCGAAGCAAATTCCTGACTTGAGCGAACGTTAACCGTTTCGTCAAGATTGCCGCTTGTGATTTTTGCAAGCGAGTTGTTTATCTTCTTAATCTGGTCAACAACCGCGTGCTTGATTACAAAGTAGATGAACGCAAACATCAGCGCAAACACAAGTATCTCGATAAACGAGTTGACGTAAAGCGCCGTTGTTCTTGACTCATACGCCTCGCTCTCGGGGAAGATGGAGATTATCGCATAGCCCTCCGCCCTCGTAGCGCGTGCAAAAACCTTGTCCTTGCCCAGAGTCATAACAAAGGTTTCGCCCTCCTTGGAGGCGTTGAGTATATCCGACTGCGAGTCAAGCTCGGTGATGTCAAAGCCGTCGGGCACGCTTACGGGCTTGTACTTGTCGTCAAGGATAACGGTGTAGCCCGTTTCGCCCACGTGGCGGTTTTTGGTGATGTCAATAATCGAATCGTCTATGATGTTCTGGAAGCTGTCAACGTCGTAACCAATCTGGAAAAAGCCGTCGTCAAACGCAATGCCTGCGTACTTCCTCAAGGTCTTATTGTCGTAACCCATTTTTCTGAAAGGCTGCACATAACTCTCCTCGCCCTCAAGGATTACAAGGAATTCCGCAGACTGCTTTGCGGACGCCATATTGTAGCCGACGTACTTGCTCTCGGACGCGTCGGTGATAATGCCCTTGCTGTCGATATAGTACGCGTCGGCAACCTCGTATTTAGTTACAATATCTTTGAGCGAAACGCCGCCCTTGTAGTCGCCTGCAGCCTCTTTTGCAATGCGCAGGATGCTGGAATCGGATGTGTCGTTAATATCGTTAGTAACCTCTTCTATAGCGATTTTAAGGTAGGTATCCGCCTGACTTTCAGCCGCGCCCGTCTGGAACATCGCAACGAAAACGAAGATGATAACAAAGGTGCAGGCAACGGTAATCAGCAGCTCGCGCTGAATGGTCTGCGATATTTTGGATATGCTTGTGCGCAGGCTTTTATCACGCTTTTCGCGCGCAAGAATTGTAAGAATAATAGCGGAAAGCATAACCGCCACCGCGTTTGCAGTGAGCATCGGCACGGTGCAGGCTTTAACTACGCCCATCGCGCGCTCCGTGTCGTGCAGGTTTGTAACAAACACCATAGTCAAATGGAAAACTTCCATAATAATGCCTATGGCAAACGAGATAAGCCAGCCCGGCTTTTTGTTATCAAACATAAATCTGCGCAGCGCCGCCGCGTAAAGTCCTGCAAGGAAGGTGGAAACCGAGCAGGCAACAACGGTAAATTCGCCAATGCCCCAGATTGCGGTTGCAAGGTAACGCTCAACGCCGCCGATTATGCCTGCAATAATGCCTGCAGGCGAGCCGAACATCAACCCTGCAATCAGCACCGCAGCGTCGCGCGTGTTAATCATCGCGCCGTTAATCGCCACGCCCCAGTGCGTGCCAACGCAGGCAAGCGCACCAAACGCAATGCCGATTATTATCTGCTGCGCCATAAACGGCAGCTTTGCAAACGCCTTGCTTTTTTTGGAAAGCACGTAAAACAGCACCGACATCAGCACGGGAAGCAGTGCCGCTATTGACAATTTAACATATGGAATAATCATATTATTCACCTGTTGCGCTAATAGTAGAGTTTATCTGTAGCAGGTACAAGCTTGCAGAGGTTTTTGGTGCAGTTTTCCACAACGCCTGTGGAGTTGTTCTTGTGCTTGATGGCCCTTCGCATCATCCTTGTGTAGGCGATGATTCTTGCCATATCAACAACGCTGCTGATAAAATCGTCGTCCCTGCCTTCAAAGTAATGCTTAACCGAGCAGTTGAAGAACGCGCGCGCCTCCTCAAGTTCAATGCCGAGAAAACGCTTGACGTCGGTGGGGTCGGTTTCGCTGAAGCCGAGGTACGCAATGTACATCTGCGAAAATTCAAACACCGTGTGACCGAGCGCCAGCGTGTCCATATCAATAAGCAGGTTTTCGCTGCCCTGGCGCATAATGTTTTTGACGTGGTAGTCGCCGTGAATCATAACGTTGCACTCGGGAATTTCGGTGATGAGTTTAAGCAGTTTATCGCCGATTTCGTCAGGCAGATAGGGCTTAACGTAGTTTGCCCAGCCGATAGCCTCCTGCCTTTTGCTCGGCAGCTCGCCGTCCTGCAGAATGTTGCTGTGTATGGTTTTGAGTATATCCACGCTCTGCTTTGCAAGCGTGTCTATGTCCTCGCCGTCGCGAATAAGCGCGGCAAACGACTTTGCGTTAAGCAGTTCAAACACCGAGCCGTAGTACTCGCCGACCTTAACAACATCGTACGGGATAGCCGTCGGCACGCCCAGAACAAACGCCTTCCTCGCAAGCTCGCGCTCGTTGTGAATCTCGTCAAGCGAGTCGGGGTTCTTGTAAACCTTAACGATTGTGTCGGGGTCGGTGCGGTAAACAATACCGTTTGCGCCCTCGCCGATTACCTCACAGCCCTCAACCGACAACTCGCGGTACGCCTTTGATATATCCATCATCTCGGTAAAACCGGTCATATCAAAAATCTCGTAAACCTCGGTGCTGCAGTTAACAATAACGGTGCTGCTGTTCTTCTTTTTTACGCGCAGAATCACACGCAGACCTGCGCTGGAGATGTATTCAAGTTCAGCCGCGTCAAGCACAATATCGCCGTCAAAATCGCCGATTTGCGCATTGATATTCTTCTCAACCTCCGCCGCATTTGACGAATCAATCCTGCCGCTAATCTTAATAGTCATAGTGCTACCTCTTTTATTTAAGAATAAAAATACACTACTATTATAAACGATTATCCCCCGACACGCAAGTAAATTATAAACACTTATTTATTATTTTTGACTTCTTGCAATAATTTGCTATTTATGATAATATTTGATTATCAGCACATCAGGGGTGAAAATATGGACAAAATTGCGGTGCTTATTCCTTGCTATAATGAGGAAGCTACTGTTGAAAAGGTTGTGCGCGATTTTAAAGCGGCGCTGCCCGAAGCAGTGGTTTATGTGTACGACAATAATTCCACAGACAATACTGCGCAGCTTGCTGCAGCGGCAGGCGCAGTTGTGCGCAAAGAGCCTAATCAGGGCAAGGGCAACGTAATCCGCCGTATGTTCCGCGAGATTGACGCAGAGTGTTACATTATGGCGGACGGCGACGATACTTACCCTGCCGAATACGCCCCCGAAATGGCAAATTACGTCCTGCAGGAAAATGCCGATATGGTAATCGGCGACAGACTTTCCTCAACATATTATTCGGAGAATAAAAGACCTTTCCACAACCTCGGCAACGCAGTTGTAAAAGCAGGCATAAACACGATTTTTAAGTCCGACATCAAGGATATTATGACCGGCTACAGGGCGTTTAGTTTCCTGTTTGTAAAGACCTTCCCCGTGCTGTCCGAGGGCTTTACTATTGAAACGGAAATGACCATCCACGCCGTGTATAAAAATATGAACTGCAAAAATGTGGTTATCGATTACAGGGACAGACCGGAAAACAGCCAGTCAAAGCTCAACACCTATTCGGACGGCTTTAAGGTAATCACAATGATCGGCAGGCTGTTCAAGGATTACAGACCGCTTGCGTTTTTCAGCACGGCTGCGCTGCTGCTTATTATTGTTGCACTGGCGTTTTTTATCCCCGTATTTGTGAACTTCCTGCACACGGGAACTGTAGAAAAAATCCCCACCGTCATAGTAAGCGGCATCACCGCTTTGGCTGCGGTAGTAAGCTTCTTTTCCGGCTTGGTGCTTGATACAATCAAGCAGAAAAACCGCCAGGATTTTGAAATTCAGTTAATCAGAGCTAACGACAGATTAAAGGACTTGAGGAATGAAAAGTAAACTGTTCAAAAAAACTGAATCAAAGGCGGAAAAGGGCAGCCTTTCAAACGTATTTTTGCTGCTGCTTGCCGCGTCATACTGCGTGCTTGCGCTTATGATTCACTCAGAGTACAGGTGCGACGCGCTGGTGCTGTCAATAATCCCGTGCTTTGCCACGGTTCTCATCCTGTTTTCAGGCAGAAAAAAGCCCGAACTCGAGCGCTCGGAAAATGCGTTTATTATGCTGTTTTCGCTGCTCGGGATGGCAATGCTGTCGTTTGTAGACATAGTAAACTTCACCGTCTGCAAGCTCACGCAGGCTGCGGCGCTTCGCGTTGCCATAGGCGTGTACTTCTTCGCGGCGGTGTACTTTTGCACCTGCTTTGTGCTGAAGTTTATCTATAAGTTATTCCTTAAAGAACGCACGCTCAAACCTACGGAAAAGAAAAAGCCGTATGTGTTTTACGTTATCATAATTGCGTTTGTAACCACGCTGTTTTTGATTGCCGCAGGCTACGGCTACGACGGCTACGACACCCTTACCGTTTACGCGTATTTTAAGGAAAAGGGCATATGGTTTGACTGGCACACAATCAGTTACGAGATGCTTATGGCGCTGTGCCTTACGCTGATGCCAAACGCGCCATTCGTGTTCCCGCTGATAGTGGTGCAGTGCATTATGTGGACTGCGGTAACGGCGTACGCAATGAAAACGCTTTACGAAGTGTTTGCTTCGGAAAAGGTGCTGAAGGTTTATACACTTCTTTCGCTCATTATCTTTGCGCCGATTTACTATGCGCCGATGGGGATAAAAGACACAGTTTTTTCAATGTTTATGTACGCGTTTTGCATAAGCATTTTCAACGTTTTAAGGAAAGCGAATCCCACAAAAAAAGATTACATTCTGCTTGCGGTTAACGCGTCGCTTGCGTCGCTGTTCCGCCATGCAGCGGTAGAGGTTGTGGCAGTCAGCCTGCTGATTCTGCTGCTTTACAGGGCGTTTAAGTACAAGAATAAGCAGGAAATCAAGCGCTATATCGCAATAATGATTACGCCTGTTATCGTGTTTGTCGGCGTTACAGTCGGCATCGGCGACGGCGTGCTGCACAAGTACAACAACCCTAAATTCGTTAAATACACGCTGCCGATTTACTATTCCGTTTCGTGCGCGGATAAGCTCGGCAACGATTTCGGCGATGAAAACAAAGCCGTGCTGGAAAGAATTATGCCGCTTGAAGATTGGATAGAGGCATACAAAGAAGACCGCTACTGGGCGGACACCGTTACGCGCGACTGGGGCGGAATAGGCGAGGGCGTTTATAAGTTTGACGATGAGTTTTACAAGGGAATTATCAAAGTTAATGCGTCGCTTGTAACGCACCATCCGCTGACTTACCTTGAGTCGATGTTCGATATGACGTCGATAGTATGGCGAGTCGGCAACCCGAACGACTGCAACGCGTTCTATCCGTCGGGCGAGGAAGTAAAAGAGTACGAGCTGTACAGACCGTCCGTGGCAGGCGAAATAATTGACAGTTACATCGAGTTTTCAGTGGAAAACACGCTGCTGTGCAGCATACTCTGGCGCGGCGGCTTCTGGATACTCACCGCGATTTTCGCGTCGTTTGTGCTGATAAAAAAGAAACGCGCGGAGTGGCTGTTTATGATACTGCCCGTTGTGATTTTTGCCGCAACGCTGTTCGTAAGCATACCTGCGCAGGATCCGCGGTACGTATTGAGTTTCGTCGAAGTCGGAATGTTCTACGCGCTTGTTGCGTTTTACACAGAATAGTTTTCAGTTTTCAGTTTGTTGGCGGGCGTTGCCCACACCCATTTTATTAACTGAACACCGAACACTGAAAACTAAAAAAGCCCCCGAGGGGGCTTTTTTTACAATAAAATTATATTATGCTTCTCGCATTCATCGCGCATTTCGTCAGACCAGATTGCACATTGCACCTCGCCGATGTGCGCCTTTTGCAGCAGCAGCATACACAGCCTTGACTGACCGATGCCGCCGCCGATTGTCAGCGGAAGCGTGCCGTCGAGTATGCCTTTGTGGAAGTCAAACTGCTCTCTTTCAAGCGCGCCTGCTTCCTCAAGCTGTGCGTGCAGGCTCTGTGAGTCAACGCGTATGCCCATCGAGCTTATCTCAAACGCGCAGCCAAGCAGTTCGTTCCAGAACAGAATATCGCCGTTGAGCTGCCAGTCGTCGTAGTCGGGCGCTCTGCCGTCATGCTTTTCGCCGCTTTTCAGCTTGCCGCCAATCTGCATAAGGAACACCGTGCCGTGCTCTTTGGTTATTCTGTCCTCGCGCTCTTTGGGAGTAAGGTCGGGGTACATATCCTCAAGCTCCTGCGTGGTGATGCAGTACACGTCCTTGGTCATCTCAAAGCCAAGCTTCGGGTACTGGTACTTCACTTTTTCGTTGGTAAAGTAGATTGCGTCCACGATTTTCTGCACGATTTTTTTAAGGTACTCAACGTTCCTGTGCTCTTTGTCAATAACCTTGCACCAGTCCCACTGGTCAACAAACATCGAGTGCAGGTTGTCCGTGTCGTCATCGCGGCGGATAGCGTTCATATCGGCATAAATGCCTTCGCCCGGCTTGTAGCCGTAGCGGTAAAGCGCCTGCCTTTTCCACTTTGCAAGGCTCTGCACAACCTCTGCTTCGCCCTCGATGTTCTTCATCGTAAAGTGTACCTTGCGCTCAACGCCGTTGAGGTCGTCGTTAATACCGCTCTTTTTTGTAACCATCAGCGGCGCGGTGACTCTGTCAAGATGCAGCGAACCCGCAAGCGCCGCCTGGAATGTGTCTTTTACTGTTTTAATCGCCCTTTGCGTTTCCCTCTGTGAAAGCGCCGACGCGTAGTCCTTTGGGTATATCATCATAGTTTTGTCCTCCTGTGTTAATTTTGAGTGTTAAGTGTTAGGCGTTAAGCTTGAGGGTGAGCTTTGCTCACACTCCTTTTATTGCGGGCGGGTAGGGATACCCGCCCCTACAATAGGTGTGGGCGGAGCCCACCAATAAGCTTAAAACTTAAAACTCAAAGCTTAAAACCAATAATTCCGAATTCCGCATTCCGAATTCCGCATTATTTTATGCTTCCCACCGTTCTCGGGAAGAGTATCACATCGCGGATGTTCGCCATGCCGGTGCAGTACATAATAATTCTCTCAAAGCCAAGTCCGAAGCCTGCGTGCGGCACGCTGCCGAACTTACGCAGGTCAAGGTACATCTCGTAGCCCTCTGTGCCCATGCCTTTTTCTTCCATAGCCGCAAGAAGCTTGTCGTAGTCAGCCTCTCTTTCACTGCCGCCGATAATCTCGCCCACGCCTGGAACAAGCAGGTCGGTTGCCGCAACGGTTTTGCCGTCGTCGTTCTGCTTCATATAAAACGACTTGATGCCCTTGGGGTAGTTAATCAGGAAAATCGGCTTTTTGTAAACCTGCTCTGTCAGGTAGCGCTCGTGCTCGCTCTGCAGGTCTGCGCCCCAGTCAACAGGGAACTCAAACTTAACGTCTGCCTTTTTAAGCAGTTCGATTGCATCCGTGTAGTCAACAACCTCAAAGTCGCTGTTTACAACGCCCAGCAGCTTTTCGGTAAGTCCCTTTTCAAACCTCTGCTCAAAGAAAGCAAGCTCGTCGGGGCATTTTTCCATATAGTCCTTAACGATGTACTTAATCATCTCTTCCGCAATTTCAATAAGGTCGGGCAGCTCGCAGAATGCGATTTCCGGCTCAACGTGCCAGAACTCCGCAACGTGGCGCTGCGTGTTTGAGTTTTCCGCCCTGAAGGACGGGCCAAACGTGTATATTTTACCCATGCCCATTGCAGCCATTTCGCCCTCAAGCTGACCGGAAACGGAGAGTCCCGTTTTCTGACCGAAGAAGTCGTCTGCGTAGTACTCCTCCTCGCTGTCGTAGTCCTTGCTGTAGCCGATGGTCGTAACCTGGAACATCTCGCCCGCGCCCTCGCAGTCCGAGCCTGTAATCAGCGGCGTGTTGATGTAAACGTAGCCGCGTTCCTGGAAGAACCTGTGGATAGCCGCAGCCATTACTGAACGCACGCGAAGCACTGCGTTAAACGTGTTTGTGCGCACTCTGATGTGCGGCATTTCACGCAGGGTTTCAAGCTTCTGGAACTTCTTTTGCAGCGGATAGTCGCCGGGGCAAACGCCGAGCAGAGTAATCTCCGTAGCGTCAATTTCGCTTGTGTTGTTGCGCTCGTTTTTTACAACCTTACCTGTTACTTTGAGCGACGCGCCGAGCTTTGTAGCCTCGGGGTCAACCTTGATGTCGCTGCTCTTGTCAATAACAATTTGCAGGTGCTTAAGGCTTGTGCCGTCGTTGAGTTCAAGGAAGGCAACGTTTTTGCTGTCGCGCGCGGTGCGAACCCAGCCGCAAACAGTAACCTCTTTGCCGATAAACTCCTCGCTTGTGATAATGTCCTTGATGTCTGTGTGTTTCATAAAATCACCTCTAAAAATAAAAATAAAGCCATACTGCCCTAAACCATAGGACGAGTAGGCTTACCCGTGGTGCCACCTATATTGCTTCTCATAGCTTCGTCATTAAAGCCTGCTGTGTGTTAACGCTCAGCCTGCGGCGCACCTACTTGGTTAATCCGTTCAGTTTGCGGCTCAGAAGTGTTCTTCGTGCGACTGTTACTGCGCGGCTTCCACCGTCCCGCGCTCTCTAAAAGCACATCTTCGCATTACTTTTCTTCGTCAATGCCTTTGTTGCGACTATTATATATCCGATTTGCGCCGTTGTCAAGGCTTTTTGCAAAAATACAGGCGCGCCCTGCACTTGAAAACTGCGGCATAATAATGTATAATTAAACCATAAATTTAAAGGGGTTGTAAAATTTATGAGAGTTATTCAGTGCCCTAACGGGCATTACTTTGACGCGGATTCGTATGCTCACTGCCCGCATTGTAACGAGGTGCAGACACAGCAGATACCCAATCCGTCGCCCGATTTTTTTGCAAATAATCTTGATTCAAACGGCGTGCCGTTCAGTCCGGCAATGCCTGCTTACGCGTCGCCGGACGTTATGAGCGGCAACAACAATCCGCCTGCAGGGCAGTATTCGTATCCGCTGCCGCAGGTGCCTGACGATATGCCGATGACGGTTTACGCTTCGCCCGACGTTATGGGCGCATGCTACCCTGCGGCAAATATGGACGAGTGCAACGATGTGTACGCAGGTCCCGATATTATGGGGGCGTTTGATGACGAGGTTTAAGCTTGACACCTGCGTGTGGGAACTCACAAGGCGCTGTAATTTTAACTGCGCTTACTGCGGCACGCGCGCAGGCAAAAAGGGCGAGGGCGAGCTTACTTTTGAGGAATCAGCAGGCGTTGCGCAGCAGCTTATTGATATGAAATGCCGCCGCGTAGTTATAATCGGCGGAGAGGCGTTTTTGTACAGCGGCTGGGATAAAATCTGCAAAATGCTTACCTCTGCAGGCGTTGACACAAGCATTATCACAAACGGTGCGCTTGTTGACGAAGGCATTGTTCGCGACCTCAAAAACGCTGGTATAAAGCACGTTTCGGTATCCATTGACGGTGCGCAAGAGGTGCATGATAAATACAGAACGCAGGGCAGTTTTGACAAGGCGGTTGCCGCTATCAAGCTGCTCAAAAGCAACGGCATTGTAACGTCGGTTATATCCACCCTCAATGCCGAGAGTGCAAAGACCTTGCAGGAACTTGCAGACGTGCTGCTGCCGCTTGGTATAGAGGCGTGGCAGATGCAGGCGTGCTCGCCGTTCGGCAACGCTGCAGACAGGCGCAGCCTTATTATGTCCAAGGACGATATGGCTGCGGTGTGCGACTTTGTTTACGCCAACAAGCCGCGCAGCAAAACAATCCTGCTTGTTGCGGATAACATCGGCTATCATACCGAAAAAGAGCAGGGGATTCGCCTTAAAACGGGCGGTTGCTTTGGCGGCTGCAGCGCAGGGATTACCGTGGTCGGCATTGATTCGCTGGGCAACGTGCGCGGCTGCGAATCGCTTTACGCCGACGAGTTTATTGAGGGCAACCTCAAAACGCAGACTCTGTACGAAATCTGGAACAGCCCCGACTCCTTTGCGTATAACAGGAAGTTCACGCGCGATATGCTCACGGGCAGGTGCGCAGACTGCGAAATGTGGTACAGATGCGCAGGCGGCTGCAGGTCGTTCAACTACTTCAACACAGGCAAAATGTACGAAAGCGCTGTCTGCTTAAGGGCAGCTTTGGCGCCCGATGCATAAATAAAGAAAATAACGAATCACAGGTGAGTTTTTATGGATAACCAAAAACCGAATATGGAAAAGCGGCGCATAGCACCACCGCCACCGCCGCCACCGCCGCCGGCTCCCCCGGGCAAGCGTAAGGACAGGTTTGTGCCGTACGAGGAATATTCCAAAAAGCCGTCAAAATACCGCAAAGCGCCGTCGCAAAAGGGCAACCTGCCCGATCAGGACCTGGCTAAACCGCTTGCGGACGACAAAAATATGCTTGCCGTTAACGAAAAAGAGGCGGCAAAATCTGCAAAAAAATCGGTTTTGCGGCGCAAGGCGCTCATCACGTTTGTGTGCCTTATTCTCTCGCTGGCGTTTAATTTGTTCCCGTTTCAGCTGCCGTACACTCCGTCGCTGGTCAGCATAGATTTTTCCGCATTTGGGGAACTGCTTGCGGCGTTTACTGTTAACCCTGCAATCGCAATCGCAATTGTGTTTGTAAAAAACGGCATATACTTTTTGCTTAACCCGAACGCCGCGCCAAGCATACCCAACAAGATTGTGCTTAACATCATTTTTATCCTGATTACGTGGCTGCTGTACAGGCGGATTATACAGTCAAAACGGCTCGACAGGCGCAACGATGTGTACGTAAGCACAGAGCTTGCACCAAACGATTTTTCGGGCTTTGTGATGTTTTTAAGCGGCTTGGTAAGCGGCACGGTAACCGCGTTTTGCTCGCTGCTCACATTCAGGTTTATCACAATGCCGCTGTTGCAGGTGTTCTTCGGCACGGACAGTGCGGCAATCAACGCAATGCTGCTTGAAAATTACAGCAGTGCGTTTGAAAAACTAATAGTCCGCCTGCCTTTTATCGGGATGATTCTGCCGTCTATCGGCACACTGCGCGACGGTATGTTCGTCTACAACCTGCCGCTTAACTTCCTCAAATACTTCTGCTGCGCACTTCTTGCAGCGGCTGTGTTTGCAATTGTCCGCAACTTCATCTACAAAAAGGATACAGGCGAAGCCGCAAAAGAATAAAATAAAAATCCAAGTGCTTTTCAGGTGCTTGGATTTTTTGTTAAGGTGCATGCTTAACAATGTGCGCAGCACACAATATTTCAACACTCAAATCTGTAAAACCAAAGATAATAGATACATCATTAAATTTCATAACAATTTGTTAACAATTTTTTAAAAAACTCTTGACTTGCGCGCTAAATTATATATAATAAAGTTGGTATATTAATTTGTTTGATATTTACGCACGTAGATTATTATCTCCTTGGCAAAATATGTGGTCAGCGAGCAAATACCAAAACCAATTAAAATGAATTGCGCTTTCAGCGCATGAAATGCCTTGCGGCGTGAATTGCACTTTGTGCGTGAATTGCGTTCGCATTTATGGCAATTCAATTCACGTTGGATTTATCCGACAATTCATGGCGACAGCCAATTCATGAGGCGAAGCCTCAATTCATTTTAAAAATATGAAAGGATTTGATTATTATGAGAATTTCAAAGAAAATTCTTGCTGCATTTCTTGCTGCATTAATGGCAATCTCTATGATGCCGTTCACGGTGTTTGCGGCTCCTCCGGGAAGCAGCGGCAGCGGAACGGGAGCTTCCGGAGGTATCAGTATTGACAATCCTACAGTCAGCGGCTTCCTTGTAAACGGCACAGACCATTATGAAACTCTTGAAGCGGCTATTGCTGCTGCACCGAGCGGTGCCACAATCACAATGCTTGAGGATGCTACTATTAACACAGGCTCTTCTTCAAGCAGCAGATTTGCCATCTCAAAGTCTTTGACTTTTGAGGGTAACGACCATACTGTTACAATCAATAACCGTGGCTTTGGTGTTGGTATGAATGCTTCCGCACCCGTTGATGTTACCTTTAAGGATATTACGATTACCAACCCCACCAATGCAGGTCGTTGTGTTGACACACGCGGTAACCTTAATTCGCTTACTCTTGATAATGCAACTCTTAAGACAACCGGCACATCAGGTTACCTGCAGCCCCTCACTATAGGCGGCAATCAGTCCACGAAGGCAACGGTTAATATTACCGACAGTACGATTCAGACCAGCGATGACGGTTCGAAGGGCTATGCAATCATCACCTTTAACCCTGTTGATATGACTATTGACGACAGTACTGTTAAGGGCTGGGCTTGCATTTATGCAAAGGGTATTGACGGCTCTGCAGGCTCTGCAGGTTCAACCTTCACTATTACCGACAGCACACTTACTTCAAAGAACTCGAATTCCGGTTTAACCAATGCATTCGGTACACTTGTTGTTGAGGATTCTGATATTGATTTTGATATTAGCGGTTGCGATATCTCAATTGACGGTGAAGCTAACCACCAGTTCCTCTTCACAAATAACGTTGAATATCTTAAAGACTATGTAAACCCGGATGCTGAAATTGAAGATGTTACCGTTGCTCTTGGCGCAGGCAATAATGTTGAGCTTAAGGCAATGGGTGACTTCTCAGTCGACGCAACTGATGATGTAACACTTGTTATAAGCGGCGGTACCTTCAGCGCGCCTGTTCCTGAGGAATTTTGTGCAGACGGTTACACAGGCGTTAATGGAGCAACAGAGGGAACATATACCGTTGCTACAACAGACGGTTATGTTGCAAAGGTTGACGGCGTGCTTTATGCCGACCTTGAGGACGCTATTGATGCTGCACAGGCAGCCGGCATTGACACTGTAACACTTGTTAACGATGTTGACCTTACTTCGTATGAGCCTAAAGGACAGCATAGGATTGATATTTCAAATGTTACCATTGACCTTAATCAGCATACATTTACTGCTTCAGGTCGTTGGGGCGTTCTCTTTGAAGGAACAAATGCAACAATCAAGAATGGTACAATGGAAGCAATTGATAACTCAGACGCTACCGGATATCAGTATGGTGTTTACGTTTGGGGTAGAGACGGTTCTAACGGAGAGCCCGACCCTGCACAGAAGGCTACTGTTACATTAGAAAACCTTACTGTTAACTATGGTATTCACACTTATAATGCCGAAGTAACTGTTAAGGATTGCGACGTTACAGGAAGCAGCGCGTATTACGCTATTTGGGCTGACTGCGAATCAACAGTTAACGTTGAAAGCGGTAACTTCACAACAGGCGGCGCAGCTGTCCTTGGTACTGCTCAGTATCAGAATAGATTGTTCGGACACATCAATGTTGAAGGCGGTAACTACACAGTTCCCGCAGGCAAGAAGCTTATTCAGACAGGTTCTTCTTGCGAAACTTCAAACACTCAGTTCAAGGGCGGTACTGTTAAAAAGGCTGACGATTCTGTTTATACGATTCCTGCAGAAAACATTGCACCTAACTACGCACAGAATATGACAACCGGTGAAGTTTATAAGACTGTTGCTGAAGATGCGCAGAGCATTGAGGTTGCTGACACAATCACCGAAAACTTCTACATCGACGAAGATTACTACGGCGAAGACGCAAAGGTTGAGATTACTTACAACCACAACAGTAACGTAAGCCAGACACCTGAATTCAAGACTGAAACTGTAGATATTGATACTCTTCCGGCAGTTGACGGCGGTCGTCTGATTTCAATTCCTCAGGCACCTGCACAGATTACAGAGCCTGTAGAAATTAACATCATTAAGAATAATGTTGTTGTTAAAACTTATGAAACAAACGCTTACTCATACTGCCGTGAAATCATCACAGGCGAGTATAATGCAAAACTTAAGGAAGTTGCAGAGTCAACTCTTGACTATGCAGCAGCTGCACAGAAGCTGTTTGAGTACAACGAAAGCGAAATGGCAACAAAGGATAACACCAATAACGCGTTCTACAATGACGTTAAAAACGCTGACCTTTCCGGCGTTGCAAACTTCGTTTCACTTCCAAACAACATAAAGTTAGCTACACTTGTTGTTAAGTCTGACCTTGAAATCAATCTTTTTGCTGATTACGACATTAGCGTAAACAGCGCAAAACTTGATACTGACAGAGGCGGCTCAAGATTTGCTGCAACTGCAACAGGTCAGAACGGCGATTACTGGGGAATCAACATTAAGGGTATTGAACCGGCTAATATGAACAATACTATTACCGTTAATACCAGCAGTGGTCCTATTGTTTTCACCGCTAACACAGTATTAAAGGTTATGTCATACGATAGCAATGCTAAACTTGCAACTCTTGCAAAGGCTGCATATCTGTACGGCACAGCTGCTGAAAACTATTTTGCACAATAAGGAGGTAAACACAATGACAAAGTTTGAATACAAAGAACCCGAATTCAAAGTTGTGAATACCTCCACTGAGGATGTTATCACAACATCTGATCCGAAATCTATCACGAGCGGTGTGTTTGAGACCGGTCCGGCATCACTTGCTAATTTTGGACCTTACACCGGCTCATAAATTTACAACAAAAGGGGCTGCCCGTAACAGGGCAGCCCTGATTGGTGTATAACAATTCCGTTTTGGAACGCTGCGGTCAGCGTTCCCTGCATTAAAGCACAATCCGTAGGGAACGGTGACGGCATCGCTCCGCGAGCAAAAAATAACAAACAGGGGATATTATATGGAATCTAAATATATTAAAGATAAGGGCTCCGGCTCTAACTCCAGATATATCAGGGATAAGGACGACAGAGGCGGCTACAGGTCTTCCTCCGGCGATAACCGCGGCGCGGAAGGCTTAAGCGGCAGAGCGCGTTATCTCGAAATGCTTGAGCGCGAGCAGGAGATGAAGGACGCCCTTGAAATGATTGAAGGCGACTACACCGCGAAGGAAAGAATCGCAAAGCGCGAGGCTGTTAAAAAAGAGGCTGCCGAAAAAGAAGCGGCAAAAAAACAAGTCGAAAGCGAACGCAAATCTAACGCAAAGCCCGCGTCTACACTCAAGTTATCACAGGGCAGCGAGGGCGGCACAGTGTCGTTTTCAAGCGATGTTGAAGCAAAACCGCTCGCCAACGAGGACGAGGACGACAAGGTGTTCAAAAAGATTGTTATCCGCAACATCGCAACCTGTGCAGTCCTTGCTATAACAGCGTTTTTGCTGCAACTTATAACGTTCAGACTTCCGCTTATGCCAAATATGATAAGGACTGATTTGTCCGCAATTCCCGAACTGCTTGCAGCGGTTTCGTTCGGACCTATCGCGGGCGTTGCGATAGTGCTTATTAAAAACGGATTATTTGCTATTATTATGGGCGACGCCGTAGCCGCAACGGCAATATCAAACGCGATTATGGACTCGGCATTTGTAGGCGTGGCAAGCTTTATCTTTGCGCGCGGAATGTTCTCCCCAATGGCGATTGAAAAGCGTATGATGGAGGACCCCGAGGGTGTTCGTGACAACCGCGGCAAAATGATTTTTAAAAGCGGCTTAATCGGTGCGCTGGTTGCAACCCCGATTTCGTACTTTACTGTTACAAAGATTGCACAGCCGATGATTTTCCGTCAGTTCGGCGCATACGGATACACAGCGGAATCGTATTTAGTTATTTACAACGACGCGCTGCGTGCGCTCAACAGCCACCTGCCTGCACCGCTGAACGGTATTATTACGGAAATTCCTACTCTCTCTCGCGGCGTGCTGATTTACAACCTGCCGTTTACGTTCCTCAAGTACATTGCTGTAACCGTGATTGTAGCAATTATATTCAAATGGCTCAGCAAAATACTTTTCTATCGTCCCACGCTCGACCCCGAGGACGTAGAAACGATGAAAAAGCAGCAGCAAAACTCACAGAAAAAATAAAGCAAAAGGTAGCCCGCAAGGCTACCTTTTTATAATTTGCCGCAGGCAAACATAAATGAATTTTATTTCACTTTTTGCGCAGCAAAAAAATTCATGATGGCGCAGGGTAGAGTAATTTCTGCCCTGTTTTTTTTATGTTCAAATTGTTCAATTGGGGTCGTACCCCGATTGAACAATTCACGAATCGCACGCACAATTATTATGGTTGTTTATACGAAATTTCGGCGGAATATTTGTGCAGAATGTACTGTCTTTTTTTATTTTTTTTGCCAAATTTTTGCCAAATTCGTCAAATAGACGAAATACGTCTATTTGTACAATTACACGTAAAATGTCTATTTAATAATAATGGACGAAATGCTATAATATATCGTGTAATAGAATAATTACTGAAATATGTCTACTTATTCCTTTGTTTCGTGGGGTTACGAAGGTCAATGCAAAGACGAAAGGGGAAATGATATGAAAAGGACGACAAAAATCGCAGGCATTATTCTGTCCCTTGTGCTGGTTATGTCATCAATGCCGCTCACGGCACTCGCGGACACAACGACTATCAACGTCGCGACGGGCGCAAGCTTGTTAGAAGCCTGCACGTTTATCAACGCGTCAGACGGCGGCGACTACATTATCAGCCTGGAGGATGACATCACTGTTGAAGGCTTCTCGTTAAGTAAGTCGGGAACGGTTACAACGATTATCGGTAACGGTCACACGATCAGCCTTTCTGCAACTACAAGCGGAGCAGTTGGTGTTGATAACGGCGTAACGCTTAATCTCGGCGACAGCACGGATGCAAGCAATACGCTTGTTCTGCAGGGTGACAGGAACAGCGGAGACGGCGCGAAGGGTATTGAACTCAATAACGGCGCGACCTGCAATATGTACGCAGGCACAACCGTAACGGATTTTGTTGGCAACAATACGTTCGGCGGCGGTGTTTCCGTTTATTACGGTTCAACGTTCCATATGTACGGCGGCACGATTGACGACTGCGGCATTAGCGGCGGTTCCGTATGTTACGGCGGCGGCGTTGCAGTATCTGTAGGCTCAACCTTCATTATGGACGGCGGTACAATCAGCAGCTGTTTTGCCGATACAGACTGCCCGGCAGGTACCTGTCCCAGCGGTGACACCCGCACATTACCTGCTTTAGGCGGCGGCGTGTTTGTTTCAAAGGGTTCGGTATTCACAATGAATTCGGGCACAATCACAGGCTGCTACGTTTTAAACAACGAAGCTATGACAGGCGGCGGCGGTATCGCGCTTGTAAAGACTGCAACTTCATACCCGAGCGGATATCTTGACAGCAGCGTTACAATTAACGGCGGTACTATCAGCAACAATGACGCAGATTTAGGCGGCGGTATTCTTGTTTCAGGTCAGTATTATGCTTTTGCAAGTGCAATTGCTTATACAACACCGCCTTATAATCCGGTCAGCAGTGCAGGTTTGTTCTTAAACGGCGGTACCGTTTCCGGTAACGGCTCGTACTACGGCGCAGGTATATTAGCGATGTCTTGCAGAAACTCACTGATGTTCAAAGATGCGACTATTTCAGGCAACGACGCAGCAGGCAACGGCGGCGGAATATGCGTTATGGGCTTTTGGTGTAACGCAACTGTTGACGGCTGCACAATCACCGGCAATACAAGCGAAGATAAGGGCGCAGGCGTTTACTACGACAACAATTCAACGCTTAATATTAAGGGTGCGAACACGATTCAGAGCAACACGTGGAACGGCGTTACCAACAACCTCAACATCTACTCAACGAGTAAACTCGTAAACGTTACGGGTAGCCTTGAAGGCTCGAGCATCGGTCTGACAGACCCGCTGCTGCGCGACGACGGTATCAGCGATTCGGCTGCGGAGGACGACGCCTCTGCGACGAAGCTCACGAGCGGCTACACCACCTACAACAGCGCAAATCCGAACACGCTGTTCACCTCCGACCACGACACGTGGTACGCTGATTTGAGCGAGGATGAAACGGAGGCAAGGCTCGTTCGCATTATGCGTGAGCCGAACAATTTGGTTTCGCTCACTACGAAGGATTCGGTCGACATCAACTTCGACCTCGACGTTGACTACTATCTGCCGAACGCGAGCGACAAGGAAAACGCTTACGTAATGCTCAATTACAACCACAATCCGATTACATACAGCACGCAGTTTGCCGACGAGAGGCGCAACATCAAGGACATTACTCCGAACGAGGACGGCACCTACAGATTCACCATTGAATCCGCACCTGCGCAGCTCACGGAGAACATCAAGATTACGCTGTATAACGGCGCGGGCACGAAGCTTTACGACGCTAATTACTCGATGTGGCAGTACTGCGACGATATTATAGGCCAAGCAATCACAATGCACGAAATGACAGCCGACCCCGAGGTTGTTGCAAAGTGGGACAAGGCTGCCGAGGTGTGCAAGGCGCTTACCGACTACGCTACCGCGGCGCAGAAATACTTCAACTACAACACGTCCGATATGGCGGACAAGAGCGTTGTTGAAAGAGTCGGCGGCGGCAAGTATTATTTCGACGAATTCGACAGTAATCTGCGCTATTTCCACGACGTCAGAAACGTTGCAATCAACACCGGCGCGAAGACGATTTCGGGCACGGTTAACGAAAGCACGGTCACAGCAAGACCCGTTGCAAACGTAGAGGGCACTCTGCCGTTTGAGATTACGGAAACCTCGCTGATGTCGCTGTCAAATACGGAGGTTCGCTTCTACTTTGACGAGAAGGCTGTCGACCCCGAAAACTACACCGTCAGCGTGTCGGTTGACACTGAGGGCGAGGACGCCTGGTTCGGCAGCAGCAGACCTACCGCAGGCTTCAACACTGCTAATTCAGGCTCGTTCATCGAGGTAAAGGGTATCGAGTCCGCAAACCTCGACAACGCGTTCCATCTCACGATTACAGACAAGTCCACAAACCAAAGCGCGACAATCAATTACAGCGCGATTGCGTACTGCTACACGGTGCTGCGCGACACGACGAGCGCCGACGATTTCGATGAGCCCGAGAAGGTTAATCAGCTCCGCTCGCTCGTTAAGTCGATTTATATGTACAACCAATACGCAAACGACTACTTTACAACTGCATAAGGAGGGGAGAGTATGAACAACAGTAAATACATCGAACCCGAATTCAGGGTTGTAAAACAGAACACGCCCGACGTTCTCACCGCTTCAGGCGGCGACGATTTCAACACGATGGGCGACCAGCTTCACAGCGTTTATTACAGAAATACGAGCTGGACAATCGAGCTTTAATAACACAGTTACGGGAGGGCAAACGCCCTCAGCGGCGAAGTGAGCTAAACTCAATAAATTTAATAAAACAGGGCGTCCGTTCGGATGCCCTGATTTGTTTGGTGACGGTAACTTTTAATGAAATACTCGGCTTCAGCCGAGCATGAAATAATGGCTGCGCCATCATGAATTTTTTGCTGCGCAAAAAGTGAAATATAATTCATTCCGCAGGAATAAAAAGCATAAAAAGAAGAAAAAACACATGCATAAGCACTATATGCCAAAGGGTAATGGTAAGTGGTTCAAGTCTAAAAAGGCGCTACGCAGGCACGTAGACAAGGTTATGAACGAATATAACCGTCAGTACGAAGACGGTGAAATCACTTGGGAAGAATATGTTAAGCGATGCCCTTATGGTTACGAAGCGTGGTCGTGCCCGTGCGGCAAGTGGACAGGAAACTTCAAGTACCACAAGGGGTGATACAATGACTACTCTTGAAAATCTGTATCACGGCAACATAAACCCGTGCGAGTCTGAAAAGTTGCTAAACAATCACGAATACAAAAAGCTGATAGAACTAACCGCTCAAGCTCAGGAAAAGTTTGCAGCAACGCTGACTGAAGAACAGAAAAAACTATTCGATAATTACATAATGAACTCCGAAGAACTGTCTGTAATAATTAATGAGGAGATATTCAAGGAAGGCTATCGGCTGGCAACACAAATAATGATAGAATGTATATGAAACTGCCCTGCTAATCTAAAAGCAGGGTGGTTTTTTATCGTTTCATTTCATAGGTTTTTTGCTGAAAAATCCTATGAAGCGCTTTTTATGACGCTTATGGCAAAATGTCAAAAACGAAAAGTGAGTGTTTGCAAGGGTTTCGGGACTCGGTTTTTGCAATTCCCGTTCGTAGTCGATAGTAATCTTCAAAACAACCGTTGCCCCGTCTGAGAAAAACTGAACGGATGTAATGAAAAATATCGCGTTTAGGAAAATTTATATTTCTCAAAAATCGACCTCAATGCTTTTCTGTGTTGAAAGGAAAAGGAAAGTAAGGTATAATAATATAAAATGATATGAAGGAGGAAAAGCTATGTCGATTAAGTTGCGTAACCGTATCACGGCAATAGTGTTGCTGTTTGCGTTTTTTGTTCTTGGATCAGTTGCAAACGTAACGTGGAACGAACCGCTCAGCTTTACGGGCACAATGGTTTTTTCCTCCCTTTGTATTATCTGGACAGTCAGCATTCAGTCGCGTATAACCAAGCGCAGAGAGAAGCGCTACTTCACCCTGCTCGGTGCGTTTATGCTTCTGTGGATGATTGAGCGCGCGGTTAAGTTTTCCTTATTCCTTCAAAGCGAGTGGCTAGAGCGCCAACTCTGGTACGGATATTATATCCCGATTTTGTTGATGCCGCTTTTCAGCCTGATGATTGCGCTGAGCGTCGGCAAAGCCGATTCCGAGCGGCTGAGTCCCAAACTGAATTTGCTATATATTCCCGAAATTCTGCTGATTGCAGGATTTATGACGAATGACAGGCATCAGCTTGCCTTTCGCTTCAATCCGAACTTTGTTAATTGGAGCGACGACTATTCCCATGGCGTTTTGTACTATATTGCGATTGTGTGGGTTATCTCGTTAATGCTCGCTGCGCTTATTATTGTCGTTCGGTTTTCTACCGTTAACGCAAACAGGAGACTCGGCATGATTCCGCTTGCGGTGATTATCGTGTCCCTCGCAGGCGTTGCCATTTACAATTTCACGGATTTCAGACACACCAGAATTCTCAACGTCACTGAGCTGTTCTGCTTCTGCATTGCGGCGTTCTGGGAATCGTGCCTGCAAACGGGGCTTATCCCGTCAAATACGGGATATGATTTGCTCTTCAACCGCTCGCATCTTTTCGCGGAGATTAAGGACAGGGAAAACAATGTAGTATACAAAACCGCGCTCGAAAAGGGTGACGGCGTTTTCATTGAGCACTCGCACAGCATCTCAGGCGGTGAAATCACCTGGCAGGAGGATAACACCGCCGTTACCGAGCAGAAAAAGCTGCTTGAAAAAACGAACGCCGAGCTTGCCGAAAAAGCCGAAATTCAGCAGAAGGAAAACGCGCTCAAAGAGGAGCGAACGAAAATTGAGGAGCAGCAGAAGCTTTATAACAGAATGAACGCTTCGCTTGAAACTCAAACTGAATTAATCCGCAAGCTCGTGTCTGATGCGGAGAAGAGCGAAGAAAAGTGGCAGCAAAATATGCTCTGGGTCTGCGTTATCGGCGCCTATATCAAACGCAAAACGAACCTGATGCTGATGGCGGATAAAAGTGAAACCGCGCCGCTTTCGGAGCTGTACCTTGCTTATAAGGAATCGCTTTCGTATCTGACAAAAGCGGGCGTTGACGGCGAGATAAATACCGCGTCCGACATCCCGTTCTTGTCGGGTACGCTGCTCTATGCATACGACGAATTTGAAGCGCTGATTGAAAAGAAAATGCCCGATATCAAGCGCGTGAAAATTGATATTATCGAAAAGGAAAACAGCGTTTTATTTGACATAAAGATTGACGAAACGCCCCTGATGTTTGAGTTTGACAAGGGGGTGAGCGCGTGAACACGATTTTCTATCACCCCGAAATAAGAGGGCTGCTCTCCCTCTGGCTGCTATTTATCTGCCTTGCGCTCGTCTGGTCTGTTATGCAGCTGTGGCAGCAAAAGCGATATAAGGTGCTTGTGCCGACGCTGATGTTCTTCGCGGCGTGCGACATTTACTGGCAGTATCTGAACGCCAACAGCTATTATGTAGGCGTAAACAGCGAAACGTACCGCATAGATTACGCGCCGATTTGGCTGATTGTTTTAATCAATGCGATTCTTACGGTTGCCGTTGTTTGCTATACTCTGCAAATTGCAAGATGGCAGAAAAACCATATCTCAGCTGTCTCGATTAAAGAGAGCTTTGACACTCTCCCGACAGGTATCTGCTTCTATGAAAACGGCGGCAGAATATACCTTGTCAATAACGCGATGGACACGCTCACGCAGAAGTTCGCCGGTCAGCACCTTTATAACGGAGAAAGGTTCTGGGACATCCTGAAAGAAAAGAGCATTTCCTCACCTGACGAAAATGGCGTCGTGGTGGAAATCGACGGCAGAACCTATGCGTTTTCCAAGCACCCAAACGCGGTGAAGGGTCAGGAGTTCTACGAGCTGATTGCTGCCGATATCACTGAGGAAGCGGCACAAAACAGGGAGCTTGAGCGTAAGAACGCAGATTTGGAGCAGCTCAACCGAATGCTCGAGGAGTACGACAGTAACCTTGCCCAAATCGTGCACGAAAGAGAGCTTCTGCAAAGCAAGGTAAAGATTCACGACGATATGAACGTGCTTCTGATTTCGACGATGAACAGCATTGAAAATTACGACGAATCGGAGGCGAAGCGCGTCAGCGCTATGTGGAAGGAGGGCGTCCTCGAACTCCAGAGAGACACCGCGCCGTACCGCAAAAATCCGCTTGAAACGCTGGAAAGTCTTGCCGAGTCACTCGGCATAGCGCTTGAATTTTCGGGCGTTTTTCCCGATAAAAACGAAAACGTCGGAATGTTGATCACCGCGGCAAGTGAGTGTATGGTTAATGCCATTCGCCACGCAGGCGCTAAAACCGTGTTTATCAATTCGACCGAAAGCGGCTTCACTATCACAAACGACGGCAATCCGCCCGCGTGCGAAATTACCGAAGGCGGCGGACTTTCTAATATCCGCAGCCGAGCTGAGAAGATAAATGCGGAGTTTGGTATCATAAGCACACCTGAATTCATATTACAAATCCGATATTAGAATCGGGTCAATCGTGATTGACCCCTACATAAGTAGGGGCGATTCACGAATCGCCCGTTAATGTGGGAGGAATAAAAATGACAAATGTTTTAATAGTTGAGGATCAGGAGCTCGTCCTTGAAATGCTGACGGATGCCGTCAACGCGTCCGAGCGCTATACCGTCGTCAACACGACAAAAAATGCCGACATTGCGCCGTCGCTCTGCTCGATGGGCAACGTGGATTTGGTGCTGATGGACGTATGCACGGAATACGAGGCGAGCGGTCTTGACGCGGCGCAAACGATAAAGCAGAGCCACGCTGATATTAAAATCATTATCATCACCTCCGTTCCTGAGGCGTCGTGGCTCGACAGAGCGAGAGATATCGGAATCGAGAGCTTCTGGTATAAGCGCTCGAGCAAAGAGCTCCTTGCCGTTATGGACAGGACGATGGAGGGCGAAAGCATCTATCCCGACACAACGCCGACGGTAAAAATCGGCGACGCGTTCAGCTATGATTTTTCAAAGCGCGAGATTGACGTGCTGCGCGAGCTGACGACCGGCGCCACGAATAAGGAGATTGCCGCCGCGCTGCATATCAGCGAGGACACGGTTCGCTTTCACCTGAAAAACATTCTTGAAAAAACAGGCTTTCAGAACCGAACCGAGCTTGCTGTTGAAGCACGCAAAACGGGCTTCGTTATGAAATTAGGGAAATAGAGTAAGAAAAGCCGCAGGTACACCCTGCGGTTATTTTTATGCAAAAAACTACCCGTTTGAGTAGTACAATTCAGATTATTATTTTTATATAATTAACTTGTAAAACTATACGCATAAAAAAAGGAGTACATTATGAAAAAATCATTATCCATCGCGTTATCACTCGTTATGATAATCGCTACACTCACAGCGCTTCCGTTTTCGGCGCATGCAAAAGTAATCACCGGAGGGGCAGGTCCTTCTGCTGAATTCATCTTTGACACGTCAACGGGGGAGATGCTTTTCCGTGGCCTTCCGACAGGCATAGAGGGCGAATACGCAGAAGGCACTATCGACGGCATATACGACGACACAACGGACGATTTCGACCAGGACGCTTATGACGAGGCAATCGGAATCGGCATTACCTCGATGGTCTTTGACAAGAGCATTTCGGGCATCGAAATCATCTGGCCGTTCCAGGGCAATCCTTGCGTAGAGACGATTGAGCTCAACGGTCAGGACATTCCGGCTCGCTGCTTCGAGGGCTACACCGCGCTGACGGACGTTGATATTTCTACCTCGGACTACATCGGCGAATGCGCCTTTGCGTGCTGCCCGAAGCTTAAAAGTGTATCGGTCGGCAGAAACGCTGAGGACATCGGCGCTCACGCTTTCGGCTACGATTATTCAAGGGACGTTTATCCGTATGTGTTCACTCCGTACGATGATTTCAAAATCGTTTCAACCTGCGACACGCAGGCAGTCGCGGACTATATTTCGAGATATCCCGAAATCAAGTGGCAAAAGGTGCACGATTATCCGTCAAACGGTACGGTTACCAAAAAGGCTTCAATGAGCGTGCAGGGCTTTGAAGAGTATTACTGCGGCGAATGTCAGCAGACTAAAACCATAGCAATTCCGAAAATCAAATCGGTTACATTGAGCAACACCAAGTACACATATAACGGCAAGGCTAAAAAGCCGTCTGTTACCGTTAAGGACGCAAAGGGTAAAAAACTGAAAAAAGGCACGGACTACTCTGTTTCATACGGTCAAAACAATGTGAAGGTCGGAACCTTTAAGGTTGTTGTTAAATTCAAGGGTAAGTACACAGGACAGAAAACTTTAAATGCAACAATTTTCCCGCACAGCACCAAGATTACTAACCTTAAGGGCAAGAAAAAGAGCCTTCAGGTTTACTGGGAACAGATTACTTCCGCGTGCTGCACAGGCTATCAGATTCAGCTTTGCCAAAATCAGAATTTTACGGGCAAAACAAAAAAGACATATACCTTAAACACATCAAAACAGCACACCGGCACCTTTAAAAAACTTAAAAAAGGCAAAAAATACTGGGTTCGCATCAGAACAATATACAAGCACAAAGACGGCAAAACTTATGCGTCTGACTGGTGCAGAGCCTGGGGCGTTAAGGTGCAGTAAAAATTTAGGCTTCCCCTTGAGGGGAAGGCATAATAACAAAAAAGGAGAAAAATTATGAAAAAATCACTATCACTCACATTATCTTTAATAATGATAATCACAACTTTATGCGCGCTGCCGTTTACGGCGCATGCAGCGGGCGGCGATGAAACAAACTTTTCGTGGACGCTTGAGGACGGCGAGCTGACTATTTCGCCCAAGGGCACAGGCATTGTTGACGAAACGCCGTGGGAAACCTATAAAAACGATATTACAGATGCTGTTTTAGAAGAAGGTATTAACGAAATTATGACAGGATTGTTTGACGGTTATACAAGTATTGAAACCGTTGTAATTCCGTCAACCTGCAAAAGAGTAGAGGACGAATCTTTCCACAACTGCACAGCTCTTGAAGAAATAATGCTTCGCGAGGGCGTTGAGGAAATCGGGCAGGATACATTTTGCGAATGTTCCGCGCTTGAAACCGTAGAGCTTCCGAGCACTGTAAAAACGCTTGATTACCGCGCTTTTAAAGATTGCACCGGCTTAAATGATGTTGGACTTAATAGCGGTCTTCAGTTAATTCAGGAGGACGCTTTTTACGGCTGCACCAATTTAAAAGGCGTTATTGTTCCTGCAAGCGTTACAACGCTCGGCGATAATTCACTTGGCTACTACTATGACAGCGGCAACAATAAAAAAGTGACAGACTTTATTGTCGGCGGCTGCGGCACAAGCGGACTTGCAAAGAATTATGCAGACTCCAACGGCTTTACTTACTGGGATGTTTACAATATCAGTATGCCTGTAGGCAAGGATGGCAAATATACCGCTGTATTTAACGAACAGACAGGTTTGCTGAAGATTAATTACAACGGCGATATGTCTGTGCGTTTCAGAGGTCGCTACTGGGCAGTCTATGCTGATAAAATCAAAGCTGTTGAAATAGGTGGCAACATCAAAGAGGTTGAACCGTCTGCTTTCATTGGCTGCAGTAATTTAACGAGCGTTAAACTGGGCAATAAAATAGAAACCGTTTATCCCACTGCTTTTGCAAACTGCCCCAAGCTTAAGAGCATTACAATTCCCGACAGCGTAACGGATATCTGGTCTTTGGCATTTGGCTATGTTTACAACGAATCAGAGGAGGAATACCTTCTCGTTGACGGCTTTACTATCAAGAGCGCCTGCTCAAATGCTGCAGTAAAGACATATGTGGAAAACTATGGCACTGACTACAACGGCAAAAAGCTTACCTGGAGCAAAACACACAGTTACGACAACGGAAAAATCACTTCAACAACAGATAAAGCCTACACAAAGACTTTTACTTGCACAGTTTGTACGGCAACAAAGAAAACGACTTATAACAAAAAATCAAACACCATCACCGCAAAGGGCAAAACCAAGTCTGTTAAGTACGCAACAGTTAAGAAAAAGGCTGTTACCGTTAAGCGTGCAGATGCTATTACTGTTACAAAGCCGGTGGGCACTGTAACATATGCAAAGGCAAGCGGCAACAAAAAAATAACAATTAACAAAAAAACAGGCAAGATTACCGTTAAAAAAGGCATAAAGAAGGGCACCTACAAAGTTAAGGTTAAGGTCAAAGCTGCAGGCAACGCAACCTATAAGGCGAAAACCGTCACCGTAACGGTAACTGTGAAAGTAAAATAACTATTTAATTATGAAAGGAAGTAAATTATGAAAAAAACATTATCCATCGCGTTATCACTTATAATGATAATCACAACACTCGCTGCGTTGCCGTTTTCGGCGCACGCTGCAAGCACAAGCATTTACAAGGTCAACCTGAGTTATTATTTTGACGACAGAGACCGAATTAATTTTGCTCCGACGACGAGCGGACAGAATTTTACTGTCTACAGCGTAAATTGGGAGGATCAGAACGGTCAGCCATTCAACAACGATCAGATTGATGCTGACTCTGACGAAACCTACACGCTGACGGTTAATCTTTCTGCGAATACGGGATATGATTTTTCCGATAACATTTCTGTTGATTTCAACGGCGTAAGGCTTCAGGAAGGCGGCGCGTCCATCAAAGAAAACGAGTATACATATCGCACAATGGGCTATGAGCTTGAACTCACGGTAACCTTCAGATACCTTGAGGCAGAGCTTAATGGCACGCCTGATTTCAGTTATTCTCACTATATTGCTGCGTACAGCGGCTTCTATATCAAGGACCAGGAATTAGAACTTGAACCGCCCGAGTATGACGAAAAATACCACTTTGACCATTGGGCAAGCCAGGGCGATTTCACTGTTAATTACTCGAGTTATTCATATACAAAAGCGTATATGGGCTCGACTCCTGCAACACTGCTTGCATATTACACCGCGCACAACTGGAACGACGGCGTGGTAACTAAAGCGGCTACCACCACTGCGACGGGCGTAAAGACCTACACCTGCGGATGTGGCGCTACAAAAACAGAGTCAATTCCGAAGCTCGCAAAAAAAGCAAACCCGATTACAGCAAAGGGCAAGACAAAGACTGTTAAATACGCAACCGTTAAGAAAAAGAATGTAACTGTTGCGCGCAAGGATGCAATCACCGTAAGCAAAGGCAAGGGCACGATAACCTACACCAAGTCAAGTGGGAATAAGAAAATTGTCATCGACAAGAAAACAGGTAAGATTACGGTTAAGAAAGGTCTCAAGAAGGGCACCTACAAAGTTAAGGTTAAAGTCAAAGCAGCAGGCAATGCTACCTACAAGGCAAAGACTGTCACCGTAACAGTAACGATTAAAGTTAAATAGTCAGAACAACAAAAAGGCGCGGAGCAATCCGCGCCTCAATTATTGAATAATATGTTGCAACTTCATTGCAATTCAACGCTTCTGAGGCTATCTCAGGTAATCTCAAGTAAAAAACAGAAATCCCTCAAAGTGACTGTTTGAGCCACTTTGAGGGATTTTGACATAACAAAAGAGCAGGTTAAAAAACCTGCTCCCTTGGTCGGAGTGACGGGACTTGCCGGCTGCTGCGCTGCGCTTGCATCCGATGGCTCGTCGACCCAAGCCTGCGGCTTCGGTACCCGACTCACCGCTCCTCGCTAAAAACAGTCCACCGGACTGTTTTCTTAACGCTCAGACCCCCGATGGGCTTCAAGTCCCGCATAAAGAATAAAAGAACAGCAACCAAATGGTCACTGTTCTTTTATTGGTCGGAGTGACGGGACTTGAACCCACGACCCCTTGACCCCCAGTCAAGTGCGCTACCAGCTGCGCTACACCCCGATTGCATATACTATAACACATATTTTATAAGATTTCCACAACTTTTTGAAATTTTTTTGCATTATTTTGAATTTTTTTAATATTGTATATTTTTATTATATATGTTAAAATGTTTCTGTAAAAAAAGGTATGGGAGGTAATCACAATGTTTTCTGATTACTATGATTCAATCGGCAAGGTTGCCGAAACCGACAAAGAAGTTGCCGACGCAATGGCGCTGGAACTCAAAAGACAGCGCGAAAATATTGAACTTATCGCGTCTGAAAACCTGGTAACACCGCAGGTTATGGCTGCAATGGGCTCTGTGCTTACTAATAAGTATGCAGAGGGACTTCCGTCTAAAAGATATTACGGCGGCTGCCAGTATGTAGACGTTGTTGAAGAAATCGCTATCAAAAGAGCGTGCGAGGTTTTTGGCTGCGAGTATGCAAACGTTCAGCCGCACTCGGGCGCACAGGCAAACACTGCAGTTTACTTTGCTCTGCTTAAGCCGGGCGACACGGTAATGGGTATGAGCCTTGATAACGGCGGCCACCTTACACACGGCTCGCCTGTTAACATCAGCGGTAAGTACTTCAACTTTATCCCTTACGGCGTGGACGAAAACGGACGTATCGACTACACCGCGTTCAACAAGCTTGTTATTAAGAATAAGCCGAAACTCGTTGTAGCAGGCGCATCTGCTTATCCGCGTGAGATTGACTTTAAGACTATGGCTGACATCGCGCACGCTAACGGCGCAATGTTTATGGTAGATATGGCGCACATCGCAGGCCTTGTGGCTGCAGGTCTGCACCAGTCACCGTTCCCGTGGGCAGACGTTGTTACAACCACTACTCACAAAACGCTTCGCGGTCCGCGCGGCGGTCTTATCCTTTGCAACAATCCATACCTTGCAAAGAAGCTTAACTCCGCAGTATTCCCGGGCACGCAGGGCGGTCCGCTTATGCACGTTATCGCAGGTAAGGCTGTATGCTTCGGTGAGGCGCTTAAGCCCGAGTTCAAAGAGTATCAGCAGCGCGTTATCGACAACGCTCAGGCGCTTGCAAACGGTCTTACAAGCCGCGGTCTTAACCTTGTTTCCGGCGGCACGGACAACCACCTCTGCCTGCTTGACCTTCGCGGTACGGGCGTAACGGGTAAAGAGCTTGAAAACAGACTTGACGATGTTCACATCACGCTCAACAAGAACACGGTTCCCAACGAGCCGCTGTCACCGTTTGTTACAAGCGGTGTTCGTATCGGCACACCTGCTGCAACAACCCGCGGTCTTAACACAGACGATTTTGATAAGATTGCAGAGTTCATTTACCTTGCAGTTACCGATTTTGAGAACAAGAAGGATTACATCAAAGCCGGCGTTGCAGAAATCTGCGCAAAGTATCCGCTTTATGAGTAATTAAAATGAAAACGTTACTGATTACACTGCTTAAGTTCGGGCTTAAAGTCATTTATGCGCCGCTCAGGCTGTTCAAAACTAAAAATCAGGTTGTGTATCTGTCGCGCCAGAGTAACGACAAAAGCCTTGATATGAGGCTGCTCGAGGCTGCGATTGCAGAGGCTGATTCCTCGGTTGTGCAGGTGTTCCGCCTGCGTATGATTGAGGACGGCTTCAAGGCAAAAATCAAGTACTGCCTTGCCGTTATCGGCGATATGTACTACCTTGCCACCTCAAAGGTTGCGATTGTGGACACATACTCTATCACTGTGTCGTGCCTTAAGCACAAAAGCGATTTAAAGGTTGTGCAGATGTGGCACGCGCTGGGCGCGATTAAGAAGTTCGGCTTGCAGGCAGTCGGCACAAAAGAGGGCAGGGATGAAAAGGTCAGCCGTGCAATGTGTATGCATCAGGGCTACGACTATGTGCTTGCCCCGAGCGAGGAAACGGCGAAGTTTTATATGGAAGGCTTTGGCGTTGAGCGCGATAAGATTAAGCTTATTCCGCTGCCGCGCGTTGACTTTATCACCGACGGCGAGCCGCGCACAAGCGATTTTTACTACAGCAACCCCGCGGTTGGGCAGAAGAAGATGGTGCTGTATCTCCCCACCTTCAGGGACAGGGAGGCGTACGTTATCCAGGCGCTCAAAACGGAGTTTGAGGATAAAGAGGATTATCAGCTCTTTATTTCGCCGCATCCGCTTTCGGACACGAAGGTTGAGGACGACTACAAGCCAAACGGCGACTTTACGCCGCAGGAGCTTATCAAACTTGCGGACGTGGTTATCACCGACTACTCCGCCTGCGCGTTTGAAGCGGCTCTGCTTATGAAGCAGCTGTACTTCTTCGTTCCCGATTACGAGCGCTATATCGCTGACAGAGGGCTGAATATCGACCTTAAAGCCGAGATGCCCGACGCTGTTTTTGAGGAAGCGGAGGAACTTATCGCAGCCCTTGACAGCGGCGATTACAATATGAATTCACTCTTTACATTTAAAGAGAAGTATATTTTAAACGCTAAAAACAACACACAAACACTTGCACAATTTATAGTGTCACTTACAAAGGAGTAAGAAAATGAAAAGAGTTTTAACTTACGGAACATTCGATTTGCTTCACTACGGTCACATCAACCTTTTAAGAAGAGCAAAGCAGCTTGGCGATTACCTTGTGGTTGCACTCTCTACCGATGAGTTCAACGCTTCAAAGGGCAAGCAGGCTTACCACACTTACGAAACCCGTAAAAAAATGCTTGAGGCAATCCGCTACGTTGACCTTGTAATTCCCGAGAATTGCTGGGAGCAGAAGCTCGACGACGTTAAGGATTACCATATCGACACCGTTGTTATGGGCGGCGACTGGAAAGGCAGCGACAAGTTCGACTACCTCAAGGATTACTGCAACCTTGTATTCCTTGACAGAACGCCCGGCGTTTCAACCTCACAGATTAAGAACGAGCTTGGTCTTAAGGACGCTGAAAACGGCAAGAATCAGCTCCCCGAGTCAAAGTAATTATGTACGAATTATCAAAAAAGTTTTCGGGTATGAAGCCGTCCGCCACGAGGGAAATCCTTAAGGTGACGAGCCAGCCCGGTATGATTGCCTTTGCAGGCGGCTCGCCGGCTGTGGAGGCTTTTCCTACGCAGGAAGTAACTAAACTGTCGGACGAAATACTGCGCGAAAATCCTGTGTCTGCGCTTGTTTACGGCGTGAGCGAGGGCTATCAGCCGCTTCGCGATACAATGCGCGACTGGCTCAAAACGCACGAAAGCGTGGTGACTGATGACGACGAGGTTATGATTACCTCGGGCGGCACGCAGGTTATGGATTTATGCGCGCGTATCCTCTGCGACGAGGGCGACACGGTTATCTGCGAAGAGCCTTCGTTTGTAGGCTCGCTCAACTGCTTCCGTTCGCACGGGCTTAAGCTTGTAGGCGTGCCGATTGACGACGACGGTATGAATATCGATGCGCTCAAAAAGGCTGTAAGCGAAAATCCGCAGGCGAAATTCATCTACACAATCCCGAACTTCCAGAACCCCGGCGGCACTACGCTGTCGCTTGAAAAGCGCAAGGCGATGTACGAAATTGCGAGGGAAAACGGCATCGTGATTGTTGAGGATAACCCCTACGGCAAGCTGCGCGTGGCAGGGGAGGACGTGCCTGCAATCAAGAGTATGGATACGGACGGCATCGTGGTTTACGCCGGCTCGTTCAGCAAAATTCTTGCACCGGGTATACGTGTTGCGTATGCCGTTGTGCCAAAGGCTATGGCAGGCGCGTTCACGATTGCAAAGCAGGTGAGCGACGTGCACACAGGCGTGCTCAATCAGATGATTGTGTCGCGCTGGTTTGACGAGTACGACGTTGACGCTCATATTGAAAGTATCAAGGGCATTTACCGCCGCAAGCTCAATCTGATGTGCGGCTGCCTTGACAAGTATTGCAGCGGCTTCATCACCTACGTTCGCCCCGAGGGTGGGCTGTTCATCTGGGCAAGGCTGCCCGACAGCGTGGATATGATGCAGTACGTTAAGCGCCTGCTTGACTTCAAGGTTGCAGTTGTGCCCGGCACCGCGTTTATGATTGACGAAACAAAAGAATGCCACTATATTCGCCTTAACTTTTCCACACCGAGCGATGAAAATATCGAAAAGGGTGTTAAGATTATGGGCAAAGTGGCAAAAGAATTTAAATGATTATTCAAACAAAATTACTGCATAAGGACTAACATATTATGGAAAATGCACCACAGCGCAAAAAAAGAAGCTTATCACTTATTCAGCCTACCTCAATCCCGACTCTCGGCAACTACCTTGGCGCAATGCGCGGCTGGCCGAGCTTTCAGGATGAGTACGACACCGTGTTCGGCATCGCCGACCTGCACTCTATAACCGTGCGTCAGGAGCCTGCAAAGCTGCGCCAGCAGACAACACAGCTCTACGCAATGCTTATGGCAGTCGGACTCGACCCCGAAAAGAGCATACTTTTCATCCAGTCGCACGTGCCGCAGCACTCGCAGCTTGCATGGCTCTTAAACTGCTACACGCAGTTCGGCGAGCTGTCAAGAATGACGCAGTTTAAGGACAAGTCTGCCCAGCACAGCGACAATGTCAACGCAGGTCTGTTTACATACCCGTGCCTTATGGCGGCGGATATCCTGCTGTATCAGGCTGACGTGGTTCCCGTAGGCGCTGACCAGAAGCAGCATCTTGAAATCACGCGCGATATCGCAGAGCGCTTTAACGGCGTGTACGGCAACGTTTTCACCGTGCCGGACGCTTATATTCCAAAGACGGGCGCACGCGTTATGTCGCTGCAGAATCCCACCTCAAAGATGAGTAAGTCCGACCCGAACCCGAAGGGCACGGTTTACCTCACCGATGAGCCGAATGTGATTATGAAGAAGTTCAAGTCCGCTGTTACGGACAGCGAAATGTCTGTGCGCTACGCCGACGGCAAGGACGGCATCAACAATCTGATGACTATTTACTCTGCGGTTACCGGCGACAGCATTGAAACCATTGAGCACGACTTCGCAGGCAAGGGCTACGGCGACTTCAAAAAGGCTGTGGGCGAGGCGGTTGTTGCCGAACTTGAACCCGTGCAGAAGAAGTACAACGAGCTTCTTGCAGATAAGGGCTACCTCACAGAGTGCTGGACGAACGGCGCGGACATCGCGTCCCGCATCGCAAACCGCACGCTTACAAAGGCAATGAAGAAAATCGGCTTTGTGCTTAAATAATAGTTATAATAAAAACGAGCGGTTATGCCGCTCGCTTTTTTATGCCTTTCCTTGCTTTTGCATTATTTTGTAGCCGAGTTCAACAATCTTTTTGTAGCCAAAATCAATAACTTTGTCCGGCACAGGGTTGATTGCCGCAAGGTACCAGGTGTTTTTGCACTTGTAATTTGTGCGCGGATTCTTTGCGTTAATCATCTTAATAACCGTCTGCACAAGGTACTTTTTATCGTTCGGGTGAGCCATAGCGGTGCTCATCAGCGGCTTGAGTACTGTAAGCACGGGCTTGTACAGCTCGGTGCTCTGCAGCAGCTTATCGTAGCCTGCGGTTGCCTGATTGTGCATACCTGTTTTGAACGAGCCGGGCTGAATTTTCAGCACGTCAATGCCGAGGAAGTTCAGCTCGCGGCGCAGACCGATTGTGTACGCCTCAACCGCGTATTTTGTAATCGCGTACGGCGTGTTGAACGGCTGCGGTTTTTCCCATCCGCACTCGGAAGAAAAGTTGATGATTCTGCCGTTTGCCTCTTTGATAAGCGGGAACATCGCCTTGTTAACACGCACCATGCCAAGCAAGTTGATGTTAATCATTTTTTCAAGCGTTTCGGTGATGTTGCCCTCGATTAGCGACGCCATCGTGTGGATGCCTGCAGCGTTAACAACAACGTCAAGCCTACCTGCGGTTTCCTCAATAATCTTTGCTGCGGCGTTGCAGCTTTCGGTACTCGTTATGTCAAGCACAACGGGGATAACCCTGTCGTTCGTTCTTTCAACAAGCGCGTTCAGCCCGTCCTGTGTGATGTCGGCAGCAAAAATTGTCCAGCACTCGTCCTTGCAAAGTTCCTCAACGCAAGCGCCTGCAAGTCCGCCCGCCGCTCCTGTAATCAATGCATACTTCATTTGTATACCCTCCTTTTCCTCTATTATAAAATAGCAAACAAATAAAGTAAATTGTATAAGTTTACAAAATTAAACACTACATATTATTCAATAAGTATAAAAACGAAGGGCAATCGCCCTTTGTTTACGTTACCGCTTGTGAGCAAAAAACGGGAAATGTCAAAGCCCGCAGAAGCATCGAGTTCCTGCGGGCTTTCATAGATATTATTTATCAGGTGCTTCGCACGCGGAGCGTCGGGGTCGCCGCTCCCTACTATTTTTTCTAAATAGAACTTCGGCGTGGTTATGCACTTTTTCGACAGCCTCAAGTCAACGGAAATTCCGTTGACCAAATTATTCCGTAACGCAGTAGAAGTTGCTTTCCCACGCGGGGATGTACTGCGAATGGCGGAAGTAGATTTTGTAATTGGGGTTCATTTCCCACACCTTCAGCGGCAGGGCGAACAGGTCCTCGTTGCGGTGGTACGCGCAGATGTAAAGCTTCGGCGCGTATTTTTTTATCGTTTGTTCCAGTCCGCACAGCGCTTTGAGTTCCGCGCCCTCAATGTCCATTTTGATGAAGGTGGGGGAGAGTTCGAGCGAGTCAACGTCAATCACGTCAACGCTCACGCCGTCGGCTGCAAGCTTGGAGTTGCGCCCTGCTTTTTTGGCAAAAATCAGCGTGTCCTTTTTGTCCCACGCGCCCATGTTAAGGCAGGTGATGTCAAACAGCTCCTCGGTGTTTTTCAGTAGTTTCTTAAAGTTCTTTTCGTCGGGCTCAAGCGCGGTGATGTAGTCGTATTCGCCGCCCGTAGCGGTAAGGAATTCAGCAATCGTGTCGCCGTCATACGCGCCCAGATCAATAATATTTTCGTGCGTGTTCAGCTTAAGAATATCGCTGTAAATGCTGCCCTTGTCGGCAAAGGAATTTAGCAGGTACTTAATCTTGCCGCTAACCTTGTAGTTGAGAATATCGGCAAAAACGCGCCTGCTTTCGTCATCTGCAAGGCGGTTGTATACAAGGTCGAATTTGTCCTCGTTTTCCGCAATGTATTCGCGGCTGAACAGTCCGCCGCCCGCAACGGGAACATCGGGTGCAAACACGGTATGTTCGCTGTCAATACGGCGGATGTTGGCAATCACACTATCAAGGTGCGAAGCAAAGCACAGCACCACGTTAAAGTCGCCGTACTTCTCGCAGATCTCGCTGTATTTAAGCACCCTGTAGCCCTTGAAACTGTGGCCGCGCACAAACTCATCGGACGCAAAAATATCGGCAACCTCAATGCCGTAGCCGCTGAGCGTTGCCATAATCTTTTCCGCGCCAAGCCCCATGCCGTAAAGCACCACGGGCTTGCCGCCGTTTTTCAGTGCGTCCCACACGTTTTGTTCGTTAATTAATTCAAGCATTTAGTTCGTATAACCTTTTTGCATTTTCGTTTGTTATATCGAGTATTTCCTGCGCAGGCATATCAAGCACCTCGCCGATTTTTTCTGCGATATGCGGAATGTACGACGAGTCGTTGCGCTTGCCTCTGTGCGGCACGGGCGCAAGGTAGGGGCAGTCGGTTTCAAGCACGAGGCGGTCAATCGGAATATCCTTAACCACCTCAAGGCTCTTGCGCGCATTCTTGAATGTTACAACGCCGTTCAAGCCGATGTACATACCGATTTTGATGACGTCGCGCGCCATCTCCACACTGCCGGAAAAGCAGTGCAAAACGCCCTTCGGCTGCGTTTGTTTGAGTATCTCAAGCGTGTCGCCGTGCGCCTCGCGGTCGTGCACGATTACAGGCATATCAAGGCGGTTGGCAAGCAGTATCTGCTCTTTAAAAAACGCCTTTTGCACCTCTTTTGTGCTGCTCATCCAGTGGTAGTCGAGCCCGATTTCGCCGATTGCCACACACTTTTTGTGCGCTGCAAGTTTTTCAATCTCCGCAAGGTCGGCGAGCGTGCTGCCCTCCAGATTTTCGGGGTGGAAGCCTGCCGCAAAGTACATAAAACCGTACTCCTCTGCAAGCGCCATATTCGCTTTTGAAGTGGGCACGTCAACGCCGCAGGTCACTACGCCGCAAACGCCTTTGCCCGTAAGAGATGAGAGCAGTTCGATTCTGTCCTCATCAAACTGCTCGTCATCATAATGTGAATGTGTGTCAAAAATATTTTTATACATAATTAACAAATCTTTGCGCCTACAGGCAGGTCAACGAATGTAACTGCAACCTCGCCGTCCTTCTCGCCGGAAAGCAGCATACCCTCGCTGATTTCTCCGCAGAGTTTAACGGGCTTGAGGTTGGTAACAATAATCGCCTTTTTGCCCACCAGATCCTCGGGCTTGTACCATTTTGCTATGCCGGAAACTATCTGCCTTGTCTTGCCGCTGCCGTCGTTGAGCTGCAGTTTAAGGAGTTTGTTTGACTTCTTGATTTTTTCGCACTCAAGGATTTCCGCAACGCGCAGGTCGGATTTAAAGAAGTCGTCAATCGTGATTTCCTCGATTACTTCCTCCTCTTCCTTCGGCTTTGCCGCAGCCTCTGTTTTAGCGGCTGCCTCCTGCTTTGCGATGAGCTCGTCAATCAGCTTGTCGGCGTCAATTCTCTGGAACAGCGCCTCTGCCGTGCCGACTTTCGCGCCCGCCTTTGTAGCGCCGAAGGCTGCAAGCGAATCGTAATCCTTAACGTCGCAGCCAAGCTGTGCAAAGATTTTTTCGCTCGTTTGCGGCATAAACGGCGACAGTAGAACTGCGATGAACCTGATTGATTCAAGCAGGTTGTACAGCACCGTGCCGAGCCTTGCCTTTTTGTCCTCGTCCTTTGCGAGTGCCCAGGGCATAGTTTCGTCAATGTATTTGTTTGAGCGCTTTGCGAGGTTGAGTATTGCCTCCGCCGCATCCGCAATGCGGTAAGCGGTAAAGCCGTCCTCGACCTTTTTAACTGCGTCAAGGGCGAAGTTTTTGAGCTCGTCGTCAATCGGTTCGCTCACGTCGCCGCTCTGGATAACGCCGTCAAAATACTTGTTCTGCATTGCAATCGTGCGGTTTACAAGGTTGCCGATTGTGTTTGCAAGGTCGCTGTTAAAGCGCTCAATAATCGTTTCGTAAGAAATTGAGCCGTCGTTTGCGTGCGGCATTTCGGACAGCAGGTAGTACCTTACCGCGTCTACGCCGAGCAGGTTAACAAGGTCGTCCGCATAGATAACGTTGCCCTTGGATTTGCTCATTTTGTCCTCGCCGAACAGCAGCCACGGGTGGCCGTAAACCTGCTTGGGCAGCGGCTCGCCGAGCGCCATAAGCATAATCGGCCAGTAGATTGTGTGGAAGCGTACGATGTCCTTGCCGATGATGTGAACATCTGCAGGCCAGTACTTTTTGTACATATCGCTTGAGCCGTCGGGGTCGTAGCCGATAGCCGTGATATAGTTGGAAAGTGCGTCAATCCACACATAAACAACGTGGTCGGGGTCGAAGTCAACAGGGATGCCCCACTTAAACGAGGTACGGCTTACGCACAAATCCTGCAGTCCGGGCTTGATGAAGTTGTTGAGCATCTCTTTTTTACGCAGTTCGGGGTAAATAAAGTTTTCGTTTGACTCAATAAAATCCTCGAGCTGCTTCTGATATTTCGACAGGCGCAGGAAATACGCCTCCTCCTTGGCAGGCTTTACAACGCCGCCGCAGTCGGGGCACTTGCCGTCAACGAGCTGGCTCTCTGTCCAGAAGCTTTCGCACGGCGTGCAGTACATACCCTCGTACTCGCCCTTGTAGATGTCGTCCTGCTCGTAGAGCTTTTTAAATATTTTTTGCACAACCTTTTCGTGGTAGTCGTCGGTTGTTCTGATGAATTTGTCGTAGCTTGTGCCGAGCAGGTCGCAGATTTCGCGGATTTCGCCTGCAACCTTGTCAACATACTGCTTTGGCGTAACGCCTGCTGCCTTGGCGTAATCCTCGATTTTCTGGCCGTGCTCGTCTGTGCCGGTAAGGAAAAATACGTCCTTGCCCTGCAATCTCTTGTAACGTGCGATAGCGTCCGTCAGCACAATTTCGTAGCTGTTGCCGATGTGCGGTTTGCGCGACGTGTACGCAATCGCAGTGGTAATATAAAACTTATCTCTCTCTGCCATTATTAACTCCTTATATCGTCAAAACTGATAGTCGACTTTTCGCCGCTTTCAGTTATAGTTTCGTCAAAAGTTCTGCTGTTAAGGTCAACCTTAACTCTTGCGTATTCTTTACCGTTGTTGTCGTTGATAATATACGTCTGCTCGCCCGTTTCCTCAACGTCGTAAAGCGTGCCGTAAAACATTTTAAGCTTATCAGCCGCTTCCTTGTCGGTAAGGGGCTTTTTTGCAGCTTCTTTTGTCTGGTCTGTTGTGTCCTTTTTGCCGTCAACAAAGCCGCTGTCGGTCTTTGCGCTTGTCAGCAGGGAAGGGTCGGTCGCCTTGTCGGTGAGCTTGTCCTCAACCTTCTGCGCGCAAGCCGCAAAAATCAGGCACATTATCAGCATAATAACAAGGGCAATAAGTTCGTGTCTGCCTTTCATATCAATCACCTTATAATAACGACGCCGCGCCGCGGTCAAGCATAAGCGTAACGTCTGTGTGGAACTGCAGTACGGAAGCAGGGCATTCGGGCGTAACGTTACCGTCAATCAGCTGCTTGATTGCCTTTGCCTTGTGCTCGCCAAGCGCGATGATAAGTATGCGCTTAGCCTGCATTATCGAGCCGATACCCATTGTAACCGCGTGGGTCGGCACCTCTTCAATCGAATCGAAAAATCTGGAGTTATCCTTGATTGTGGACTCCTTAAGCGCCACAACGTGACTCCATCTCTGGAACGCGTCTGCCGGCTCGTTGAACGCGATGTGTCCGTTTGAACCGATGCCGAGCAGCTGAATGTCAATGCCGCCTGCGCTTCTGATTTTCTTCTCATAGTTTTCGCACTCAAGTTCCAGATTATAAGCGTTTCCGTTGAGGAAGTTGATGTTTTCATCGGGGATATTGATATGCTCAAACAGATTTTCGTACATAAACGTGTGGTAGGAATTCTTATCCTTAACGTTGAGGTTGCAGTATTCGTCAAGGTTAAAGGTTGTTACCTTTGAAAAATCAACTGCGCCCTGCTCGTAAAGGCTCACCATATGCTTGTATGCTTTAAGCGGCGTTGAGCCCGTTGCAAGTCCGAGTACGGAATCGGGCTTTTGCAGCACCTGACCGCACATATAATAACCTGCGGCAATACCAATCTGTTCTTCTGTGTCAAACACAAGTACGTTCATTTATTCTTCCTCCTTTTACGGAAATCTTTTGCTTTGTTTATCAGGGTGAAAATCACCCAAAAGGCGAGCGTGCCGAGCGCTGCGCCGAGCGTGTCAATCACCCAGTCGCGCAGTTCGCACGACCTGCCGTCAACAAATATCTGATGCACCTCGTCCGTTACCGCGTAAAGCGAAGTACAGATAATCGGCAGGTAAAGCCTGTTTTTATTCAGTGTAAAGTAAAACGCGGCGCTCATAATCAGGGCAGTGCCCGTGAATTCAAGAAAGTGCGCGCTTTTGCGTACAATAAAGCTTGTAAAGCGGTTGTCGCCGAAGATGTTTATAAGAAACTGCACAATGAGGTTGCTTTTGCTTGACGATTCGTCCGCCGTGTCTGACGAAAAGTAGAATATCAGCGCAAAGCAAACGGCAGTCAGCACCCAGAACAGCACGGCGTATTTTTTGTGCTTGCTCATCAGTCGTTCCTCGTTGCTCTTACAAAACTGATTCTGCCCGTTCCCATATGGAACTCAACGCCGCTTACGCTCTTTGCCTCGGTGTAATAACCCGTTTCGTAAATCATCGGGTACAGCGCGTAGGACTCAATTATCTCCGTTTCAGCGCTGCGGATGCACTCGCTCTTCTTTTTTAAGTCAGCGGATTTTTCCGCTTGGGTGAGCGCCTTGTCAACCTTATCCTTATCAAAACCGCCGCTTTCGGACGCAACCGAGCGCAGGTATGAAATTGCGGAATTGGAGGTAGCCCTGTACGGATAAAACGCAATGTCGTAGTCGCCCTTCAAAATGGCGCTGTTCATCTCGTTTTCAGTCATCGTTTTAACCTTGATTACGAAGGTCAGCTTGTCGCCGTCCTCGTTCCTCACAACCGTGCCGATACCGCTTTGCACACCCTGCAGTGTTTCCTTAAGCGCGTTTTCAAGCTCTTCGGTTGTGATGATGGTAACAGTGATGTCCGTCACACCAAAGTTCTCAAGCCCCTCTTTCCAGAGGTTTACGCTGTCGCCGATATTCTGCTTATGCACGGTAGTGCCGACTGCTTCAACCGCGTTGTTAGCGCCGATTTTGCAGGACTCGGGCATTATCGCCTTTGCGTCGCTTAAGTAGTTGTATTCGTCGCCGTCCAGCCTTTCAAGCCCGAGGCAGAACGCCTTGCGCATCTCTTTTGAAGAGAAAATAAGGCTGTTCGTGTTAAACCTCATAGCCCACGTTGTGTCGTTGTACGGCTTGATGGTGAGGTCTTTGTTATTAAGAATTCGCTTGCTTTCGCTGCCCTTGATGAACGCCACATCGTAGTATCCCGAGAGCAGGTTTTTAACCGTTTCGTCGTTCTCGTCTGTGATTTTGAGCGTGAGCTCGCTCGCCTTGGCAGGGAAGTCGCCGCGGTAGTGTTCGTTCTTCTTAAGCAGGTACGACGACTCCAGAATCTGCTGCAGGTAAAACTGACCGTTAAACAGCGTGTACTTCGTCATCAAACCGTATCTGCCCTTGGTGGCGTTAAAAAATTCCTCGTTGCACGGCATAGCGACTGCGCTTGTAAGCGTTTCCATAAACGCGCTGTCGGGGTACGCAAGCTCAATTTTAAGCGTGTAATCGTCAACCGCGGTAACGCCGAGCTTTGATTTGTCCGCCTTGCCGCTGTAAACCTTGTTTGCGTTTTTGATGGCGGAGATTGCGGAGAACATCGGGCACTGCGTTTCAGGCGAAGCGGCTCTCTGCAGCGCAAACACAAAGTCGTGCGCCGTGATGTCGGGGTTAAATTCACGTCCGAGCATCTGCAGGCGCTCGTCCTTGAACTCGCCCTTGTTGTCGCCCTCGGTGTATTTTTCTGTATCAATATCCCACTTGAGTCCGCGCTTGATGTTAAAGGTGTAGGTGAGTCCGTCGCTGCTTACATTCCAGCTGTTGGCAACGCCTTTTCTGATTTTGCCGTCGTCGTCCATACGGATAAGACCTTCAAACGTGTTCTCAATAATCAGGTATTCGTCGCTCGTGGAAGCAACCTGCGGGTCGTAGCTGTTAACATCTGCGGAAAACGGGTAGATAAAATCAATGTACCCTTTGTTGCCGGAGCACGCAGAAAGAACCGCCGCCATAAGAATGACAGCAAGAATAACGCATATCGCTTTCTTAAAAGTTCTTAACATAGCACTTCCCCCAAAATTGTTCTATATATTATAACAGAGATATAAAATAATTTCAATACTGAAAATTTTTATTGTAGGGAGCGATGACCACATCGCTCCGCATTTTATACTGTAGGGGCGATTCACGAATCGCCCGCAAGGGAGAATTATATATATTCCCACTCCATATTTAACCAAGAATTCTTGCTAAATACTGACCTGTGTACGACTTGCTGACCTTCGCCACCTCCTCGGGCGTGCCTTCGGCTACGATTCTGCCGCCGCCTTTGCCGCCTTCGGGGCCTAAATCGATTATGTGGTCTGCGGTCTTGATAACGTCGAGGTTGTGCTCAATAACCACAACCGTGTTGCCGCTGTCCACAAGCTGCGACAGCACGCCCAGCAGCTGCGCAACGTCCGCGGTGTGCAGTCCCGTTGTGGGTTCGTCAAGGATGTAAATCGTCTTGCCGGTTGAGCGTTTTGCAAGCTCTGTTGCAAGCTTAACCCTCTGCGCCTCGCCGCCCGAAAGCGTTGTTGCAGGCTGACCGAGCTTAACGTATCCCAGTCCTACCTGTGCGAGCGTGCGCAGTTTTTTTGCGATTTTCGGCTGCGTTTCAAAGAATTCAAGCGCCTCGTCAACAGTCATTTCAAGCACATCGTAAATGCTCTTGCCCTTGAACTTTACGTCAAGCGTTTCGCGGTTGTAGCGCCTGCCGCCGCAGACCTCGCAGGGAACATAAACATCGGCGAGGAAGTGCATTTCAATCTTAACAATACCGTCGCCCTGGCACGCTTCGCACCTGCCGCCCTTGACGTTGAACGAAAAACGGTTAGCCTTAAAGCCCTTTTTCTTCGCGTCGCTTGTGGAGGCGTAAAGGTCGCGGATGTCGTTGAACACGCCCGTGTAGGTAGCAGGGTTGGAACGCGGCGTTCTGCCGATAGGCGACTGGTCAATCGCGATAACCTTGTCAAGCGCGTCGATACCCTTCATCGATGAAAACTTGCCCGTGTGCTTCTTCGCGCGGTTGAGCTTGTTTGCAAGGTTTTTGTATATAATCTCGTTTACAAGCGAGCTCTTGCCTGAGCCCGAAACGCCTGTAACCGCAATGAATTTGCCGAGCGGCAGCTCAACGTCAATATTCTTAAGGTTGTTTTCTGCCGCGCCGAAAACGGTGAGTTTTTTGCCGTTGCCCGTGCGGCGTTTTGCCGGAACGGGTATGCTGCGCTTGCCGGACAGATACTGCCCTGTAATCGACTTTTCGCAGGCGATAACCTCCTCGGGAGTGCCTGCGGCAACAAGCTCGCCGCCGTGTACGCCTGCGCCGGGACCGATGTCAACAAGGTAGTCCGCAGCGCGCATAGTGTCCTCATCGTGCTCAACAACAATCAGCGTGTTGCCGAGGTCGCGCAGGTGGCGCAGCGTGTCAAGCAGTTTTTCGTTATCGCGCTGATGCAGACCGATTGACGGCTCGTCGAGTATATACAGCACGCCCATCAGCGATGAGCCGATTTGCGTTGCAAGCCTTATGCGCTGCGCCTCGCCGCCCGAAAGCGTGCCCGAGCTGCGCGACAGCGACAGATAGTCAAGCCCCACGGAATTGAGGAAGGTCAGCCTCTCCTTGATTTCGCGTATAATCAGGTTGCCTATCATCTGCTGCTTTTCCGTAAGGTCAAGGTTTTCAATAAACTCAAGCTCTTCGCTGATTGACATTTTGCAGAATTCGTAAATATTCTTGCCGCCTACTGTAACCGCAAGCGACTGCGGCTTCAGCCTTGCGCCCTTGCAGGCGTTGCACTTGCACTCGCGCATAACGGCTTCAATGTCGGCGCGCGCCCAGTCGGAATTAGTTTCCTTATACCTGCGGTTGAGGTTGTTAATAACTCCCTCAAAATCGTTTTTGTAAGTGCCCGAGCCGTAAGAGGTAACACGCTTCATCTCAATCTTTTTGCCTTTTGTGCCGTAAAGGATAACGTCAAGCGCGGTTTCGCTGAGCATCTCAATCGGCATATCAAGCGAAAAGCCGTACTCTTTGGCAAGCGCTTCCATATACATACGCGCGATGGAACTGCCCTCGGCTACGTTCCAGCCGCTCGCCTTGATTGCGCCCTGATTAACGGACAGCTTCTTGTCGGGGATAATCAGATCCTCGTCAATCTCTTTAAACGTTCCCAGTCCGTCGCATTTTGTGCAGGCGCCGAACGGGTTGTTAAACGAGAACATACGCGGGCTGAGCTCGTCAATAGAGCCGCCGTGCTCGGGGCAGGCGTAGTTAAGGCTGAACAGCTCTTCGCCCACGCCAATCATATCAATCAGCACCACGCCGTCGGACAGCTTTGTAGCAGTTTCAATGCTGTCCGCAAGTCTGGACTTAATCTCGTCCTTCATCACAAGGCGGTCAACAATAACCTCAATGTTGTGCTTTTTATTCTTTTCAAGCTTTATGTCGTCTGCAAGGTCGTGCATTTCGCCGTCAATGCGCACGCGCACAAAGCCCTGCTTGCGCACGTCGGCAAGTTCCTTAACGAATTCGCCCTTTTTGCCCTTGGCAATCGGGGCCATAACCTGCAGCTTTGTGCCTGCTTCTGCCTGCATAACCCTATCCACAATCTGGTCAACGGTCTGCTGCGTGATTTCGCGTCCGCAGACTGTGCAGTGCGGCGTGCCTATACGTGCCCAAAGCAGTCGCAGATAGTCGTAAATTTCCGTAACTGTGCCGACTGTAGAACGCGGGTTTTTGCTCGTGGTTTTCTGGTCAATCGATATAGCAGGGGAAAGCCCTTCGATGTAATCCACATCGGGCTTTTCCATCTGACCGAGGAACATCCTCGCGTACGACGACAGCGACTCAACGTACCTGCGCTGACCTTCGGCGTAAATCGTGTCAAACGCAAGCGAGCTTTTGCCCGAGCCCGATAAGCCCGTAAACACCACAAGCTTGTCGCGCGGTATCTCAATATCAACGTTTTTTAGATTGTGCTCTTTGGCACCTTTTACAACAATATTTTTAATCATAGCTTTTCACCTTTTCAGTGTTTGCGGATAAATATTTTTCAAGTCCTGCTTTGCCTTCCTCGGTAACAGGTATAATCCATTTTTTCGATTTGTACCTGCGAAGTGTCAAAAACAGCTTTATATAGTCCTCAAATATAAACATAACTATATAGCACCAGATGAATGGCAGTTTGAGCACATATGCCGCTATCACGGTTGCGGGAAGCGAGAACAGCCACAGCGAGGCGAGGTCGTATTTTGCGGCGCTCAATGTGTCGCCGCCTGCGCGCAGCACCCCTACAATCATTGTGTAGCCGAAGGTGCGCAGCGGCAGCTCAACCGAGTAAATCACAATCAGCTGAATTGCCGTTGTGATTGTCAGCTGGCTGATGTTGTTGCCCATATCAAATATGTTAACAAGCGGCACGCGGAATATAATTGCAATTATTCCGATTATGACCGACGCCGACGGAACGATAATCATAAACCGTTTTGCGTCTGTAATACCGCGCTCAATTTCGCCCTTGCCGACTGACTTGCCAATCATAACCGCGCTCGCGTTGCAAAGCCCGATAAAGAATACATACTCGATGTTTTCAAAGCTTTTAAGTATCGTGATTGCGGCATAGTATTCGTAACCCATATTGGCGAATATCAGCGTGTAAAGGAAGGTGCCGCCGCCCCACAGCGACTCGTTGAGAATAACGGGAATTGCTTTTTTAGCGAATGCGGTAACGTTTCGCTTTCTGATACTGAACACTTCTTTTACAGGTGCGATGATAATGTTCTTGTCTGCAAGCGACAGCAGTATCAGCGCAAAAACGCCGACCCAGGCGGATATAAGCGTAGCAAGTGCCGCGCCGCCAATGCCCATTTCCTTAAACCCGAGGTTGCCGAAAATCAGGCAGTAGTCAAGCCCGATGTTAAGCATCGTTGTGATTGCTGAAATATACATCGGCAGGCGCACCTTTTCGGTAGAGCGCAGCACAACCGACAGAATATTTGTAATTGCAACCGCAGGGTAGGAAAATGCGATGATTACAAGGTATTTGCTGCCCTCGTCAATTACGGCTTTGTTGCTGTTGAACAGATGAATAACGCTGTTCGGTGCAAAAAAACTGAGTGCGAAAAACACTGCCGACACTGCAAGGGATATTATCAGCGCAATACCCATTGTAACGTGAATATTCTTTTTGTCCTTAACGCCCCAGTACTGCGACACAAACACGCCTGTGGCGGAGCATATGCCGAAAATAATCATATTCATCAGCCAGCCCCACTGACCTGCCATACCTACTGCGGCAAGCGAAATGTCGCCAAGGCTGCTCACAAGCAACGTGTCAACAAGCGTAAAGGAGCTTGTCAGCATATTCTGGACTGCAACGGGCAGCGCAAGCTCCGCCGTCTTTTTCCAAAAGTCTTTGTCGTTCAAAATCTTTGTCATATTTCCTCGTCGGACAGTTCTTTTATCTTATCGCGCAGGAATGCCGCGTGCTCAAATTCGAGCATACGCGCAGCCTCTTTCATCTCACGCGTAAGTTTTTCTATCATAACCTTGCGCTCTTTTGCGGTCATGCGCTTGCCGCGTGAGTCAAGGTTTTCCTTGCTCGTAATCTCAATAACATCGCGTACGTTCTTTTTAATCGTCTGCGGCTTGATGCCGTGCGCCTCGTTGTACGCCTCCTGAATACTGCGGCGGCGCAGCGTTTCGCTGATAGCGCGTTCCATAGACGGCGTTACGCTGTCCGCGTACATAATAACCTCGCCGTTTTCGTTACGCGCGGCACGTCCGATAGTCTGCACAAGCGAGGTTTCGCTGCGCAAAAAGCCTTCCTTGTCCGCGTCAAGTATTGCAACAAGCGACACTTCGGGGATGTCCAGACCTTCGCGCAGCAGGTTGATGCCCACAAGCACGTCGAAGTTGCCGAGGCGCAGGTCGCGGATAATTTCCATTCTCTCAATCGTGTCAATATCGTGGTGCATATAACGCACCTTGATGTCAAAGCCCTCAAGGTAAGCGGTCAGATCCTCCGCCATTTTCTTGGTGAGAGTCGTCACAAGCACGCGCTCGCCGCGCTCGGTGCGAAGATTGATTTCGCTCACAAGGTCGTCCATCTGGTCGTCCGTCGGCTTAACAACAATGTTCGGGTCAAGCAGTCCCGTCGGGCGGATAACCTGCTCAACCACCTGCGTGCTTTTTTCTTTTTCAAACTCGCCGGGCGTTGCAGAGGTAAAAATCACCTGATTAATCTTGCCGTAGAATTCGTCAAACATCAGCGGTCTGTTGTCGTATGCCGACGGCAGACGGAAGCCGAAGTCTATCAGGCTCTTTTTGCGCGAACGGTCGCCGCCGTACATTCCGTGCACCTGCGGCAGCATAACGTGGCTCTCGTCCACAAACAGCAAAAAGTCGTCGGGGAAGTAGTCAAGCAGCGTGTACGGCGCTTCGCCCGGCGCTCTGCCGCTCATCACGCGCGAATAGTTTTCAATACCCTTGCAAAAGCCCGTTTCCTGCAGCATTTCAAGGTCGTTCATCGTGCGTTCGCGTATGCGCTGCGCTTCAAGCAGCTTGCCTTTTTCCTCAAAGTAGGCTACGCGCTCAACCATCTCGTCGTAGATTTCGTCCATCGCCTGCTTAAGCTTGTCCTGGCTCACAACGTAAAGCGAAGCAGGGTACACAACGGCGGAACTCAGCACGCCCTCAACCTTGCCTGTGAGTGGGTTAATCTCGGTGATTCTGTCAATCTCATCGCCGAAAAATTCCACGCGGATTGCGTTGCCGTTGCTGCCTGCAGGGAAGATCTCCAGCGTGTCGCCGCGGACTCTGAACTTGTTGCGCACAAAGTTTATGTCGTTGCGCTCGTACTGAATTTCCACAAGCTTTGCAATGATTTCGTCCCTGTCCTTCTGCATACCCGTGCGCAGGGAGATAACCATATTTTTGTAGTCAACGGGGTCGCCGATAGAGTAAATGCACGATACCGAAGCCACGATTATTACATCGCGCCTTTCCGACAGCGCGGCGGTTGCCGAATGGCGCAGCTTGTCAATCTCATCGTTAACTGCGCTGTCCTTTTCTATATAGGTATCTGTGGTCGGCACATACGCCTCGGGCTGATAGTAGTCGTAGTAGCTTACAAAATACTCAACCGCGTTTTCGGGAAAAAACTCCCTGAACTCGCTGCAAAGCTGCGCGGCAAGCGTTTTGTTATGCGCAAGCACAAGGGTGGGGCGGTTTACCTTTTCAATAATATTAGCCATTGTAAAGGTTTTGCCCGAGCCGGTAACGCCCATCAGCGTCTGTTCCTTGTCGCCGCGAAGCACGCCTTTAGCAAGCGCTTCAATCGCCTGCGGCTGGTCGCCCGTGGGCTTGTATTCACTTACAAGTTTAAATCTGTCCATAACTCTGTTTTCCTGATTTTTGATATTCATTATATTATACAATATTATATGAATCTTTTCAAGTTTTAACTTTGCAATTGAATTTATCTTGTTGATAGTTTATAATGTATTTAGATTTAAAGAGGTGACTTTTATGAATAATGCAAAACTTACAACCAAGCTCGGTAAAATACGCGGCATTGATTTTGGCGAATACAGCGAGTTCCGCGGCATCCGCTACGCCACTGCCGGCAGGTGGGAATACCCCCAAATCTGCGGCGCGTGGGAGGGTGAGTACGACGCTACGCAATACGGCGCGTGCTGCTATCAGCGCAGAGCTTTTGAAAAGGACGAGGAGTGCAACCCGTTTTACTACAAGGAATTCAGGGTGGGGCAGACCTTTACATACAGCGAGGACTGCCAGTTCCTCAACATCGATATGCCAAAGGGCGCAAAGGATTGCCCCGTGCTTATTTACATCCACGGCGGCAGCTTTACAGGCGGCAGCGCGGACGAGGGTCACATCAGCGGCAAGGTTTACGCAGAGCGCGGCATAGTTTTTGCCGCTATCAACTACCGCCTCGGTCCTTACGGCTTCTGCTCGCACCCCGACCTTACGGACGAAAAGGGCAGATGCGGCAACTACGGACTTTACGACCAGCTTGCCGCACTTAAATGGATTAAGGATAATATTGCCGAATTCGGCGGCAACCCCGACGACATCACCGTTATGGGTGAAAGCGCAGGCGCGATGAGCGTTGATTTGCTTATTTCAAGCCCGCTTATGGACGGCATTTACAAAAACGCAATTATGATGTCGGGCGCAGGTATTCAGCGCTCCTTAAGCAAGCCCTTCACGCCTGAAAGAACGCGCGAGTTCTGGGAAAAGGTTATGGACTATATGGGCGCTGAAACGTTTGACGAATTCAAACAGAGCGACGTAAAAACGCTTTACTACGCGTGGCTTGTGGCGCAAAAGGATTTTAAAATCGGTATTCGCTACACGTTGCCTGTTTTTGACGGCGAGCTCATCACGGCGGAAAACTTTAATATGAAAACTATCCCCGACGTGCCAATCCTCCTCGGCATTACGCAGACCGATATGGCGCCCATCGCGCTTGAAATATTTACAAAGCAGTACGCAAAGCGCTGCGAAGAGCATAAAAATGATTGCTACGTTTACAGCTTTAACCGCAACCTGCCGGGCGACACAAAAGGCGCATGGCACGCAAGCGACCTGCTGTATGCCTTTGCCACGCTTGAACGCAACTGGCGTCCGTTTGGCAGGGTGGATTACAACATTTCCCACCAGATGGTGGAGAGTATTGCCGCCTTTACCAAGACGAGCAACCCGAACTGCGACGCATTGCCGCACTGGGATCCGGGTGCAAAAATGCCTATGAGTTTTTGCGAGCACACCGCGCCTGCACCGCTTAAAACAAAGGAATTTATCAGGAACACATTTGCCGATAACGGAGCGTTTTAATGAAGTTTTACCACAAATTTGAGCAGGTCGGCGCAGGGGCTTCGTACCGCGAATACACCGCCGACGGCGTGACCGCGCGCCTTGATTTTATATCGGGCAGCGCAGTGCGCGTAGCCGTTTTCAAAACGGGCAAAGACCTGCAAAACACATACAACATCTGCCCCTCTGGTGACCTCTCGCACACGGGCAGAAAACGCCTTGATACCGCGGATTTTCCGCTTTTTGCACCGCCTGAAACAGACGGTGCTTTCGCCTTGTCCTGCGGAGTGAAAGTGAGCGTTAATACAGACAATTTTCTGCTTACATTTTATAAGGATAACGAGGTGCTTTTTGCCGACCGCGCGCCGATTGCGTACAACCTTGAACGCGAGTTCGGACTCGGCGTTTGCCACTTTGTGTCACGCGAGGAAAATGAGCATATTTACGGCTGCGGCGACAAGGGCGGCAGCCTTGACAAAAGCGGCAGGGCTTTCCGCATAGAAACCACGGATTGCATGGGCTACAACGCGTCGTCAACCGACCCGCTGTATAAGCACATCCCGTTTTACATCTGCGAAAATCCGGTGGGCTGCTACGGCATTTTTTACGATACCTCTTGCACGTCTTACCTCGACTTTGGCAGGGAAATCGACAATTACTACGAGCCGTACAAGTACTTTAAATCGGACGATGACTGCCTTGTTTACTACGTTTTCTTCGGCAGTAAGCTTGAGGTAATTCAGCAGTTTTCCGCGCTGTGCGGCAAGCAGATTCTGCCGCCCAAGTGGTCGTTTGACTACTGCGCAAGCACGATGGCGTATACCGATGCGGAAAACAGCAGCGAAGAATTTGCCGCCTTCCTTGACAAAATCCACGAAACGGGGCTTTCCTGCAGCGGCTTCTACCTCTCCTCGGGCTACACCTCAATTGGCAAAAACCGTTACGTGTTCAACTGGAACACCGGCAAATTCCCAAGCCCTGCGCAGTTCATCAGCGACTTTGCAGGCGAGGGCATACATATCATCCCGAACATCAAACCTGCGTTTTTGATTGACCACCCGATGTACGCCGACCTTGCAGCGCGCGGACTGTTTATCAAAAACCCCGACGGCACGCCGTACATCACGCAGTTCTGGGATGGCGGCGGAAGTTATCTTGACTTCACCAACCCTGCGGCATTCGATTTCTGGAAAGAGCAGGTGACAGAAAAACTGCTCGACCTCGGCATTGACGCCACATGGAACGACAACAACGAATTTGATATTAAGGACACGGACGCCGTTTGCTTTAGCGGCGAAAAGGCGCACACCCTGCGCCCGACCTTAACATACCTTATGGTGCTTGCTTCGTACGAAGCGCAGGTCGAAAAACGCCCCGAATTGCGCCCGTTTCTGTCAACGCGCAGCGGCTCATCCGCTGTCCGCAGGCTCGCGCAGACCTGGTCGGGCGACAACCGCTCGGAGTTCTGCGACCTCAAATACTGCCACAATATCGGGCTAACAATGTCTATGAGTTCGCTTATGTTTTACGGCCACGACCTCGGCGGCTTCACGGGCGATATGCCGTCGCGCGAGCTGCTGCTGCGCTGGCTGCAGCACGGCGTTTTTGAGCCGCGTTTCACAATCCATTCTTGGAACAAGGACGGCTCTGCAACAATGCCGTGGAGTTATCCCGACATTATCCCAGCGGTGCAAAAGCTGTTTGAGCAGCGCCGTTCACTCCTGCCGTACCTTTACAGCACGGCGTTTAAGTGCGTGCGCGACGACGTGCCGATGAACGCGCCGCTGCTGCTCTATTACGATGATGAAGAACTAAAGCGCGACGTTGACGCAATGATGGTCGGTCGCGATTTGCTTGTGCCGTTTGTGTTCAGCCCTGACACACACAGCGCAAGGGTATACTTGCCCAAGGGCGACATCTGGTACCGTAACGGTAGGAAGTACGCAGGCGGTCAGGAAGTTTACGCGCCGTGCGAGCCTGCCGACGCCGTGCCGTGCTTTTTCAGGGGCGGCAGCGTGTTCCCGACGGGCGAAAAATTTGTTGTTTACCCGATAGAAAACGGCACGTTCACAAGCGAATTTTTTGACGACGACGGCACGACCTACGCCTACAAAAACGGCGACTGCGTGCTGCTTGAATTCACCGTAAACTGCACCGAAACCGCGGTTGAGGTGTCTTACACAAACAAGGGCAAAACGCCTGCCGCACCGCAGTTTGAGCTGTGTTCGGCAGACAGACGAAAGCTGATTATTAAGTAGTATGAAATCGATTACAGTAACCAAAAACGACGCTGACCAGCGGCTTGACAGATTCCTGCAAAAAACCTTTGCAACACTGCCCAAGTCGATGATGTTCAAGCAAATCAGAAAAAAGAATATCAAGGTTAACCGCAAGCGCTGCACACCTGAGCAGATACTCAAAGAGGGCGACGTTATCGACCTTTATCTGAACGATGACCTGCTCACTCAAAAGGCTGTGCATTACGATTTCCTCAAAGCGCCCAAGGGGCTTGACATCGTTTATGAGGACGACAATGTTATCCTGCTCAACAAGCCGCAGGGGATGCTCTGCCACCCCGACGGCAGGGAGTACGTCAACACGCTGCTGTCCGCGCTCAAGCGCTATCTTTTTGATAAGGGCGGGTATAACCCCGACAGCGAAAATTCCTTTGCCCCTGCGCTTGCAAACCGTATTGACCGCAACACTGCGGGCATAGTTATCGGCGCAAAAAATGCCGCCGCGCTGCGCGTTCTTACGGACAAAATAAAAAAACGCGAGGTGGGCAAGTTCTACCTCACGATTGCACACGGCACGTTTGACAAGCCTGCCGACACGCTCACGGCGTACCTCACAAAGGACGAGCGCAAAAATATGGTTAAGGTGCTAAACGCCCCTTCCGACGGCGCAAAGCGCATAGAAACAAAGTACCGCGTGCTTGATACAACAGGTGATTACTCGCTGCTTGAAATTGAACTGCTTACCGGAAGAACACACCAGATAAGGGCGCAGCTCGCGGCAATCGGGCATCCGCTGCTCGGCGACGGCAAGTACGGCAAAACACACGGCAGGTACCGTCAGGAACTCTGTTCGTACCGCGTAAAGTTTGACTTTTCGGGCGATTCGGGCTGCCTTGATTATCTTGCAGGCAGGGAGTTCAAACTCGCCGACTGCGGCGTGCTTACAAAATTTGAGGAGTTAAATAGTGGAAGATAAGTTTATCAGAATCATATCGCCCATATCGCTGCCCGTCATCCTGCTGTTTGACGCGGCGGTGGGGTATTATATGTACATCGCCACGGTAAAAGTAATGGCTGATAAAGGCGTTTTCGCCTCGGCCTTTTTTGCACTGCAGATTGTGGCGGTTATCATCGCGGCGCTCGCCACGCGCGAGGTGCTGCGCCACGGCGTGCGGATTACGGGCGAGTATGTGGAATTCACCGCGCTTGATTCCGACAACAAGGTGCGCTTTGACGAAATAGAAAAAATCGCCATCCAGAAGGACACAAAGGCAAGCTTTACAAAAAATTTCGTCAACCGCTACTCCTCGCTTGTGTTCTACCTCAAGGACGACGAAGTCCTCACCGTCGAGCTCGGCATCACCACCAAACGCAAGCTCACCCAAATCGAAACCGAAATCAATGCAAGACTTAATAAATAATGCTTGCATTTTTGTGAATCATATTGTATAATAGCAAGGCAATACGGAGAGTTGTCCGAGCTGGCCGAAGGAGCACGATTGGAAATCGTGTAGTGGGTCAAAGCCTACTCGAGGGTTCGAATCCCTTGCTCTCCGCCAAAAAGAGAAACGCCCATTTGGGCGTTTCACTTTTTGCCGTTGGTATATGAGAAAGGAATAATACAAATCAAAAAGCAGCTTCGTTTTCGACCGCTGCCTGCGGCAGATTAAGGGAGAAATAAGAAGTGCGCGGCGGTCAAAATTTGTAGGCGCTCCAAGCCGTAACAAATTTTGGGCACCGCCCGCCGTGCGAAATTTTGATTTGAAAAGGAAAAACATATGTAGTGATTGTTAGTATTTTGCTTTGCAAAATGCTTTAATCACGGAATGTGTTTTGACGCGCTCTCCGCCAAATATTTTTCTTATCGGCGCGATGCCCACATCGCGCCGCTTGTTTTAGGTGACGTTATGAAAAAACTGCACATATTAATATGTTTTATATCTTTTGCATTGCTGGTTGCGGGGTCGGTTTGCCTGTATATGACGGCTGATGCAAAAGAAGAGTACAAAACCGCCGAGCTGTCCGTTAATCTTGCCGGCGGCGAAAACAGCAAGGAAATGCAAAAGGCAAACGACGCCGCAAAGCAGCTCGAGCCGCTTAAAAGCAGGTGGATGAAGTTCCGCACGGCTGCGATTGTTTGTTACACGCTTGCTATACCTGCATTTGCCGTTAACCTGTTTTTCTGGCTGAAAAAGCCGAAAAAGGAATCAGAAAATATTCGGGAATGAGATTTTTTCGTTTTCGTAGTATGCAAAAAGCTGCGCTCTTAGTGAGTGCAGTTCTTTTATTTCCTCGCCCTTGCCGTACGGCATTGAACGAATCTGCACCGCAATCCCGTCAAGCGCGTGGTGCTCGCCGACCGCGTAAAGCAGGTCGTTTTTTTGTTGCCATATTTCCTCGAGTTCATGCTCTGCCGACCTGAATTCCTTTTCGTTGCCGCTGTCAAGCGCCTTTTCCGCCGCGGTTATCTGACTGCTCATATCGCGGTAAAAATCCTCAATATAAAGCTGCTCGCCAGTGCAGAGCGTGGCGGTGACTATAAGGAAAATTATTGCAAACCAAAGTCGTTTCATCACTGTTCATCCTTTTTAATAATGTAGGTTTTGCCGTCGTTGTCAAGAGTCAGCAGCATAATGTCCTTGCTCTTGTAACCGAGCGCGGCGGCAAGCACTTCAATCTTGTTGTCGCTCGAGATTTCGCCTGCAAAGTACTCGTTAACAGGCTTGCCGTCCATAATCAGCGGCACGGCAACGCCTGCATCATCTGATGAATCGGACTTTTTTTGCACGGTCAGCGTGCCGTTTGTTTCCACCACCGCATTCTGCACGTCCGCGATGTTAAAAATGTCCTTTTGCCGCAGCGCGTCAAGCACGTCGTCAACCGTGTAGCGCAGCTGCTTTAGCGCCTTTTGCTGCAGCACGCCGTCCTTTATTATGAATATCGGCCTGCCCTGAATCAGGTTGCGAAAGCGCAGCGATTTCATCGAAATTGCGGACTCAATAATCTCAAGGCTGATGAACACGAGTATAGGTATAAGCGACGTTGCCATCGGGATTGCGTGTTCCTCAAGCGGCATTGTCGCCACTGCGGAAATCAGAATGGTTATCACGAGTTCCTGCGGCTTGAGTTCGCCGACCTGCCGCTTGCCCATAATGCGCACGGCGGACATAACAAAAACGTAAATCATCACTGACCTTATCAGCGTAACAGTCATATTTATCACCGATTATATTGTGCATAAAACGCGGCGCAGTATGCATAATAATTTTGATTTGGCGGTGATGATTTGAAGATATTTGATAAATACGAATTAACGCGCGACTGGCTTAAAAGCGACTTTGCCGACTGTTCGGACTTCCTGCTGCGCGAGGTTGTTGTGTGCGGCAGAAAAGCGCTGTTTTGCGCGATGGACGGGCTTGTTGACGCGGTTGCACTGTCGCATATGGTGACCGAGCCGCTGCTTGCGGACGACGCATGCTTTGACAGCGCTTACGACCAGTATGAGCACCTAAAAACCTCCGTTTTTTGCGCTGCGGAAATGAACGACGCGGAAAACTTTGAGGACTTGGAATTCTTTTTGATGAGCGGCTTTGCAGCGGTTTGCCTTGACGGCTGCCCGAAGTTTATTGTCCTCGGTGTGCAGGGTTGGAACAGGCGTTCAACCGACGAGCCGACCAACGAAGCAATGGTAAAAGGCGCAAAGGAATGTTTTGTTGAGGTGCTTAACGACAACAAAGCCCTGCTGCGAAAACGCGTAAAAACGAACAAATTGAAGCTTAAGCAAATCAAGGTCGGCAGCGAAGCGCAGGTGCCGGTTGTGATTGCCTATATCGAGGGCAGGGCAGAGCCCGACGACGTGGCGAAAATTGAAGCTCGCATAAAGTCCGCGCCGCTTGAAACCGTGAGCGATTTCGGCGAAATTGCGGCGTTTGTTACGGAGAGCACGCACACGTTTTTTGCCACCGTCGGCAACACCGAACGCCCCGACGTGCTCGCCTCAAAGCTGCTTGAGGGGCGCGTTGCCGTGATGATTGAGGGCACGCCGTTTGCGGTGTACACGCCGTACCTTTTTACGGACAACTTCTCGTCGCTTGACGACTACAACAATCCGCCGTTTTACGCGTCGTTTATACGGCTGCTTAAGTATTTTGCATTCGGCGTTTCCACCTTCCTGCCTGCGCTGTACGTGGCAATCGGCGCATTTCATCAGGAAATGATACCCACGTCGCTGCTCTACCTTGTTGCGTCAAGCGAGGAAGCAACGCCGTTTCCGCTGCTGCTGGAAGCGATAATCATCCACATTCTCTATGAAATTATGCGCGAAGCAGGGCTGCGGCTGCCCAACACAATCGGGCACGCGGTCAGCATAATCGGCGCAATTGTAATAGGTGAAGCGATGGTAACCGCAGGCATAATCGGCGAGCCTATGCTCGTGGTCGTTGCCCTAACCGCAATAGCCTCGTACGTGGTGTATCCGCTGTACGAAAGTGTGGCGGTGATGCGCCTTGTGTTTATAGTAATCGCAGGGCTTACGGGCATTTACGGGCTTACGCTGTCGGCGTGCGCGCTGTTTGTAAATATCTGCTCGCTCTCGTCGCTCGGCGTGCCGTATTCCGCACCCGTAACGCCGCTTACGCTGCCGTCGCTCGGTGATTCAGTTGTGCGCCGCGGATGGCGCAGGCTTGCAAACAGGCAGGTGCGCATTAAAAACTTGGAGGGTGCTGTTGATGAGCAGAGCAAAAACTAACACAATTTCGGGCGGTCAGCTTGCGTGCCTGCTCGTGCTTACACGGCTTGCAACAGATCTGCTTGCAACCTCGGTTTCGCTGTATCAGTACGGCTGCGAAATTGCGGTATCCGCCGCGCTGTCCGCGCTCGTTTGGTGGCTTGATAAATGCGGAGTACAGGCAAAAAGCCGTGTATCTTTTGCGATTATTACCGCGCTGTTTTTTGCGATTGCCGTGTGCGACTGCGCCGAGTATATCCGCTTTACCGTTAATGTGGCGCATCCCGAAATTCCTGCCGCGCTGATTGTCGGCTTGATAGCGCTGTTTTCGCTGTATGCAGGTGCGCTCGGGTGCGAGGCGGTTGCACGCTTTTCCGCCCTTGCAATCCTGCTTGTGGCATGCTGTATTTTGACCGCCGTGCTTACTAATATCCCTGCCGCGCGCAGCGACTTTTTTGCGTACACAAAGCCGCAGAGTATTAACTGTATATCGCTGCTGAAGTGCGCTGATATTCCGCTTGCGTTTGCGCTTTTTGCACCGCGGACATCAGGCAAAAAGGGCAGGGCGATAATCATCGGCAACGCCGCTGCGTACACTGCTACGGTGGGTGTGATTCTTGCGTGCAAAGCGGTGCTCGGCAGGACTTCATACCTGTACAGCAGCCCGATTTTTGCGCTGTTTCAGCTTGCCAAGGCAGGGCTGTTCACAAAGCTCGATATACTTTATATCTGCGCTGTGCTGATATTGCTGTTTTGCGAACTCTCGCTTGCGGTCAGCGCCGCAAAACTGCTGCTAAAGAAAGGGGATTTGCAATGAAAAAGGTGATTTCTGTGCTGCTCATTTTCGCTGTATTTGCAACGTTTACCGCCTGCACGGGCAGCGAAAGGCTGACGCATATGACGATAGTGCAGGGGCTTGCGCTTGATGTTGCGGACAGCGGCGTTTCCGCCACGATTCAGTACCTCGACCTTAACAAGGGCAACGGTAAAAATGAGGAAATCAGCGGCAACATTACTTCTTACGAATCCGCACGCGGCGCGGATATAAAAAGCGCGATTGCAAACGTAAGCAAAAAACTGCCCGACGCACTGTTTTTCGGGCAGAATAAGATAATTGTTATCAGTCCTGATTTTGAGCTCCGCTACAGCCGTGAACTCAGGGAATATCTTGTTAAAAACAAGGAGAGCCGCCCCGACGTTTTTATCCTTAAAAGCAGAGGGAAGGCGGCTGACGTGCTGCTTAAATCCCACAAAAACACAAGAGTCCCTGCGGACAGCATCTGCAGGCAGCTTGAAAAGGCGCACAGCGACGTCACCGTAAGCGAATACCTTGCAGGCGACAGCCTTAAAACCTACTCAATTTCGTAGTTCTGCACGCTTTGGTAGGACGAAAAAAGCGTCACCATTTCGTCCGTTTTGGTCTGCTTTTTATCCTTAAAATACGCCGCAAGCGGTATCAGCGCGGTGATTAAAAATATCAGCGCAAAAATAATAACTGCCCGTTTCAACTTGTTCACCTTGACTTTGCATAATTTTTTTTGTATAATAATATACTAACTTACTAAATAAAGGAGTGACTTTTGTGGCAAAATATATTTCTCCTATTTCAATGGAAGCCATTTCTACTTTATGCGAGAAAATCGGCGATAATAACAATATCGACCCCGCTAATTTTGAAAAGTTTGACGTTAAGCGCGGTCTGCGTAATTCCGACGGCACCGGCGTAATGGCAGGTCTTACGCGCATCTGCTCGGTAGAAGGCTACTATATTCTCGACGGTGAGGTTATCCCCAAGGAGGGTAAACTCTCTTACCGCGGCTATGATATTAAGGACATCATCAACAGCTGTATTGAAGATAACCGCTACGGTTTTGAGGAGGTTGCATGGCTGCTGATTTTCGGCTCGCTGCCGACTGTTGACCAGCTTGACTCCCTGCGCGAGGTTATCGGCGAGTGCCGCAGGCTGCCCGATAACTTTATTGAGGATATCATCATCAAGCATCCGTCAAATGATATTATGAACAAAATGGCGCGCTGCGTTATGGCGCTGTATTCGTTTGACCAGAACCCCGACGATTACTCTGTGCCCAACGTGCTTCGCCAGTCGCTGCAGCTGATTGCGCAGTTCCCGAGCATTATGAACACCGCGTATCAGGTTAAGCGCAGAGCGTTTTACAACAAGTCGATGTACCTGCATCCCGTTGTTAAAAACATCTCCACTGCAGAGTACATACTGCGCCAGATTCGCCCCGACAAGGAGTATACGCAGGAGGAAGCGCATCTGCTTGACATCTGCCTTATGCTTCACGCGGACCACGGCGGCGGTAACAACTCCACGTTTGCAACCCGCGTGCTGACTTCAAGCGGCACGGATACATATTCTGCAATTGCCGCAGGTCTCGGCTCGCTTAAAGGTCCGCGCCACGGCGGCGCAAACATCAAGGTTGCAAACCAGATGGACTACATTCTTGAGCATTGCGCCGACCCGACTAACGAGGCGCAGATGCGCGATATGCTTGTTAAAATCCTGCGCAAGGAAGCAGGCGACAGGTCTGGTCTTATTTACGGCATGGGTCACGCGGTTTACACAAAGAGCGACCCGAGAGCCGTTATCCTGCGCGAAAATGCTAAAAAACTCGCGTTCGACCACGGCTTTGAAAAAGAGTTTGTCACGCTTGAAAATATTGAAAAGCTTACGCCCGAGGTATTTGCACAGGTCAGGGGCAGCGAAAAAACTATGTGCGCTAACGTTGATCTGTATTCGGGACTTGTTTACAGAGTCCTCGGCATACCCGGCGACCTGTACACGCCGCTGTTTGCAACTGCTCGTATAGCAGGCTGGTCTGCCCACAGGATTGAGGAGATTACCTCCTCCGGCAAGATTATGCGCCCTGCTTACAAGAGCGTTTCAAAAGTGCGTGAGTTTGTTCCTATTGACAAGAGGTAGTTAAGTGGTTTTATCTATATCTCTGTTTGCGCTGATTTCGGCGCTGCTTGTAATTGCGGCTGCCGTGCTTGTTGTTTTGCAAAGCGTGCTTGCACTCGGCGCAGGCGCTGTGATTGCAATCTACGCGCTGCTTGCCGCGTCGTGCGTGGCAATGGGTGTGGCGGACTTCAAAGCAAACGTTGCGTCGCAGGCGTTCAGGCTGTCAGATGCGCTGTATATGCGCGTAGTTTCGTACCTTTGCGCTGCAGGCTTTGTGGTTGATACGGTTGTGTATATCTTAAGAATATACGACTGCTTGAGCGGCAAGTCGGATTCAGCCGCGGCAATACCGCTGTTTGCGCTCAGCGCACTGTTCGCGCTGCTTTCGGCGTTAGTGATGATACTCGTCGCAATATCCTTCGGCAGTTCAAAATACAACTTCAAGCGCCTTACGCTCATGGCGTTTTCGCCGCTGATATGGGCGGTGCTGCAGGTGTCAAATATGATGCTCGGCTACGTTAATGCGTCGTCGCCCGCGGATTTCCTCAAGGCGGCTGCAGTGGCGGCTGCGCTCGCGTTCTTTTACCGCTTTGCGTACGAGGTTGCCAAGGACGGCACGGCTTCGCGCCTGACGCTTTTTTTTGCGGATTTGTTGTCCGTGTGCGGCATTTTGTACTTTGTGTCGCGCGTGGCGCTTGTTATTGCGGACGGTAAAAACCTGTTTGATTACGACAATGTTTTTGCCGTTGTTATCCTGCTTATAGCAGTGTTTTCAATCACTTTGAAGGTAAGAATCGTTAAGTATGTTCAGTGATTTTTTAAGTAATTTACAGACCGTCGCCATCCAGGTGCTGATTCTCTATATGATAGCAGGGCTCGGCTTTGCGGCGGATAAAACAAAAATATTTGTGCAGGCGGACGGCAAACGGCTTGTTGATTTGCTGTTTAACATTATCCTGCCTATAAATATAGTCAACTCGTTTTTGTCTATGGAACGCACGCCCGAGCATATCAAAGGGCTCGGTCTGGCGTTTTTGCTCGCTGTTCTTACGCACCTTCTCGGCGTGGGTATTTCGTGTCTGACTTTCCGCAAGCGACCTAAAATGGAAAGCGGCATTTACCACTACGCAACCACCTTCAGCAACGCGGCGTTCCTTGCGCTTCCTCTGGCGGAAAGTGTTGTCGGCAAGGAGGGTATATTCTACTCCTCCTGCTACGTTGCAGTGTTCAACGTGTTTGCGTTTACATACGGTATTAACCAGATTTCAGGCGGCAAGGCAAAGATTAACCTTAAAAACCTGATTATCAACCCCGGCTCAATCAGCGTAATTATCGGTATGCCGCTGTTTTTTGCAGGCGTTACGCTGCCCGACTTTCTGTCAGACGCAATGGGCAGAGTCGCTGCGTGTAACTCGCCTATGGCGATGATTGTGTTCGGCACGTTCTTTGCAAACTGCAATTTCAAAAACATCTTTGCTAAAAAAGAGATATACTTCGTTTCGTTCTTAAGGCTGATAGTTATTCCCGTAACGATGATGTTTGTGTTCAAGCTTATGGGTATTGAGGGCAGTATGCGCACCGCGCTTACTATTTCCGCCTCCGCGCCGATTGCCACAAACACCGCAATGTACAGCGCAAAGTACGATAACGATACGGCGCTGCCGTCCGAGCTCGTGGGGCAGACGAGCGTATTCTCCGTAGTAACAATGCCTGTAATAGTCGCACTCGCCACAGTCCTGTAAAATATACACAGTGTATTATAATTATTTCCAAATTGTAAAATATAATCAGGTTTAATGGACAAAAAGCTAAAAATACAGTATAATCATCTTGGAATCTATAGGCACAAAATATGAATTAAGTGAGTGATTTAATGAAACTTGTAATGACAATTATTTCCAATTCCGATGTGGAAAAGGTTTTGTCTGCGGCAGCCCGCGAGGGATATTCCGCAACAAAAATATCAACCACGGGGCAGTTCCTTGTGGACGGTCACACCGCTGTTCTTATCGGCTGCGATGATGATAAGGTGGAACGGCTGTACGCGATTTTTAAGGAAAACGTAAAAAAGCGCACCGTCAGGTCAACGGGCGTAAAAAGCACGCTTGCAGGCTCGCTGCTCAATCAGGAAATTGATGTTGAAGAACACGGCGCAGTTGCGTTCACATTGGATGTAGAGGATTTTCAGAAGTTTTAAAGATGAAGTTTGATTTTATCGGTAACACAAAAGTCAAGGAACAGCTTGCCTATTTGCTTGAGGCTGAAAGGCTGCCCCACGCCATTGTGATTGAGGGCGACGAGGGTATAGGCAAACGCACCCTTGCAAGGGAAATTGCGCTTGCGCTCTTCTGCCGCAGCGACGGGGAAAAGCCGTGCCGCGAGTGCTCGCAGTGCTCAAAGGCGGCAAAGGGCTACCACCCCGACCTTTTTGAATACTCGGCAACGGGCGGCGCAAGGTCGTTCCACGTTGACGTTGTGCGCGAGGTAAGGGAAGATGTGTTCCTCAGCCCAAACGAAGCGCAGTACAAGGTTTACATCCTCGGCAACTGCCAGTGTATGAGCGAGAGCGCGCAGAACGCAACCCTCAAAATCCTTGAAGAACCGCCGTCATACGCGGTGTTTATTCTTACTGTTAACAACAAAACGGCTCTGCTTGAAACCGTGCTTTCGCGCAGCGTTGTGCTGTCGCTTGAAGGTGTGGACGCACCGCAGGGCGCGGATTACATATGCTCAAAAATGCCGGACGTTGAATATGCCGACGCGCTCTCTGCTGTTGAGGTGTGGGGCGGTAATATCGGCAAGGCAATGCAGTCGCTCGGCGACGGCAAGCTCTCCAAAATCAGCCGCATCGCCTGCGATATGGCGGACGCGCTTATCCAGCCGAATGAGTACGAGCTGCTTAAGGTGTGCTCTGTTTTTGACAGGGACAGGGAAACGCTGATTGCCTCGCTCACGCTGCTGAAAACAATCCTGCGCGACGCGCTTGTTTACCAAAACAGCGCAGATATGCTCTCGGGGCAGAAGCAGCAAGCAAAGGCACTTAACGCAAACCTCGGCAAGGCAAAGATTATGCGCCTTATCGAAACGTGCGACAATATGATTAACTATGCCGAAACCAACGGCAACAACGCTATCCTTATTACAAAGGTTTGCTACGAACTGCGCAGAGCGCAAAACAGATAGATGAGAGGTTTTACCTATGGTAAAAGTAGTGGGTGTCCGCTTTAAGGACACAGGCAAAACATATTATTTTGACCCAAATAACATCGACGTAAAAAAAGGCAGTTCCGTTATTGTGGAAACTGCGCGCGGCGTCGAGTGCGGCATTGCGTCATCTGGTGTAAAAGAGGTTGCCGACGACGAGGTTGTGCAGCCGCTTAAGCCGATTATGCGCGTCGCTACGGAAAACGACCTTGTGCGCTATGAGGAAAACAAAAAGAAGGCGGACGAGGCGTACGACATCTGCAAAAAGAAGATTGAAAATCACGGCCTGGAGATGGACTTGACCGAGGTTGAGTACACCTTTGACCGCTCAAAGATTATTTTCTACTTCACGGCTGAGGGCAGGGTTGACTTCCGCGAGCTTGTTAAGGATCTTGCGGCAGAGTTCCACACCAGAATCGAACTGCGCCAGATCGGCGTGCGTGACGAGGCAAAGATGCTCGGCGGTCTTGGCGTGTGCGGCAGACCGTTTTGCTGCTCAACCTTCCTGAACGACTTCCACTCGGTGTCCATCAAAATGGCAAAAGAGCAGGGGCTTTCTCTCTCGCCGGGTAAAATCAGCGGCTGCTGCGGCAGGCTTATGTGCTGCCTTAAGTACGAGCAGAATTCCTACGAGTACCTTAACAAAATCACCCCGAGAGTCGGCACAAAGGTTGACTGCCGCGAGGGCAGGGGAGTTGTTGTTGACAGCGCTGTGCTAACAGGTATGCTCAAGGTTCGTCTTGACAGTATGCCCGACGGCGCGCCCGTAACCGTCAACCGCAGCGAAGTGCGCATTGTTAAAAATTAACGTCGCTTTTTGCAAAAATATCTTGCATTTTATTCTGCGGTTTGATATATTATATTTAAGGAATGGGATTTCCCGAATCTAACAGGAGGTATTTAGTATGGCATACTCAATTAGTGATGATTGCATTATGTGTGGTGCTTGTGCAGGCGAATGCCCTGTAGGCGCTATCTCAGAAGGCGACACAAAGTATGAGATCGACGCTGATACTTGCATCGATTGCGGTGCTTGTGCAGGTGCTTGCCCTGTAGATGCTCCCCAGGCATAATGGCATAATACATAATTAACACCGCAAGGATTGCCCTGCGGTGTTTTTTAATAGGTGATTATATGATAAAAATTATATTATGGGACTTGGACGGCACGCTGCTCAACTTTAAAGCGAGCGAGAGCAACGCGATAAAAGCGGCGTTCAGGCACTTTAACCTCGGCGACTGCAGCGACGATGCCGTCAAGATGTATTCCGAAATAAATCTCAAACACTGGAAAATGCTCGAGCGCGGCGAAATTACAAAAGAGCAGGTCAAGGTGATGCGCTTTGAGGAGTTTTTTGCAAAGCAGGGGATAAGCACCGTGTCGCCCGTTGAGTTCTGGCAGTTTTACGAAAACGCTCTGCCCGAAACCGTGGAGTTCATCGGCAATTCGTACAGAGTCGTCAAAGCGCTGTCCGCCGATTACAGGCAGTACCTTGTTACAAACGGCACGCTCTCCGTGCAGAAAAAGAAGCTTGAAACATCGAGGCTTAATGAAATAATGGACGGCGCGTTTATCTCCGACGAGATAGGCTTTGAAAAACCCGACAGCCGCTTTTTTGACGCCGTTTTTGCCGCGATACCGCCCTGCAGTAAGGACGAAATTATGATTGTCGGCGATTCGCTTACAAGCGATATGAAGGGCGGCAGCAACGCAGGTATAGTGACCTGCTGGTACAATCCGCACGGCGACGCTGCGGACGGCAGCATAAGAATTGACTGCGAAATTAATTCGCTTGACGAAATCTATACAGTTCTTAACAAATACGGTGGACAACCGTAGATAATTCTGCTATAATAATTGTATAATATTTTTGTGGAGGGAAATATGTTACATTCATTTACACGCAATCACAACGACCTGTCAACCGAAGCAGGCTTTCAGTTTGAATTCTTCTGCGACTGTTGCGGCAACGGATTTAAAAGCACCTTTGTTGATTCAACAACATACGGACAGAAGTCGAAGTCTGAGCGCTTCGGCAGAATGGCTTCAAGCTTAGGCGGACTTCTCGGAGGCAAGGCGAGCGACCTCGGCTGGGCGCTTGAGCGCGGCAGCGATGCTATTAACAACAGATTCAGCGGTGAATCACCGCAATGGCGCAGGGAATATGAAGCCGCTTTTGATAAAGCGCAGGAAGAAGTTAAGCCCGAGTTCAAAAAATGCCCTGCCTGCAATAAGTGGGTTTGCGACGACTGCTGGAACGAGGACGAAGGTCTTTGCACCGAATGTGCGCCGCGTGAAGCAAGCTACGTTGCTCAGGCTCACAGCAGGGCAATGCAGCGTAATATTGACGAAGCTGCCGAAACTGCAACCGTGTGGAAAGGCGATATAGAAAGCCGCACAACAGTCTGCCCGTCCTGCGGTAAACCGTCGGGCAAAGGTAAGTTCTGTAACCACTGCGGCGCGCCTCTCGGACAAAACAAGTGTCCGTCCTGCGGCAAGGAAGTTGCGCAGGGACTTGCATTTTGCGGCTACTGCGGCTCACCGATGGAGGTCAGCAACAAATGCCCTGAATGCGGATTTGAAAACGAAGCAGGTATGAAGTTCTGCGGCAAATGCGGAACAAAACTGTAAAAACAAAAAACGTGCCGTTCTTATGAACGGCACACTTTTTTATGCAAATTTTTAAGCTTTACTGTACAACTGTTCCGCAAGACGGGCAAACGTTAAAGCCTGCCGGTACAGTAGTTCCGCACTGCGGGCACTGAACTGCAGTAGGTGCTGCAGGTGCAGGTGCTGCTACAGGCGGCTCAGGCGGTGCTACGGGTGCAACGGGAGCCTGCGGCTGCGGTGCTTCGTAAACCGGCTGCTGCGGCGCATAAGCCTGCTGCTGCGGTGCCTCGTAAGCCTGTGGCTGAGGTGCTTCGTATGCCGGCTGCTGCGGTGCATAAGCCTGCTGTTGCGGTGCCTCGTAAGCCTGCTGCTGAGGTGCTGCATATGGCTGCTGCTGTGGTGCGTAAGGCTGCTGCGGTGCTGCTGCGTATGGCTGCTGCGGTGCATAGCCCTGGTTGAAGCCGTTGGGATCGCCGTAAGCGCCCTTCGGGTTAGGACCGAACTTGTTGTCGCCGGGTTCACTGTCCTTTAAAAGCGGAATAAGTACGATAATCCAGCCTACAAAAGGAATAAGACTAAAGAGCAGATAAGTCCATTCTTTGCCTGCGTCGTGGAGTCTGCGAACTACAAGACCGAGTTCCAGAACTGTAAGCGCAAGTGAAAGAAGTGATGAGATTCCGCTGCCGATAGATGCAAGAGCGGTGCTGCCCGATGATGATGCGATGCCTGAAAAGATACCCGAGATGATTCCCGATACAAAGCTAACTGCAAGCGAGTTAATGATAACTACCGGCCAATAATCCGAGCGTCTTGTTCTTCCCTGAAAATTAAAAAGATTCTGGAAAAACAGTTTGTAAGCATCTCCAATGCTGTTTTTAGGTGCCATAAATTATACCTCCAAAAATTATTTGCATATTTATTATAACAAATTCTGCAAAACTAATCAAGAAAAAAATAAGACTGCAGGGAATAACCCTACAGCCTTCAGCGTGTCGAAAAACCTAAGAAACAAATTCGACACGCTGTGAGGATGAACGAAAAAGGTGCAGAATCCCGTTTTCTTGCGAACTTTGCTGTACAACGGTACCGCTTGTGAGCAAAAAACGGGAAACGCCAAAACCCGCAGGAACTCAATGTTTCTGCGGGTTTTCATAGATATTATTTATCAGGTGCTTCGCACGCGGAACGATGTGGTCATCGTTCCCTACAATTCTTCGCTTATAGAACTTCGGCGTGGTTATGCACTTTTTCGACAGCCTCAAGACTGTAGGGAATAACCCTACAGTCTTTTGTTTGTGCTTTAATTAGAGCTCGATCTTGCCGCTTTCTTTTTCGTTGATTACGTAGTAAACAGCGCTGTCCTCAGCCTTTACATAAAGTCTGATTGACTTGATTGAAGAAGCCTTGTGACCTGCAGCTACCCAAGCAGCCTCAACCTTTGTGTTGATGTCGCCAACTTCGATCTGCTTGTCAGCAAACTCAAAGTAGATTTCCTTTGTAGCAAGCTTCTGTGCTGTCTTCTTTGCAGCCTTCTCTGCCTTCTTAGCAGTTGTCTTTGTAGCCTTTTCAGCCTTCTTTGCTGTATCCTTTACTGCCTTCTCAGTCTTCTTTGCTGTGTTCTCTGCCTTCTTAGCAGTCTTCTTTGCTGTGTCCTCTGCCTTCTTAGCAGTTGTCTTTGCAGCCTTTTCTGCCTTCTTTGCAGTTTCCTTTACAGCCTTTTCAGTCTTCTTTGCAGCCTCTTTAGCCTCTGCCTCAACTTTAGCAGCTGTGTCCTTTACAGCCTTTGTTGTCTTCTTTGCAGTGTCTTTTGCTGCGTCTGTCTTCTTTGTTGCCATAATAACATCCCTTTCGTAAAAGTAATATTTGCTTTTTTTGTTTATTCAATGTAGCCAAACTACAACATATATGATAAGCAAAAATAATATAAAGTCAATATTTTGTGCAAATTATCTATACTATGTGTAAATATTGTGATTTGACGTTTTTTAAAATTGGTGAACTTGCACAATATTTATCACAAAAATATTAACAGCAATTGCGATTTTGCGCTTTATGTTTATTGACAGCGGCAGTAAATTGTGTTTTAATATAATATATAATTTTAATTTAATGTGGGTTATTATGCCCATATGGGGTGAAATGTGATGAAAGTTGTAATTCTTGCAGGCGGATTCGGCACAAGAATCAGCGAGGAAAGTGAATATAAACCGAAGCCTATGATCGAAATCGGCGGCAAGCCTATACTCTGGCATATTATGAAGGAGTATTCGCACTACGGCTACAACGATTTTATTATCTGCGCGGGCTACAAGCAGCATATCATTAAGGAATGGTTTGCAAATTACTTTTTGCACAACAGCGACATTACGTTTGATTTTACAAGCGGCAAAAACGATATGATTATTCACAATCAGCACTGCGAGCCCTGGCGCGTAACCGTTGTTGATACGGGTATGAACACCATGACAGGCGGCCGCATCAAGCGCATCAGACCCTTCGTTGAGGGCGAAACGTTTATGATGACTTACGGCGACGCTGTGTGCGACGTTAATATCAGCGAGCTTGTTGAGTTCCACAAAGGTCACGGCAGGATTGCAACGCTCACCGCAACTATGCTTGAGCAGAGCAAGGGCGTGCTTAATATCGGCGGCGACAACGCTGTTAAGTCGTTCCGCGAAAAGAATATTTCCGACCGCGCGCCGATTAACGCAGGCTATATGGTGCTCAACCCCGAAATCTTTGATTACATTGAGGGCGACGACACTATCTTTGAGCGCGAGCCAATGGAAAAGCTTATCGAAAACGGCGAGCTTATGAGCCACATTTACAAAGGCTTCTGGCAGTGTATGGACACCAAGCGCGAAATGGATATGCTTGAAAAACTGTGGAACACGGGCAACGCGCCGTGGAAAACGTGGGAGGACTAAATGGATTTATCATTTTACAGCGGCAAGCGTGTGCTTGTTACGGGGCATACGGGCTTTAAGGGCGCGTGGCTGTGCAAAATGCTTACCATGCTCGGCGCAGAGGTTACGGGCTATGCGCTTGAACCGCCCACCGAGCCAAGCCTGTTCGGTATGCTGGATTTGCCGATTAATTCCGTAATCGCAGATATCCGCGATTTTGACAAACTTAAATCTGTTTTCGACGACTTTAAGCCCGAGGTTGTATTCCACCTTGCGGCGCAGCCGATTGTGCGCGACAGTTACAAGATGCCGCGCTACACATACGACGTTAACGTTATGGGCACGGTCAACGTCTGCGAATGTATCAGGCAGACCGACAGCGTAAAATCCTTCCTCAACGTCACCACCGATAAGGTGTACGAAAATGAGGATTTGAACATCGCTTTTACCGAGGATATGAAGCTTGACGGCTACGACCCGTACTCAAACAGCAAGTCGTGCTCTGAACTTGTTACGCACTCGTATCAGAAGTCGTTCCTTAACGCGCAGGGTGTTGCCGTTTCCACCGCAAGGGCAGGCAACGTTATAGGCGGCGGCGACTTTGCAAACGACCGCATTGTGCCGGACAGCGTGCGCGCGGTTATGAAGGGTGAGGAGATTATTGTTAGAAATCCTTACTCAACGCGCCCGTTCCAGCACGTTCTTGAGCCGCTTTACGTTTACCTTCTGATCGCAATGAAGCAGTACGAAAACAGCGGTTTTTCAGGCTACTACAACGTCGGACCCGATGATACCGACTGCATCACAACAGGCGAACTCTGCGACATTTTCTGCACGCATTACGGCGACGGCGCGGCATGGAAAAACGTCAGCGAAGAAAACGCAGTTCACGAAGCAGGCTTCCTACGCCTTGACACCGCAAAACTGAAATCAACATTCAACTGGAAGCCTGTCTGGAACATCGGCACGGCGCTGCAAAAGGTTGTTGAATGGACAAAGGTTTATGCCGCAGGCGGCGATGTTAACGCTGTCTGCAGCGCACAGATTAACGAATTTTTAGAAAGAATACAGTAACTATGGATAAATCACAGCAAGACGCACGCGAAAAGATTTTTGACCAAATCCGCGAATATTACAATACATATATGACTGAAAAGCCGTACACCGAGGGCGACCGCATACCCTATGCTTCAAGAGTTTATGACGAAAAGGAAATCGTAAACCTTGTTGACAGCGCGCTTGATTTCTGGCTCACGTCAGGCAGATACTGCGCGGAGTTTGAGGACAAGCTTGCAAAGTACCTCGGCGTAAAATACGTGTCGCTTGTCAACTCCGGCTCATCGGCAAACCTGCTTGCCTTTGCAATGCTCACTTCGCCGCTGCTCAAAGAGCGCAGAATCAACCGCGGCGACGAGGTTATCACGGTAGCGGCAGGCTTCCCGACAACGGTTGCGCCTATCATTCAGTACGGCGCAGTGCCTGTGTTTGTTGACATCACAATTCCCGAATACAACATTGACCCCACGCAGCTTGAGGCGGCCTATTCGCCCAAAACAAAGGCGGTTATGCTCGCGCACACGCTCGGCAATCCGTTTGATATTAAGGCGGTCAAGGAGTTCTGCGACAGGCACAACCTCTGGCTGATTGAGGATAACTGCGACGCGCTCGGCAGCGAATACACGCTTGACGGCAGAACGGGGCTGACAGGCACGTTCGGCGATATCGGCACATCAAGCTTTTATCCGCCGCACCATATGACAATGGGCGAAGGCGGCGCCGTGTACACAAACAATCCGCTGCTGCACAAGATTGCGCGCTCAATGCGCGACTGGGGCAGGGATTGCGCTTGTCCGTCGGGCGTGGACAACCTATGCGGTCACCGCTTTGACGGCCAGTACGGCGAACTGCCGCAGGGCTACGACCACAAGTACGTTTACAGCCACTTCGGCTTTAACCTCAAGGCGACCGAAATGCAGGCGGCAATCGGCTGCGCGCAGCTTGACAAATTCCCGTCCTTCGCATCAAGGCGCAGATACAATTTTGATAGGTTGTACAACAGCCTCAAAGACGTTGAGGACAAGCTCATTCTGCCGCAGGCGCAGCAGGGCAGCGACCCGTCGTGGTTCGGCTTCATCGTAACCTGCCGCGACGGCGTGTCAAAAAACAAGGTTGTGCAGTACTGCGAGGAGCACGGCGTGCAGACGAGGATGCTGTTTTCCGGCAACATTGTGCGCCAGCCCGTATTTGACGACATTCGCGCAACGGACAAATACCGCGTTATCGGCGACCTTGCCGTCACCGACCGCGTAATGGCAAACTCCTTCTGGATCGGCGTTTACCCCGGCATGACCGACGCCAAGCTCGACTACATGGCAAAAACTATCAAAGAGGCACTAAAGGATTAACCTTATATGAAATCAAAATCATTGATTCAGTTCATTAAGTTCGGTATGGTAGGCGTAGTAAACACGCTTACTTCATATTCGATTTATTCGCTGTTGTTTTATCTTGGCGTAACGCCGTTGATATGCAACATTCCTGCATTTGTTATAAGCGTTTTTGTTTCCTACCTGCTCAATAACAAATTTGTGTTTAAAGAGAGTGAGGATAAGGAAAAACGCAAGTGGTACCAGGTGCTTATAAAAACGTATATTTCCTACAGCTTTACAGGCCTTTTCCTTGCGGAAGCGCTTACGTTTTTGTGGCTGAATATTATACACATAGAAAGGTTCTGCACGGTACTTGTAGCGCCGATAGCATCATTCGGACTCAATCTGACCGCAGATAAAATTGCAGGCTACGCGGTACCGATACTGAACCTGGTAATATCCATACCGATAAATTTCCTATTAAACAAATTCTGGGCATACAGACAAAAAGAGAGTGAAGAGGTAATTAAATGAGTTCAAAAGTTAGTTTACTAGACTGCACCCTTCGCGACGGCGGATACATAAACAATTGGTGTTTCGGTCACGATAATATAGTTAACATCTTCAACAGAGTTGTTAACTCGGGCACTGAAATGATAGAAATCGGCTTTCTTGACGAGCGTGTGGACTTTAATACGGACTCATGTATAATGCCAGATACAGAAAGCTTAAATAAGATATTCGATAAGTTTGATAAAAAGAACACAACTGTAGTTGCAATGATTGACTACGGAACGTGCGGTTTGCAGAATATTCAGCCGTGTTCTGAATGCTTTCTTGACGGTATAAGAGTTATCTTTAAAAAGGATATTATGTATCCCGCTATGGATTTTTGCCGTCAGTTAAAAGAGTTAGGATACCTCGTTTTTGCTCAGCTTGTATCTGTTTCAAGTTATACTGACGATGAGTTAAAAGAAGTGGTTAAACTCGCAAACGATATCAAGCCGTATGCTATTTCTATGGTTGATACATACGGATTGCTGAATCCGGGCAAGCTTACTCACATCCTTAATATTATTGACAGCAATCTTGATAAAAGCATTGCTTTAGGTTTTCATGCACACAACAATTTTCAGTTGGGATATATTAACGCTACGACAGTCCTCAAGAGCGGAATTGACAGACACGTATTTGTTGACGGTTCACTCTACGGTATGGGAAAAAGCGCAGGTAATGCGCCCGTTGAACTGATTGCTATGTATATGAACGATGAGATGGGTAAGAATTACAAAATCACCGAAATGCAGGAAGCAATTACTTCAAGTATTCTTGAATTTCAGAAGAAGTCACCATGGGGATATCAGCTGTTTTACTATATCGCCGCTTCAAATCAGTGCCATCCAAACTATGTTTCTTTTCTTATGAACAAGCGCACTCTTTCGGTGACAGCTATTAACGAGATTTTGCAGAGGATTCCCGAAGAGGAAAAACTGTCAAAGAACTTAAAACTTGTTGAACAACTCTATTTGGACTATCAGAAGAATGAGTGCGACGACAGTAAGTCGTTTAATGCGCTTGAGCAGGAATTGAAAAACAAAAAAATACTTGTTATCGGACCTGCATCAAGCGTTGTAAAATATGAAGACAAGATAAAAGAGTACATAGACAGGGAAAACCCGGTTATTATTTCTATCAACTATTTCCCTGACAGGTATTCGCCTGACTATGTTTTCTTTACAAACAGCGGCAGATTTGTTCAGTCTGCAACAAAGATGTGTGAAGAGCGAAATAAGGCAGTCAAAATCATTGCTTCTTCAAATCTGACAAAAACAAGTACCGAATTTGAATATGTATTTAATTACAGTTCTCTGATTGATACCGAAGCAGAGTTCCCGGATAATTCAATGTGTATGCTGCTTCGCATACTCAAAAGAATGAATTGTAATACAGTCGCACTTGCAGGGCTGGACGGATACAATGCAGATAGTGTAAATTACTTTGATACTGATAAAGAATACTCATTTCTCAGGAACAAGGCTGAATCGCTTAATAACTATGCAAGACGATTTTTTAAAGATATTAAAAATGATGTAAACATCGTTTTTGTAACGCCGTCCAGATATCAGGAGGAAATAACGCATGATTGTTAGTGTTTCGGAATATATAGCAGATTTCTTTGCTTCAAACGGAATAGAGCATTGTTTTATGGTAACCGGCGGCGGTGCTATGCATCTTAATAACGCTATCGGTCATAAAAAAGACATTAAATGTATTTTTAACCACCATGAGCAGGCGAGTGCAATTGCAGCAGAGGCTTACGCAAGAATTGCCGGCAATATTGCAGCAGTATGCGTTACAAGCGGTCCGGGCGGCACAAATGCAATTACAGGCGTTATGGGTGGTTGGCTTGATTCTATTCCGATGTTTGTTGTTTCCGGTCAGGTTAAGCTTGAAACAACCACCTATTCCTGCAGCGAGTTAGGATTAAGACAGCTTGGAGATCAGGAATTTGACATCGTCGGTTCCGTATCAAATATGACTAAATATGCCGTTGTGATAAAAAAGGCGGAAGATATTTCTTATCACCTTGAAAAGGCACTGTTTTTAGCGTACGACGGACGTCCGGGTCCTGTTTGGATTGATGTTCCGCTTGATATCCAGGGCGCAAAAATTGATACTGAAAACCTGAAACATTTTGACAGGCAAGCTGAATTTCCGCAAAATCAGATTGACTGTTCGGATGTGGTAAATTCTGTTTTACAAAAAATAAGCGCGGCAAAAGCGCCGCTGATTCTTGCGGGAACAGGTATCCATGTGGGTTCTGCGGAAGATGAGTTTATAAAAACGGTTGAAAAGCTGCAAATTCCGGTTGTTACCGCGTGGAACGCTAATGATTTGCTCTCTTATGACAATCCGTATTATGTCGGTATGCCCGGTACGGTGGGTATCCGTAGCGGTAATTTTGCTGTGCAGAATTGCGATTTGTTAATCAGTTTAGGATGCAGGTTAAATATCAGAATGATTGGTTACAACCGTTTTGATTTTGCAAAAAACGCATACAAGGTAATTGTAGATATTGATGAAAAAGAGCTAAAAAAGCCGACGGTTATTGCGGATATGCCGGTTAATATGGATGTAAAGACATTCTTATCAGCGGTTAATGAAGCTGCTTATAGCCCTGTTGATGAGCATAAGAGATGGAATAGCTGGTGCCGCAGTTTGCTTGAAAAGTATCCTGCCGTGCTTGATGAGTATCATAGTACCGACAAGAAAATCAACCCGTATGTGTTTGTTGATAATCTGTTCAATCAACTTGATAATAACGACAGAATTATCTGCGGCAATGGCAGTGCATGCGTTGTCACATTCCAGGCTGCAAAGATAAAACAAGGTCAGCGGATGTTTACTAATTCAGGATGTGCAGCAATGGGTTACGGCTTGCCTGCTGCATTAGGAGTTGCTGTGTCCGATAATAACAGAAGGACAATCTGTATTGACGGCGACGGAAGCATAATGATGAATTTGCAGGAGCTTGCAACGATTTCGTACAATAAGTTTAATACAAAGATTTTCATTCTGAATAACAACGGTTACCATTCTATTCGCCAGACGCAAATAAACCTGTTTAATTCCGGCTTTGTAGGAATTGACAAGGATAGCGGACTGCTTTTTCCTGATTTTGAAACCGTTGCAAAAGCGTTTTATCTTGACTATTTCAGAATTGAGAATGAAAAAGGCAGTGCTGAAATAATTAGCGATGTTCTGAATTCGGATAGCCCGTGTATTTGTGAAGTTATCGTTGACGAAAAACAACCGTTTGAGCCAAAGTCAGCATCAAAAGTTTTACCTGACGGCAGAATTGTTTCGCCTTCAATTGACGATATGAAGCCGTTTCTTGACAGAGATGAGTTTGATGCAATACGTTACGTCTGACAGGAGTTATTATGCGAATTGAAAATGTTGTTTTTGATTTGGACGGAACGTTGCTTGACACTTCCGAAGGAATAATTGACAGCGTTATTCACGCTGTAAATGAATTGGATTTACCGCCTCTTTCTAAAGAAACTGTTGCCAAATTTATCGGACCTCCGATTCAGGAATCGTTTGCAAATTACTGCAACTGTGATGAAAAAACCACGATAATTGCAAGTAAACTTTTCAGAGATTACTATAAAGATGTAACCTTGTTAGAGGCAAAACCGTACGACGGGATTTATGATGTTTGCGACAAACTTAAAAAAGCAGGCATCAACCTTGCCGTTGCTACATATAAGCGTGAAGATTATGCCTTGAGGTTGTTAAATGAGTTTGGATTTAACAACTACTGCATATCAATGCACGGTGCTGATAACGATAACATATTGCGCAAATCGGATATTTTAGATTTGTGCATCAGGGAAATGGGCGGAACTAACGAAACTACTGTTTTGATTGGCGATACTGACCACGATGCAAAAGGTGCACTTGCTGCAAATACAAGGTTTTTAGCGGTAACATATGGATTTGGGTACAAAAATGGATATAAAAGCGCCGACTCAAACTGCATTGGTGTTGCGGATAAACCTTTGGATATACTTGAAATAATAAACAGGATTAATTGTTATGAATAGTGCGATTATAACAGGTGCAAGCGGGGCGGTTGGATATGGGCTTATACGCGCGTTGCTTGATGATGGTGTTGACGTTACGGCGCTTGGCAGAACTGCGCCGAAAATCGACGGTGTTGAGTTTATTAAATGTGATTTGTCTGAGCTTGCCGATATCAGTTTGAGCGTAAATGCCGACGCGTTTTTCCACCTTGCGTGGAACGGTACTTACGGCGCTGATAGAAATGACGAGGCACAGCAGTTTAAGAACGTTGGTTACACTCTTGACGCTGTAAGGCTTGCTCACAAGCTTGGTTGCAAGTCGTTTGTCGGCGTTGGCAGTCAGGCGGAATACGGCGTTGTGCCTTACGGAACTGCGCTCACGCCGCAGCTTGATTGCAACCCGCAGAATTTTTACGGCAAGGCAAAGCTTGAAACACGCAGCAAAGCCGCTGAACTCTGCCGCGAACTCGGCATTAAGTTCAACTGGTGCCGTATCATTTCCGCTTACGGCATCGGCGACAAACCGTACACAATGGTTATGCAGACCGTTGCAAAAATGTGCCGCGGCGAAAGCTGCGACTTCACGCCCTGCGACCAGATTTGGGATTATATGTACAATGAGGATTTAGGCAGAGCGATGCTGCTTGTTGCCGACAAAGGCATAGATGGCAGCACCTACGTCCTCGGTTGCGGCAAACCTGCGCCGCTGAAAGAGTACATTGGCAAAATATATAACGCTGTGGGTAACAGTAACGCCAAATGCAATTTCGGTGCGATTGATTATTTTGAAAATCAGCCGATGTACCTGTGCGCTGATATTTCCGACCTCGTGCGTGACACGGGATTTGTGCCGCAGGTTGATTTTGATGAGGGCATACGGCGTACGGTGCAGTGGTATAAAAATCAAATGAGTGAAGAGGAATAAGATGAAAAAAATCGGAATTGTGATTCCTTGCTATAACGAGGAAGAAAACATTGTGCAGATTACAACGGCGGTTGAGAGTGAGATTAAAGCCTCGCTGCCTGAATATAATTACGAAATACTGATAATTGACAACTGCTCTACGGATAATACCCGCGCGCTGATACGCGAAATCTGTGCTGATAACAAGAAGGTCAAGGCGATTTTTAACGCTAAAAATTTCGGTCAGTTCAATTCGCCGTACCACGCGCTGCTGCAGTCAAGCGGCGATTGCGTTATCCCGATATGCGCCGACTTTCAGGACCCAGTGGATATGATTCCGCGCTTTGTTCACGAGTGGGAGCAGGGCTACAAAATCGTCTGCGGCATCAAGAGTGCAAGCAAGGAAAATCCGTTTGTCCGCTTTGCGCGCACCTGCTACTACAGGCTTATTAAAAAGATGTCGCCCGTTGAGCAGATTGAGCATTTTACGGGCTTCGCTCTGTACGACAGGTCGTTTATCGAGGTGCTTCGCGGTCTTAACGACCCGTCGCCGTTCATCCGCGGCATTGTTGCGGAACTCGGCTACAAGCGCAAGGATATTGAGTACACGCAGCCAAAACGCGCTGCAGGCAAAACGCACAACAACTTCTTTACGCTTTACGATGCGGCTATGCTGAGCTTCACTTCCTACACAAAAATCGGGCTGCGTATGGCTTCGTTTGCAGGGTTTATCGTCGCCATGATAAGTGCAATTATCGGCATCGTGTACCTTGTGATGAAGCTCATCTGGTGGGACAGATTCCCCGGCGGTACCGTGCCTACGGTTATCAGTATTACCTTCCTCGGTTCGGTGCAGCTGTTCTTCCTCGGCTTCCTCGGCGAGTACATTATGAATATCAACACCAGAGTTATGAACAGACCGCTTGTTATTGAGGAAGAACGCATTAATTTTGAAAGCAGTATGGGGGATTTTTATGATAAAACTTCATTATAAAAAAGTCAGATTTGCAGCGCTGCTTTTGCTGCTTGTACCGTCAATAATCTTTATGCTCACATGGGTTAAGCTGATAATCGGCATACCGTGTGTTGCACTTCTCGGCGTGGCGCTGTTTTTTGCCTCTAAAGCAGAGGACAGAGTGATTGAAGTAAAAGCCACAACGCTAATCGCAGTGGGCGTGATTATCCTGATTTGGGCGATTCTGTCAGGTCAGGGCGGCTTTTTTACGCAGAAAAGCGACTACGAAATTCGCAATGTAATTTTTCGTGATTTGATTAATTACAAATGGCCTGTTGTTTACGGTGGGGAAAACGATGAAAGCCTGGTATATTATATAGGCTACTGGTTTTTACCTGCGCTTATCGGCAAGCTTGCAATGTCCTTCGGCGGTTTTGCCGCAGGCTGGCTCGTTGCAAGAATAGCAATCGTTTTGTGGACGGTTGTGCTTATTTACACAACGCTGCTGCTGTTGCTGTTTAAGGTCGGCAAGGGCAGACGTAAGGCGGTTTACATAACGCTTGCAATTATGATTTTGTTTAGCGGTATGGACGCACTCGGCGCAATTTATTTGCCGCAAAAATTCCTGTCGCACATCGAATGGTGGGCAGGCAGCTTCCAGTACAGCAGTATGTCAACACAGCTTTGCTGGGTGTTCAACCAGGCAGTTCCTGCATGGCTTGCGTGTGTTCTTGCTTATAGCGAAAAGGACGAAAAATCGTTTGCGCTCATAGGTCTTGCGCTGCTTCCGACTTCGCCTCTGCCGCTTATCGGTCTTGCCGTATATATGCTCGCGTTTGCGGTCAGAAGCCTTATTATTGCCGCTAAAGGCAAGCAGATTGCCGCGTTCTTCAAAAACATCATTACGGTGCAGAACGTGATTGCAGTTGTAACGCTTGTTCCCGTTTTCGGCTTGTACTATATGAATAACGCCGTTTCTACCGACCAAACATCCGGCGGCACACCAGGAATAGAGTTTGCTCTCTCAGACGTGTACACGGCGGTATTCTATGTGCTGTTCGTGCTGCTTGAGTTCGGCTTCCTGCTGCTCAACCTCAAAAACAAAAACAACAGATTTGAGTCAATTTTCATTGCTGTTTCGCTTGTGATTATCCCGTTTATCAAGGTTGGCGTTTCAATCGATTTTTGTATGCGCGCGTCAATTCCTGCGCTGTTCCTGCTTATGATGATGCTTGTTGAGTATCTTGTGCCGGAACTCTGCCGCAAGAAGAATCCAAATGAGGATAAAAACTCAAAAGAATACCAAAAGCATGCAAAGAAGCTGCTTACCGTTATGCTGATATTTATTATCGGCTGCGGTACACCGCTTGTTGAGTACACCTCGTCAGCACGCCTGTTTATCAAGACAAAAGGCGAGTGCGTTACAAAGTACGACCATTATTCTTCGCTGACAGATCTACAGCTTGACGGTAAAATGAACTTTGTCGGCACGGATTCGGAGAATTCGGCGTTTTACAAGTATATTGCTAAAAAGTAAATTACAGCTTAAATAGTTTTATTATACTGATTGAGGTGATACCTTTGAATCAAACCCTTACAAAGAAAAAGAAGTTCGGCTACGCGCTCGGCATTTTTACCGAATCGCTTGTGTATAATATGTTTTATACATATTACCTCACGTTTCTTAACGAAATCGTGGGTATTCAGCCGAAGTACAGTTCGATTATCATTTTCATTTCCATTGCGTGGGACGCGGTAACCGATCCGCTTATCGGTAACTATACCGACCGACCGGGAGTTGATAAACGCAAGGTTATGCGTGTTTCAATCCTTCCGCTTGCGGTTATCTTCGTTGTCGCGTGGACAAGCATCGGCGCAGGTTTTTCCGCAGAGATTGCAAAAATCCTGCTATACACCGTGATTTCAATGTGCATATGGGTGTTCTACACAATGTACTCAATCCCGTACTACGCAGTTGTGGCAGAGCTTACGGAGGATTACGACGAGCGCACGGGCATCCGCTCGCTGTCATCGCTGCTCAACGCCGCTTGCGTGGGTATTGCAAACATCCTGCCCGCACTTGTGCCGACTGTAGCAACGCTGCTCGGCAAAAAATACCAGAGCAACTCTTATGCGGTAATCGCCGCAATAATCAGCGTTATCGCAATTGTGCTCGGCTTCGTCTGCTGCAAATCGCTTAAGGGCGTGTACACGCCAAAGCAGCTAAAAGAGGGCGAGGTTATAGAAAAGGTCACAGTCAAATCCACGTTCAGGGCATTTGCGGATATTCTCAAGCTCAAGCCCACGAAGTGGTTTTTGATGTTCGTGTTCTTCTTCCTTGCAATGAGCTCAATGATTCAGTCAAACCTCACGTATATGGTAATCGACTGCATCGGTATGAAGTACGACACGGGCATAACCTTTGTAATCCTGTCGCTCGTAATCTCAATGGCGGTTTTCGTCCCGATTGTGGAAAAGGTTGCGCAGGTAAAGGACAGGCGCTTTGCAACAATTTTCTTTTTCTCAATAGTGCTTTCGCTTGAAATTGTGATTAAAATCGCCGGTCTTGACGCAGAAGTCGGCGGCTTCAAAATTATGTGCATTGTAAGCCCTGCCGTGCTCGGTATGGGTCTCGGAACGTTCTGGACGCTGTTCTACTCAATGGGCTACGACCTTGTTGAACTCAACGAGTTCAAAACAGGGGAACGCCGCGAGTCAACTATTACCGCGCTTCCGCAGCTTGTGCAGAAGTTCGGCGCAGGCTTCGGCATCCTTATGGCAGGCTTTATGCTTTCCGCCTACGGTTACGATTCGTCAAAGGACGTTGCCGGCAACGAGTCGCTGTTTACAAAAATCAGCGACCCCGAAGTTATCGACGGTATGGAAAATATATCCACAATAATCCCTGCGGCAATCCTCGGCATTTCGCTTATCTGCGTTATCATCTATCCTATGACGAGGGCGCGCTTCGACGCCCTTATGGTGCAGCTTGAAAAGAAGCGCAACGGCGAGGAGTACACTACGGAGGGATTTGAGAAATTACTGTAATAATGATGAATGATGAATTGAGGTTACTCAGCTACGCTTCAGACAATAAGTAGGGGTCAATCATGATTGACCCGCGGGCGGGTTGGGAAATCCGGCCCTACAATGAGTGTGAGCGAAGCTCACCCAAAATTCATAATTCATAACTCATAATTTATAATTGTATTTAACTATGAAACTTAAACTTGATGAAAACTGGACGACCAAAAACGGCGGCGCACCGCTGAACGACAGCGACGTTGACCGCTATATATCCATCCGCCCGACTGCCGCGCAGGTGCAGCACAGCAAAAAGCCGTTTTACTGCTTTATCCACTTTGGCATGAACACCGCAACCGGCAGGGAGTGGGGCAACGGTGTTGAAACTGCGGACGATTTTACCATCTCTAAAATCGACACAAAGCAGTGGGCAAAGGCGATTAAGGCGTCGGGTGCAACGGGCGTTATCCTCACCTGCAAGCACCACGACGGCTTCTGCCTGTGGAACACCGGCACGACTGATTTTAACATTATGCGCTCGCCCTACGGGCTTGATATTGTTGAGATGACTGCTACCGCCTGCCGTGAAGAGGGGCTTGATTTCGGCGTGTATCTGTCCCCGTGGGATATGCACGAGCCGTCGTACGGCACCCCGATTTACAACGATGTTTTTGTACGCCAGCTCACCGAGCTTCTTACCCTGTACGGCGAGATTTTTGAGGTGTGGTTTGACGGCGCAAAGGGTTCGCAGGCAAAGGAATTTGACTACGACTGGGAACGCTACTACAAGCTTGTGCGCACCCTGCAGCCAAACGCAAATATTGCAATCTGCGGCCCCGACATCCGCTGGGTGGGTAACGAGGCAGGCGCGGTGCGCGAAAACGAATACAGCGTAGTTCCGCGCTACCTCACTGTTGCAGAAACCGTGCAAAAGCACTCGCAACAGACGGCTTCCGACGCGGAAAAGCTGCAAAAAATCAAGTCCTCCGACGAGGATTTAGGCTCGCGCAAAACGCTCAAAAAATACGCCGACCTCACATGGTATCCTGCGGAGGTTGACGTTTCAATCCGCGACGGCTGGTTTGCTTCACCTGAAAATGAGAGCAAGATTAAGAGTTCCAAAAAGCTGTTTGAAATCTATATGAATTCTGTCGGCAAAAACGCGTTTTTGCTGCTCAACGTGCCGCCCACGAGCAAGGGCGTTATCAGCCGCAAGGAAACGCGCACCCTCAAAAAGCTTGGCGAAAAAATAAATGCCATCTACGCAAATCCCGTGCTTGTCAGCAATCTCGGCGAGCTAAAGGACGGTTTTACGGAGTTTCAGTTCGGCACCGAGCAGCACATAAACTACTGCGTTATCAACGAGGATATTACAATGTCGCAGCGTGTTGAGGCGTTTGATCTGTACATTATCAAGCCCAACGGCAAGTACAAACGCGTGTGCAAGGGCGGCGTTATCGGTATGCGCAGGATTATCAAAATCGACGCGGATTGCATCGGCGCGGTGTTCGTTGTGCGTCAGTCGCGTAGCACGCCGTACATCGAACAAATTGCATTTTACGGCTAACAAAAGATATCGGTTGTTTGTAGGACGCGATGCCCACATCGCGCCGCGGGCGATTCGTGAATCGCCCCTACAAAAATAAAGCACTTAACGCTCGTTAAGTGCTTTGTTTATTGTGTTTATTACCTTTTTCTTGTCTGCCGACCACAGCGGTGCAAGCAGGTCGCGCTTTGCGCCGTCGCCTGTAAGCCTGTGAATCACCACGTTTTCGGGTATAACCTCAACGCATTTCACAATAAGTTCGGTGTACTCTTCAAGCGACATAACGCTCACTTTGCCGCTGCGGTATTCGTCTGCAAGGTCTGTGCCTTCAAGTATGTGCAGCAGCTGCAGTTTTATGCCGTCTGTGCGCTTGCAAACGTATTTTACGCTTTCAATTATATCGTCTGTGCTTTCGCCCGGCAGCCCTAAAATAAGGTGCGTTACCACGTTAATGTTAATGGCGTGCAGGTCGCGCACCGCCTTGTCGTACACCTCAAGCGGATAGCCGCGGCGTATGTACTTTGCAGTGCTTTCGTGAATAGTCTGCAAGCCGAGTTCAACAAAAACGGGCGTGATTCTGTTAATCTCATCAAGCAAATTCAGCACGTCGTCGCCAAGGCAGTCGGGGCGCGTGCCTATGGAAATTGCAACTACATCGGGGTGGTTTACCGCCTCGGTGTATTTTTCTTTCAGCACCTCAACGGGCGCGTATGTGTTGGTAAACGCCTGGAAGTACGCGATGTACTTGCCGTCCTTAATCTTTGCGCCCACGCGCTCTTTACCGCGCTCAATCTGCTCGGTTATTGTAAGCCTTTTATCCTCGGCAAAGTCGCCGCTGCCGCCCCTTGAGCAAAAAATGCAGCCGCGCGTACCAAGCGTGCCGTCGCGGTTCGGGCAGGTAAAGCCGCCGTCAATCGCAAGCTTGTAAACCTTGCAGCCAAAACGTTTTTGCAGGTACGAATTAATCGTTGTATATCTCATAAAACTCTTTTAAATTCTTCGCGTTGCCGCAGGCGTAGGAACGGATTTTTGACGCGTCAAGCTCCTCGCCTTCGCAGGTAGAGCATACGCCGCCTGCTTCTTTTAGTATCAGCGTTGCACCTGCCCAGTCCCACGGGCGGAGTATAAGTTCGTAGTACAAATCCGCCTTGCCTGCCGCGATGTAGCAGATGTCAAGCGCTGCAGAGCCTGCGCGGCGAACCTCAAGCGATTTGTAAAACACCTTTTCCGTAATCTCAAATGTCTTTCTGGCAAGCTCGTGCTCATACGGGCAGGTGCCGAACAGCACAAGGCTCGTCTTTAAATCGCAGTCGCCGACGTGAATCGGCTTGCCGTTGAGGAACGCGCCCTTGCCTTTTTCGGCATAATACACGTTGTCAAGGTCGGGGTCCATAACCACGCCTATAACAAGCTCTTTGTCCTTTGCAAGCCCCACGCTGATTGCGCTGTGCTGGAAGCCTTTTACAAAGTTCGTGGTGCCGTCAATCGGGTCGATGATAAAGCACCAGCCGTCCGTGAGTTCCTTGTTGCCGTCGCCCTCCTCGCCGAAGAATTGCGCCTCGGGCAGCAGCTTGGTAAGCTCGCCTACAAGAAAATCCTGAATTTCCTTATCGTATTTCGTCACAAGGTCAACGCTTGAACTTTTAAGTTCCACGCCAAGGTCGGCGCCTGCGCTTTTGTAAATCTCAGCCGCGTTTTTCACAATATCAACAATTTTATCAAGCATAACAATTCCTCCTGCTTTATGTATGGGGCGACGACCCCGGCGCCCCGCACATCAATTAATTTTCATTTTATCATAAAACTGAAATATTGCAATATAATTTACTATGATATTTTTAGCACTTGTTTTTGCACGGCTTACCGCTGCCTTTTTGCGCCTGTTTAACAAAGGCGCAACAACCTTGCCCGGCAGGGTGGCGCTGTTTTTTAAATACGATATTTTAACCGTTCTGTCGCGCGGCGTGCATATAATCTGCGTTACGGGTACTAACGGCAAAACCACCACCTGTGCGCTGATTGAAAACGCGCTGACTTCGGCAGGGTACAGCTGTTTTCTAAATAAAAGCGGCGCGAATATGCTCACGGGCGTTACTACTGCTTTTATCGCTAACTGCACGCTTTTCGGCAGGTGCAAAAAGGATTTTGCCGTCCTTGAATGTGACGAAAACAGCCTGCCCGTGATTTCGCGCTACATAGACGCCGACGTGCTTGCCGTTACTAATATTTTCCGCGACCAGCTCGACCGCTACGGCGAGGTCAGTCACACGCTTAACGTAATCAAGCAGAGTGCAAAAAATATGCCGACGGCGCGACTCGTGATTAACGCCGACTGTCCGCTGACTAACTCGCTGACGAGCCTTGATAACGTCTGCACAACCTTTGGCGTTGACGCGGATTTTGATTTGATTGACGTGCGTGAGGCGCGCTTCTGCCCGCTTTGCAATCGCGAACTGCGGTACCTGTCGCGCGTGTTCTCTCACCTCGGCAACTACCGCTGCGACGGCTGCGGCTACTGCCGCAAACCGCCTGATTTTGAAGCGCAGGGGGTGATTGCAAATGGTGAAAATGGCTCATCCTTCATCCTATGCGCACGCGGCAAAAAAACGCCGCAGCGCATTGCTCTTTGCGGCGTGTATAATATTTACAACTTTGTTTGCGCGGCTGCTGTGCTGCAGGTTGCAACGGGCGGCAAGGTTACTGCACCGGACGGCTTTGCAGGCGCTTTCGGCAGGCAGGAAACGTTTAAAACGGGCAGCGGCAGCGTGCTGCTTATGCTTGTTAAAAATCCCGTTGGCTTTTCGTCCTGCGCAGAGTACGCGGCAAGCCTGCAGGCTGTTGACAGCGTCGTGCTTGCGCTTAACGATAACGCCGCTGACGGGCGCGACGTCAGCTGGATCTGGGACAGCGACTTTGATTCGCTATGTACTATGCGCGCGGCGTTTTACACCTTTGGCACGCGCGCCACCGATATGACCGTGCGCCTTAAGTACAACGGCATTGCAACCGCCGGCACTTTGGACGGCGAAGATATGTCCGCGCTTTTGCAGGTAATTAATGCTGCTGACAACACGGTAATCCTTGCAAACTACACCGCGATGATGAAGATTCGCAAAACACTGCGCAAATACTTTGGCGGAAAGGAATTCTGGCAATGAAAACGCTTACAATTGCCCATCTTTACCATAAGGAAATGAATCTGTACGGCGACAGCGGCAACGTCCGCTGCCTGTGCTACCGCCTTAAGGCGCGCGGCTACGGCGTGCAGGTGAATGAGATCGGCATCGGCGGCAGGCTCGGGGAGTTTGACATACTGTTTATAGGCGGCGGGCAGGACAGGGAAATGCAGATAATCTCGCACGACCTCAAGCGCAGGTGCGATGAGTTGACCTACGCCGTACAGAGCGGCAAAACCGTACTTGCAATCTGCGGCGGCTATCAGCTGCTCGGCGAGTACTATCAGGCGGCAAACGGCGACGTTATGCAGCTTTGCGGCGCGCTGCCGTTTTACACCATAGGTGGCAGTGAGCGGATGATTGGCAACATCGTTTTTGATACCGCCTTCGGCAAGGTCGTGGGGTTTGAAAATCACAGCGGCAAAACGTACCTTGACCCCGTGCTGCAACCGCTCGGCAGGGTTATCAGCGGCTTTGGCAACAACGGCGCGGACAGGGGAGAGGGGCTGCTTTTTAACAACACCTTTTGCACCTATGCCCACGGCTGCGTGCTGCCGAAAAATCCCGCCCTCGCGGACGAAATCCTCCGCCGCGCCACAGGCGACGACCTCGCCGAACTCGACGATACCGAGGAACTGCGCTGCCACAACCTGCTAATCCAACGCTTTACATAAAGTAGGGGAGGGTCTCCCGACCCTCCCGTTTTCAGTGTTCGGTATTCAGTTTTCAGACGGGCGGATTAGGAAATCCGCCCAAACAACTATTCCGTTATCTCAATTGTTTCAATCACAACGTCGTGCAGGGGTTTGTCGTTCATTCCGCAGCGCACTGCGGCGATGTCCTCAAGCACGTCCGTGCCGTTGATAATCTGACCGAAAACCGTGTGGTGGAAATCAAGCCACGGTGTGCCGCCGACCTCCTTGTAGTTGTCTATGCACTCGCGCGGATAGCCCTTGTCGGTCAGCCCCTCCATCTGCTCAAGCATCTGCGGCGGCGCCGTCTTTGACTGCACAATAAAGAACTGCGAGCCGTTGGTCTTGGGTCCGCTGTTAGCCATTGACAGCGCGCCGTAGTAGTTCCTTGCGTCAAGCGCAAACTCATCCTCAAACGGCGTGCCCCAGATTGACTTGCCGCCCGTGCCGTTGCCGTTGGGATCGCCGCCCTGAATCATAAAGTCCTTGATGATTCTGTGGAAAATCAGCCCGTCGTAGTAGCCGTTTTTCGCGTGGGTGGTAAAATTTTCCACCGCCTTTGGCGCAACCTCGGGGAACAGCACAAAGGTCATATCGCCCATATTTGTTTTAAATGTAGCCTTAATTCCGTCCTTAACTTCAAGTTGGTTCATATTGTGTTGCCTTTCTGTTTATTTGTCCCAGTTTTTAAAACCGAGCTGTTTGAGGTCAACGTTAACCTCGCTTTTGATTTTTTCATTAAACACAGGTAAAGTCTGCTTCATAAAAGCATTAGCCTGCTTGTCAATTTCCTTCTGTCCCGGATTTTTGCCCTTTTTAAAGGCGTAACTGATACCTGTATTCAGTTTGAAGTCGCTTCTGTTAAACGCCATGGGCTTTGTGCTGAACTTTTCGTTTTCATAAAACGCTTTTGCATCGCCCGACGCGCCAAACCAAAAGTCATTTGACATCACAACTTCGTCGTTTTCGTAAACGTCTGTTTCAAAGTAAATTTTGTTTGACTTCTCGCCGTACCAGATCTGGTATTCAACATCGTCAACATACCAGAGTACGGAATAAAACACGCCGTCCTTTGAACTTGTTTTAACGCCCTCTGCAAGCACCTTTTCTTTAACCTTATTAAACGCGTCTTGCTGCGATTTAGGAATGTTTACGGTCACCTTGCAGGTGTATTTTTTGTTTTTGTACTTGGCGGTAATTGTGGCTTTGCCCGCGTTCCTTGCCGTAACAACGCCTTTTTTGGTAACGGTTGCAATGTTAGTGTCGGAACTGATCCACTTAACGTTTGCAGCCTTTGCGTATTTTAACTTAAGCGTTGCTTTTTTGCAGGTTATGAGTTTAAGAGTTTTCTTGTTAAGCGCAATCTTTTTCTTAACCTTACCTTTAACGACAACCTTAACGCCGTAACGTTTGTTTTTATATTTGCAGGTGACTAAACAGTTACCTTCCTTTTTACCCTTGACCTTTGAATCGGAGGTAACTGCTGCGATTTTTGTGTTGTTTGATTTCCAGGTAACGCTAACCTTGTTGCCTTTGGAATCCGTAAACTTCAGCGGCTTTGCTTCGCCGACCTTAACGGTGACGGTGTTGATGATTTTAACGTTCTGCGCGCTTGCCGTAACAGCGGTATTAACGCAAAACATCATAATCAAAGCCAATGCCAGCGATATAATTCGCTTTGTCATAGTTTTACTCCTAATACTTATTAATACTTAAATGAAACAGTGATATATCGGTCTGTTAATCCGCCGAGCAGCGGTGCGCCTGCGTCTGAATAGAAATAGATTCTGCCGTTTTTCAGATAGAAATTCTTGCCGTTGAAATCCACTTCGTTAATCTTTTCGAGCGTGGAGGAATTAACTTCCCAGTATTCTTTTTCAAACGCTTTAACATATGCGGCTCTGACTTTTTTGTTAACCGCCGCTTTTGAAATTCCCATTACGCTGCTTGCCGTAACCTTTTTACCTGTTTGAGGATTAAAGGTCATTGAAAACAGTTGATCATCTAAATGTCCGCCTGTTCTGTAAAGCGTTTTTTCCGCTCCGAAAAACGATATGTATTTAGTTGTGTTTTCCGTTACTGTGTATTTTGTTTCATGTTCCAATATCTCATAACTTGTACTGTATAAATGATAAACCAATTCGTCGTTAAAGTCGTTCCATTCCTCAATTCTTGAAGAAAATGCTGCGTTGATAATTTTTGCAGCGGTTGAATTGCCTAAAACCTTGGGGTAAATAAAAGTGGTTTCAATCTTGTTTTCTTTGTATGTTTTTAAGAATGATAATTTAGTCTGCTTCGTTTTAAGCTTAATCGGGGCTGCTTTTGTTTTAACGCTCTTTGCGGCAGTCCATGCGGAATAGTACTTGCTTTTGTCAACCGTTTTGTAGGTTCTGACTCTTACATAGTAAGTTTTGTTTGACTTCAGTTTTGATACGGTTTTGCTTGTTTTAGTTGCCGTAACAGTCTTTTTGTTATTTTTGAACTTGCTGTCCGTTGCGTACTGCACCTGATAACCCGTGCAGTTATTTACCTTTTTGTACTTAACGGTAAACGAGTTCTTGGTTGTTGAAGTCTTTGTAATCTTGGTGCCTTTGGGGTTAATCTTAAAGGTCAGCTTCTTGGTGCCTTTGTAGTAATTGCCCTTGAACTTAACCGTTACCGTGTATTTGCCGATAGCCTTTCTGCCCTTGGAATAGGTAACCTTGTAGTTCTTTGCGGCGATGGTTTTGCCGTTGGCGTCTTTTACGGTAACGCCCGGCTTTTTAACCGAATTGTCGTAGGTGTACTTTGTTTTCTTAAGCTTAATTGTTTTGGGATAGTAAATTACGGATGTAACCTTTTTGCCGCAATATGCGCATTTTTTGTGGACTTTTCCGTTTTTGGTAAGCGTTGCCTTGGTGGTCGTTACTGTTTGGTATGAATGTGCTTTGTCGTAATGAACGGTAACTTTTGCGTTTTTGAACACATCGTTGCCGCTGCCGACTTTAATGGCGTTGAACTCATCCCATGAATCGCCTGCATAAAGGACTTCTTTCAGATTGGGGCAGTTGTAGAAAGCGTTAGCCGCAATCTTATTGCATTTTGCAGGAAGGATGATTGTCTCAAGCTTTGTGTTGTCGCAAAACGCATATGAGCCGATAGATGTAAACTTAAGCGTAGTTAAATCAAGCTTTGTGTAGCCTGCGCCTGCGCATACCTTGAATAAAACGTTGCCTTTTGCTACAGTGCTTGAGCCTGAATACTCGGAGGAGGAATTTGTGCCGTATATCTGCTTAAGCGCAGTACAGCCGTTAACCGCCTTTGCGTTCATTTTAACGCCATTTGGAACTCCTAATTCAAGAAGATTCGTGCAGTCGTTAAAGCAGGTATCCGCAACCTTTGATACTTTAATCTTGTCGCCAAAGGAAATGACGCTTTTGCTGATTTCGGTAGGAATATTAACTACCGCCAGATTTCCTTTGTACTTCGTCAGCTCTGCCGTGCCGTCGTCAAGCAGATTGTATTCGTATTCCGTGCTTGTTGCGGCATACGCCGTAAGGCTTGCGCCAAGCGCGCTGAATACCATAAGTGTTGATAGAATTAAGCATAATACCTTTTTCATTATAATCTTACCCTTTCGTTTATATCCTTAACCGTGTCGGCATCTACCTTAAGCACCTCGCGGTCGTATGTTAATAGTCCGTTTAGCTCGTCCTCTACGTCAGTTACCTGTGTGTAAACCGTTGCGGACAAGCCATCCTTGATTTGCGGAATAATCACGTTGTCAAACAGCCGCCTGTACGCCCTTGTGAGCGAATGGCAGTCCTTGTAAATCTTGTAGCCGAACATCTTGTCGTTAAACGTGTGTCCGCTCACGCGTGTTGAGAGTCCGCCGAATTCGGACAGCACATACGGCTTGCCGCCTGCTTTAACCTTAATCGGCGTAAAGTAGATGTGCTTGGAAATCACGTCCGTCACGCCCATATCGTGCCAGCCCGACGCAGAGTCAACTGTGCGCGTTTTGTCAAACGCCTTGATAAACTTGTACGCAACTGCGCTGTCAAACTGACCCCAGCCCTCGTTAAACGGCACCCACACGGCAATGCAGGGGCAGTTGTAAAGGTGGTTCAGCATCTCGTCAAGCTCCTTGTAGTACAGCGCCATAGCCTTATCGCTTGTGCGGTGGAAGTTTTTGTAATTCGTGTCGTCAAGCTTTATGCCGACAAACGGAATTACGCTCACTTCCGCACCGTAGTTGCCGCCGCCGTTAATCATATCCTGCCAAACGATGATGCCGTATTTGTCGCAGTAGTGGTACCAGAGCAGCGGCTCAATCTTGATGTGCTTGCGCAGCATATTAAAGCCAAGCACTTTAACCGTTTTAACGTCGTATTCCATGGCCGCGTTTGACGGCGGTGTAAGGTAGCCGTCGGGGTAGTAACCCTGGTCAAGCAGACCGTTGTGGAAGTACGGCTTGTTGTTTAAAAACAGCCTTTGCACGCCGTTTTTATCCGTGCCGGTGGAAAACTTGCGCATACCGAAGTAGGACTTCACCTTGTCCTTTTTATAGGTAAAAACAACGTCGTACAAAAACGGGCTCTCGGGCGACCACGGCTTGAAGTCGGGCAGCATAACGGTTTGCTCGTCTGTGTCGGCAATCAGGGTGTCGCCGTCGTAAATGCGTATGTTAACTCTGTTTGCGCCTGCAAAATCAAAATGCACCCTCTCTTTGTCAAAATCGGGCGTAATGCGCACGGAGTGTATGTATTCTTCGGGCACGCTTTCAAGCCACACGCTCTGCCATATACCGCTTTGCGGCGAATACCAAATGCCGCCGCGTTTTTTGCGCTGCTTGCCGCGGGAAAATTCGTTGTCCTCGCACACGTCCTCGCACTTAACGGTCAGCGTGTTTTCGCCGTCTTTGAGGTACTTTGTAATTTCGCACTCAAACGGCGTGTAGCCGCCTTCGTGGCGCATAATGTACCTGCCGTTAACCGTGATGTCGGCAGTCTGGTCAACCGCGCCGAAGTGCAGTATAACTCTGCCTTTGTTAAAGCCGTCGGGCAGGGTAAACTGCCTTTCGTACACCATATATTCGTTCTTTTTGAGCTCGCGCTCTACGCCTGACAGCGGACATTCGGGCGAAAACGGCACGGTGATTTTGTGTTCCTCAAGCGATACAAACGTGCCCTTTTCGTAAAACGAAAGGTTCCATTCGCCGTTTAGCGAAATGTAACTGTCACGCACAAACTGCGGACGCGGATATTCGGAAAGGGGATGCTCTCTGTCAAGCGCTTTGCCCCATTTAGTAAGCAGCATTATGCTTCCTCCATAACGATTTTAGAGTCAATAATCTGAACGTGCTTGTTGCATATGTCAAGCGCCGCCTTTTTGTGCGACACGATGATGCAGGTCTTTGTTTTGAGTTCCTTAAGATTTTCAAGGAAGCGCTTTTCAGTCGCTTCGTCAAGTGCCGAGGTTGCCTCGTCAAGCAGGATAATCGGCGCTTTTGACAGCAGCGAACGCGCGATTGCAAGGCGCTGCAGCTGACCTTCGGAAAGACCGATGCCACGCTCGCCGATAACCGTGTCAAGCCCCTCGGGCAGCGTGCTGATAAATTCATCAGAGCAGGAAATGCGTATAGCCTCGTCAATTTCCTCCGCGGTCACGTCGTCGTTAATAAATGTCAGGTTGTCGTAAATCGAGCCGGACAGTATGAAGTTGCCCTGCGGCACGTAGGAAAACATACGCCGCGTGGTGTAGTCAACGGGAATATTTTCTTCGTCAAGCTCAAGCTCAATGCTGCCGTCGTTCACCTGGAACACGCCGAGCAGCAGCTTTAACAGCGTGCTCTTGCCGATGCCGGAAATACCCATAATCGCAACAAAGTCGCCCTTGTCAACCTCAAGCGAGGTGTTGTCAAGAATAATATCCCTGTCGTAGCCGAACGAAATGTCTTTAAAGTTAATGCTTTTTAGGTCGTCGTATGCGACCTCAACGTCAATCTCGCCCTCGTTTTCGTGGTACTCGTCGGGCAGCTCGTCGATTTCCATAAGCCTTTCAGCCGACGCGAGCAGTGTAAAGTACCTCGGCAGCACGCTGGAAAGCGATGCAAACGGCGACTGAATCTGGCTTACAAGCTGAATCATAGCCGTAACGTTACCGTAGGACATATTGAAAAAGATTATGCGGTACGCGCCGAACGCAACTGCAAACACAAAACCGAGGTTGAAAATGAGGTTAATGCCTGCGTTTGCGGAGATGGAAAAGAATCTGCGCTTCATCTTCGCCTTGTAGTTCACCGCCTGCAGCTCGTCTGCGGTTTCGGCAGTTTTGTCCTCAACAACAAAGCTCTTGATTACAAGCATACTTGTAAGCGCTTCCTGAATAAACGAGCGCGTTTTGCCCTCGGTTTCCTGCACCTCCTTGTGCATTTTTTTGATAACGCCGCGGAACAGGTGCGTGCAGAAGAACACCGCAAGTCCGCCCACAAGGAATACAACGGCAAAGATTTTGTCAATGATAATCAGGTACGCAAACGCCGCAATCAGCTTAACCACAAAGTAAACAATGTTAGGCAGTATGGTCGTAAAGCCGTCCGCAATAACAGTAACGTCGTTGAACATTCTGTTTTGCAGCTCGCCCGTGTGGATTTTGCTGATTGACGCATAATCCTTGCGGATTGCAGATTCAAGCGTGTGCTGCTTTAATATCCACTCAAGCCTGCAGCGGCAGCGTTCTGTGGTGCTGCGCTCAAGCACATACAGCACAAGCTGCACGAGTATTGCGCCGACAAAGTACAAAGAGTGGTGTATTACCAGCTCAAACGATTTGTCAATCGTCGCCGCGTTGATAATATCCTTTGACAGCTTTGCAAAGGATACGGTAATAATCGCGCTGATTGATTCAACAACAATCAGCAGCAGCACCTTGTATTTTTGCGATTTGCAGATTTCGTACATCCACTTGAGCGTCTTTAAATCGCCTTTTTTAAATATGTTTTTAAACTTGTATTCTATCACTTATCTGTCCGCCTTAAGTATATTTTTTATCTTTCTGTAAACCCTGTAGGGCAGCCTGCGCACAAAGTTTACGCCGCGCCTTACAAACAGCAGGGCGGGGCGCAGGGGCTTAAGCGCAACCCATACTTTTGAATATAATTTGTACGCCTTTGAGTTATCGCAGTCAACATAATGCCTGCCGTTTTTGTAAAAGCCCGCAAGCCTGCCGCAAATCATATCGTCCGTTACGTATTCCTTTGCAAGCAGATTGTCGCCCGTGATGATGTAATGGTCGCTGTGAACCTCTACAACCCGGTGCATAATGTACTTGCCTTTTTTTGTAACGTAAAGCGCAACGTCGTATTTTTTAAGCCGTTCTGTCGGCTTAACAACTATTATAGTGTCCTTGCCCTGGTGCAGCAGGGGAAGCATGGAAGTACCCGTTGTAAGCCCTGAGTATTTGCCGTACTTATCAAGTATTTCCTTTATTGAAGTTAATTCAGGCATAACGCACCCCTTATAAGGTTAATAATATTTTATTATAGCATAAAAATAATATATTGCAAGTGGATAGAATATATATGAGTAATCAAATATGCAGTAGAATGTGCATATTTTAAAAATATTTTGTAAACGCTATTGACAAATGGAAAAAACTTGCTACAATATATATTAGCACTCGGGCATATAGAGTGCTAATTCACAAAGGATTTATTTTTAAGAGGTGATATAAATGACTATTAAACCACTTGCAGACAGAGTGCTTTTAAAGGCGCTTGAAGCAGAAGAAACAACTGAAAGCGGGCTTATTCTCGCCGCTTCCGCACAGGAAAAACCTGAGATGAGCGAGGTTGTCGCAGTAGGCCCCGGCACGGACGAAAATCCGATGACCGTTAAGGTTGGCGACAAGGTAATCATCAGCAAGTATTCCGGCACGCAGGTTAAGCTTGACGGCACAGAATACACAATCGCAGACATCAAGGATGTACTTGCAGTAGTAGAGTAGTTTATAATGGAGAATTTAGAATGTAGAATGGAGAATTAAGGGTGCCCCTTGGAGCGGGCTCCTCACCCTTTTGTCCGCAAGCGGACATTTCCCCTCACAGGGGAATCTTCGCACGGCATTAAAAATAGGTGAGGACGGAGTCCTCCCGAAATTCTCAATTCTCAACTCTCAATTCTCAATTCATATCGGGAGGAAATCATATTATGGCAAAAGATATTATTTACGGTGAGGAAGCCCGCAAGGCTCTGCAATCGGGCATTGACCAGCTCGCCAATACAGTAAAAATTACACTTGGTCCAAAGGGCAGGAACGTTGTTCTTGACAAAAAATACGGCTCGCCGCTCATCACCAACGACGGCGTGACCATCGCAAAGGAAATCGAGCTTGACGACGCGTTTGAAAATATGGGCGCGCAGCTTGTTAAAGAGGTTTCCGCAAAGACAAACGACGACGCCGGCGACGGCACAACAACGGCTACTCTGCTTGCGCAGGCACTTGTTCGCGAGGGTATGAAAAACGTTGCCGCAGGCGCAAATCCGATGACCGTTAAAAAGGGCATCGAAGGCGCTGTAGACGCGGCTGTTAAGGCTGTTAAAGAGAAGTCTGTTGCAGTAAAAGACAACGCTGATATCGAGCGTGTTGCAACCGTTTCCGCATCCGACGAATACATTGGCTCTCTCATCGCAGAGGCTATGGAAAAGGTAAGCTCCGACGGCGTTATCACTATTGAAGAAAGCAAGACCGCAGACACCGTTTGCGAGGTTGTTGAAGGTATGCAGTTTGACCGCGGCTACATCTCACCTTATATGGTAACGGATACCGATAAGATGGAAGCTGTAATCGACGACGCAATGCTGCTTATCACAGATAAGAAAATCAGCACCGTACAGGACATTTTACCGCTTCTTGAAAGTGTGCTCAAGGCAGGCAAAAAGCTCGTTATCGTTGCAGAGGATGTAGAGGGCGAAGCACTTCAGACCATCCTTCTCAACAAGCTGCGCGGCACGTTTACCTGCGTATGCGTTAAGGCGCCCGGCTTCGGCGACAGACGTAAGGATATGCTTCAGGATATCGCAATCCTCACAGGCGGTCAGGTTATCACAAGCGACCTCGGACTTGAACTCAAGGACACCACAATGGCTATGCTCGGCGAGGCCCGTCAGGTTAAGGTTACTAAAGAAAATACAATTATCGTTGACGGCGCAGGCGACAGCGAGCAGATTAAGTCGCGCGTTGCACAGATTAAAACCGCTATTGACACAACTACTTCCGACTTTGACAGGGAGAAGCTTCAGGAACGTCTTGCCAAGATGGCAGGAGGCGTTGCAGTAGTTAAGGTTGGCGCTGCTACCGAAACGGAGATGAAGGAAAAGAAGCTTCGCATCGAGGACGCTCTCGCAGCAACAAAAGCCGCTGTGGAAGAGGGTATCGTAGCAGGCGGCGGCGTTGCGCTTATCAATGCAATCCCTGCTGTTGAAGCACTTCTTGACACCGACGACGCAGACTACAAAACAGGCGTAAACATCGTGCTTAAGGCGCTTGAAGAGCCTGTTCGCCAGATTGCTGCAAACGCAGGTCTTGAGGGCTCTGTTATCGTTGATAAAATCAAGAACAGCGACGCCGGCTACGGCTTCAACTTCGCTACAAATGAGTACGCAAATATGCTTGACGCAGGCATTGTTGACCCTGCAAAGGTAACGCGTTCCGCGCTGCAGAATGCAGCTTCCGTTGCAGCAATGGTGCTCACCACAGAGTCGCTTGTAACGGACATCAAGGATCCGCAGGCTGACGCTGCACAGGCAGCCGCTATGGCAGCCGCAGCACAGGGCGGCGGAATGTATTAATAATACATTTTTAGCCAACTGTATAGTTTTAACACCGCAGGTAAAATCTGCGGTGTTTTTTTATGTGTCTAATCCCTAAAAAAGTAAAGATTTGGTTAATTAATTTGATGTTTTTTTATAAACTTTTACTAATATTGTTGATTTTTCCACATATATGGTTTATAAATATCATTAGTTAATTATATAGCACAATTTTCAGTTTGACAAAATGAGGATATTACCCTGATGAAAACGGAAACAAAGGCAGAATTAAAAAAGTTTATTATCGGGTGCGCAAAAATACTTTCGTTTTTCCTGGTTCTTGCAATACTGCTTGAAGTACTGTCGATAACGTACTTCTCAAAAAAAGGCGCGGTTGATTACAAAACAGGTCTTAACAAGGCGTATGCGTATATGCAGGAACCGAATAACACGATAGACGTTCTTTGTATCGGCAACAGCGACCTTTATTCCGCGGTTGTACCTGCAGAGTTCTGGACGAAGTTCGGCTTCACAAGCACGGTTATTGCTTCGCCGCACCAGACTCCGCTGCAGTCGTACGCAATGCTTAAGGAGTTTTACAAAACGCAAAAGCCCAAGGTAGTTGTGATTGAGCTTGATATGCTCTACGATAAATCGCTCAAGGACGTCACGGGAATCGAACGCAACCAGTCGCTTGCGTCGTACGTCATTGATAATTACGACGCAGAGGATTTTGACGAAGTGGTTAAGTCGCACTTCTCGGTTTTCACCTTCCACAACAAGTGGAAAAAAATCGGCAAGAAAAAGAGAAGGGAAACCCCGAACTCGCACGGCTACAAGTATTCGGAAGCCGTGTGCGACGTAAATATCGGCGAATATATGATTGAAACCGATGAAAAAGAGCCGATTAAACAGAACTCAAAGGACTACATCAAAAAGATGATTCAGTTTGTTGAGAGCAACGGCGGCAGCGTGTTCTTTGCGGAGATGCCCACCGTTACTTCCTGGAATATGGAACGCCACAACGCAGCGGCAGAGTTCTGCGAGGAAATCGACAGGGACTTCCTCGACTACAACCTGATGATTGACGAGCTGGGCGTAGATATCAACAAGTCCTTCCGCGATAAGGGCAACCACCTCAACTACTACGCCGCCTGCGCAATATCGCGCCATATGGGCAAGTACATCCTTGCCAATTACGATATGGAAGACAGGCGCAACGACCCCGACTACGAGTTCTACGACAAGAGCATTAAAAAGTTCTACAAGGAAGTCAAGGTTGCACGCAAGAGGGAAAAGAATAAATTCCTCAAAAAGCAGCTTGATGAGGAGTATAAAGAGGAAGAGCAGTTATAATCTGCATGGGGGAACGGTATGAAAAACATACTTGAATTTCTGGAAAATGACGCTTTGCGCCTGCCCGATAAAACAGCGTTTGCAGACAGCGAGGAGTCGCTAACTTACAGCGAGGCGCTTGACCTTTCCAGACGGATAGGCTCATACATCGGCAAAACGGGGCTGCACAACAAGCCCGTTGCCGTTTATCTTGATAAAAACGTACGCGCGCTTACGGCGATGTTCGGCGCAGTTTACAGCGGCAATTTTTACGTTATGATTGACAGCGAAATGCCGCTTGACCGCATTGAACGCATTTTTGCAACTCTGCAGCCGTCCGTTATACTTACCGACGGCGCGCACCTCGACGGCGCAAAAACACTCGGCGTAGAGCACGTTTTCACACTCGAAGAAGCGCAGGCGGCTGACGTTGACGACGATTATCTTGCTGCGGTAAGAAATCGCCAGATTGACACCGACCCGCTTTACGCGCTTTACACATCGGGCTCAACGGGTATGCCAAAGGGCGCTGTGCTCACGCACCGCAACGTAATTGCTTACAGCGAGTGGACTGTGCAGACCTTCGGCTTCAGCGAGGACACGGTTTTCGGCAATCAGACTCCGTTTTACTTCTCGATGTCGGTTACGGACATCTTCTCAACACTGCGCGCGGGCAGCACGCTTGTAGTTGTGCCGAAGAGCTACTTCTCGTTCCCGATGATGCTCGTTGACTACCTCAACAAAAACAAGGTCAACACAATCTACTGGGTGCCGAGCGCACTTTCGATTGTAGCAAATCTCAAGCTGTTCGACCTTGCAAAGCCCGAGTACCTTAAAATGGTGCTTTTTGCAGGCGAGGTTATGCCCACAAAGCAGCTTAATTACTGGATTAATTCGCTTGATAGCGACATCGTTTACGCAAACCTTTGCGGCCCTACGGAAACCACTGACATCTGCACATACTATGTTGTTGACAGGGAGTTTTCCGACGACGAGCCGCTGCCGATAGGCTACCATTGCAACAACTGCGATGTGTTTATCCTCAAGGATGACGGCACCGAAGCAGGCGTTGACGAGGAGGGCGAGCTCTATGTTCGCGGCTCATTCCTCGCGCAGGGTTACTACAACAATCCCGAAAAAACTGCCGAGGCGTTTGTGCAGAATCCGCTCAACACCGCTTATCCCGAAAAGGTGTACAAGACCGGCGACCTTGTTAAAATGAACGAGCGCGGCGAGATTATGTACATCTGCCGCAAGGATTACCAGATTAAGCATATGGGCTACCGCATCGAGCTTGGCGAGATTGAAACCGCTGCAAGCGCCTGCACGGGTATGCAGGAATGCGTCTGCGTGTTTGATGACGATGAGGATAAAATCATCCTTGTCTACAGCGCAAAAAAGACGAGCGAAGAGCAGATTATGGCAGAGCTCGCAGAAAAGCTTACATCATACCTTATGCCTAACCGCCTTGTAAAAATGCGCACGCTGCCGCACAATCAAAACGGAAAAATCGACCGCAATTTAATCAAAGCGGAAGTTACAAATAACAAATAATTATCTTTAGGGGAGTTACTATGGAACAGATTATTGACATTATTAAGGAAATCAAGCCCGGTGTTGCTATTGACGAGAACACCAAGCTTCTTGACGACAAAATTCTTGATTCGCTTGCAATCGTTTCGCTCGTTGCGGAACTCAGCGATGAATTTGATGTGGACATCACCGCACGCGATATTATGCCGCAGAATTTTGAAACTCCTGCTGCAATTAAAGCCATGATTGAAAGACTTGAAGACGAGGACTAATTTATGATTAGTTATACCTCCTTCGCATTCTTTATCCTCTTTTTCGGTATAACTTATCTGCTGTATGTGCTTTGCCCTACAAAGGCAAAGTGGGCTGTTCTTCTTGTAGGCTCGTACGTTTTTTACATCTTTTCATCAAAAGGTCACGTTCTCACGCTTATAGCCGCCACGCTTATTGTGTGGGGCGCAGGACTGTGGATAGATAAGCTCGACGACACATTTAAGCAAAAGCGCAAGGGGCTTGAAAGGGCGGAAAAAAAGGCGCTCAAAGCAAAGTACTCGCGCTATAAAACGTGTGTGCTGTGGGCAGGCTTAATCCTTACCTTCGCGCTGCTTATCACCTGCAAGTACACAAACTTTTTTGTGGACACGATTAACGGCATTTTCGGCGCCGGTCTTGCAAAAACGAGCATTGTCCAGCCGCTTGGCATATCGTTTTACACGATGATGGCGGCAAGCTACCTGATTGATATACATTCGGGCAAGTACAAGGCGCAGAAAAATCCGTTTCGCGTAGGGCTGTACCTCGCGTTCTTCCTCACTATTGTTGAGGGACCTTTTGCGCGTTACGACCAGTTCGGTACGCAGCTCAACAACCCCAAGCGCTTTAAGGCGTCCGACTTCGTTTACGGCGCGCAGCGCGTTGTTTGGGGCTTGTTTAAGAAAGTTGTAATCGCCGACAGAGCAGCAGAATACGTTGATATCGTGTTCGACAACAGCAATAAGTATTCCGGCATTGTAGTTCTTGTTGCAATCCTGTTTTACACGCTGCAGCTTTACTGTGAATTTTCTGGAGTTATGGACATAGTCAGCGGTCTTGCCGAGACTATGGGTATGAATCTGCCCGAAAACTTCCGCCGTCCGTTTTTTGCAAAGGGTATAAACGAGTTCTGGCAGCGCTGGCACATCACGCTCGGCGCATGGCTGCGCGACTATATTTTCTACCCGATTTCGTTTTCAAAAACGTTTATGAACGCGTCAAAAAAAGCACGCAGCAAGTTTTCACCGTACTATGCAAACCTTGTGCCAACGGCGGTTGCGCTGTTTTTCGTATGGTTTGCAAACGGCTTCTGGCACGGCGCAGGGTGGAAGTATATCGTCTACGGACTTTACTACTATGTGCTGATGATGATCGGTCTGTTTATGGAACCGCTGTTCCGCAAAATCTGCGATAAAACAAAGATTAACAGAACAAAAAAAGCATTTGGAATTTTCCAGATGCTGCGCACGTTTATTATAGTTAATATCGGTATGCTCATCTTCAGGGCGGACACACTCTGCCAGGCGTGGAGTATGCTTTGCTCTGTGTTTGAAAAGCCGAACTTTGACGTTATCAGACCCGGTGCGCACAATGGGCTCGGGCTCGACCTTTACGACTACCTGATTCTGCTGCTCGGCACATTTATTGTGTTCGTGGTCGGCGTTATTCAGGAAAAGGGAATCGACATTCGCGCAAAGATTGCAAAGCTGCCGTTTATCGTTAAATTTGTACTCTTTATGGCTGCGATTATGATTGTTATAATCTTCGGCGCATACGGCGAAAGCTACGGCAAAGTTGACCTCATTTACGCAAACTTCTGACAGATAATAAGTAGGGGCGGGTTTCCAAACCCGCCCTCTATCTATATCGCCTTAAACATAAACTAACTATAAAGTTTTCTCCCCTTGATTGAAAATGCATAAACGCTGTGGTAGAATTATATCATGAGGGGGGACTTTTGTATGAACAAACGTAAAATTGCATTGCCTAAACCGGTTATTGTGCTTGCGATTATTTGCGTTGTAATCGCTGCAATAATTGCGGCAGTCTATATGCCTGCACGCATTCATATGCGCTCAAAGTACGGCGCGGACACGCCGCGGTACCACGTTCAGTACTTCGTGCCAAGCTACAGTATGTACGACTGTTCCTACTGGAAAAGTGTTCGCCGTTATCCGCGGTGGATGTGCAAGGCTGCCGATAGAGAATTTGCTATTGTCAGCATAGACGGCAAGCTGTACGACGATTATCAGCTAAAGGATGTCAACGAATGGTGCCTTGAAAAAATGCAGAAAGAGATAGACGAAAACATCGACTGCGTTACAATTGCGTCTAAGGCACTTTTTAAAACATATGAGAGCGACGCAAGCGGTGAATATAACGAGGTTTATAATAACAGAGTGTGGAAAAAGTCTGATATGGACGAATTCCTTGCTAATAACGGGCTTGAGTCTGTCTATGTAAGAGAGGATAACTTTGAAAAATATCTGAAAGACAAAAGTGTTTTAAACGACAGAAAAACAATGGCTGATAATGTGTGGCATTATAACGACAGTAACGGCGACTATTATAAATATTATCACTCCTTTAAGAAAAAATGCAATGAAAAAGGCATATACGGCAATCTGTATGTGCATAAGTTTGAAATCATCACGGAGTATTCCAAGTCCGAGTTCAGCGAGGTCAGCTCATATTCATATGGCTTCGGTATACTGAAAATAGACAGTTTGCCCATTGATTACGACCATTTCTATAATCCTGCGAAGAACAATGCAGCTGATTTGGAGGAATACCTGAATATATACCCTGCATATATGATTGAGAGTTCATTGTAAACGTAAACAGAGCAGATTTTAACTCTGCTCTGTTTTTAACTATTCATATACTCTCGGCACGCGCGCATTAACCATCAGCGGTGAGATATCCGCTTCGGCGACGTCGCCTGCCTTTATGTCGCTGCCCGTAACGTCCACTGCCGTGTGCGTAAGCCCTATGCAGCCGATAACAGGGTAATTTTTGCCGTTAATCTTAACGTAAATTCTCTGCTTGTTGAGCGCTCTTTTGAGGGCTGAAAATACGTGGAACATCTTGTACTCCTCTTTTTCAACAGTCAGCCCGAATCCGTCGCCGTGACCGAAAGGTACTATGGCGATTTTTGTTTCGCGCGTGGTGGTGTAAAGTCCGACATAGCCGACCTTGTAGCCCTTCGGCACAACCTTTGTTTCCACAACCTCAGCCTGCAGCACGCCAAGCCGCTTTAAGCCGATATCGCTGTGCGTGATAACTCTGCCTGTGAACGCCGAGCCGATTCTCACCGCGTCAAGCGCAACGTCCTTTGCATTAAGCAGAGCAGGGGAGTTCGCCGCGTGAACAATGCCAACATCGCCCACCGCCTTCTTTATCTGCTCAACCGTGTCCTTAAAAATAACAAGCTGTTCCTGCGTGAGCGGCACATTTTCAAACGCCTGCGAAAAATGCGTGTAAACGCCCGTAAATTCAAGATTCGGCATCTCGTAGCACTTAATCGCGTCCTCAACCTCGCTCGGCATAAAGCCGTACCTGCCAAGCCCCGTGTCAATCTTAAGGTGGCACTTAACGGTAACGCCAAGCTCTGCAGCGGCAGCGTTCATAATCTCTGCGCTTGTAAGCGAACCGATTGTGGCAATGCAGCCGTTTTCGGCAACAACCTTTGCTTCGTCAGAAACGCCTGTTGAGCGCAGAACAAGGATGTCCTCATCTTTCAGTATCTCTTTTAAAACAGGGATGTCGGTAACTTCCGTAACGGCAAAGGTCTTTATACCGTGCGCCTGCAGCGCCTTTGTAAATTCGCAAATGCCAAAGCCGTAGCCGTTGCCCTTAACAACGCCGATTACCGGCACGCCTGCTTTTTCAATTATCAGCTCAATGTTCTCATCAAGCGCTTTTTTATCAATTACATACTTACTCATAATTAATTCAATTGAGAATTGAGAGTTTAGAATTGAGAATTAATGGTGCTCGCACGGCTATTATAATAGGTGTGAACAAAGTCCACCCAAAACTCTCCATTTTCAATTCTCCATTCTCCATTTTTATCTTAACTTATTAAGAACTTCCGTACCAACATTATAAAGCTTGTAAATCGGCTTATTAATTACATAGTCGAACTCGCCTATAAACTCTTTCATATAACCGCCGAAGCCGTGCTTAAAGCGCCACAGTCCGTAGTGCGGATTGTCGGGATTCTGGCAGTCGCCGCTGATTCCGCCAAAGTCGTAAACCTGGCAACCGCATTCCATGCCCCACTTAATCATTGCCCATTGCAAGGCGTAGTTCGGGTAAACGTTGCGGTGCGCGTTTGACGAAGCGCCGTACTGGTACTTCATCACGTTCTGCCCCCATTTGATAGCCAGCGTGCCTGCGATAGCCTTGCCCTCGTAGTACGCCATATACAGCCTTGCGTCGTCGGTCATGCAGTCGAGTATCTGCTCAAAGTATGCCTTCGGACGGGTGGAGAAGCCGTCGCGTTCGCCTGTTTCCTGCATAATTGCAACAAAGTCGTCAAGCGCTTCCTTGCCGCAAATCTTAACCTCAACGCCCTTCTTAGGCGCCTTTCTGATTCTGTTGCGGTAGTCGCTCTTGAACGTGAGCATAAGCTCGTCCTCGCTCATACCGTTGTAGTCAAAGCAGTAAACAAAACGCGGCTGAACATTTTCAAAATCCATGCAACCGGGGTTGAGTTCAACAAAGCCTTTTTTAATAAGATGCTCTTTGTACGCCTTGTTTTCAATCACAATTTCGGGGTCGATTTTAAGGCAGTAAGCCTTGTACTCCTTGCCGATTTTCAGCAAAGCGTCAAACAGCTTGTCAAATGTGTCAAAATCGTCCTCGTCTGCAACAAAGCCCCTGCACGCGTACATAAGCGAGCTGTTGATAACGGGAATAGAGCGAATCAGCACAGCCGCCGCGCCCTTGATTTCGTCGTTTTCTTTAAGCATTACCGCTTCCCATTTCCAAGCGGATTTTACTTTAGCCCACTTTGATGAGTGCTGGAACAGTCCCTTCGGATGCCTTTTGATAAAATCTTCGTATTCCTGTAAATTTTCATTATTAACTCTTACAATCATAACAAAAACCTCATAAAATTTATTCATTTTATTATAGCACATAAATGCCTGTTTGCAAAGAGTATTTTAATTTATTGTTTAATTGTATTATTTTGTTGCAATTTTAGTAAATTAGTGTTAATATATACTATATACTGTATTTTGGGGCATAATATCCTCGAGGTGTTACAATGTCGGAAAATACAGAGGAAAGGGAAGAGCAGCAGGACGAGCAGTCCTCACCGTTTGAAACAGGCTCAATCACTGTTGAAAAAAGCGGTCACTTCATCCACTGCCTTACTGTTATAGGGCAGATTGAAGGGCATTACATTCTTCCCAGTCAGAACAAAACTACAAAGTACGAACACGTCATTCCGCAGCTTGTCGCTATTGAGGAAAGTAAGGAAATCGAAGGGCTTCTGATTATCCTCAACACAGTCGGCGGCGATGTTGAAGCAGGGCTTGCTATCGCGGAACTGCTGTCCACGATGAAAACGCCCACAGCCTCGCTTGTACTCGGCGGCGGTCACTCAATCGGCGTGCCGCTTGCAGTAAGCTGCCAGAAGAGCTTTATTGTACCCAGCGCCACGATGACTGTTCACCCTGTGCGTATGAACGGCACCGTCCTCGGCGTGCCGCAGACTCTGTCGTATTTTGAAAAAATGCAGGACAGAATCGTAAGGTTCATCGAATCAAATTCGCGCATAACGGCAGACGAATTCCGCGAGCTTATGATGAAAACGGGCGAGCTGATTATGGATGTCGGTACCGTGCTTGACGGCGAGGACGCTGTGGAGTGCGGACTAATCGACGAACTCGGCGGACTTTCGGATGCTCTGGGCTTCCTTGAAAACGTGATTGAGGTGAGCGAAAATGCTGCACACGGTAGTTAGTTTTGACGATATTTACTATGATTACAGCGGTGCGGTGCAAAACCGAAAGCCGCGTTCCACCAACCCTTATGATTACATCCGCAAGGGCTGGTTTCTCGATAACCTTTCAGTATACAGGGGGCTTAACAATGTCAATCTTAAAAGCGATTATTCAGGCGATTTTGCAGGTTATATTCACAATTCTTCCCGTTAGCGTGTCGGCTCATTCATCGGCTTATCACGAGTTTGCTCACACGGCAGACGGCACGGTGTCCGCGCTTACGGGCATCATACATATGGGCATTGCGGTTGGTATTATCGCTGCAAGCTACACCGTGTTTTTGCACCTTGCAAAAGAGTTTGCAGGCACGTTCGGCGATATGTTTTCAAAACGCCTGAAGGGCAGCGAAAAACGCCCTGCACGCAGGTTTTTGTACTTCGTACTGCTCTCGTTTGCGCCGCTGATTCTGTGGCTTATTCCGTTTGGCAAAGCGGGCTTCCTGTTCAGCGTGTTACATAAAGCGTCGTATAACGGAACTCTGCTTGACGAGGGCGTGTTCCTGCTTGTTACGGGCGGCGTGCTTATTGCAGCGGCAAGGCAGCTCACACTCTCGCGTAACGACAAGGACGTTACCCTTGTTTATGCAATTATTGTAGGCGTTTTATGCCTGTTCTGCGTTCCGCTTTCAGGCTTTGCGCTTATCGGCATAATCTTTGCCGTGCTTATTCTTTTCGGCGTTTCAAGGCGCCCTGCGCTGCGCTATGCGCTCACAGTCACAGCCCCGATTTACCTTGTTACCGGTATTGTGGAAACCTGTATCGGCGAGGATGTAGGCGTTATCGCAGGCGTGCTCGGCGCGGTTATCGGCGCGCTCTTGTCCTTTGTATGCGTAAAGGTGCTGCGCTTCATTATCAAAAACGATTATCTTAAATATTTTGCAATATACGATCTGGGCTTCGGCTTCCTGATTGCGGTCATCGGGATTTTCCAGCTTGCCCTTAACTAAACTATAGGTAGGTAGATATGGCAACTAATAACAAAAAACCTGCACCCAAAAAGAACGGTGCAAAAAAACAGCCTGCAAAACGCCCCTCACAGGCGGCTGAAAAGGTGGTTGACGAGGCAAAAAGGGACGACATTGCGCGCATTGTCAGCATTGCCATTTTTGCTGTGTCAATTCTGTTTTTCTTTATCGCAGTAGTGGCGGGCGACGGCGTATGGCTTGCGTTACATAACTTTTATATAGGTCTTTTCGGCTGGTTTGCAGCGATAATCTTCCCGATTCTCTGCATTGCGTACTCGGTGCTTTTCAACATCAAAAAGCCGGAAAAGAATATGACTTACGAAGTCGTTTCAATCATAGTTCTTGTTATGATGATATCGGCTTTTATTCACGTTATACAAAATCAGAACGGCTCGGTTTTCGGGCAGACTGTCAAATCCGCGTACCTCAACGCACCTGTTGAATTTAACGGCGGATTTTTCGGCGCGATTATCGGCTGGCTGCTGCTCACGCTCGGCAAAGCGCCTGCGGTAATTGTTGATTTGCTTGTTATCCTTGTGGATATTATGCTGCTGTCGCGTGTTACGATTAACCAGTTCTTCAAAAACACGGCTAAGCCCGTTAAAAGGGTTTATGAAAAAGCTACCCCTTACATCGAAGAACGCCGCGAAAGACGTCAGCACCGCACCATTGATATTCCTCTTGACGACGAGCCGCCGCATTACGGTGACGACGTTATAGACAATCAGAGCAAGAAGAAGTCAACGAAGAAAGCAACTGCCGACGACGATATCCTCGGCGACGACGCAACCGCAGACATTATCCGCGAAATCAACGCAACCACAAAGCGCAACCAGAAGCAGCGCACCGCGCCCAAAAGCATTGATGAAATCGTTGCGGACGCAAGCGATGAAAAACCGAAGAAAGAGAAAAAAGAGGACAAGCCCGATATTGTCCCCGAATTTGACGTGTCCGACAGCGAAATGCACGCCAAGGTGGAGGAATACCGCCTGCCGCCTATCAGCCTGCTTAACACGGTTAAAAAGAAGTCGTCACGCGACGTGAGCAACGAGCTTAAAAGCAACGCACAGCTGCTTGTTGACACGCTTGCTTCCTTCGGCGTATCTGCCGAAATCACCGATATTTCACGCGGTCCCACGGTTACGCGCTACGAGCTCAAGCCTGCAGCGGGTGTAAGGATTAACAAAATCACCAACCTTGCGGACGATATTGCGCTTAACCTTGCCGCAACAAACGTGCGTATTGAAGCGCCTATTCCCGGCAAAGCAGCGGTGGGTATTGAGATTCCCAACACCGTTAAAAACACCGTTTCCATGCGCGAAATTATTGATACAGACGAATTTGAACGCCAGAAGTCGCTGCTTTCCGCAGGTATAGGCAAGGACATCGCAGGTCATTCCGTATTCTGCGATATCGCAAAAATGCCTCACCTGCTTATTGCAGGTACCACCGGCTCGGGTAAATCCGTTTGTATGAACTCAATCATCGTTTCCATCCTTTACAGAGCGAAGCCCGACGAGGTCAAGTTCCTGATGATTGACCCCAAAAAGGTTGAGTTTTCAAAGTACGAAAATATACCGCACCTGCTTGTTCCCGTGGTTACGGACGCGCGCAAGGCGTCCGGCGCTCTCGGCTGGGCTGTGAGCGAAATGTTAAAGCGCTACCAGGCATTTTCTGACACAGGCGTGCGTGATATTGAGGGTTATAACAAGTTTGTCAAAAAGCACGACGATATGGAACCGATGCCCAAAATCGTTATCTGTATCGACGAGCTTGCCGACCTTATGATGGCTGCGCCAAAAGAGGTAGAGGACTCTATCTGCCGTCTTGCGCAGATGGCGCGTGCTGCAGGTATGCACCTTGTTATCGCAACGCAGCGCCCGTCGGTTGACGTCATCACAGGTCTTATCAAGGCTAACATTTCGTCACGTATTGCGCTCACCGTATCATCGCAGATTGACTCGCGTACTATCCTTGACACAGGCGGCGCGGAAAAGCTGCTCGGCAGGGGCGATATGCTCTATTCGCCGATCGGCGCAAGCAAGCCGCAGCGTGTGCAGGGCTGCTTTATCAGCGATGAAGAGGTTGAAGAGCTTTGCAACTTTATCAAAAAGCAGGGCGAAAGCGAGTATTCGGACGAGATTCAGAAAGAGATTGAAAGTAAAGCCGCGCAGGAAAAAGGCGCGTCACCGTTTGCCGACGACAGCGAGGGCGGCGAAGCGCTTGACCCGTTGTTTGAAAAGGCTGTTGACGTTGTGCTTGAAAGCGGCAGAGCGTCCACGTCCTTCCTGCAGCGCAAGCTGTCAGTCGGCTATTCACGCGGTTCCAAGATAATGGACCAGCTTGAAGAAAAGGGCGTTATAGGTCCACAGGACGGCGCAAAACCGCGTGAAATCAGGATTAACAAGCAGCAGTGGATTCAGATGCAGGCGCAGGGCGCGGCACCCGAATTCACCGCAGAAAATACAGAACAGATGAGCTTTGATTCGGAGGTTGAATCAGAGGTCGATGACGACGACGCACCGTTTTAATGAATCAGTTTTTACCGATTAATAAAAAAGAGATGACCGACAGGGGATGGGACGAGGTCGATTTTGTGTACATCACAGGCGACGCTTACGTTGACCACCCCTCGTTCGGTGCATCTATAATTACCAGAGTCCTTGAAGCAAAGGGCTTTAAAGTAGCCGTACTTCCGCAACCCGATTGCAGAAGCACGGCTGATTTTGTTCAGTTCGGCAAGCCGCGCCTTGCGTTCCTGATCACCTCGGGCAACATTGATTCTATGGTTGCGCACTACACGGTTGCAAAGAAAAAGCGCTCAAAAGACGCCTACACCGCAGGCGGCGTAACGGGCAAGCGCCCCGACCGCGCCGTGACTGTTTACTCAAAAACGGCAAGGCGGGCTTACCCCGATGTGCCCATTGTTATCGGCGGACTTGAAGCCTCGCTTCGCCGCTTTGCGCACTACGATTACTGGAGTGACAACGTGCGCCCGAGCATCCTTATTGAGTCGGGTGCAGACCTGCTTATCCACGGTATGGGCGAAAACCAGATTATAGAGGTTGCAGAGCGTCTTAACAGCGGCGAAAGTATCACTACAATGCGCGATATCAAGGGTACAACCTACGCTGTCGACGTGCGCGAAACGCCGTATATCGGCACGGAATGTCCGAGCTTTGAGAATGTAAGCACATCCAAAAAAGAGTACGCCAAGGCTGCGCGTATTCAGCAGGACGAGCAGGACCACATCCGCGGCAGGGTGGTTAAGCAAAAGCACGGCAAAACAATGATTGTGCAGAATCAGCCCATGCCGCCGCTGACTACAGCCGAGCTTGACTGGGTTTATTCGCTGCCGTACACGCGCACATATCACCCGAGTTACGAGCCGCTTGGAGGCGTTGCAGGGATTCAGGAGGTTGAGTTCTCTATCACGCACAACCGCGGCTGCTTCGGCGCGTGCAATTTCTGCTCAATCGCGTTCCACCAGGGCAGATACGTCACCACAAGAAGCAAGGAAAGCATCGTTGCCGAAGCCGAAATGCTTACAAAACTGCCCAATTTCAAGGGCTATATTCACGATATAGGCGGGCCTACGGCTAACTTCCGCAAGCCGTCCTGCGCCCTGCAGGAGGAACACGGACTGTGCAAGGGCAAAAAGTGCCTTGCGCCCAAACCGTGCCCGAATCTCACCGCAGATCACAGCGAGTATCTGGAAATTCTGCGCGCCGTGCGCAACCTGCCAAACGTCAAAAAAGTGTTTATCCGCTCGGGTATCCGCTACGATTATCTGCTGCAGGATAAGGACGACGCCTTCTTCCGCGAGCTTGTAAAGTACCACGTCAGCGGACAACTTAAAGTCGCGCCGGAGCACTGCTCTGCGGCGGTTCTTGACAAAATGGGCAAGCCGCATATTGAGGCGTATATCGAGTTTTCAAAGCGCTATTTTGAGTACACGGGCAAGGTAAATAAAGAGCAGTACCTCGTGCCGTATCTTATGTCGAGCCACCCCGGCTCAACGCTTGATGACGCGGTGGAACTTGCGCTTTTTCTCAAGAAAAATCACATACGCCCCGAGCAGGTACAGGACTTCTATCCCACGCCCGGCACAATCTCAACAGCGATGTATTACACGGGGCTTGACCCGTACACAATGCAGGAGGTTTACTGCACCAAAAACCCGCACGAAAAGGCGCTGCAGCGCGCTTTGCTGCAGTACTACGTTGCGGATAACCGCCCCCTTGTTGAGGAGGCTTTGCGCCGCGCACACCGCACGGATTTAATCGGCACGTCCGACAAGTGCCTAATCCGCCCGTCAGCCCCGCAGCGCAAACAGCAAAACAGCAGAAAAAAATCAAACAAAAGAAACCGCAGAACTTGAAATAATTTAAACTTTATGTTATTATAAATCTCGCAATATGTTTCGATCACGGAATATGTTTAGACGAGCACCTGTGGTGGAATTGGCAGGTTCGTTTTCGACCGCTGCCTGCGGCAGATGAAGGGAGAAAAAAGAACTGTGTAGCGGTCTGAATTTTGCCGCCGCCCCAAGGCGTGGAAAATTCAGGGCACCGCCCACCGTACATATTATAGTTACCGCAAGAGTACCGCGTAATCAAATTAAATACAAATCAAAAAGCAGCGAATGCGAAATTTTGATTTGAGAGGAGAATCATATGTAGTGATTACTAACATTTTGCTTGCAAAATGTTTCGATCACTGAATATGTTTAGACGAGCACCTGTGGTGGAATTGGCAGACACGCTAGATTTAGGATCTAGTCCGAGAGGGTGCAGGTTCAAGTCCTGTCAGGTGCACCAACGCTCCGCTTTTGCGGAGCATATTTGGGCCTGTAGCTCAGTTGGGAGAGCGTTGCATTCGCATTGCAGAGGTCGAGGGTTCGACTCCCTTCAGGTCCACCAATACTAACCCATGCCTTTTGGTGTGGGTTAATTATTTATATAACGTACTTGAACGGGGCAATCATTGTGTAAAGACAGAAGTATCCTTTTTGCAAAAATTACAAATGTTTATCAGTTTAACTATAATATTGTTTTAGATATTTATATATGATATTATTACTATATCTAATTCTATCCAAATGGGGTGTTAACGTGAACCAACAGTATTGCAAAAATTGCGGCAGTATGCTAAACCCTGCCACGGGGCAGTGCCCGAAGTGCGGGAATATGCCCTATCAGCAGCATCAGCAGGGTACGCCAAGGCAGTATCCGCCGCGCCCCGATATGCCGATGCAGCCTGCAGCTGCAGCGGAAAAAAGCAACAAGGCTATGGTTATCGGCTTGAGCATTGCAGCCGCGGCTATGATCTGCGCAATAATTGTGCTTGTTATAGTTATGGTTTTCAAGTTTGTTGTTCACCCGGAAGACGATTCCGTGCACACGTCCTACGCCATGTTTGTTAACGAAAATGTTGTCAGCGAAGTCGGCAGATACAACGCTAACGAGGCTGATAAAAAGAGTGACGGCGTGTATTCCGTGCTTATTCACGACCTCGACGGCGATAAAAAGGAAGAGTGCGTTGTCGCCTACAAAAAGAAAAACAACAAGCAGCTTAACTACAACGTCGCCTGCTACAAAATCAGCAACACAGGCAAAAACGCCACCAAAAGCGACGTTGAGCCTGTTAACGAAGTTACTTCGTATTCCGAGCCCGACTATACGCTGGACGGTAACAAGGACGCAACTTATCACGAAAGCCGTATGTACGCCGTGGAAAACGACGGCAAAGTGTATATCTGCGAGGAACATCTCGGCGCATACGAAGGCTTTGGCTTTGAACTATATGTTTACGAGTACACCGACGGCAAACTCGTTGAGGTGGCAAACCTTTCCTACTCGGATAACTATCCGCTCGGCGGCTACTGCGTAACCAGCGGCAAGCTGCCCGAAGGCATGACTGTTGACAACTCCGATATTGACGAAAAAGAGCTTGAAAAGAAGGAACCGATGGTTAAAGAGCGACTTGATAACGGCGGCTCGCTTTTGTACTACGGCACGGACAGCGACGAGGGCTTTACCTACACCTCTTTGTACGACAGCGCCACAGCCGCACTCGATTCGTTTTACACCTGCTTCGGCGTAACGCGCGGCGAGCCTGTTATCACCGACCCGTATTGTTCCGTTAATATGGACGCACCCGAGGACTGCATCAGCCTGTTCCACTACAAATATAACGGCAACGCTGAAAACGGCGGCATTTCCGTAGATTTTGTGGATTATACGGACACGGATTCGCTGCTTGATAAAGCAGACACGGCAGACGAGCCGAGCGAGAGCACAACAAAAAAGACGGATGACGACAGCCCCGACACGCCCGACTTTAACGCTGTTGTTAAACAGGCGGCAAAAGCGTCTTCGGACTTTGTGATGGAGAGTTATATTGACCACGACGACTATGTCAAGCAAGACAATATGCAGTATTACCGCGTAACGCTTGACGGCGTGCACACCTTCAACGATTTTATTGATTACTACTGCCAGTTCTACACCAAGGAGGCGGTTGAGGAAGCGTATGCAGGTTTGCAGTATGTTGAAAAGAACAACAATCTCTACTTCAATGCAGGCGGCACAGGCTCATATGTGCTGAACTCCTACGGCGTTTACTCAAAGGTCAGCGACACGCAGTACAAGTTTGAGTTTTACTCTGTAGGGGAAAGGTTTTGTTCTTCCGATTTGCAGTACAATACATATAATCTGCTTTATCAGGACGGCAAATGGATATTCGATCAGGTGCTTGACTGGGAGATTTATAACGCTTTCACCCTTATGAGCGATGACGACGAGCGCGTTACGCGCGTAAAAGCGCTTGACCGGTATTATAAAAAGATGGAAGACGCGTATATGAACGAGTCCACTGTGTCAGACTACGACGGCTCGTATGACATTATGTACTGGCTGCACGATATAGACAAGGACGGTATGCCCGAGCTGATTTACCAGACCGGCACGTACGAAATGGAGTATGAGTACCATTTTTACACCTACGGCGAGGACGGTATTGTCCACCTTGGCGACGAGTCCGCCTGGCATTCGGAGCTTGACCTTTTTGACGACGGCAACCTCAGCATCCGTACAGGCGCGCAGGGTCATGTTACGGTAAACACGGTTAATATAGTTAACAACTCAGTAAAACTTAACACTGTTTTTGACGGCGAGTATGACGACCCTGAACTTGATAATTATGTCTATTTTGAAGCGCAGGACGAGTACGACCAGCCTGTTAAGTTTATACAGACTATGATGGAATAAAAGTATGGATATTAAACTTTCTTATATAGAAAAAGGCAGCGGCGAGCCGTTGATACTTATCCACGGCAACGGCGAGGATCACAAGATTTTTAAAGCACAGATAGCGGAGTTTTCCAAGGATTATCACGTTTATGCTGTTGACACACGCGGTCACGGCGCTTCGCCGCGCGGCAGCAAGCCGTTTACAATCACGCAGTTTGCAGACGACCTTGCGGATTTTATGGACGATTTAAATATCGAAAAAGCGCATATACTTGGCTTTTCCGACGGCGCAAACGTCGCAATGGTGTTCGCCGTAAAGTATCCCCAAAAGGTGGATAAACTGATTCTCAACAGCGGCAATTTTGCAGTAAGCGGACTCAAGGATTACTTCCTTATCCCGTGCAAAATGCGGCGAAGTGCAGCGGCAAAAAAGGGCAGTAAAGCGAAGGTGGAAATGCTTGACCTTATGCTTTGTGACCTTGACGTTAACGCAGACGACCTTGCAACAATCACCGCGCCCACGCTTGTTATTGCAGGCACGCGCGATTTAATTAAGGCAAGCCACACGCGGCTTATTGCAGGCAGCATAGCAAATTCGCAGCTGCGCTTTATCAGCGGCAACCACGCAGTTGTGTATCTGCGACCTGCGAAGTTTAACGAAATTGTGCTTGAATTTTTAAAGGGGTAAATATGGAATTTTACACTGAATTACGCATTAAGGGCGACGATTACAGCGGCGGCTTTACAAACGGTATTTCGCTTGCAGGCAGCAGCACCGTAAACGGTATGAAGATGATTTGCACCGATGACAGCACCACCGTTTTTGAAACGCAGCAGGGCTACACCGTAAAGTGCAGCCACGTTAAAATAGGCGATGTTACGGTTTGCAAGTCCGTTATTGAAAACACGGCAGACAGCACCGCAACCGTCGAGCTGCTGTCAAGCTTTGCAATTAAGGGAATTACGGCGGACACTATCCACCGCGCAACTTCATTCTGGAGTGCGGAGGGCAAGCTGCTTACGCAAAAGCTTACCGACCTCAATATGGAACCGTCGTGGGCGCACCACGGCATCAGGGTTGAAAAATTCGGTCAGGTAGGCTCAATGCCCGTGCGCAAATGGTTCCCGTTTTTAGTGCTTGAGGACAGCGAAAACGGCTGCTTCCTCGGCGTGCAGCTCTACTGCGCGTCAAGCTGGCAGATAGAGATACTGCGCAAAAACGACGACGTTTATATTCAGGGCGGACTTGCCGACCGCGACTTCGGTCAGTGGACAAAGAACGTTGCGCCCGGCGAGAGTTTTGAAACACCTGTTGCTGTTGTGGCGCAGGGCAATACGCTGCTTGACGTCTGCAACAAGCTTGTTAAAGCGCAGCTGCCGCGCATTGCGGAGGTTGACCGCGATATGCCCGTTGTGTTCAACGAATACTGCACCACCTGGGGTAACCCTACGCTTGACAACCTGCGCCGTACCGCCGAGCGCCTTGAGGGCTCGGGCGTGCGCTACCTTGTTATTGACAGCGGCTGGTACAAAAACGCAGATGAGGGCGACTGGTTCAGCAAAACAGGGGACTGGATTCCGAGCACAGAGCTGTTTCCAAACGGTATCAAGGAGGCTGCGGACACCATTAAGTCATACGGGCTTATCCCCGGCATATGGTATGAGTACGAGTGCCTTGGCGGCGCTGCCGAGGGCTATAATATGGCGCAGCATCTTGCAACGCGCGACGGTGTTCCCGTTACGGTTGGCGGCAGGCGCTTCTGGGATATGCGCGATAAATGGGTGCAGAATTTCCTTGATGAGCGCGTTATCGGTCTGCTTAAAAGCGCAGGCTTCGGCTACCTTAAGGTTGATTATAACGAAACTATCGGCGCAGGCGTTGACGGCGCGGAAAGCCTTGGCGAGGGGCTTCGTCAGTGCGTTGCGGCTTCGCGCGATTACTTTAAGCATATTACCGAGGAAATACCCGACCTTGTTATAGAAAACTGCTCGAGCGGCGGCCACCGTCTTGAGCCGTCGCTTATGGAACTTGTGTCGCAGGCAAGCTTTTCCGACGCGCACGAGTGCAATTCAATTCCGCTGATTGCGGCAAATATGCACAGGCTTATCCGCCCCGAGCAAAGCCAGATCTGGGCGGTGCTTCGCGCAGGGGCAGACCTGCACCGCATAAACTTCCTGCTCACTGCGTCATTCCTCGGCAGGCTCTGCCTGTCAGGCGAGATATTTGATTTGACTGATGAACAATGGCAGGCGGCGCTTGACGGCATTGAGTTCTACGGCGAAATTAAGCATATTATCAAAAACGGCGTTACAACGCAAATTCGCACTGATGCCGAGGATTATTCCGCGCCCTGCGGCTATCAGGCAGTTTTGCGCGAATATAACACACAGGCGCTGCTGATTGTGCATACCTTTAAGGACGGCGCAAATCCGCCTGTTGACGACCTGTCAGATGGCTATGAGGTTGTTAAGACCTTCGGCTCAACGCTTGACGGCGACTTCAGGGGACGCGCGTTCCTATTAGAAAAATAACTAAAGTGTGGTGAGAGGATGAAAAAACTTGCTATCGGTATACTGGCGCACGTCGATTCGGGCAAAACTACGCTGTCCGAAGCGATGCTTTACCGCGCAGGCGCCATCAGCAAACTCGGCAGAGTTGACCACGGTGATTCATTCCTCGACACAAATTCGCTTGAGCGCGACCGCGGCATCACAATTTTTTCCAAGCAGGCGGTGTTCAGCGCCTTTGATACGGAGATTACGCTGCTTGACACACCGGGGCACGTCGATTTTTCCGCGGAAACGGAACGTACGCTGCAGGTGCTCGACTACGCAATCCTTGTTATCAGCGGCACGGACGGGGTGCAGAGCCACACCGTAACGCTGTGGAAGCTGCTTGCAAAGTACAATGTGCCTTGCTTCATCTTCGTCAATAAAATGGATCTTGACGGCGCCGATAAGGATGTGGTTATGCACCGCCTTAAATCGCGCCTTGGCGAAAACTGCGTGGACTTTACGCAGGACAACGCGCCCTCTTTTTATGAAAATGTCGCCCTGTGCGACGACGCGTTGCTTGACAGTTTTTATGAAACCGAAACGCTTGATAAGCACGATATTATCAGCGCGATTGCAAAGCGCAAGGTCTTTCCGTGTCTGTTCGGTTCTGCTCTCAAAGTCAGTGGCGTTGATGAGTTTTTGAAGTGCCTTTGCACCTACACCGCTATGCCTGAATACGCGGAAAAATTTGCCGCAAAGGTGTTCAAAATTGCAGAGGACAAGCAAAAACGCAGGCTCACTTTTATGAAGATTACGGGCGGCAAGCTCAAAGTTAAGGACATGCTTGACAGCCCGAAGAATACGGATAACGAAAAGGTCAATCAGATACGCATCTACTCGGGCGATAAATTCACTGCGGTGGACGAAGCGGCGGCAGGCACAGTCTGCGCCGTTACGGGCATCACCTTTACCGCCTGCGGCGACGGTTTGGGCGCAGAGCAGGACTCCTCAATGCCCGTGCTTGAGCCTGTTCTTACTTATCGCCTTATCCTGCCAGACGGCACGGACACGCACATCGCGCTTGAAAAAATGAGGATTCTCGAAGCCGAGGATCCGCAGCTTAAGGTTGTGTGGAACGACCGCCTTGGCGAAATACAGATGCAGCTTATGGGCGAAATCCAACTTGAAATACTGCGTTCCGTCATCCTTGAACGCTTTGGCTTTGCAGTCGATTTCGGCAGGGGCAATATTATTTATAAGGAAACTATTGCTGACACGGTGGAGGGCGTGGGGCACTTTGAGCCGCTGCGCCACTATGCCGAAGTGCATCTTATTTTAAAGCCTGCAGAGCGCGACAGCGGACTTGTTTTTACTTCACAGTGCAAAGAGGATTTGCTCGATAAAAACTGGCAGCGGTTGATTATTACGCATCTATACGAAAAAACTCACCTCGGCGTGCTCACGGGCTCACCGATTACGGATATGGAGATTGTGCTCGCTTCCGGCAGGGCGCACCCAAAGCATACAGAGGGCGGTGATTTCCGCCAGGCAACCTACCGCGCTGTACGGCAGGGGCTGCGCAGCGCAAACAGCATTCTGCTTGAGCCTGTTTATGACTTTACGCTTGAGGTTCCTGCGGAAAACGTCGGCAGGGCGATGGCTGATATTCAGCGTATGTCCGGCACCTTCAATCCGCCGGAAACGGCAGGCGAGTTCGCCGTAATTTCAGGAACCGCGCCTGTGTCCGAAATGTGCGATTACAACAAAGAGCTTGTGCAGTACACGCACGGCAAGGGCAAGCTTGCGTGCAACCTAAAGGGCTATGAGCCGTGCCACAATGCAGAGCAGGTTATTGCCGATATCGGCTACGATTGCGACGGCGACACGCAGAACACAGCGGATTCCGTTTTCTGTTCCCACGGCGCAGGCTACAACGTCAAGTGGGACGAGGTTAAAAGCCATATGCACCTGCCAAGCGCGCTTGCATCGCAAAACAGACCTGCGGTGTCGGCAGAGCCGCGGCAGTACTTCAACAACTGCAAATCGCAAAAGGATATCTTTGCGTTTGACAAAGAGCTAATGCATATATTTGAGCAGACCTACGGTCCCGTTAAATCGCGCACCGCGTTTGACAACGCGCCCACGGTGGTTAAGACCGATAAGAAGCCCGACGCGCCAAAGTACAAATCCGTACCCAAGTACGAGGGCGAGGAATACCTGCTCGTCGACGGCTACAACGTAATCTTCGCCTGGGATAACCTGCGCGACCTTGCTGAAAGCAGCATTGACGGCGCACGCACCGCGCTTATCAATATTCTTTGCAACTACCAGGGCTACAAAAAGTGCGAGGTTATAGTTGTGTTTGACGCGTACAAGGTCAAGGGCAACCGCCGCGAGGTGGAGAAGATTGACAACATCAACGTAGTCTACACCAAAGAGGCTGAAACCGCGGATATGTATATAGAAAAGGTTTCCCACAAGCTTGCAAAAAAGCGGCACAAGGTACGCGTTGTAACGTCCGACGCGCTTGAGCAGTTAATCATTCTGGGCAACGGCGCGTTGCGTGTTTCCTCAAGGGCGTTTTATGCCGAGGTGCGCGAGGCGGAGGAGGAAATCAAAAGCATTATCAGCGAATATCAGATTTTACAGTAGATTATTTTTACAACTTATGTTATACTGTATATATTACAAAGGAAAGAGGTGATCGTATGAGCGCTACCGAAGAGCAACTTATTGAATGTTTTTACGACACAGTCAAGGCGTTTACAAAGTATCAGGACTTGATTGAAAGCACAAACGCGATGGTTGATTCAACCCGTGTGTTCTTTGAAAATTTTGCTGTTATTAACAAAACCGTCAAGCGCCGCCGTACGATAATCACCGTCACGCCGGACACCACTTTCCACCAGGCAATGCATTTTATCGGCAGCGGCAAAAAGGTTGCCGTGCTGAACTTTGCAAACCCGTTGCACCCGGGCGGCGGCGTTGAGCAGGGCGCAATGTCGCAGGAGGAATGTCTTTGCCGCAGCAGTAACCTTTACGCTGCGCTTACCTGCAACTATGTGCTCACCAATTATTACGACCGCAATTCGCGCAACAGCACGCCGTACGGCACGGATTCGGTTGTTTACTCAAAGGACGTTACCGTTTTTAAGTCTGACGATCCGCTTCCCGTTAAGCTTGATGCAACGTTTACCGTTGATGTAATCACCTGCGCTGCACCATACTTTAACCGCGCGGCGGCAGGCGCGTACAACTACGCCAAGTACGAAAGGGTGTTTTACAGCCGGATCACTAATATTCTTGAGGTTGCGATTGCAAACGACGTTGACGTGCTTATTCTCGGTGCATTCGGCTGCGGCGTGTTTAACAATCCTAACGAGCTTGTGGCAAATGTGTTCAAGCACCTGCTTGTGAGGAAGGGTTATTCCCACTTCTTTAAGGACGTGGTTTTTGCCGTCAAGCCTGACAGCAGGAATAACTACGAGGTGTTTAAGAGCATACTTGACACAGGGCACGACACTATTAATGAAGAAAACAGGCAGGGCGAATAATCTCCCTGCTTGTTTATACATTTGCCGTAATCAGTATGAAATAGTAAAAATAATCCTTTATTTATTTGATGATGTAGTATATTATAGATTAGTATTTTATTTGGATTGGATGTTATTATGGAAGATACAAGAAGTACTTTTAAAGGTAAAATAGGATTTGTCCTTGCAGCGTCAGGCTCTGCTGTAGGGCTCGGTAACCTGTGGCGTTTTCCGTACCTCGCTGCAAAATACGGCGGCGGCGTGTTCCTGCTTGTGTACGTATTCCTGGCAATCACATTCGGCTTTGTGCTTATGGTAACGGAAATTGCAATCGGCAGAAAAACGCAGTTAAGCCCGCTCAAAGCCTTCGGCGTTTTAAATAAGAAGTGGGGCTGGCTCGGCAAGCTTGCAACAATCGTACCCGTGCTGATATTCCCGTACTACTGCCTGATTGGCGGCTGGGTTACAAAGTACGCTGCGGTTATGGTAACAGGCAAGGTAGCCGACGCAGCAAAGGACAGCTTCTTCGGCGACTACATCAGCGCAACGGCAAGCCCGATTGTGTGGTTTATGATTTTTATTGTCGCGACTACGCTCGTTATCGTTTCAGGCGTTAACAGGGGTATAGAAAAGTTGAGCAGAATTCTTATGCCTGCACTGCTTGTTCTCACTGTTGCGCTTTCAATTTATGTTGTTACGCGCCCCGGCGCGCTTGAGGGCGTTAAGTACTATCTGCTGCCCGACTTCAAGAATTTAAGCGTTAAAACCTTCCTTGCGGCGCTCGGTCAGCTGTTTTACTCGATGTCGCTTGCAATGGGTATTATGATAACCTACGGCTCGTATTTTTCAAAGGACGAGCATATTGAAAAGGCAACTCGTCAGATTGAGTTTTTTGACACGCTCATTGCACTGCTCGCTGGCTTGATGATTGTACCTGCAGTGTTCGTGTTCTCGGGCGGCGATAAGGAAGCGCTCGGCACAGGCCCGTCGCTTATGTTCGTAACCCTGCCCAAGGTGTTTAACGATATGCCTGCAGGCGGCGTAATCGGCGCATTGTTCTTTGTGCTCGTGCTGTTTGCGGCAATCACAAGTTCCGTTTCTATTATGGAAGCGATTGTGTCCGGTATGATTGACGAGTTCGAAATGAAGCGCGGCACGGCTACTGCGCTTGTTGCGATTTTCGGCATCGCAGTCGGCATTGCGTGCTCGCTCGGCTTCGGCGTGTGGAGTAATGTTAAAATCTTCGGTTTCTCGATTCTCGACTTCCTCGATTTCATCTCAAACAGCGTTCTGCTCCCGCTTGTGGGAATGCTCACCTGTATTGTTGTGGGCTTTGTTATTAAGCCCGACGCGATTATCAGCGAGGTTGAACTCAACGGCGAATTTAAGATGAAGCACTTTTACACCGCAATGGTTAAGTGGGTTGCGCCGCTGTTCATTTTTGCAATCCTTGTTTCAAGCGTGCTGCAGGGACTCGGCATACTCAATATTTAATTAAGATAGACCCTGATTTAAGTCAGGGTTTATTTTTTAGCGCAGATATGTTAAAATAACAGACGGTGATACTATGATTGACTATGAAATACTGTCGGTCAATACCGATTCAAATACTGTGGACTGCCTTAAGTTCGGCAGCGGTGAGCGTGCGTTTGTTATTATCCCCGGGCTGTCGGTCAAAAGCGTTCTGCTGTCAGCGAGTGCCGTGGTTAACGCTTACGGTGAGTTTGCAAAGGACTACACCTGCTACCTGTTTGACAGACCGAAGGATATGCCGTACGGCACAACAGTTGCGGATATCGCAGAGGAAACCGCAAAGGCGATGGCAAAACTCGGCATAAGCGATGCTGACGTGTTCGGCACTTCGCAGGGCGGAATGATTGCGCAGGTGATTGCGATTGAGCATCCCGAGCTTGTGCGCAAACTTGCGCTCGGCTCAAGCGCGGCGCGCCTGCACGACTATGCGCTTGAAGCAACTGCAAACTGGCGTGCATTGGCAGAGCAGGGCAGGGCGGAGGACTTGTGCCGCGATTTTGTAAACCGCGTGTACTCAAAGCCGTTTGCAGAAAAATACGGCAATATGCTCGTCCGCCTTATGCGCGATTGCACAGAGGAAGAGCTATCGCGCTTTGCAACCTGCTCCCACGCAAGCGACGGCTTTGACATCACAAACGAGCTTACAAAAATCAAATGCCCAGTTTTTGTTATCGGCGCGGATAACGACCGCGTACTGACGGGCGAAGCCTCGCGCGAGATTGCAGATATCCTGCAGTGCGAAATATATATGTACGGCGAACCCTACGGCCACGCCGTCTACGATGAAGCGCCTGACTACAGGCAAAAACTACTCAATTTCTATGGCAAAGAAGGTGCTTGACTTGAAAAAAACTATATCTGTACTAATTGCATTGATAATGCTGATAACCTCATTTTCCGTTTGCGGTATAACGGCTCAAGCCGCCACGCGCAAAAATGCGCCCGTCCATAAGGTGGGCGACAAGTTTACACTGCATCTGTATGTTACAAAAGACTGCAAGGTTTCCACCGACTGGGATCACGCGTACTACGCAAAATTCAAGCCCGAGAAGGACGGCGACTACGAGTTCCATACATCATGGCTCGAGTTTTACGATTACGTCTGCTACAAGGCGATGATTGTTGACGCAAAGGACAACGTGATTTCGTACGCTTACGCGCTCGGTGAGGATTCCTTTTACATCAATATTGTGGGTCACCTCAAGGCAGGCAGAACCTACTACTACCTTGTGCAGTACTACAATGATAATTACGAATATCACAAGTTCGATATTGACGTTACAATCAAAAAGCATAAGCATCAGATGATTAATACCGCAGAGGGCTGCCCCGACGCAGAGCATATGTACGACATTGTGGACGAAAACGGCAACGGTATTGATATGTGCCGTGTGCAGGGCTGCAGCGACAGCGGACTTTCCGCCTACTACAACCGCTTTGAAGCAGAGTCTGCAAAAAAGCGTATGACCTACGACGGCAAGGCAAAAGAGCCAAAACTTCGTTTTATTGATATGCGCGGCAGGGAATTCACCCCCGATTATAGCATTAAAACAAAGTACGTAAATAATGTAAATATCGGTACAGCAACGATAAAGTATTATTACTGGGGAGATTGGCATAAAGTAAAGTTCAGCATTGTGCCAAAGGGTACTCAAATCGGCAAGGTAACCTCAAAGCGCCGCGGCTTTAAGGTAAAGTGGAACAAGCAGTCAACGCAGACTACGGGCTATCAGCTTCAGTATTCCAAGTATAAAAACTTTAAGTCGCCGTTTAAGGTTACCGTTAAGGGCAACAAAAACACATCTTACACCGCAAAAAAACTGCACAGCGGGCGCAAATACTATGTGCGCGTCAGAACATACAAAACGGTGGACGGCAAAAAATACTACTCAAAATGGAGTGACACCAAAACCGTAAAAGCTAAATAATACCGTACGGGAGGGTTCCTAACCCTCCCGTTTTTATGTATTCATAAAAAAGTTAACGAAAAACGTTAAAAAACTGTTGACAAACATAAATTGATGTGCTATACTTCAATTGTAAGTTAACGATAAACGTTAAATAATTAACGCAAGGAGATGCTATTATGGAAACAAAAATGAACAAAAATATCAACATTATCGGCAAGGTAGGTAGAATCCTAACTACGATTCTGGCAGTCTTTATGATTCTTGCAGCGATTGCCACGGCAGTCGGCATAGGCGTATCGGCAACGCTGCCGAAGGACGCGCTTTCTGTTGAGGTTACCGGAACTGCAGACGTTACGGCGAAGGGTGATATACTCGAAAGCCTTGCAGATGCCGTAATCGATTCGGCAAAGGGCGGCAAGGGTTATATCAAGATCGGCGATTCAAACGTTGTTGTAGGCGATGTAGAGGATTCCGTACCCGACGGCGTTACGGCTCAAAAAACGGACAAGGGACTTGCATTGAGCGTGGATAACAAGCGCCTTAATGTGAACGTCAACGCAATTATCACAACGCTTGTATTCGTGCTTCTTAACACTATTTGCACTATCGTAGTGCTGTTTATGATAAGAGCGCTTATGAAGTCGATTGAAATTTGCGAAACTCCGTTTTGCGACAGTGTAATCAAGAATATGAAACGCTTCGGCTTTTCCATGATTCCGCTTGCATTTTTCAGCGGAACCTCGCAGAATTCTCTGGAGTCGCTTTTCACGGTCGGCGTCAGCGTACACACGGGAATTGACTTTAAAGTAGTATTCGGTATCCTCATAATCTTTATGCTTGCGATGATTTTCTCCTACGGTGCAGAGCTGCAGCGGCAGTCTGACGAAACGCTTTAAGGAGGATTAATATGGGACAGATTGTATTAAGACTTGACAGGGTAATGGCTGACCGCAAAATGAGTCTCAACGAACTGTCGGAGAAGGTCGGCGTTGCAAACGTAAACCTTTCCAAACTCAAAAACGGGCACGTCAGTGCAATAAGGTTTTCCACCTTGCAGGCGCTGTGCGAAGCGCTGCATTGCCAGCCCGGCGACATAATTGAATACGAATTTGATGAATAATAAAAGCCTCCCCTGTGTAAGGGGAGGCGGCTGCGAAGCAGACGGAGGGACTGTTACATCCCTCCGCCTTTTGTTTTGTAGGGAACGATGACCGCATTGCTTTGCGGGCGATAAGTGAATCGCCCCTACTGTACCGAAAACTTCTGCTTAAGATTATCAATCTTGTTCTGCTCTGCCTGCTCGGTCTTGTACCAGCCCTTTGCTTCCATCTTCTTGTAGATGTCGTCCTGCATAGTCAGCGAGTTGTTAAGCGCAGTCTTAAATACCTGGTTGATGTTCTGGCTTGAGCTTTCAATCGTGCCGTGCATATAAAGGTCGCACGCACCTTTTTCAAGAAGCAGGATGTCCTGCATTAAGTTTCTGTCGTCCATAATTACCCCTTATCTCAATGTGCTGATAAAACTGTTAAAGATTTCCTGATGCTTTGTCTGCATTGTGTGTACTGCGTTCCTGAGCTCACCGTCCTGCAGATTGGTTGCAACCTCGTTGCATTTTGTCTGAAAATACTGCTCGTGTCCGAGCGCGTCCTCAACGTACAAAAGTTCTTTTGATGTCATATTTTTCACCCCCTGCATTACTATCTTTTACCAGATCAGTGCTATTATTCAACCAACGTTTACAGCCTCAACAAATTTGTTGACTTGCCTTTGCTGTTTGTGTTATAGTAGTATTGAGAAAATTTGTGTGTTTTTAGGAGAATTAATTATGTCGTGGAGAGAGATTTATGATCAAAAGCTTATGACCGCAGACGAGGCGATTAAGCTTATTAACGATGGCGACAAGGTAGTTGTCGGCTTCGGTTGCGGCGAACCCTTCGGCATTGAAAACGCGCTTGTAGAGCACTACGATGAGTTTAAGGACATCACTATCGTCAATATGCTCACCCTCGGCAATTCGCCGTGGTGCGAGCCGAGGATGAAAGGGCACTTCAAACTCAACTGCCTGTTTGCTTCGCAGTCAAACAGGGCGTCAATATCCGACGGCTCAAGCGAGTTTACCACTTCGCACTTTTACGAGATACCGGAAATTATCAGGTCTTACATATGCCCGCGCGTGGCGCTTGTTATGGTGTCGCCGCCGGACGAGCACGGCTACGTGTCTTTCGGCACAACCGTTGACTACACAAAGGGCACAACTGACCACTGCGAGGTTGTAATTGCGCAGGTTAACAAAAATATGCCGCGCACCTTCGGCAACAGCATCAAGCACGTGCGTGATATCACCGCGTTTGTGGAGATTGACGAGCCGCTGCCCGAGGTTAAGACCGTTAACATCTCCGATGTGGAGATGGAAATCGGCAGGCACTGCGCTTCACTTATTAAGGACGGCGACTGCCTGCAGCTCGGCATCGGCGGTATTCCTAACGCAGTCTGCGCACAGCTTACGGATAAAAAAGACCTCGGTCTGCACAGCGAGCTTGTCGGCGACGGTGTAGTAGACCTGCTTGAAAGCGGCGTTATCAACAACAAGCGCAAAAACACAAACCGCGGCAGAACAGTCCTCGGCGCGGCGTTCGGCTCTAAAAAACTCAACGCATATATAAACAACAACCCTGCGGTTGAAATGCACCCGATTGACTACGTTAACAACCCGATTGAGATTGCGAAAAATGACAATATGGTTTCCATCAACTCATGTATTCAGGTTGATCTGCTCGGTCAGGTTGTAAGCGATACCATCGGTCTGTCGCAGTTTTCAGCAGTTGGCGGTCAGGTGGACTTTGTCCGCGGCGCTACAATGAGCAAGGGCGGACGCTCGATTATCGCTATGCCGTCCACCGCTAAAAAGGGTATGGTCAGCCGCATTGTGCCGCTTATCACGGAGGGCAGCGCAGTTACCACGCCGCGTAACGACGTTAACTACGTTGTAACGGAATACGGTATTGCACAGCTTAAGGGCAAGACTCTTAAAGAGCGTGCAAAGGCGCTGATTGCTATTGCGCATCCGCGCTTCAGACCTCACCTTATTGCAGAGTACAAGCGCCGCTTCAACGAAGAGCCGTTTACCAAAGAGGAACTTGCAAAGCTCACCGGCACACTTAAAGAGCGCATTAAGGACGAGCGCGAGATTCTGCACGAAAAAAGGGAAGAGGGCAAAGAGCGCATAAAGGAAAAGCGCGATAAGATTAAGGAAAATATAAGCGACCATATTCCGCATCGCAAAGAAGATTAACTTGACTAATAATATATAAATATGTTAATATAGTAAAGATAACAATATCCACAACACTTAATTTTGGAGGAAATTTATGGCTATTTCAGGCGAACACCATTTTGGTATTGCACGTAAAATTGTTAGTAATATGACTTCGGAGAGCTGGGAACAGATTCCCCACGCCGTTATGAACTACGAGCCCGATGTTACTGAGTTTATGAAAGAGTGCAAAAAACTCAACGAGGGTAACACCGACCCGTCAAAGAAGATTACTATCAACACAGTAATGATTAAGGTTATCTGCGAGGGCTTAAAGCAGGCGCCAAAGCTTAACGCACACCTTGAGTTTAACCGCAGACTTGTAAGAGGTTGCCTTAAAACCTTTGACCATGTTGACGTCAGTATGCCTATGATCCTGCCAAACGGCGAGATGATGACTATCAATATGCACGATATGGACAGCAAAACTCTTACCGAGATGACAGAGGCTATTAACGACGCTGCACGCAAGGCGAAGAACACCGACCTTAACGAGGTTATGTTTGAGGTATCGCTTGACAACACGCTCAACAACCTCAAGCACGGCAAGGTTGCACAGACAATCAACAGACTCTACGGCTCAAAGACAGGTAAGCACAAGGTACATACGCTTTCAGGCGCAGCTAAAAAAGAATACTACTCAATCCCTGAAACGGACAGACTCACAAAGCACGACATCGAGCAGGGCACAATCACAATCACAAACCTCGGCTCGATTTACCGCCCGTACAGAGGCGAGTGCTGCCTGCTTGAGATTATTCCGCCGCAGGTTTCTGCAATCGCTATCAACGCAGCGCAGAAAAGACCTGTTGTCACCAAGGATGCAGACGGCAACGACCAGGTTTCAATCGGCATGGTTATGCCTATGGCTATCGCAATCGACCACAGAGCGGTTGACTATGGCGATATGGTTCCGTTCATCCAGAAGCTGGACGAAATCTTTGCTAATCCGTCAATCATCCACGAATGGAAATAAGATTAAGAACAGAGGTGTAAAAGCCTCTGTTTTTTATGTAAAAATGTATTTGTTTTTCTTGAAAATCAAAATAATAAGTATTATAATATATTTATTATAATCATTGGAGGACTCAAAAGTGAATTCAAAAACAGGTAAAATACTTTTAACACTTATGCTGTCAGTGCTGTTTATGCTTCCTGCATTTTGCGCATTTGCGGCAGAAGGCGAGCAGACAGAGGCAATTTCCCTCAGCGAAGATTCCGTAACCATCGGCGTTGGCGAAACCGTAAAGGTGCTTGATTTTATCACCGATGCGGACAAGGCAACAAACACCTACACCTACGTTGTGGGCAACGAGGATGTCGCTGTTATCGACTCGAACACCGTTGTTACGGGCATGGGCACAGGCAAAACGATTGTAAACATCAAGCGTGAGATTGTTGAAACACCAGAAGTTGTCGAAGGCGAAGATCCGCCGCAGCCCATTGTGCGCTACATCACCGCAAAGTTTGTGGTAAACGTCAAGAATGCGCCTGAATCCGCAAAGCTCAATGTTAAGAACATCGCGCTCGGCGTAGGTAAAACATTTAAACTCGATGTAAAAATCAGCGGCGGCTATTCGCGCAAAAGAGCGTTTGCGTCGTCAGATGCAGCGGTTGCAAGCGTTGATAAAAACGGCGTTATAACAGCAAACAAGGCAGGCAAGGCGACTATCGCATTTGCAACGTACAACGGCGTAAAGGCTTACTGCAGCGTTACAGTTAAAAACACGCAGCCTGTTATCAAAATCACCGCTAAAAACACAAAGGTTCAAAAGGGTTCCGATAACCACAGGATTACCTACAAGGTTACAGGCGGACTTAAGGTTACGCCGAAGTTCACCACAGGCAACGGCAAGGTTGCTAAAATTGACAGTAACGGCTACGTTACGGCTAAAGGCAAGGGCAAAACCTACGTTAACCTTAAAACGAATTTTGACAACATCAGCACACGTCAGGCGATTACAGTTGTTGACGACGCGCTGCCGCTTAACGTAAACTCGGTGCAGCTCGCGCTCGATATGTCAAACGTTAAAAGGGTTAAGTACGGCAAGTCCGTTCAGGGACGCAACCTCGAAGGCTTTGAGATTATCAATAAAAAAACAGGCAAGTACAGCAAAACGCTGTTTATGGATTTTGCCGTTCACGGCTTTGAGGACAGCTACTACCGCGACGGTAAGGTGCTTGTTAAAGAGGCAAACGCCATCATCAAGTACTTTGCCACCCATTCAGAAGAACTCGGCAAATACCGCCTTGTAATCGTGCCCTGCGCTAACCCCGACGGCACTATCGCAGGCGTAAACAATCAGCGCGCGTGCTCAACTGCATTCGGCAGATGCACGGCAAAGCACGTTGATATGAACCGCGACTTCGGCGCTTTCAGAGGGCTTGAATCACGCAAGCTGCGCAACTACATTGTTAAGTGCAACCCTAATCTTTATATGAATATGCACGGCTGGCTTAACGAAACGCTTGGCACAAGCAAGCTCAGCCGCATTGTTAACCGCAACCTCGGTCTGCCCGGCTACATCGGCAGCTATGGCGCTGATCAGGGCTATCTTATCGGTTGGGTACACAACCGCCTCGGTATTCCGTCAACTCTTGTAGAATACAGGTCGCCCGGCTCGGTAAGCACCAAAAAAGATGTTAAGATGATTAAGGCAGTTATTAAGGCGTATAAATGATAATTGTAGGGAGTGCTGACCGCAGCACTCCGCAACTGTCCACTGTACACTGTACACTGTACACTAAAAAAGGCTATCTCACAAAGATAGCCTTTTTTATTATACTATTCAATTACAACGTCAGCCGTATATTCGCCGTAAACCCACGCTGAACTGTCGCTGAGCTTAAAGGAAAGCTGGTACATACCGTTGCCCGATTCCTCGCTCAGATCGCATTTAACAGCCTCAATGCTGATTTCCTCGCTGTCAATATCAGCAGGGTAGTACACTGTAACCGTTCTGCTGCTGATGCCCGTAACGCTTGCTGTCTTGCCCTCTGCAAGCCCTGACAGCTTGATGTCAGATACGTCAATAGAAATCTCTTTTGAACTGTAATCGCTTTCGTCAAGCGTGATAACCGCTTCAATCTCTTTAACGTTTGAGTATACTGCGGAAATGCCCTTGATTTCCGACGTTTTGAACTTGAACTTGTTGCTGCCCGGACGAAGCTTGTTGAAGTTAACCGAGCCGATATTCAGCTTGTTAACCTTTGCGCTGTCGAGGAAGCCGACCTCAAGCGTATCAACGCTGTATTCCTTGCCGATATCGCTCTGGCTGATGCCTTTCGGCACACCCTCAATGCTCACCTCAACGGGAACCTCGGATATCTTAACTACCGGCAGCGTAACGCCTACAGTGGTCAGCGGCGTTTTCTGGTTGCTGTTTGAGTATATGGAAATATAGTTTTCCTCAATAGTGCCGCTGTCGCTTTCAAGCGTTATGTTGCAGTTTGTTGTGTACGGCTCAGTGAGTTTTTTGTCGTCCTCTGTTTCAACGTAGAGCATCGCTCTGTCGATTGAATCAACATATGTTTTCGGACCCGATACAAGGATTTTATCCTCGCTTATAACGGGCTCGCCAAAGGCGTATCCGTCTGCAACCATATCTTCGTCGTACTCAAGCCGCAAATCAAGCGTCTTTTGACTGACGACGTCAAAGTAGGCGTCTATCGTCGTCGGGTAGTAACTGTCAATACTAAAGTCAAGGTCGCCTGACGAGGCAGTTACAATTATCGGTACCGACTGCTCGCCTGCGCGCGTTACTTTTGAAATGTCAAACTTAACGTTAATATCGTCAGCAGCAACCTGACCTATAACATACTTCTTTCCGACTACGGTAACATCTACCTCAATGGAATCCCTGATAGTGTAAAACTGCATTCCCAGCTGCTCGGCAACCTTGCTGCTCAGCGTAAGCGGCATTTCCACTTTAACGTGCCTTGTTTCATCATCGCCGATGGAAATGGAAGTCACCACCCAGACAATTATTGCAAGAATCAGCGATGTTACAATAAGGTATTTGTCGTTATATATCATCCGTCTGAGCGAAAATCTGATTTTGCTTCTTTCTTTAGCCATTACTTCTTAATCCCCCTTAACATTTTTTTGAGGAATTTGTCGCCCGACTTATTATCTTCCAGAATAAACTGCTGCTCAAGTGTGTCGCGCAGTTCACCCGACGATACATCCCTTTTAAGCGTGCCGTTTTGCGCAATGCTGATGCTACCCGTTTCTTCACTCACAACAACAACTATGGCGTCGCTTTCCTGCGTTACGCCGATAGCGGCTCTGTGCCTTGTGCCGAGGGAAGAGGACACATACTCACGCGTAAGCGGCAAAATGCAGCCTGCAGCGTAAATCTGCGAAGAGCGTATAATCATCGCGCCGTCGTGCAGCGGCGATTTGGGGAAAAAGATATTTTCAATCAGTTCGTGCGTCGGCTCTGCGTTAAGCACCGTACCGCTTGATATAACTTCGCCGAGCCTTGTATCCTTTTCAAACACAATAAGCGCGCCTATTTTGTCGTCGCTCATATTGGTGCAGGCTTTGCAAACGGAGTCAATCGTCTTTTTCATATCAATAGAAACGTTTGATATCAGCACGTTGCGGAGTCCGCTTGTTGCGGCGCCCTTACCCATCTGCTCAAGCACGTTCCTGATTTCCGGTCCGAACAGCACTACAATTATAATAAGGATATACGAGAATATCTCTTTAAAAATATAACTCGACGCGCTCATCCCGAGGAAGGTTACTATCATATACAACGCAATTAAGAACACGATGCCCTTAAGCAGCTGCATTGCCCGTGTTTCGCGTATAATTCTGATGATTGTGTAAATTACAACTGCAACAAACAGGATATCAACAATATCGATTAAATCAAGTTTGTTGAACAGTCCCTGCACCTGCTTTGCGTAATTGGTTATTGACGACCAAAGGTTTTTCAGATACTGGAACTGAAATGTGATTTCAAATAAACTAAATGGCATACTAACAAACATCCCTTAATAGTTTTATATATTTATACAATAATAATGCAATATACTTATGATATATTAACACAAAAATGTTACAAAATAAAGAATAATTTGAAAATCCTTATTTATATTTTAACCCGAACGTCATATCTTCACCGCAGGGAAGCACCTCGTTTGCGCACAGCGCATAGATGTCCGTGTAGCGGCATTCGTTTTCAAACTGAGTTAAAACCTCGCCGCCTGCCTGCTTTGCGTCCCTGTAACGCGTTACAACGGGCAGGGTGGCATTTTTGCCGATTTCGGATAGAAGTTCCTTGCCGTTATCGCCGACTGCAAGCACGCGCAGATAACGCGGCTCTCTGTCCGTTTCGCGCGTGATGCCCAGAAAGGCGCGCAGTATAATTCGGCGAATCCTTGCATGCGTGTAACGCTTCGTCTTGATGTTGTCGTAAAGCTCGTCAAGGTTTGCAGCGGTCTTAACCGCCTCGGCAATCCTGTTTTCAAGCCCCTCGCTTACATCGTCAATATCGGCAAAGTCCTCGGCGCTCATAGTGCGCAGACGGTAAAGCACGGCGCGCTCGCAGTTTTTTAGTTCTGCTTTGTGAGCCATAGTCTTTCTTATTGCGCTTGCGCTGTAATCAACGTCGTCGCTGTCGTGACCGCCGCCGATGCGCTTAACGGCAATCGGCTTGAGGCTCGTGCAGGTAAGGTATTCAATCGCTAAAATGTTGTTGGGCGAATCAAGCAGGGGAGAGTCAACCGCTTTCCTAAGCGCCGCAGGGTACGAGCAGCCGTCGGCAAGCGCAGCGCGTATCTCGCTGTCCTTTGCCCTGATTTCCTCGCACACCGCTGAAAGTGCGTCAACGTCATCACACTCCGCGCCAAAGGCAATGCTGTCGCATATCCCGGTGTTTTCAAGTATTTTTATGCCCGACTGCGCAAAGCCCTGTGCGGACAGCGTGGCGCACGGTGTCACAAGTTCAAGCACAAGGTCTGCGCCGTTTTCCACAGCAGTCTTTGCACGTTCAAATTTTGATACTGCCGCCGCTTCGCCGCGCTGAACAAAGTTGCCGCTCATCACGCAGATAATGCGATCGCCCTCGCCCTTAACGCTGTCAAACAGATACTTATGCCCCTTGTGAAACGGGTTAAATTCGCAGATTATACCTATATTCATAAAAATTTCCCTAAAATTATTATTTTTACTTGACATTATACTATTATATATTATATTATAAATGATGTTAAAGTATATTTCAAGTACGGAGGTTACAGTTTTGAAAATTCTGGTTATTAACTGTGGCAGTTCATCCCTCAAGTATCAGCTTATGGATATGACAGATGAGTCTGTTCTTTGCAAAGGCGCTATCGAGAGAATCGGTCTCAAAATCGAAGGCGGCGAAGAAAATGTTATTTTAAAAGCCGGCGGTGAGAAGGTTACTTACGATAAAGAGCTTCCCACCCACACGGACGCTTTTAACGAGGTTAAGTACCTCATCTCCGAAAGCAAGCATAAAGTTGTTGACTCTTTCAGCGAGATTGACGCTATCGGTCACCGCGTAGTACAGGGCGGCGATAAGTATAAGAAGTCTGTTCTTGCAGACGACGACGTTGTGGCAACCGTTAAAAAGCTGTCACCGCTTGCACCG
>JAFSRN010000018.1 GCA_017446095.1 Eubacterium sp. | reverse complement strand
TTCAATTGCTTTTCTACGATTCTCAATCCATTTTTCGTAGTCAAACGACTCACGGTCAAAATCCATATCAAGCAAAAGGTATTCCCGAGAATCTCTTAATGAAGGCAGAGTTTCAAATATACTCTCGGCTTGCTTCTTATATTTCTTATCAAACTTTTGACTGTCATCAAACCAACCTAGACATTGATACTGCCACATCAAGTGCTGAATCATAATGCGCTTTGCGCGTATCCTGATGGCATCGTCGGTGCAGTATTTTTGGATTTTCTCGTATGTATTAATGAGCTTATCCGAAAGCGGTTTGTAATTTTGAACGGGTACGCTGCCTTTTTCAATATGCAACAGCTCCAAATATTTTATCAGGATAGAGCTTTCATTCGGAAATTCTCTTATTGCCTTTTCATATTCAAATAGAACATCCGATACATCGCCAAGCTGCATTTTATTAAACTTTTCAAGATAAGCTTTAATATTTTGCTCTCGTTGAGTTTTATCAGTGCCGAGCAATTCATCTATTGTAACATTAAAGAATGCTGCTATTTCAGGAAGCATTTTTATATCGGGATAGCTTTCACCGCGTTCCCATTTACTAACAGCCTGAAAAGAAACGCCAAGGTAATCTGCTAATCCTTCCTGCGTTAAGTCGCGCTCTTTGCGGAGGCGTTTAATTTTTTCACTGAAATATATATTCATTATGCCACCTCATAACATTTAGTTTTGTCTTTCACCTATATGATAATGCAAACAAAACGCGAACTCAATAACTTGATTATTGAGCAAAATTCAACCATTGGTAGAATTGATAATCAAAAGTATAGCCGAGGAAATCCTCGGCTTAAATATTATAACCACTGAATAAATGCTGTCTTATCAGCGCTGTTATAGCCTGCTTGTTTATAAAAATTCAGAGTACTTTCATCCTTTGAGCCTGTCAGCAGCATCATTTTATAGCAGTTTTCTTTCTTCGCAATATCTCTTGCGTAGTTCAGGCAAGCCGTTGCATAACCTCGCTTTCTGTAATCGCTGTGGGTAACTACATTTTCGATAAAAGCATATGGTCTGACGTTTCTTGTAAGGTTGGGCATAATCACGCACACAACCGACGAAATGAGCTTGCCGTTTTCTTCAGCAACAATGATATGGTGATTCTTGTCATTGATAATTGTTGCCCAAGTATCCTTCAGCGTTTCGCTATCTTCCGGCACACCTGTTTCATGCAAATGAATATATAACTCTAATAACTCGTTGAGTTCGTTTTCTTTTATTTCTCTTACCATCATATTAATCACTTCTCACTTTTCGGAAACAAAAATATATGCGAGTTCTGTTTCAAACATTTCAATAGTTATAAAGCCTGATGCTTTCAAATATCTTGCGGTATTCTCTGGATTATCCGGATATACTGCGATTTTTCGTGTTCCTAAATCAATATACTTATCTTGATTCTTGTCTATTGAAAGGACAAACCTACCGTCTGAATTCATCAAACTGTAAACTCTATTTATTGTACTCTGCTTATTCTCAATATGCAATAAATGTCAGTGATGAATAAATAACATCAAAACTGTCATTAAACTCAAACTCATTAAAATTGCCGCAAATCAAATTGACATTATTATACTCGCTCAAATGCTCCTTTGCTCTAACAATTGTTTTGGGTGAGATGTCAATACCTGTAAACTCTTTGCATAATGGTGCAACACGAATGGCAATTCTGCCAGTACCAACACCGATTTCAAGAACTGTTTTACTACTATCAAGCTGCATTTTATCAATGAACAACTGCCCATCCCATTATCCATATATTCTTTCAATGGCTGTGGGTCATTTACAGGGTCATTGTTTTCGTCTATCAAATTGTCATAATGTAATATAACATCGTTTGTCATAATAGCACCGCCAATAATTGATAAATCCATTTTACCATAACCGACTTTATATTGCAAACAACAGTTTGATTACTATTTGTATTATTATGCGCTGATATTATTAGTGTTTTAGGGGGAGGTTCTTCTGGAAGACAAGTATGTCTTGTCCGTATCTACTTTTTAGATAGCGGGAGAATAGCGTTTGTATGTTTGCAGAATAATTATACGAATTGTATTAAACTGCGTTTCATCCGTTCAGTTTTTCTCGGATGGGGTAACGGTCGTTTTGAAGATTTCTATCGTCTACAAACGGGAATTGCAAAAAGCCGAGTCCCGAAACCCTTGAAAACACTCACTTTTAAAATTGCAAAAAGCCATAATAACGCCCAAAAACGCTTCATTGACTTTTAGCGGATAATTTCCTTAATAATGAACAACTTCTCCAAAACTGCCTTACAGTTCTGAAAACGGGCTTTTTATAGTTCTGTATAAAGATTTTGTGTATGGGTGCGAAAAAGCAACGCCCTCGGAAAACCGAGGGCATTATAATTATCCTTGTATTTCATTCATTATTTTTATCGCCAGGGAGAAGGCATATTTGAACGTTTCTTCCTCAATTATGACGGAGAGTTCTTCTGCGTTGGCGACGTAATTATCGAACAGTTTCTTTTGCTTGTCAGTCAGAGATTCAACTAACTTATCCTGTGCCAGACTTGTGAGTGAAATCAGTTTTTGGTATTCGGGATTGTTAAGCAATTTTTCGGAATCGCACGGGTTGATATTGCCGTGGTACAGATTTTCAAGCGTTGTCACAGCAATCACCCCTTATGATATTTGAAATTGCCTGTCCATTTACCGCAGGAGCACGACCATGCTTCGTAACCGTAGGGACAACGCTTAACATATTCATCCCAGGTGATTTCACCGTCTTCGTACTGACGGTTGTATTCGTTCATAACCTTGTCTACATGCCTGCGTAATTCCTTTTTAGACTTGAACCACTTACCCATATTGCCTTTCGGCAGATAGTGCTTATGCTTGGGCTTCTTCTTTTTCTTTTTATTCGTATGGGGAGAAGTTTTTGTTTTTACGCTTGCAGTAATCGTTTGTGTTGGTTTTGCAGTAGCAGTCATTTCTGTATTGACTCCAGCTGTCAGCATTATTATTGTCGCCATAATGATAGATATTGTTTTGGTCATATTGGACACTCCTTTCAACCAAAAGCAATACCACAACTCACCGTCAAAGTCCAGAGAAATAATTGAGCTAATAATTATCGTTTTTTGACCACAATTTTGACCACAACGGAAATCTGGAGAACAGCGCAAAAGAGCGCCAAATGTAAAATGCTCGCCAAAAAGTCTGGACAATGCCGCCAAATTCGTACGAAAGCGCTATATTCAGGGAGCCGAGCCATTCTACGAACCAGTAGGTCGGGGGTTCGAGTCCCTTCCAGCGTACCAAAAAGCAGGATACCCATTCGGGTATCCTGTCTTTTTGTTATGTACGCTGAGAAGGGGCTCGAAGCCTGAGAGGGTCTGAGCGTCAATAAAACATCACGGTGTGATGTTTTTAGCGAAGAGCGGCGCAGACCGGTACCGAAGCCGGAGGCTTGGGTCGCCAAGCCACGCGGATTGCGTAGCAATACGCCGTCCCTTCCAGCGTACCAATAACCGAGTGAACACATCTGTGTTTGCCTTCTCGTCATTTTTTACCGCAGACAAAATACAATATAATTACATCTGCCTTTCAGTTATAAAAAAGAAATAAACAAAACTGACACCCTTGAAACAAAGATGTCAGTTCGTTGCGTAAAACTCAATATTCTAAATTAAGCAGTCTTTTTTGTACTGTCTACACAAATTGGTGCAGTTCACAGCGGAGGTTTTGATTTTCAATCATCTGCTTTTTAAATTATTCTCTTCATAGTAGCGTTTTTTATCGTCATACATCATCATATCCGATTTTCTTAGCATATCCTCAATATCCCTTGCTTCGTCTTCGCAGCAGCAAAAGCCGATTGAGCAGTGGTATTTTGTTTCGCTGATGTTGCTTTTTATTCGGCTGACAAGCGCCGAAACGTCCTCTTCGGAAGCCTTTCGGCAGATTATTGCGAATTCGTCACCGCCGATGCGGTAGGCATACTGCCTGCTTTTCAGCGCGCGGTTCATACAAAGTGCGAGGGTAAGCAGCGCTTCGTCTCCTGCTTGGTGACCCTGCGTGTCGTTGAGCGCCTTGAGACCGTTCATATCAAGTGAAATCAGCGCGGTGATGTCCTCGGTGTTGCTGCTGATATCCGTTTCAAAAGCGTAGCGGTTTAAAAGTCCTGTTAAGGAATCCTTTTTTGTTTGCTGAAGGATTTCGAAAACGTAATAGATAAAAAGCGCAATGCCAAGCGTCGGGCAGAAAACCTTTGAAAAATCGCTTCCGTAAACAAACGGGAAGATAACCTGCGAGAGTAGCGCAATGCAAAGAAAAATAATCGGCGCGATTTCCATCCATTTTTTGTTACTCCTCTTAAACAGAAGAACAACAATCGCGATTGCATATAGTCCAACCGTGATAAACGGAAGATAGCCGAGCGCTCCTCTTGAAAAGCTGTTGTCCTCAGCGATTTTGAAAACTATTCCCGTTGGTATTGAAATAAAGTCAATAACCGTCAGCAAAATTGCGGGAATGAATATATATCGGTTTTGCTTTTTAACAAAAGTGTAGATAATCTGGGCAATAATCAGGGGCGTTGAGCTGTAGCGTATTGCCATAAAAATTGCGCGAATTATGCGGTTATCCTTAACTGCGGGAACGTTAAACTCTGCAAAAACAAAAATTGAAAGCAGGAAAACAAACCCAATCAGAAAAAACATACGCCTGATTGTTTTCTTATCGAGAAAAACCGTTATATCAAGCGCAATTGCGAATGCAGGCAAAATCAGCAGCAGCGACCAGTTCTGCAGCAGATATTCCATAAACATAGATTAAAACTCCTTTTTGGAACTTGTGCTTTAAATTTAATTATACCACAAAAGCAAAGCAAAGGCAACGAAAAAACGCTGCCTTTGACTATATAATATATTTGTTGTGTACGAATAACAGTCGAGAATTATTTGTCCAACTTCCAGATTCTTCTTTATCAACAACGCTGCGCTTTGCTGTTTACTGTTGTGTTTTGACTCCGCGTGTTGTATAATAAACCTATAAAATCACTGGGGGAAAAATATGGAAAAGAACAGACTTGAAGCGTTCAGCGACGGTGTGCTGGCGATTATTATTACAATTATGATACTTGAACTCAAGCAGCCCGTGAGCGACGGCATTAAAGACTTGCTGCACCTTTTGCCCACGCTGCTTGCGTACCTGCTGAGTTACGTGTTTATTGCGATTTACTGGGTTAACCACCACCAGATTTTTCACGATGCGGAGCAGGTAAACGTAAAAATCCTGTGGTGTAATATCGCATGGCTTTTTTCAATGTCGTTTATCCCGTTTACAACGGCGTGGGTAGGCACATATCCGTCGTCGTGGGCGCCGCTTTCGGTCTACTTTTTAGATATGACGCTTGCGTGCATAACCTTCCACCTTATGTACTGCCTTATTCTGCGCGAAAACGGGAAGAAGGTCAAGTTAGGCTTGCGCAGCATAGTCAGCCTGATTACATACACTGGCGCGGCGATGCTCGGCGGCTTTTGCCCGATTGCGGCGTATATTGCGGTTGCCGTGGTATCGTGCTGGTGGATTTTCCCCGAAAAGAAACGCAAAAAGGCTTGATTTGTTGAGGTTAACACTATGAAAAATCTGTGTTTAAAAGCGCTGCTGAAGTTCCTTATAGGGCTTTTGGGTTGCGCAGCGATACTCTTTTTGCCGGCAGGAACATTCGGTTACCTCAACGGCTGGCTGTTTATTGCTGTGCTGTTTGTGCCAATGTTTATTGCAGGCATAATTCTGATATTCAAAAACCCAGAGTTGCTTGAAAAGCGGCTGAACGCCAAGGAGGAGGAAAACGAGCAAAAGGCGGTTGTTGTGCTGAGCGCAGTGATGTTCCTTGCGGCGTTTATAGTTGCCGGACTGACCTTCCGCTTTAAATGGATTGCCTTCCCCGACTGGGCTGTGTGGGCGGCTGCTGTTGTGTTTTTGGCAGCCTACGCGATGTATGCAGAGGTGATGAGAGAAAACACCTATCTTTCGCGCACGGTTGAGGTTCAGCAAAATCAAAAGGTAATCGACACAGGACTTTACGGCATTGTGCGCCACCCGATGTACTCGGCAACGCTGTTTTTGTTCCTTGCAATGGGTGTGATTTTAGGCTCGCCTATTTCGTTTGCAATTCTGCTGCTTTACATCCCGATTATCGCGGTGCGTATAAAAAACGAAGAGCAGGTGCTTGAAGAAGGCTTGCAGGGCTACACCGAATACAAACAGCGCGTAAAGTACAAGGTTATTCCGTTTATATGGTAAAACTTATAGCTTTAAACCCTAAGCTTAAAACTTAAAACGTAAAACAAAAAAGAGCCGCAAGGGACACCCGACATAAATAAGGTGTACAGACCGAAAGAGAATCAAAACTCTTCGGTCTGTTTTTTGTTGCCGTAACCGATAGTAACGCAATGGCACTTTTGACACTCTGTATCAAAAGGGCTTTGCGTTCTTTACTTTTATGGGTGAATATAGTATAATATTGGTAAGGAGGTAAGACCTCCGGCAAGGAGTTTATCACGAAAAAACGGTGGACGGTTAGCCCTTTATTTCACATAGAGGGCATTGCCCTCTAAATCTGATTTAGGGGGTGATGACATGGAATATTACTACCTTATAATTACTCTCGTACTTATAATAGTCATTATTTTTGCGTCAAAAAAATAACCGCCCTACCAGTTCGAATTAGTTAGGACGATTATTTTCTAACAACTCGGGCTAACCGTCTATCGGATAGCTCCTTGTTCATTTATATTATACAAAGATAATTTCAAATTGTCAATAGTTTTCAGGGTGGTAAATGCCACCCTGTTTTTTCTATTTTACTTTTACATTCTTTGCTTTGCTCCAAGCAGAATAGTATTTTGTCTTGCCAACCGTCTTGTAGGTGCGAATTCTTACATAATACTTTTTCTTGCTTGTGAGCTTGCTGATGGTCTTTGACATGGTCTTGTTCTTTGAAACAGTAACCGTCTTTGTTGTTTTCTTTGTAAACTTACTCGAGGTCGAATACTGAATCTGATAACCCGTTGTCTGGGTTGCCTGTTTCTTCCATATAACCTTAAGCTGCTTTTTCTTCGGGCTTGTTACCTTGGATACGCTTGTGCCTTTCGGATTAATCTTAAAAGTGAGCGTTTTCGTTCCGCTGTACTTGCCTTTGTAAGTTACAGTAACTTTGTAAGTGCCGACATTCTTTCTGCCCTTGGCAAAGCTTACGGTATAATCGGTACCTTTTTTCAAAACAGTATTACCGGCTTTTACGGTTACAGACGGAGTTCTTACCTTTCCGTTGTAGGTGTAGGAAGTTGCAGACAGTGTTGCTTTCGGTGTAGCAGTTACTACAGGTGCAATATCTTTCCAAATATATTTATAGGTCGTATTCTTATTGAGCAGGTAGCTTGAGCCGAGCTCGTATCTTACGCCATTAATTTCAATCGCGTCGAGCACCTTGCCTGCAGGAGCAGTAACTCCCATAGCGTCGATGAAGTTTGCAGCCGTGATATCGGGTGCGAAGGCAACCTGCTTCGTTACATACGTTCCCTTGCCGTCCTTTGTGCCGCCGTTGAAATCATAGGTTACGTCAAACGTCGGCTCGGGTTCCGGCTCGGGCGATGTGTTATAATTAACTGTAGCAGTGTTAAAGGTGCCGTATGAGCTCAACGGCGAAGCTTCCCACTCGCTCTGCGCACCCGCATAGTTCACTTCGGTAATTGAAGTAGTGTTATTGAAAGCAGAGTTACCGAAATTTTGTAAACTCTTTGGAACTGTGATACTTTTAAGGTTTGACTCATCGGCAAAATTGTAGTGACCTATTCCGGTAATGCCTTCCTTTATCACGACGGATTCAATATCGTCCTTATAGGAATACCACGGTGCGCCGGCACCCAAATCATTGTTGTAATTGTCCGTCTTGCCCGTGCCGCTGATGGTCAGCGTTTTATCAACGTTGTTATAAACGTATTCCGCATTGTCGCCGCAATAGCCCCATTCGCAGTTGCAGTGAAGGGTGGCGTTTTTCGCAGCGTCATTATTGGGTTGCCAATAAATAGCGTTCCATTTTTCCTGCGTTCCCTCAAAGTAAACGTCCGTGAGCGCGGTACAACCCTCAAACGCAGAATAGTCAACATACGCAATGTTGCCGGGAAGTGAAACCTTCTTCATAGCACTGCAACCGTAAAACACGCCGGCAAAAATCGCCTTCGTCGGCGACGTGATTTCCGGATACGTAAAGCCCTTTAATTTGGCGCAGTTTATAAACGCATTACCTCCGATATAACAATTCGGATTGGGAATTATCACTCTTTCCAGATTACTGCAACCCTCAAAAGCATAATTGCCGAGTATTGTCAACGATTTGGGGAACTTGAATTCCTTTAAACCGGTGCAACCGCTGAATGCCTGCTCTTTGACGGTGGTAAGCACATCTTTATTATGAAAATCCACGGTTTCCAGCGAGGTGCAGTTGAAGAATGCGTTGTCACCAATTGTTGTTGTATCATTCACTATCTCAACTGTCGTTAAATTGGAACAGCCTATAAAAAGAAAGCTGCCGATGTTCGGTGTATTCATAATGAAAGCCTTTTTAATCTCGGTGCTGTTCTTAAACGGTGAAACGTCTTCGCCCGTGTTGGTATAATTGTGCATTGTTGTTCCCTTGCCATTAATATCTACGGTACCCGATTCAAAAAGATACGTGGTACCTTCGGTGCCCAACGTGCCAATCTTCGGCAGCGCGCTTGCCGAAAACGGCAGCACCGCGAGGGTTGTGATTATCATTACTAATGATAAAATTAATGATAAAGATTTTTTCATAAATTTCTCCTTTCGTTTTGCGGGCGAATGATATTCGCCCCTACGTTGACATACAAAAAGACGCAGTATGCCTAAGCAAACTGCGTCAAATCTTTTTTGTACAAACGGGCGCTATTATCCGATAGATAGATAGATAGACCGAGTTTATCGTTTCTTGTCATATCTGTCAAGCACCCTTTCAATGATTTATAAATCAATAATAACATAAAATCTTTTATTTGTAAATGTTAAGGGCACAATTAATTGATTTTTTTAACATAAAAGCTATCCGCCGTTTTTCGTTGATTTTTTACTGCTCAACAGCAGAGAAAAACGCAAATAATATTATGAGATTGCTTTTGACATATCCTTCATTATTTTAAGTATTGTTATTTGACAATAATCATTTTTTACTGTTCAAGACGGAAATATAACAGGTATAGAAATAAGGCGAGGATTTTACTCCTCGCCCTATATATTATATTGCAAAATCAACCCTATTTATGTAGGGCGCCCGAAGGCTCTTTTTTAATACTTGTTAGTCGTTTGGAATAAACGCGTTGTGTACTGCGGAAACTGCTCTGTCTGCATCCTCTGCGTCGATGATTACGGAAATCTTAATCTCCGATGTGGAAATCATCTTGATGTTGATGCCTCTTTCGTACAGCGCCTCAAACATCTTTGAAGCGGTGCCGGGATGCGACTCCATACCTGCGCCGACGATTGAAACCTTTGCAACGTCTGTATTGCAAACGAACTTTGCGCCTTCAAGTACAGCAAGATCGCTGAGGAGTTCAACTGCAACGGGGCCGTTATCCTTTGATACTGTGAACACGATGTCCTTTGTGTTGTTCCTGCCGAAAGACTGCAGAATGATGTCTACGTTGATATTCTTCTGTGACAGCTTTGAGAAAAGCTTGAACGCCACGCCCGGATTATCCTTAACTCCGAGTACGGACACAAGTGCCACATCTTTATCCTTTGTAACGCCGCGAATTAACATTTTTTCCATTTTAGTTGCCTCCTTAACGATAGTACCCGGAATCGGGTTAAGTGATGATAAAACTTCAAGTTCAACAGAATATTTTTTAGCCATTTCAACGCTGCGGTTGTTGAGCACCTGTGCGCCGAGCGTTGCAAGCTCAAGCATTTCGTCGTAGGTGATTTCCTTAAGCTTCTTTGCGCCCTCAACCTTGCGCGGGTCTGCGGTGTAAACGCCCTCAACGTCGGTGAAAATCTGGCATTTATCTGCGTGCAGCGCAGCAGCGATAGCAACTGCCGAGGTGTCCGAGCCGCCTCTGCCGAGGGTGGTGAGGTCGTCGTAGCGGTTGATGCCCTGGAAGCCTGCAACGATTACGATATTGTGCTTTGCAAGCTCTGCCTGAAGTCTGTTAGGCTTGATATTTTTAATTCTTGCCGCGCCGTAAACAGAGTTTGTGTTGAAGCCTGCCTGCCAGCCGAGAAGGCTGATTGCAGGGCAACCAAGCGTTTCAATAGCCATTGCGAGAAGCGAGATTGAGATTTCCTCACCTGCTGCAAGAAGCTGATCCATTTCGCGCTTAGGTGCGTTGGGATTGATTTGTGCCGCTTTGGCAATAAGGTCGTCCGTTGTGTCGCCCTGTGCGGAAACAACCACAACAACGTCGTTGCCTTTTTTGTATGTGTCGCTTACTATGCGAGCGACGTTCATAACGCGTTCGGCGTCTGCCACAGACGAACCGCCGAACTTCTGAACGATTAAAGACATAGTTCGTTCCTCCTGTGATTAATAGTTTGTTACTTTGATTACGTTGATAACGTCGATACCTTCAAGCTTTTGCATAAGTTTATTTTCGGTCATTTTATCGGTGATAAACGCCACCTCGTCGGACGGCTGACCGATACGGTTGAGGAATCTGATTGCGGTGAAGGTGCCTTTGATTTTGCTCTCCTGCGCCTTTGCCCTTACGTAGAACGGCATCTCAATTTCGGACTTATAGTCAACCACATAATCCTCCGAGCCTGCGCCCCAGCCGAAAATCTTTTTGCGCTCAACGTGCTTTGCAGCATCCACCATATCGGCAACTACTGCGGAAGCGGTGGGCAGCTTGCCTGCGCCGGGACCGTAGAAGCAAACGTCGCCTACTGCGTCGCCGCGAACGAGAATTGCGTTGAACACATCGTTTACGGAAGCGAGCTGCGAGCCGTGCCATACGACTGCAGGGCTAACAAAAGCGGCAATCTTATCGTCGCTGATATATTTAATCTGACCGAGCAGCTTGATAACGCCGTTCATCGAGTGGATGTAGGACACATCCTCAAGCGTGATATTTGTGATGCCCTCGGTTGCAACCTGATTTGGGTAAACGTGCTTGCCGAATGCGAGCGACGCGAGGATGCAGACCTTTCTGCAGGCGTCAAAGCCTTCAATATCAGCAGTCGGATCCTTTTCTGCATAGCCGTTGTCCTGCGCGAGCTTAAGCGCGTCGGAAAAGTCCATATCGTCCTCAATCATCTTGGTGAGGATGAAGTTTGTTGTGCCGTTGAGGATACCTGCAACGCCCTCGATGTTGTTTGCTGCAAGGCACTGCGACATCGGGCGGATAATCGGAATACCGCCGCCTACAGACGCTTCAAACAGGTAGTTTACGCCGTTTTCCTCGGCAAGCTCAAGCAGTTCAAGACCCTTTTGTGCAACGAGCTCCTTGTTGGAGGTTACAACGCTTTTGCCTGCTGCAAGCAGCTTGCTTGTGAAGGTGAAGGCAGGCTCAACGCCGCCCATAGTTTCCGCAACTACTTTAACCTCTTCGTCGTTAAGTATGTCGTTAAAATCCTTTGTAAACAGCGCCTCGTGGCTGTCGCCCGGGAAATCGCGCAAGTCGAGAATATGCGCAACCTCAAGCGAGTCGCCGCCCGTTCTTTTTTTGATAATATCGCTGTGGGTATCGATTACCTCAACAACGCCGGAACCGACTGTTCCGTAACCCATAACTGCAACTTTCATATATTCCTCCGCGGATTAGATTATTTCGGCTGACTTGACGCCGCCGACTTCCTTGATTTTTTGTAGCATTTCCTTTGTAGTCAGTGACGTATCGCCAAGACTGACTGTGATTGACACGTCCGCAATATCGTTTACGGGTGAACGCTGGTTGATGCTTAGCACATTTGCGCCTGCAAGGTAGACTTCGTTCATAACGGAACTGAGCACGCCGGCGTTGTCGGTAAGCTTTGCGCCGATTGTAACGGCTTTGCCGTCGTCGCTTTTATACTCCGAAATCTTATCCTTGTATTTATAATATGCAGAACGCGAAATGCCTGCCATTTTTACTGCCTGCGATACGGAAGCGGCTTCGCCCGACAGTATGTAATTCTTCGCCTGCATCACCTTGCCGTATACTTCCGGTAGGATTGACGAGTCAATCAAATAGTATTTTGATTGTTCCAAACTGTACACCACCTGTGGACAATTGTTTTGCTGTGAAAAACACTTCATTTATATTAACACTTTAAAATAAAATATACAAGCCCTAATTTTATTTTTACTGATTATTAACAAATATTTTCAATATTTTTCTTGAATATTGTTGATTATTGCATTAATATATATAGTAGATTGTTTAATACAAAGGAAGTTTACTATGACGGCAAAGGTTGAAAAAAGAAGAGAATTTTTGATAAATCTGTTGTTTCTTGCAACAATTCTTGCAATAATTTATGTATTTTTTAAGTACCTGTTCTGGGTAACTGCGCCGTTTTTGCTGACGTTCTTTTTTGCGGTGCTGCTGCAGACTCCGCTGCGGTTTATTGAAAGCCGCGTAAAGCACAAACACCACGCATTCTGGAGTATTCTTCTGGTAGTATTATCCATACTGATAATATTATTACCGCTCGGTTTGCTGATTGGCAGCGCAGTTTCAAAAATCGCTGATTACATCAAGCAGATTGTGGATCAGCTAAACGACATACCGACCTTCCTCACAACGCTTGAAAAGGATATTATTGATATTATCCGCTTCCTGCCCGATTCGCTTTACAAAACCACAAGCGAGTCGATACACAACTTCTTCACCCCGCTTATTGAGGATTTTGACATCTCGTCAGTCGATTTGAGTTCCGTTAAAACAGGCGTTTCCTCAGGCATATCGTCCGGTATTTCGGGCATGGTTTCGATGATGAAAAACGTGCCGAACATCGCTATCGGCGTAGTTATCGGCATAATCGCGTTTATATTCTTCACCAAGGATTACGACAGGATTGTAAGGTTTATCCAGAACCAGCTGCCCGATAACAAAAAGAACCTGCTTGTTGAGATTAAGCAGGTGTTCAGCAAGACGATACTCAGGATGATTCGCGCGTACGGTCTGATTATGCTGATTACGTTTTTTGAGCTGTTCCTCGGCTTCTCGATACTGTCCGTTATGGGTATAATGAAGAACAACTACTACGTTTTCATCGCCGTTCTGATTGCGATATTCGACATTATGCCGATTGCAGGCTCGGGCGGCATACTCGTGCCGTGGGCGCTTATCTCGCTTGTTATGGGCAACTACAAGCAGGCTATCGGCATTATCGTTATGTATGCGATTATCACGGTTGTGCGCCAGTACATTGAGCCTAAAATCGTGGGCGATTCGCTCGGCGTACACCCGATTGTAACGCTGATGGGACTGTACTTCGGACTCAAGCTGTTCGGCTTCCTCGGTATGTTCATTGTGCCGATTACGGTAATGACTCTCAAGGCGTTTAACGACACCGGCAGAATCCACCTCTGGGTGCCGTCAAAAAACAACGTGATTAAACTTGACGATGCCAAACCGAAATAGAAAAAACGTACAAAGAAGTAATTCATTAATTGGTTATAAAATAAGATAGTGGCAAGTATGGCAAGGACTTATATAGTAATTCTCTATAGAAAAACTAATTATAAAAAAACACCATTTTTGTTCTTGCCATCCTTGTCATCGGAGCGTCGAGGTCGCGCACCAACGTAGGGGCGATTCACGAATCGCCCGCGGAGCGATGTGGTCATCGCTCCCTACAACAAAAGGGCTGCGCTGCAGAAATCTGCAGGCAGCCTTTTACTTATACTTGCTTTATTCCGCGATATATGTCGGTGCGGTTTTGGGGGATTTGCCTTTGATTACATTGTGGTAGTATGCATAGGTCATCGGTGCGTCGTCGGACAGCACTTCAGCGCCTGTTACCTCACCGAGGAAAACGGTGTGCGTTTCGCTCTCCATAGTATCAATAACCTTGCAGGTGATGTGCGCGATGCTGCCGTCAACAACAGGCAGGAAGTTTTTGACCTCGGGCGTTTTTGCAAACTTGTCAAAATCTCTGCCGCTGCGGAAACCGAAGGTGCCTATAATCATAGGCTGCGAATTTTCGCCAAGCACGTTGATTGCAAACATACCCGACTTTTTAATGCACTCGTTTGTGAAATTGCTGTGGTTGATACTTACGGCGATGGTTGCAGGCTCTGCAGTAACCTGCATTGCGGAATTGGCTGTGCAGCCCGTTGGCTTGCCGCCGTCCGCCCAGCTTGTAACAACGTACACGCCGTAGGAAAGCTTGGTGAACGCCATATTATTCATTTATTTTTCTCCTTTCAGTCGAAAAAGTGAACAGTGGTCAGTTGTCAGTGGATAGTGTCGGGCGGGCTTTGCCCGCACCCATTATCGGGTCAATCGTGATTGACCCCTACAAAACACTTATACAGCTTTAATAATCTCATCCGCCAGTTCCTCAAGTTCTGCGATGTTCTGCTCTGTCAGGCGGGTTTTGATGGATACGGTTTTATCAAGGATTGTGATGTTCTGCATCTGCTCAAACTCTGCGCGCATTGTTCTGAGTGCCGACGGTGCCCACGATGTGTTCTCCACAAGGGCTACGGTGCGGTTCTGGAACGTTTTTACCTTGAGGTGGTGCAGGTAGTCTGCCATCGGTGCAAATACGCCTGCATCGTAGCTTGAAGCCATGCAAAGCAGCACGCTGTGGCGGAAGCCGTCCTCAACGCACTCTGCAATATCGTCGCGCGAAAGGTCTGCAAATGCAACGCGCGGGCAGCCCTTTGCCTCAAGAATCTCTTTCATCTTAAGCGCCGCGCCGAGTGTGTTGCCGTGGATTGAAGCAACTGCGATAAACACTCCCCTGTCCTCCGGCTCGTACTTTGACCATGTGTCGTAAAGCTTAACAACCTCGGGGATTGTGTCTGTAAGAATAGGACCGTGCAGCGGGCAGATAGTCTGAATGTCAAGCTTGCCTGCCTTTGCAAGAAGCGCCTGAACCTGCTTGCCGTACTTGCCAACGATGTTGAAATAGTATCTTCTCGCCTCGCAAGACCAGCCTTCATCAGCGTCGATTGTACCGAACTTGCCGAATGCGTCTGCGGAAAACAGCACCTTGTCCGCGCTGTCGTAGGACACCATAACCTCCGGCCAGTGAACCATCGGCGCCATCATAAATGTGAGTGTGTGGGTGCCGAGTTCAAGCGTGTCATTCTCTTTAACCGTTTCGAATCTTGACGCGTCAACGTCGCAGAACTGCGGAATCATACGCAGTGCGGAAGCGGAAACGATAATCTTCATCTCCGGGAATTTATCTGCCGCTGCCTGAATGCTGAACGAGTGGTCGGGCTCGAGGTGATGCACAATCATATAATCGGGCGTTTTGCCGCAAAGCACCTCGTCAAGATTTGCAAACCATCTGTCAACAGCGATTTTATCCACGCCGTCGCAGATAGCAATCTTGTCGTCAAGGATAACGTATGAGTTGTACGCCATACCGTTTTCAAGCATATACTGCGATTCAAAAAGGTCAATTTCGTAATCGTTTACACCGACGTATTTAATAGTATCGGTGATTTTTACATCTTTAATATCCATAGTTTTACTCCTTTGTGTTGTTAATGTCATTTTACAATAATTGAGCAATTATTGCAACAGTATTTGATTATTTTGTAATTATATGTTATTATACCCTTGGTGATGATATGGAAACTATTTATAGCGTACTGGGCAAATTTGATTTTAAGGGCGACCTTATATCGTGCAAAGAGTTTGGCTCGGGACACATTAACAAAACATATATAGCAAAATACAGCGACGGCGGCACAGAGCGCCGCTATGTTGTGCAGAAGGTTAACGGCAACGTGTTCAAGAACATTGACGAGCTTATGGAAAATGTGTTTGCCGTTACATCTTACCTGCGCGACGTTATTGCGCAAAGCGGCGGCGACCAGGACCGCGAAACGCTGCATTACATCAAAACAACCGACGGCAGGCAGTACTACAGAGGGCAGGGCAACGCCTGCTACCGCGCATATATTTTTGTGGAAAACAGTATAAGCTACGACCGCGCCGACACGCCCGAGCTTTTTGCGGCAAGCGGCGTTGCATTCGGCAAGTTCCAGCGTATGCTCGGCGGATTTGACTCGCGCCGTCTGCACGTTACTATACCGAATTTTCACAACACAATATGGCGGTATGAAAACGAGTTTTTGCCGTCGCTTAAACTTGATGTTAAGGACCGCGCACAGAAGTGCGCAGACGAGATTGAGTACATCAATTCCTGCAAAGATGAGATGAGCAGGCTTGAGGAACTGGTGGGCGCAGGCGACATTCCGCTGCGTGTTACGCACAACGACACAAAGCTTAACAACGTGCTGTTTGACAGGGACACAAACGAGTGCCTGTGCGTGATTGACCTTGACACCGTTATGCCCGGCACCGCGCTGTTTGACTTTGCGGACGCCATCCGATTCGGCGCAAGCACCGCCGCAGAGGACGAGGCGGATTTAAGCAAGGTTTCGCTCGACCTCGGTTACTTTGAGGCGTACACAAAAGGCTTTTTGAGCGAGGCAGGCGGCACGCTGAACGACTGCGAAAAAGCGAACCTCCCCTTTGCCGCGTGGCTGATTACGCTTGAACTCGGTATGCGTTTTCTTACCGACTACTTAACCGGCGACGAGTATTTTAAGACCGCGTACCCCGAGCACAACCTTGTGCGTGCAAAAAACCAGCTTGCCCTTGCAAAGGATATGCAGAGCAAGATGGAAGAAATGGATAATATAATCCGCAATTCATAATTATATTCAAAGTGTAACTAATGTAACTAACTAAAAGTATAATTCTCTATATAAAAACTATTTTACAAAAAATACCTTTTTTATTAGTTACGTTAGTAACATACAGAAAAAATCACCGTAAAGCTGATGCTTACGGTGATTTTTTGTTTTATTATTCGCTTCTTAGTGCGTCGATTGGGCTGAGCTTTGCGGCTTTTCGTGCCGGGTAGATACCGAAGAAAAGTCCTACGCCGCTACTGAACAGCAGCGCCAGAAGCACGAGCCATATGCTTATCTTTGGCCGTATGTCGATAACCGCGCACGCACCGAACGCGCCTGCTACGCCGAGTAGCACGCCTATCAAACCGCCGATAAGGCACAGGATTGTGGATTCCGTCAGGAACTGCATTGTGATTACGCCCGTTTTTGCGCCGAGCGATTTACGTATACCGATTTCGCGCGTACGCTCTGTTACAGATACAAGCATAATATTCATAACGCCGATACCGCCAACGAGCAGCGAAATTGCGCCTACGCCCGCGATAAAGATAGTGAGAACCTTCATAACGATATCAACTATTTCGATATATGTTGCCATATTCTGCGCGGTGTACATACCGTTTTCGTAACTGCTGTGCGCCGCCTTAAGGTAGTTAACCGTTGCGTTGCCGACTGCGTCGTAGTCCGCGCCTTCCTTTGCGATAACAAAAACGCTGCTGAGGTTTGCGCCGCTGCCTGTAATCTGCGTGAGCGTGGTACACGGCATAAACAGCGCAACCATAGGTTTATCCGAACTGGACTTAAACATATTTGCCATACTGCCGGAACCACCGAGCGAGCTTGCAAGACCGTCCACGTTTGCAACGCCGCAAATCTTGATGCGCATTGACTTGCCGCTTGATGTAACGGTTACGCTTTCGCCGACTGTGTCGGTATAGCCGTAAACGCTTTTTGCGGATTCAACGCCCATAACCGCAACAGGTGCGTTAGCGTCGTATTCCTCATCGCTGAAGAATCTGCCGTGATCGCAGTTATTGGTCATAGCAAACTGAACGTCGCTGTTAACGCCGATCATCATAACCGTGGCTTCCGTAGCGGTTTTGTCTACGGTAGCCCTGCCGAAGCCCATCAGCATCGGCGAGCAGCGTTCAACGTCCTTAACCTTGTTCTTTATGTTTGCAACATCGTCGAGCGAGATATAGTCGCTTTCCGTCGCCTGCGTTTCGTCAACGCTGACAAGGACGGCGTTTGAACCCATATCCTGAATAAGACCTACTATGTAGTCCCTTACGCCCGTACCTGCGCCGACAATCATAATTACCGACGTGATACCGATGATGATACCAAGCATAGTCAAAAGGGAACGCATCCAGTTTGCCTTAATACACTTTATGGCAATTTTAAGGCTTTCTTTGATATTCAAAACAAATCCCTCTTACTTGACTTTAACTTTAAATGTTTCTTCCTCGTAGTCCTGACCCGGGGTGGAAACAATCTTGTCGCCGACTTTAAGTCCGCTCTTTACCTCATATGCAAAGTCGGAATGTGCGCCGACTTCAATCTTTGTTTTTGTAACGGTTTCGTTTTCCTCATCGTAAAGGTAAACGTACGAGCCGTCCTTTTCAAGCACGATTGATTCAATCGGAACTGTGGGCACGTCTGAGAAGGTGCCTGTTTTAATTTCTACATTTGCTTCAAAGCCTACGATGATATTATCGTCAGGGTTATCAACGGACACTATGCACTCAACGCCTGCGCCCTTTTCCGTAAGTGAGGAAAGACCGCTTACGCCTGCCATTGAGCCGACGGAATCAAGCATAGAGCTGCTTGATGAGCCTGTTGCCGTGGGTGCGATGCTGAGGATTTCGCCCGAGTACTTGCCGTATGCGGTGGTGATATTTGCCTTCATACCAACCGAAACCTTGTGCACATCGTATTCGCCGAGTGAAATCTTGACTGCCATTTTGTCAAGATTTTCAATCTTCATACCTGTCTGCAGCGCCGAGGTCTGCTGACCTGACATTACCGAACATTCGGTAACAACGCCGTCCATTGTTGAAACCCAGCCTGCCTGCAGCTGTTCCTGTGATTTTTTAAGTGTGTCAAGCGCGCTCTTGGTGGCGTTCATCGCCTGCTTCTGCGCGTTGAGAGTCGTGCCGCTTGAGCCGACTGTAAACAGCTCGCGTTGTGCGTAAAGTGCTGTGAGCTGAAGCTCTGCGGTTGTAAGAGAAACGTTATCGCTGCCTGCAATCGCCTTGCCCATGCCCTGCCAGTCAACTGACCTTACAGCCTTTTCAACCATCTCAACTGCTACTCCGCTTTCAATAACAAGCTTTGTTTCATCAATAAGTCCCTGCTTGATAGCGTCGCTCATTGCCTTGCCTGCTGCGTCTGCGATAGCGTCAGGTGAGTAGTTGCCGCTGTCAAGTTCCTTGGCAATGCGGTTCATAACCTCACGCGTGATAGCGTTTGTGGTGGTAACGTCGTCACTGAGTTTGGAAATCGTTTCAGCCAGTTCCTCAAGCGCCTTAACAGCGTCCTCAAGATCGCCGGAGATGTCTGTTGACCTGTTGGTAATGATAGTATCGTTCCTCGTGCCGTTTGTGATGTTGGCAGAATTGCTGCTTGATCCGTCTGATGAGGAACTTGCTTTATCCGAGGTTGTAATTATGCGCTTTCTCGAAGCGGAAGGCTTGGTGGTTGTTTTGCTTGCAGCCTTTTTGGTAGTCACCTTTTTGGTTGTGGCTTCTTTTTTAGTGGTAGCCGTCTTCTTTTTAAGCTTTGCAACCTGCTTTTCAAGCGGTTTAATCTGCTTGTTAACCTGCCTGAGTTTTGCGCTGTTTTGCGCCTGATTGTTCAGCGCAGTGTGGTAAGCGCTGTAAGCATCGCTGTAGCTTGCTTCAAGCGAGGCAATCTGACCGTCAAGCTCTTCGGTGGAAAACGTTGCAAGCTTCTGACCTTTTTTAACATAGTCGCCGACTTTAACGTAAACGTCCTTGCACTGCGCAACGGTAGCGGCTTTGAATTCCTTGCTTGCGCCGGAAGTGATGTCGCCCGTGGCGTTAATGCTTTCCACAATCTCGCCCGTGCCGATTTCGCTGAGGGAAACGGTAACGGTCTTGTTCTTTTCCGAAATAGCAAAAACAGTACCGGCAACCAGTGCGATTACCAGAACTATGCAAATCGGAATGATAATTTTTTTCTTGTTACTCTTTCTGATTGTAGCCATAATATCGACCTCTTAGAGTTGTTCTATATTATAATAATACAACTTAAGTATAATTGCTTGGGGTATAATTGTCAACAACTTTTTGTAATAATTTTGTAACTATTAGTTGCAATTTGCTTCTAAAGCGCGCTTGCCGATGTCCTTGCGATAGTGCGCGCCGTCGAAATTGATCGCCTTAACTGCGTCGTAAGATTTTGCAAGTGCGGCAGGCAAATCCTCGCCGAGCGCAGTTACGCCAAGCACTCTGCCGCCCGAGGTTACGAGCTTGCCGTCCTTGATTGCGGTGCCTGCGTGGTACACGGTAACGCCGTCAAGCTGACCGTCCGTAAGGCCTGTGATTTCGATGCCCTTGGGGTACGATTTCGGGTAGCCGCCCGACGCCATAATTACGCAGGTGCAGGCTTCGTCAGACCACTCGATGTCGAGGTCTGCAAGCGTGCCGTTGTTTATAGCCTCAAAAATCTCCACAATATCCGTCTTAAGGCGCGGCAGAACAACCTGCGTTTCAGGGTCGCCGAAACGGCAGTTATACTCGATAACCTTTGCACCTTTAGGCGTAATCATCAAGCCGAAGTACAGGCAGCCCTTGAAGGTTCTGCCCTCTTTATTCATAGCCTCGATAGTGGGGATAAAGATTTTTTCCATACACTCCTTGGCAACCTCGTCGGTGTAGTACGGGTTGGGTGAAACCGTGCCCATACCGCCTGTGTTGAGCCCCTTGTCGCCGTCAAGAGCACGCTTGTGGTCCATAGAGGAAACCATAGGCTTAACGCAGTTGCCGTCCGTAAACGCAAGCACGGAAACCTCGGGACCTGTGAGGAATTCCTCAACAACGATGTTGTTGCCGCTGTCGCCGAAAACCTTGTCCTCCATAATCTCTTTTACGCCTGCAACGGCATCGTCAAGCGTTTCGGGGATAAGAACGCCCTTGCCGAGCGCGAGTCCGTCCGCCTTGATAACGGTGGGAAATTCGTTCTTTTCGGTAATATAATCAATCGCGTCCTGCGGATTGTCAAACACCTTGTACTCTGCAGTCGGGATGCCGTACTTGAGCATAAGGTTTTTGGAGAACACCTTTGAGCCCTCAATAATCGCTGCCGCTGCGTTTGGACCGAAGGTTGCAAAGCCCTCTTTGTTGAGAGCGTCAACCATACCGAGCACAAGCGGGTCGTCGGGTGCAACTACAACGAGGTCTGCGCTGATTTGCTTTGCAAGCGCAACCACGCCGTCAATATCGCAAGCGCCGACATCAAAGCACTCCGCATCGTACGAAATACCGCCGTTGCCGGGTGTGCAGGCAATGTAGTCCACCTTGGGTGACTGCTTAATTTTTCTTATCAAAGCGTGTTCGCGACCGCCGCCGCCGATTACTAAAATACGCATAAATGCTCCTTTTTTAATTGAGAATGGAGAATTGAGAGTTGAGAATTAATGGTGGGCTTTGCCCACACCCAATTATAATTGCTGTGCACAGCACCCGAAATTCTACATTCTCAATTCTACTGATTCTTGTTGATTATCCTTGTTTCTTCCGTGCCGTTTTCCAAATCAATAAAACGGGTGAAAAGCGATACTTTATTATCCTCGTTGAGGTTATCCCATACCATTGCGGTGAAGGTGTCAATATCACCGTCAATCTCTACGGGTGTCGGCTCACCCTCAAAGGACGGAATCGGATTGCCGTCGCACTTGTAGGTGTGCAAAAAGTGACCGAGTCCTGCGTGTGCAGGGTATTCATAGAAATATCTCACGCACTCGGGCATGCCCATATTTGACTTGAGGATGGACATAACGTAGTCGCCGTTTGGCTTAACAACAGCCGAAATTCTGGGCGTGTAGTTAGGCGCGTCGTCCTCATACTCGCGTGTTAAAAGCGCGTGACGGTAGCAGTGACCCTCCTGCATAAAATCGTAGATAGTGTCAGTCTGGTCGCCGTTTGTTACGATTGTTTTGCCGTCGAGCTTAAGCACGGGATTGTAGATAATAAGGTGCGGATCCTCCATCTTGCTTTCGTCAAAAGCCTTTGTGCGGATGCCGCCGCGGTCGTTTTCCTCAAAAATTCTGTTGCGCGAATTAACGCTCCTGCCCATGATGAAGTAAGCAATCACAGCGTATTTGCCGTCCTTGCTCTTGCCGATTACAATTCCCCTTCCCGGGTATGTGTTGGTGCTCAGTTCATTTGCAAGTGATACTGTATTCATATTTTTCTCCTTTGTCGAAAGAATTGAAAATGGAGAATGGAGAATGGAGAATTTCGGGTGGACTCCGTCCACACCTAAATTTATATTATCGGGTGCGGGTGTCCCGCCATTAATTCTCAATTCTCAACTCTCAATTCTGTATTATTTCTGTTTTATTTCCGTTAATCTTTATTCTGCCTTCGCAGAAAAGCGACACCGCTTTGGGAAGTATCTCCCACTCTGCCTGGCGCATTACGCGGTACTGCAGGATATCCTCGTTATCGCCCTGCTCAACAGGCACAGCCTTTTGCAGGATAATTGCGCCGCCGTCAGTGATTTCATTAACAAAATGCGCGGTTGCGCCCGTTACCTTAACGCCGCTTTCAAGCACGGCGGTGTGTACCTTTTTGCCGTAAAAGCCGTCGCCGCAAAACAGCGGAATAAGGCTCGGGTGAATGTTTATAATTCTGTTGCGGTATGTGCTGACAAGCTCTTCGCCGAGGATTGACAGAAAGCCTGCAAGCACAATTAAATCAATGTTCCTGCCGTCAAGCTCTTTAAGAATCGCCTTGTCGTATTCCTCTTTGGTGGCGTAGCTTTTGCGGCTGACAACAGTGCTTTCTATGCCTGCTTTTTTTGCTCTTTCAAGCGCGTAGGCGCCGTCGTTTGAAGCAAGCACAAAGGTGATTTTTCCGTTTTTAATCTCTCCCCTGTCCTGCGCGTCAATCAGCGCCTGCAGGTTGGTGCCGCCGCCCGACACAAACACAGCAATGTTCATCATACGAGTTCTACTCCCTTTTCGCCGCTTTTGATTTCGCCTATAACGGCAGCCTGTTCGCCGCAGTCTGTGAGGATGCTCACAGCCTCGTCCGCCTTGTCGCTGTCAACTGCGATAACAAGACCTGTGCCCATATTAAACGTGTTGTACATATCGTGCTCGCTGATGCCGCCGACCTTCTGAATAAGGTCGAAAATCGGCTTTTTGTGGCACTTATCTTTTTCTATAACCGCAAGCGTGCTGTCATTCAGCATACGCGGCACATTCTCATAGAAGCCGCCGCCCGTGATGTGCGAAATCGCGTTTACGCGCACGCTGTCCATAAGCGCAAGAAGCGGCTTAACGTAAATGCGTGTGGGCGTGATAAGCTCTTCTCCAAGCGTTTTGCCGAGTTCGTCATAATGCACGCCGATTGTATCCTCGCCGATGTTGAACACCTTGCGCACAAGCGAGAATCCGTTTGAGTGCACGCCCGAGGAAGCAACGCCGATAAGCGCGTCGCCTGCCTTAAGATGCTCGCCGGACACAAGCTTGTCCTTTTCGCCGATGCCTACGGTGAAGCCTGCAAGGTCGTATTCCTCATTGGGCATAAGTCCGGGGTGTTCAGCAGTTTCGCCGCCAACGAGTGCGCAGCCGGACTGCACGCAGCCCTCCGCAACGCCCTTGACAATCTGCTCAATCTTTTCGGGATAGTTCTTTCCGCACGCGATGTAATCAAGGAAGAACAGCGGTTTTGCGCCACTGCACGCAACGTCGTTAACGCACATAGCAACGCAGTCGATACCGATTGTGTCGTGCTTATCCATAAGGAAGGCAAGCTTGAGCTTGGTGCCGACGCCGTCCGTGCCTGAAACAAGAACGGGGTTTTTATAGTCGCCCCACGGCAGTTCAAACATACCGCCGAAGCCGCCGATTCCGCCGATAACGCCGGGAATCGCGGTGCGCTTAACGTGTGATTTAATCAGTTCAACAGATTCGTAGCCCGCCGTAACGTCTACGCCTGCTGCTGCGTAGCTGTCGCTGTAACTTTTATTCATATTGACTCCTTTCGTCAAAGACGTCTTGCCGTCCGAAATTCCGAATTCCGAACTCCGAATTCCGAATTATAATTCTTTAAGCTTTTCCTGTAATGCTTTATCCTTCGCCTCTACCTGCGCTGCCATATCTGCGCGCATATCGATGAGTTTTTGCATAAGTGCGTCGTCGCCGACTGCAAGTATCTCTGCAGCGAGAAGCGCCGCATTTTTAGCCGCGTTAACGCCAACTGTTGCAACAGGGATACCGGGCGGCATCATAACCGTTGCAAGCATTGCGTCCATACCGTCAAGCACCTTTGCAGAGCACGGAATGCCGATAACGGGCAGATTGGTTGAAGCCGCAAGCACGCCGCCGAGGTGCGCCGCCATACCTGCCGCAGCAATAATAACGCCAAAGCCGTTTGCAATAGCGTTTTTGGAAAAGTCGTGCGCCGCTTCGGGTGTGCGGTGCGCAGACATTACTCTTACCTCTGTTTCTATTCCAAGTTCGCCGAGCGTTTTAATCGCAGGTGTTACGATTGGAAGGTCGCTGTCCGAACCCATAATGATTGCAACTTTTTTCATCAGGTAGTCCCCCTTAAAAATAATTTGTAGTATTATACTTTATTTTAAGTTTTAATTCAAGGCGTGAGATGTAAAATTTACATAAAGTTGACGGCACTGCTGAAATAATCCTTGCCGAGGTCGTCCTGCAGCTCGGTTTTGAACACAGCAAGGTCGCGCCCGTTGATGTAACCGTCGCGGTTGAAATCGTACGCCGCCATAGGAATCACGCCGAATTCGGCGTCCTCGCCCTCGTTTACGGTAAGGGCAATACTGTCGCAGTAAGGGCTGCTGAGCATAAGCTCGCCGTTTAAGAAGGTGCGGAAGTAAAAATAGCCGTTTTCGTCGGTGTGGTAGGTGTTGCCCTGGAACGTGACGGTTATGTTATCAAGCGGAAAATCGCTGCTATAGCTGCCGTCGGGCGCAGTTGCAAGCATACATCTGCCGCTTACCGTAACGGCAGGCGTGGGCACAAACTCGTCCTTGTAACTGTCGCCGCAAAGAATGCAGGTGTGCAGCGTATAGCCATCCTCATAGGCGGTATACGGCACAACCGTGGCAGTGTATTCGTGGTTAACATAAACGGCGAAATCGCTTGTAACCTCGCCTATTGCAACGGTTTGAGCATTCTCGCCGCAGGTGAACGGATGCGTGGTCTGCGTATCCGCAAGCGCGATTTGCCTGTTATTGAAGTAGCCCGACTTGTAGTAGATTTTGTCAGAATAGCCACCTGCAAAACGGATATCAAGAATGAAGTCGGACAGCGCGCTGTCCACAATCGGGAAGTATGCGGTATCGGTTGAATGGAAGCCGTCCGAAGCGTTGAAGGTAAGCGAGCCGATAACATCAAACGACTGAATCTCATCAGGGTAAACAATAACAGTGGCGCTGCCCTGCGACATCATCGAGCTGACTTTATAGGTATATGTAACGCCTGCGGTCAGGTTTGCAGTGAGGCAGAAGTTGCGATCCGTGCCGGACACATCGTCGCTCTCTGCAATTAAATCCGTGCCGTTGTAAAGCGCGGCTTTTACATCTGTTTCACCGCGTGAATAGAAGTTATATGTGCCTGAAAAGTCAGGCGTGTATGTAAAGGCGTATGCCTTGTCAAGCGTGTTTTCATCATATGTAACAGTTTCGGGCACGCCGAGCTCAAGCTCGTACTTTTCGTCAAGTATCTGATACGAAATGCTGTTTGATGTGGCATAGATATGCGCGTTTGATGAATCGTAAACAAGCATTTCGGCGCCGCTGATTGCACCGCTTCTGCCAAAGCCGAATGCGTTTTTGGACAGCGTTGCGTTTTGCGGAAAGGCAACCGTTGTGAGCGAAGTGCAATCATAAAACGCATAAGTGCCGAGGCTCACAGATGCAGTCATAGCGCTGAATTTCAGCGTTTCAAGCGAGGTGCAACGGTCAAAAGCGTATGAGCCGATACTCATTACGCTGTACGGAATTTCAATTTCTTCAAGCGAAGTGCAGACCTTAAATGCGTTTCCTGCGATAGTTTTGAGCGAATCGGGAAGCGTGACGCTTGCAAGCTCGGTGCAGGTGTCAAAAGCGTTAGCGGCGATGCTCGTAACGCCGAACGGCAGAGCCGCATTTCGGATTGAAGATGACGAAAATGAATACCTGCCGATTGTCCTGAGCGTGCTCGGTAGTGTAAAGCCGGTAGCCTTTACACTGTAAAAATTATATGTTCCGATTGCAGTGATGCCCTCGCCTATAACAACGCGGCTGATACTGCCGTCCGAGCGCCAATTGTACCACGGCTGCGAGGTGCTTGTGTTCTTCATATCGGGGATTGCGCCCGTGCCGCTTACTGTCAGCGTACCGGTTGACGCGTCAAATTCATAGTAGATGTCGCTTGTGCCGATCTGCGTTCTGGCAATGTCGGTAGACTGTGTGCCAAACGCATTAAAAGAAAAGGACGTGCAGAAAATCAGAACAAGCGCAAGCACAAGGCTGAGCCGTTTTTTCATTCCATCACATCCTTTACTGATACGTTAAATTTTATTATAGCATATTTTATTGATAATTACAATAATTCGGAATTGAGTATTCGGCGTTCAGTTTGTTGGTGCTGCGCACGGCAATAATAATAGGGTATGGGCAAAGCCCATCTTCAACTGAATACCGAATACTGAGTACTGAAAACTAAAAGGCGCCCCAATGGGCGCCTTATCAGCATTTAAACAAGTTCGATAATGCACATCTCGGCTGCGTCGCCGCGACGTGGACCTGTTTTAATTATACGAGTGTAACCACCGTTTCTGTCCTCATAACGGGGAGCGATTTCATCAAAAAGTTTCTTTACAGTGTCTTCCTTAGTAACATAAGCAAGCACCTGTCTTCTTGAATGAAGGGTATCGTTTTTGCCGAGAGTAATCATTCTCTCTGCAAGCGCACGAACTTCCTTTGCTCTTGTAACGGTTGTTTCAATCTTGCCGTTCTCTAAAAGATAAGTAACTAATCCTCTGAGCATTGCCTTTCTTTGGTCAGTAGGTCTGCCCAGTTTTCTGCTACCTGGCATAGAAAATTCCCTCCTTTAGTCCTCTTCCTTGCTGAGTCTGAAACCAAGGGAAGCAAGTTTGCCGACTACTTCGTCAAGCGACTTTCTGCCGAGGTTTCTGACTTTCATCATATCTTCTTCGGATTTTCCGATCAAGTCTTCAACAGTGTTAATTCCTGCTCTCTTGAGGCAGTTGAACGAACGAACCGAAAGATCAAGCTCTTCAATAGTCATTTCGAGTGCCTTTTCTTTAGCGTCGTCGTCCTTTTCAACCATAATTTCCGCGTTGCCCATTTCCTCTGAAAGGTCAACGAAGAGGTTGAGGTGCTCGTTGAGAATCTTTGCAGCGAGTGAAGCTGCTTCGTCAGCGGGAATTGTACCGTCTGTTTCTACGTCGAGAATAAGTTTATCAAGGTCGGTCTGTTGTCCGACACGCGTGTTTTCAACAGTGTAGTTTACCTTGAGAACAGGGGTGTAAATGGAATCGATTGCGATGGTGCCGATAGGCAGTTCCATCAGCTGCTTGTTTCTGTCGCAGGGAACGTAGCCTCTGCCGTTGTCAGCAGTGAGTTCCATTACAACATTTGCGCCCTCGTCGAGGTAAGCAATGTGTAAATCGGGGTTAAGAATCTCTACATCGGCATCATGCTTGATGTCGCCTGCAGTAATTTCGCCCTCGCCCTTTGCTTCAATGTAAAGCGTTTTTGCTTCCTCATCGTGGATTTTGAGGATTACGTTTTTGAGATTGAGTACAATCTCCGTAACATCCTCTTTAACGTGAGGAATTGTTGAAAATTCGTGTAAAACACCGTCAATCTTCACGGAAGTGATAGCGTAACCCGGAAGTGAGGAGAGGAGTACTCTTCTCATTGAGTTGCCGAGCGTTGTGCCGAAACCTCTTTCAAGCGGTTCAACAACAAACTTACCTACGCTTCTGCTTCCCTGAGTAGATAAATCTACTATTTCGATATTAGGCTTATCAATTTCTATCATGTAAAAGCCTCCTAAAAATCTGTTTTGTTATACTGTCAATTAATGCCTTTGGGGTATTATTTGGAGTAGAACTCAACGATAAGATTGTATTGTAATTCAAAATCAAGGTCTTCGCTTGTGGGAAGTGCAAGAACCTTACCGGAAAGTTCTTCCTGATTAAGTTCAACCCACTTCGGGATAAGCTGTGCAGGACCTTCTTCTTTTACTGACTTAAATACGTCAATATCCTTGCTCTTTTCACGAACAGAAATTACATCGCCAACCTTAACTCTGTATGAAGGGATGTTAACCTTCTTACCGTTTACAAGGAAGTGTGCGTGCGAAACAAACTGACGAGCCTGCTTTCTTGTTTTGCACAAACCAAGACGGTATACTACATTATCAAGACGAGTCTCAAGAAGCATAATCATATTCTCACCTGTTACGCCCGGCAGACGCTCTGCTTCGTCGTAAACACGGCGGGACTGCTTCTCAAGGATGCCGTAGATGAACTTCATCTTCTGCTTCTCGTTTAACTGAAGGCTGTATTCGGAAGCCTTCTTTCTGCGGTTGTTCTGTGAATTCCTCCAGGTTTCCTTTTTGGAATAACCGAGAACCTGAGGGGAAATATCATATTTTTTGCATCTTCTTGCAACCGGCTGTCTGTTAATTGCCATAGTACTTTCCTCCTATAATAATTATACACGGCGTCTCTTTGGCGGACGACAACCGTTATGCGGGATAGGAGTTACATCCTTGATGAGTGTTACATCAAGACCTGCGGTCTGCAGCGCTCTGATAGCCGCTTCACGACCTGCGCCCGGACCCTTTACGTAAACCTCAACAGTTTTCATACCGTGATCTGTTGCAATTTTTGCAGCAGTTTCAGCAGCTGTCTGTGCAGCGTAAGGTGTGGACTTCTTTGAACCGCGGAAGCCCATTTCGCCTGCAGATGCCCAAGACACTGCGTTGCCCTGTGTGTCGGTGATTGTTACGATAGTATTGTTGAAGGTTGACTGAATATGAGCAGTACCGCGCTCAATATTCTTCTTCTCTCTTCTTTTACGAGAAGAAGTTTGCTTTTTTGCTGCCATAAAATGTATCCTCCTACCTTACTTCTTCTTGTTTGCGATGGTCTTCTTCGGACCCTTACGGGTTCTGGCATTGTTCTTTGAAGTCTGTCCTCTTACAGGGAGACCCTTTCTGTGACGAATGCCGCGATAGCAACCAATCTCAATAAGTCTTTTGATGTCAAAAGCGGTGTTACGGCGAAGGTCACCTTCAACTGTGAGGTTGTGGGTGATGTAGTCGCTTAACTTTTTAACATCTTCTTCCGATAAATCTCTGCAACGGGTGTCAGGATTAACACCTGTTTCATTGATAATCTTTGTAGCAGTTGTGCGGCCGATACCGTAAATGTAGGTAAGACCGATTTCAACTCTTTTGTCATTAGGTAAGTCAACACCTGAAATACGTGCCATTCTACTTTTACCTCCGTTAAAAATTCAGGTTAGCCCTGACGCTGTTTGTGCTTCGGATTTTCACAGATAACCATTACTTTTCCGTTGCGCTTAATTACTTTGCATTTTTCGCAAATTTTCTTTACAGAAGGTCTGACTTTCATTATTTAGTCCTCCTTTAAATTTACTTGGAACGCCATATGATGCGGCCTTTTGTAAGGTCGTATGGCGACATTTCCATTGTTACTTTATCGCCGGGTAAGATGCGGATGTTGTTCATCCTCAGCTTACCGCTAATGTGCGCTGTAATAGTGTGACCGTTTTGCAGTTCTACCTTAAACGTTGTGTTTGGTAATACTTCAGCCACAGTACCTTCAACTTCAATCATATCTGACTTAGACATCTTATACCTCTTTTATTTATGAGTGATTGTCATTCTATTAACTGGAATCACATTAAGGCTTGGTGAAAACCAACCGAATGCAATTGCAATTTGCTACGCTCTTGTTAAAATGACGGGACCGTTATCTGTGATGGCGATGGTGTGCTCAAAGTGAGCCGACGCCTTGCCGTCTGCAGTTTTTACAGTCCAGCCGTCCGAGAGCTGCTTAACCTTATAGGTTCCCAGATTAATCATCGGTTCAATTGCCAATGTCATTCCGGGTAATAGTCGGATACCGCGTCCTGCGTGTCCGAAGTTCGGTACGCTCGGTTCTTCGTGAAGTTTTGTACCCACGCCGTGACCTACAAAGTCGCGTACGACCGAAAAGCCGCGTTCTTCGCAGTAGGTCTGCACTGCGTTACCGATATCGCCGATTCTGCCGCCAGGAACAGCCGCCTCAATTCCTACATAAAGGGATTCGCGCGTTGTATCCACCAGCCGCTTTACCTCGGGAGAGCAAGTCCCGCAGATAAATGTTGCAGCGTTGTCGCCGTTGTAACCGTTTTTTACAGCACCGAGGTCAATGCTCACAATATCACCGTCTTTGATGATGCGCTTTTTGCTCGGTATGCCGTGGATAACTTCATCATTTATGGATATACATGCGGTAGCAGGGAATCCGCCGTAGCCGAGGAAGTTTGGCTCTGCGCCTTGCTTTTTGATAAAATCGTAAGCGACCTTATCAATTTCCCAAGTGGAAACGCCCGGCTTAACAGCCTCGCCTGCCACCTCAAGAGCCTGAGCAGAGATTATGCAAGCCTCTTTCATAAGTTCGAGTTCGCGGCTGCTCTTAAGCACTATCATGTTAATCCTCCAATGCAGCAAAGACGAGCTTAGTAGTATCCTCTACTTCTTCCTGTCCCTCAACAATTTTGAGCTTGCCGAGATTCTTGTAGAAATCCTTAAGCGGTTCGGTCATCTCGTGGTATTCCACAAGACGAGCCTGAACTGTTTCGGGTGCATCGTCCTTACGCTGTACAAGTTCGCCGCCGCACGCGTCACAAACGCCCTCAACCTTGGGGAATTTGTAAATCATATGATATGAGTTGCCGCAATTTGCGCAAACTCTGCGGCCTGACAGTCTTGCAGTAATTGTTTCATCAGGTACTTCAATATCAACAACCTTGTCGATAACAATACCCATATCCTCAAGAGCCTGAGCCTGAGGAATTGTCCTCGGGAAGCCGTCAAGAATAAAGCCGTTCTTGCAGTCATCTTCCGCGAGTCTGTCCTTGATAATTCCGATAACAACTTCGTCAGGTACAAGCTGGCCTGCGTCGATAAAAGACTTAGCCTTGAGTCCCATCTCCGTGCCCTCTTTAAGAGCGGCACGAATGATGTTACCCGTTGAAATTGCAGGAATATTATACTTATCACAAATATTTTCTGCCTGAGTACCTTTGCCGGCACCCGGAGCGCCTAAAAGAATAAGATTCATAATACTGCCTTTCAATTATTAAACGAATTAGTCAAGGAATCCCTTGTAGTGACGCATCATCATCTGGGATTCGAGCTGTCTTACAGTTTCAAGTGCAACACCTACCAAGATGATAAGCGATGTACCGCCGAGACTGATTGACATACCGCCGTCGTCGCCGCCCTCTGTGAGCGGTGGGATAGCAGCCTCGCAGATGAGTGAGTAAACTATCGGGAAGAGTGCTACTACAGAAATCATCAGCGCACCGATAAGTGTCAGCCTTGACAGAATCTTAAAGATGTAGTCTGATGTAGGTCTGCCGGGACGGATACCCGGAATAACACCGTTGTTTTTACGCAAGTTGTTTGCCATTTCGATTGGGTTGTACTGAATTGTACTGTAGAAATAAGCAAAGAAAATGATGAGAAGGAAGTACATTCCCGCATACCACCAGGAATCGCCCTGGAAAGCGTCGAAGAATTTTTCCCATCCTGTGCCCTTGTACTTGTCTGATGAGATGAACATCTGAACTGTACCGGGAAGTGACAGAATTGAGGAAGCGAAGATGATCGGAAGTACGCCGCTCATATTGATTTTAATCGGCATATGAGTGTTCTGACCGCCGTACATCTTTCTGCCGACAACTCTCTTTGAGTACTGGATCGGCAGCCTTCTCTCTGCATTATCAAGCAGTACGATATAAGCAATCATAAGCAGGAATATTACTATAACTACCGGAACAAGAATCTTGTAAACGGTTCTGCCTGTTCTGATGTACTGGAACAGCTGGCTGATGATGGTCGGGAAACGCGATACGATACCTGCGAAAAGGATAATTGAAATACCGTTGCCGATACCGTCAATCGTAATCTGCTCGCCGAGCCACATAATAACGGCTGTACCTGCAGTGAGAACTGCAATAATTACTACTGCCTGGAACACCTGCTCAAACGTTGTGTATGTGCCGTCTGCAGGAGTCATAAGATAGTTGTTTGCTCGAAGGAAGAAGAAGTATGCAAGGGACTGTGCAAGACCGAGTGCAACTGTAACAAATCTGGTGATTGTATTAATCTTCTTTCTGCCTTCTTCGCCCTCTTTCTGAAGCTTTTCCAGTGCAGGAATAGCAACAGCGAGAAGCTGCATAATGATTGATGCGTTGATGTAAGGTGTGATTGACATAGCGAAAATTGTTCCGTATGTGAACGCACTACCTGTCATCAGGCTTAAATAAGTTAAAATTGAGTTACCCTTACCTACATCGATTTCATCAACGATGTCGAGAAACGGAACCGGAATAACCGAACCGATTCTGAACACAAGGATGATGAATGCGGTAAAGATTAACTTTTTGCGGATTTCGGGGATTTTGAATGCGTTAATGATAGTTTTAATCATTTACAGCACCTCCACCGTACCACCGGCAGCCTCAATCTTTGATTTGGCTGTTTCACTTACCTTTGCAACCTTAACGTCGAGCTTCTTGGTGAGTTCGCCTCTGCCGAGAACCTTTACGCCGTCGAGAGTTTTCTTGAGGAGTCCGCACTCAACAAGGCTCTGTGCGTCAACGGTTGCGCCGTCCTCGAATCTTTCCTCAAGGTCGCAAACGTTAACAACAGCATACTCTGTTGCAAAAATGTTGTTAAATCCTCTTTTGGGAAGTCGTCTCTGAAGCGGCATCTGACCGCCCTCAAAACCGGGACGTCTGCTGTAACCAGAACGTGACTTCTGTCCCTTCTGACCCTTACCTGCAGTCTTACCCTGGCCTGAAGCTGGGCCTCTGCCGATTCTCTTGACTGCTTTCTTAGAGCCCTCTGCGGGAGAAAGTTCATGTAATTTCATAGTAGTACCTCCCTTATTCTTCTACAATTGTAACAAGGTGACAAATCTTTTTGATTTTACCCTGTGTCTGTGCGTTGTCGGGCTGTACTGTTACATTACCGATTTTTCTGAGACCAAGTGAGTGGGCTGTAGCGATCTGGTCTTTCTTACAGCCGATTAAGCTCTTTGTGAGCTTTACTTTAATATCTGCCATAATTAGCCCCTCCTTAACCTACGATTTCCTTAACGCTCTTGCCTCTGATAGCAGCAACCTCTTCAGCAGTGCGAAGCTGGCTTAAGCCGTTAATAGTTGCTCTAACAACGTTGCAAGGATTGTTGGAACGGATTGCTTTTGTACGAATATCCTTGATGCCTACAGTTTCAACAACCGCACGCACAGGACCGCCAGCGATAACGCCGGTACCCTTTGGTGCAGGCATAAGAAGTACTTCACCTGCGCCGAATTTACCTTTAATTTCGTGAGGAATTGTTGTTCCTCTGAGCGATACTTTGATCACGTTTTTCTTTGCATCTTCGATGCCCTTGCGGATAGCGTCCGGAACCTCGCCTGATTTGCCGATGCCGAAGCCTACAAGACCGTTGCCGTCACCAACAACTACGAGAGCTGAGAATTTGAAAATTCTACCACCCTTTACAGTCTTTGATACACGGTTGATAGCAACAACTCTTTCTTCAAGTTCCAACGAAGATACGTCAATCTTATTGTTTACCATAATAATTACTCCCTTCTTTAGAACTCAAGTCCGCCTTCACGTGCGCCGTCTGCAACTGCAGCAACTCTGCCGTGATAAACATAACCGCCTCTGTCAAATACGCATGTCTTGATGCCTTTTGCAGTGGCTCTCTCTGCGAGTGTCTTGCCGACAGCCTTAGCTGCCTCTACGTTTCCGCCGTACTCAGTAAAGTCCTTTTCAACTGTTGACGCCTGAGCGAGTGTAACGCCCTTAACATCGTCAATAAGCTGAACGTAAATGTTGCTGAGGGAGCGATATACGTTGAGTCTTGGACATTCTGCAGTACCGCTGATTTTGCCGCGTACACGGGTGTGACGCTTCTGTCTTGCTTTGTTAGAATCCTGTCTTGAAACCATTGTAATTCACTCCTTCCTTTATTTCTTACCTGCTTTGCCTTCTTTACGGCGAATATGCTCGTCAGCATACTTAATGCCCTTGCCCTTATACGGCTCCGGCGGTCTCTTTTCGCGAACCTGTGCTGCGAACTGACCTACTGCCTGCTTATCAGCACCGCTGATAACGATTGAGTTTGCACTCGGGCATTCAATTTTAATTCCTTCAGGTGCTTCCATAATAACCTGATGTGAGAAACCGAGGTTCATTGTGAGCTTGCTGCCCTGTGCCTGAACTCTGTAACCTACACCGTTAACCTCAAGAGTTTTCTTGAAGCCGTCCTTAACACCTGTAACCATATTTGCGATAAGCGCTCTGTACAGACCGTGCATAGCTCTGTGCTCTTTATCGTCTGATGGTCTTGAGAGTGTAATCTCGCTGCCTTCAATGTTAACCGTGATGTCCTTGTGAACATTCTGTGTAAGAGTACCGTTTGGTCCCTTAACGGTAACAGTGTTTGCGTCGTCCTTTTTAACCTCGACGCCGGCAGGAATTACGATTGGTTTTAAACCGATACGTGACATCCTAACTGCACCTCCTTACCAAACGAATGCTAATACTTCGCCGCCTACATTAAGCTTGCGAGCTTCTCTGTCTGTCATTATACCTTTTGATGTGGAAACGATAGCAATGCCGAGACCTTTCATAACCTTGGGCATCTCCTCTACGCTTGAGTAGATTCTGAGACCCGGCTTTGAAACTCTGCGAAGTCCTGTGATGACTGCGCTCTTGTTCTCGCCATACTTGAGTGTTACGCGAATAACGCCCTGCTTGTCGTCTTCAATTACTTTATATGATGCGATATAACCTTCATCAAGAAGAATCTGTGCAATTGCCTTCTTCATATTTGATGCAGGAATATCTACTGTTTCGTGTTTTGCTGAATTGGCATTACGAATTCTTGTAAGCATATCAGCAATTGGATCTGTAATATGCATGATATTTCCTCCTTATAAATTTAGCAATTCTCAGATTTACCAAGATGATTTTTTAACGCCCGGAATCTCGCCCTTGTGAGCAAGTTCTCTGAAGCAGATACGGCATACGCCATACTTACGAAGATAAGCATGAGGTCTACCGCAGATCTTACATCTGTTGTAAGCTCTTGTTGAATATTTAGCAGGTCTTTTCTGCTTTGCCTTCATAGATGTTTTAGCCACGATATTCCCTCCTTACTCTGCGAACGGTGCGCCCATAAGTCTGAGCAGTTCGCGTCCTTCTTCGTCTGTGTTAGCGGTTGTTACCATAATGATATCCATACCGCGAACCTTATCAATCTTATCGTAATCAATCTCAGGGAATATGAGCTGCTCCTTAACACCCATAGCATAGTTGCCTCTGCCGTCGAATGAGTTAGGATTGATACCCCTGAAGTCACGAACTCTCGGAAGTGCAAGATTGAAGAGTCTGTCAACAAACTCATACATCTTATCGCCGCGAAGCGTTACTTTAACGCCGATCGGCATACCTTCACGAAGTTTGAAGTTAGCTACTGATTTCTTTGCTTTACAAACGATAGGCTTCTGACCTGCGATCTGTGTTACGTCGGAAACAATAGCGTCGATTACCTTTGAATTTTCACGAGCTTCGCCCGCACCAACGTTGATTACAACCTTGTCAAGCTTCGGGATTTGCATAACAGACTTGTATTCAAACTTCTTCATAAGTGCAGGAGCTACTTCGCTCTTATAGGTTTCTTTTAACCTTGCTGCCATTTGTTATGTCCTCCCTTTCTTAAAACTCGTGTCCGCACTTTTTGCAAACGCGGATGCCGCCCTTTTTGTGGCCTACGCGAGTAGCCTCGCCGCACTTGGGGCATACTAACTGTACTTTTGATGCATAAAGAGCTGATTCAACTTCAACAAGTCCGCCCTGCTCGCCAAGTCTGTTAGGCTTAACGTGCTTTGTAACAACCTGTACCTTTTTAACGATAACCTTGTTCTCTTTAGGACTTACAGCAAGAACTTCACCTCTTGCACCCTTTGATTTACCAGATAATACCTGTACGGTATCGCCTGTTCTAACAAACATTTTCATATTCGGCACCTCCATTAAAGTACTTCCGGAGCGAGAGAGAGAATCTTCATATAATCTTTTTCACGAAGCTCTCTTGCTACGGGACCAAAAATACGGGTGCCTCGCGGGGTTTTATCCTCACGAATAATTACGGCAGCATTCTCGTCGAAACGGATATACTGACCATCATCACGACGTACACCTTTAGTTGTACGAACGATGACTGCTTTAACAACTTCGCCCTTCTTAACAACGCCACCGGGAGCAGCCTTTTTAACGGTTGCAACGATTACGTCGCCAATGTTAGCGTACTTTCTGCCTGAACCGCCGAGAACACGAATGCAAAGAATCTCTTTAGCACCTGTGTTGTCTGCGACTTTAAGACGACTTTCCTGTTGTATCACAGCGTTTTCCTCCTTCGTACTGCAAAATAACACTTTGCTAAGTTGCAGTTATTATTTTCAATATGACTAAATTCTGTAGGGAATGATAACCGCATCATTCCGCCACGTTAGTACCAATTTTGTTTGCGCCCTATATATAATGTATATAATATACGGGGCAAGGCATAAATCGCAATGATTATTTAGCCTTTTCGATAATCTTAACAACGCGCCAGTTCTTATCCTTGGAAAGCTTACGTGTTTCCATAATCTGAACCTTGTCGCCTACGCCGCACTCGTTATTTTCGTCGTGTGCTTTGTACTTAACTGTGTTGTTAACGATTTTGTTGTAAAGAGGGTGCTTAACACGCTCTTTAATTGTAACTACGACTGTTTTGTCCATCTTGTTTGATGAAACAACGCCGATTCTTGTTTTTCTGAGGTTTCTATCCATAATCAGTTACCTCCTTACGAATTAGCATTTTCAAGTTCGATAGCTCTTTCAACTGTCTTGATGCGAGCGATATCTTTCTTGACTGCTTTAATTCTCATAGGGTTGTCGAGCTGATTGATAGCTGCCTGGAAATGAAGGTTGAAAAGCTCGTCTTTAAGCTCTGCAAGCTTCTTTGCTCTCTGTTCTGCAGAAAGCTCTCTGATTTCTGATGCTTTCATTACTGCTCGCCTCCCTCTTCTTCTTTTTTAACAAACTTGCATTTTACGGGAAGCTTGTTAGCTGCAAGTCTCATAGCCTCACGAGCTACTTCCTCGCTTACGCCGTTGAGCTCGAACATAACTCTGCCCGGCTTAACAACTGCTACCCAGTAATCTACGTTACCTTTACCTTTACCCATACGGGTGTCGGCAGGTCTTGCTGTAATCGGCTTATCAGGGAAAATCTTAATCCATACCTGACCGCCACGCTTTGTGTAACGAGTCATAGCAACACGGGCTGCCTCAATCTGAGCTGCTGTGATCCATGCAGGCTCTGTTGTAGCAAGACCGTAATCACCGTATGTTACTTTGTTACCTCTTGACGCTGCACCTGTCATACGACCTCTGTGCTGCTTTCTGTGTTTTACACGCTTAGGTAAGAGCATTATTTATTTCCCCCTTCCTTGCGATTGTTGTTTCTTCTGCGATTGTCGCTTCTTCTGCGGTTGTTGTTTCTTGACTCACGAAGCACCTCGCCCTGGTAAATCCATACCTTGATACCGATTCTGCCGTATGTTGTAGCAGCTTCCCAGGTACCGTAGTCGATGTCGGCACGGATTGTCTGAAGCGGAATTGTGCCTTCCTTGTAAGTCTCTGAACGAGCGATTTCTGCGCCGCCGATACGGCCTGAAACCTGAATCTTGATACCGCGAGCGCCAAGGCGCATTGTGTTTCTGATAGCGCCCTTAACTGCACGTCTAAACGCTACACGTCTTTCGAGCTGAGCCGCGATTGACTGTGCTACGAGAGTTGCGTTGAGGTCAGGATTCTTGATTTCAACGATGTTTATGAAAACTTCGCTTGTATCCTTACCGAGCTTCTTTGCACAGATTTCCTTGAGCTTTTCGATTTCAGCACCCTGCTTACCGATAACCATGCCCGGCTTTGCGCAGTGGATGTTGATTCTAACTCTTTTTGCGTCTCTTTCGATTTCTACCTTTGGAACACCGGCACTGTGAAGTGTCTTAAGAAGGTACTGACGAAGTTCGTAGTCCTCGATAAGCAGGTCAGCGAAGTCGCCCTTCTTAGCATACCAGCGAGAGTCCCAGTTTTTGATAACGCCGATTCTTAAACCGGTTGGATTACATTTCTGTCCCATTTAACTTTTCCTCCTCGCTTAGTCTTCCATTTCCTTGAGTACAAGGGTAATGTGTGATGTTCTTTTGTTGATTCTGTAAGCTCTGCCCTGTGCTCTTGGCTGAATTCTCTTGAGAATCGGACCGGGTGCAACGTGAGCTTCTGCTACATATAATCTTGTTACGTCCATATTGAAGTTATTCTCTGCGTTTGCCATTGCTGACTTGAGAACCTTTGCAACAGGCTCGCAAGCTGCTTTTGGTGTGAACTTGAGAATTGCCATTGCCTTGTCAGCAGGTTGTTTTCTGATAAGGTCGAGAACGATCTGAACCTTTCTCGGAGACATACGGACATAAGTTGCTTTTGCTTTTGCTTCCATAATAATTCCCCTTTCGATTACTTACCTGTCTTTGAGCCGGCATGGCCTCTGAATGTTCTTGTCGGTGCGAACTCACCGAGCTTGTGTCCAACCATATCCTCTGTAACGTATACAGGAACATGCTTTCTTCCGTCGTGAACAGCAAATGTGTGACCAACGAACTCAGGGAAGATTGTTGAACTTCTTGACCAAGTCTTAATAACTTGCTTGTCGCCCTTAGCGTTAAGAGCTTCTACTTTTTTGTAAAGGCTTTCTTCGACGAAGGGGCCTTTTTTAGTACTTCTACTCATTTAATCTTCTCCTTTCCGTTTATTTGCCGTTTCTGCGGCGAACGATCATCTTGTTAGATGCTTTCTTCTTGGAACGTGTCTTATAACCGAGAGCAGGTTTACCCCAAGGTGTGCAAGGACCTGGGCGACCGATGGGTGACTTACCTTCACCACCACCGTGGGGGTGGTCATTCGGGTTCATAACAGAACCGCGGACTGTAGGTCTCCAACCCATATTGCGTTTTCTGCCTGCTTTACCGATTTTAACGTTTGCGTGGTCTGCGTTACCAACAACGCCGACTGTTGCGATGCACTCCTTAGGTACGTTGCGAAGTTCGCCCGAAGGAAGTCTTAACAGTGCGTAAGGTCCTTCAAGAGCCATCAGCTGTGCGCTGTTGCCTGCTGAACGTGCAAGCTGTGCGCCGTTGCCGGGATAAAGCTCAACATTGTGAACGATTGTACCTACAGGCATATTCTCAAGCGGGAGTGCGTTGCCTGTTACGATATCTACATCTGTGCCTGCGATAACTGTGTCGCCGACTTTCAGACCTTCAGGTGCTGTGATGTAGCTCTTTACGCCGTCCTCATACTGGATAAGAGCAATGTGAGCTGATCTGTTAGGATCGTACTCAATTGTCTGTACAGTTGCAGGGATATCGAACTTATTTCTCTTAAAGTCGATGATACGGTACTTTCTTCTGTTTCCGCCGCCTCTGTGACGGACTGTAATTCTTCCGTAGCTGTTGCGTCCTGACTTCTTGTTAAGTGGCTGAAGAAGTGACTTTTCCGGAGCAACCTTTGACAAAGAAGAATAATCGATTACCGACATATTTCTCCTTGAAGGAGTGGTCGGCTTGTAATTTCTAACTGCCATATTAATCTCCTTATTGCGAATAACTTTGCGAAGGGATGGCACCCTTCATACCTCATCATCCGCGGTTATGTTAGGTTGTCTATATAATGTTTATTATATATTTGGATTACATCATATCAGCGAAGAATTCAATTTCCTTTGAATCTTCGGTGAGGGTTACGATAGCCTTTTTCCATGACGGAGTGTAGCCAACGTTGTAACCCTGACGACGCTTTCTGCCTCTTACATTGATTGTGTTAACCTTAGCAACCTCTGTGCCCGGGAAAACTTCCTCAACCGCCTTAGCGATTTCAATCTTGTTAGCGTCCTTTGCTACCTTGAAGGTATATTTCTTTACATAAATGCCCATCATTGATTCTTCAGTGATGATTGGCTTGAGAATAATATCCTGAGCTGCTTTCATTATGCATATACCTCCTCAATTTTCTTTGCTGCGTCCTTGAGAACTACGAATGAGTCGCAATTAAGAATGTCGTAAACAGAAAGTGTGTTTACTGTTGCAACCTTAACGCCCTCAATGTTGCGCGCGCTCTTGTAAACCTTTTCGTCAACATTTTCAGTTACGATAAGAGTTTTCTTTGCTGCCTTGATTTTTGCAAGAATCTCAACAACAGCCTTTGTCTTAATCTCTTCAAGTTCAATCTTGTTGAGAACGATCATCTCGTCTGCAGCAACCTTGCTTGAAAGAGCCGACTTCATTGCAAGTCTTTTAACCTTCTTGTTGAGGTTAACCTTGTACTTTCTTGGCTTCGGGCCAAGAGCAATACCGCCGTGTGTCCACTGCGGGCTTCTGATAGAACCCTGACGGGCACGGCCTGTACCCTTCTGTCTCCAAGGCTTTGCACCGCCACCGCGTACTTCTGAACGAGTGAGAGTTGACTGTGTGCCCTGGCGCTGGTTAGCAAGATAGCTAACAACTGCAAGATGCATTGCATTAGCATTTGGTGTGATACCGAATACTGAATCTGCAAGTTCTAATTTGGAAGTTTTTCTTCCTTCCTGGTTAAAAACCTGAACCTGTGCCATATTTACCTCTCCTTTCGTTATGCTTTAACCGCGTCTGCGATGAGAACAATTCCGCCCTTTGGACCCGGGATTGCGCCCTTGATTGCGATAAGGTTGTTTTCTGCGTCAACCTTTACAACCTTGAGGTTCTGAACTGTTACTGTTTCGTGACCGTAGTGACCTGCCATCTTTCTGCCCTTGAATACTCTTGAAGGACTTGAGCAAGCACCGAGTGAACCCTGGTGACGGTGGTTAGGACCTGTACCGTGGGTCATTCTGAGTCTTGAGAAATTCCAGCGCTTGATTGCACCTGCGGTACCGTGACCTTTGCTGGTGCCCTTAACGTCTACAATTTCGCCTGCCTCAAATGTGTCTGCCTTAAGGATGTCGCCAACGTTGATGTCTGCGATGTTCTCAAGACGGAACTCTTTGAGTGTTTTCTTGGGGGCAACGTCTGCCTTGTCGAAGTGACCTTTCATCGGCTTGTTGACTCTGCTAACCTTAACATCGCCAAAACCAACCTGGATTGCTTCGTAGCCGTCGTTGTCCATTGTCTTCTTCTGGGTAACTACGCATGGGCCAGCCTCAACAACTGTAACAGGAACTGCGTTGCCTGCTTCGTCGAAGATCTGAGTCATGCCGATTTTCTTACCGATAAGACCTTTCTTCATGTTTTATTCCTCCTTTGGTTATTGGTTGGGTTACCCCAACATGACCTCAGCCGATAATCGATTAAAGTTTGATTTCGATATCTACGCCGGCTGGGAGCTCAAGACTTGTCAGAGCCTCAACAGTTTTGTTTGAAGGTCTGAGAATGTCGATGAGTCTTTTGTGTGTTCTCTGCTCAAACTGCTCACGGCTGTCCTTGTACTTGTGTACAGCGCGAAGGATTGTAACCTTCTCGATTTCTGTAGGAAGCGGGATAGGACCGCTAACCTGTGCGCCTGTTCTTTTTGCAGTTTCAACAATTTTCTCTGCAGCCTGATCAACGAGTGAGTGATCGTAGCCTTTGAGACGGATTCTGATTTTTACCTTACTTGCTGCCATTTGATTTTCCTCCATGAAAATTTTGTGGTGCGAGTTTCCAAACATTTGTTACCACGAAGCCGTGTGTTTCATCGGTTTCCATTAATTAAACCGAATGAACCTCATTCGGACGCGGTAGTCTGGCATAGCGGCGTTCGCAAGTCACCGTCTGTCAGTAGTTTGAAATAGTTTCGCCCGGTTTTAAATCGGACATACTCCGTTGAAATTACCGCCAGGGTTATCGGCAAATCAGTAATGCCGTGGCGCAACCTCCAACATCCAGCCTTGTCGTACTCGAGCCCAGCAAGGTTTAACCTGTTTCTTTTCCGCAAATACTGCGTTGAAACGTCTTGCAAGGCGTCAGCCTTGCTTCGCCGCTTCGCCTTGTTTTTTCAAAAAATCAACAAGGTTAAACTGCGAAGCACCTCAAATTGTTATAGTTTGCATTTGGTTTGACATTTCTTTGTTGAAGGCATACTGGCGTATGTCAAGACAAAAAGTGTCAAAGAAAATGTGAAATATGCAATTTGAGGCTTACTCGGTTCGAGTGCGACAAGGCAGCGCATATCTGGTTGTGTTGCTTTATATATATTATATTAAATATACTGTTGCAACACGCTCCGCTATTATATTATAATAAAACCCCGCTGTCAAGCATTTTTTGCAAAAAATATTCAAAAAATTTTTTCGTACGAATAAACAAAAATATTTTTCAAATTTCGTTAAAAATGCACAAACGTCAATTTCTTCGATATTTGGGGTGAATTTCTGCTCACGCCACAATATGTAGTTGCAAAAAATTGAGAATGAGAAATTGCAGGTCAAGTTTAAAGCACAAAGTCATTATATTCACTTAATATAAAAGCTTTGCATCTGCAAAATTTCATTCTCTTTTCTCAGATTTATTTTATATTTTTTGACGCATTCAGCATTGTGTCAGCAAAAACGGCGTAACCCTTTTCGGGATTATTAATTATAACGTGCGTCAGCGCGCCGACGAGCTTGCCGTTCTGAATAAGCGGACTGCCGCTCATTCCCTGCACAATTCCGCCCGTGGTTTTGAGCAGTTTTTCGTCCGTAACCTTAAGCACGATGTCCTTTTGTCCGCTGTCGCCGCGGTACTTTACGCGCGTGATTTCAACATCGAAAAGCTGCGGCTTGCCTGCTTCGACAGTTGAGAGTATCTGCGCTCTGCCGCGTGTAACCTCCTGCCGCGGCGCTACCTCGTACAGCTTTGCGTCCTCGCTGATTCTGGCAAAAGCGCCGTACAAGCCGCACTCGCGGTTGTCGAGCAGCTGACCGATTACCTCATCGCAAAACTCACAGGACAGCGAGCCTGTTGTGCCGTTTTTCGCCTTCTGCACGCGCTTGATTTCTGCCTTAACCGCCTCACCCTCGAGCAGGGGCATAATCTCATTTGTGTCAATATCATTCACCTGATGCCCGAGTGCGGCAAACGTGCCCTCTTCCTTATTATAAAATGTAATGGTGCCGATGCCTGCGGTTGAATCGCGCACCCACATCCCTGCCTTGTAGCAGCCCTCGCGCTCGGAATAAACAGGCTTTACAGTAAACGTGCGGTATCTGCCGTCACGGCTGACGCGGATTTTGTAGTCGCCGCCGTTGTTGTCGTTAAGAATTTCCGTCACCTCGGCGGACGACAGCACATCCATATTATTAATAGATACAATTATATCCCCTACGCGTATGCCTGCGTCCTCGGCAGGGTTGACCTTTTTGCCGCCTGCGCTCACGCTTTGCGTGCCGACTACGATAACGCCGTTAGTGTAAAGCTTAATGCCAAACACCTCGCCACTGACGTAAACCTTTTTTACGTCGGAACGCGTAACGGACACCGTTTTAACAGGCACAACGCCGAGCAGACGGACATCCTGCCTTGCAGTGCTGCCGTTCTGGTAGTTCACGGACTGCGTTTTGCCGTCGCCTGCAAGCGTGTACAGCGAAGCAAAGCTTCCGTTTTGACCGCCGAAGGTCGTGACCTCGGACGGCACAACGGTCTGCCCTGCCGCTACAAATGCAAAAATAACAGCGCACAACACCGCAAGTGCCAAATCAAAAATGCGAATCGCCTTTTTCATAATCTCACCCGTAATATTGTGCGCTGATATTATTTTTTTAAACAAAAAACGGCTCCATTTGAAGCCGTTAATTTTATAAAAATTAATTTTAGAACCACTGCTTTTCGCCGACAACGTATGTATTGTCAAACTCCATATCGTCCTTTGTAAGGTAGATAATACCTTCAATAAGCGCGATAACAGCCATAACTGCCGGACCTAAGCCGAAAAGAAGCGCGCCAACAATTGAAACAACAAGCATAATTACACCTGAGGTTGTGTAGCCGAGATAGAACTTGTGAATACCAAGCGTGCCGAGGAAAATTGCAAGCAGACCTGCTGTGGTTTTATCCTTTGAACCCGGCTGCAGTCTGCTGCCGTAAACAGGTTGCTGATTGTACTGGTTGTAGCCCTGCTGCATATTGTTATACTGCTGGCTGTAATCAGGCTGCTGATTGTACTGCTGCTGTGCGTTGTACTGATTGTAGTTCTGCTGCGGCGGGTACTGTTGCGGCTGCTGATACTGCTGCGGCTGGTTGTTGTTCTGGTACGGATAACCCTGCTGCGGGTTGTAGTTATTGTTATAATTATCCATTTTATATACCCCTGTTGTGTTGAACCGTTAGATTGATACCTCGTGAGCCACGTTGTACAAATCCATATCGATGGTCTTTTTCATATTAAGTGCTTCAAAGATATCAAAGTCGAGGATATCCTCCTTCTGCGCTGCAACAACACGGTTGCCGATATCCTTCATAAGCAGTTTTACGGCATAGTTGCCCATACGGGTTGCCATAATTCTGTCCTTTGCGGTCGGATAACCGCCGCGCTGGGTGTGACCGAGAACCGTTGCTCTTGATTCAACGCCTGTCTTTGCCTCAATCTCCGCCGCGAGCGCCTTAACGTCAACGCCTACGCCCTCTGCAGTGAGGATGATAAAGTGCTTCTTTTCAGCGCGCTGAGTCTTTTTCATACGTTCGATAACGTGCTTTTCGATATCAAACGGAACCTCGGGGATAAGAATTGCAGACGCACCGCAGGCAATACCTGAATTAAGTGCAAGGTAACCTGCGTGACGACCCATAACCTCAATAACCGAGCATCTGTCGTGTGATTCGGTGGTATCGCGGATACGGTCAACAAGCTCTGTGATAGTGTTAAGGCAGGTATCGTAGCCGATTGTGTAGTCGCAGCATGCGATATCGTTATCGATAGTGCCGGGGATACCTACGCAAGGGATTCCTCTTTCGCTGAGGTCGCGCGCGCCGCGGAAAGAGCCGTCGCCGCCTATAACAACAACGCCTTCAATACCCCATTCCTGGCAGGTGCGGATAGCTTTGCGCATACCTTCCTCTGTGGCAAATTCAGCACATCTTGCTGTGTAAAGAATTGTGCCACCTCTGTTAATGATATCCGAAACGGAACGGATGTCCATCTCGATGAAATCGCCGTTGATAAGACCGTTATAACCTCTTACAACGCCGTAAACCTTCATTCCGTTTTCGCAAGCCGTTCTTACAACTGCTCTTACAGCAGCGTTCATACCCGGCGCGTCGCCGCCGCTGGTGAGTACTGCAATAGTCTTCATAATAATTCTCCTACTTAAATTATTTAATAGATTATATAATAATTGTCAATCGTTGTCAATATATTACCGCAACATTTTTATCGCCCAGAATACGCCCGATTTCGGCAAGCATAGTGTCGTTTACAGCGGTGTTCTGCGACGGCGGCAGGCGGTGATATTTCTTTTCGTCGCCGTAGTAGAAGTACAGCGGCATATCGCCGTCAAAGATTGAAAGAACGATGTTAACCTTATCAATGCGCGGATCGTCCTTACTGTCAAATTTAAGGTAAAGTCCCCTGCGTTTGCTCTGCCGCACGGTTGTTTTTTGCTGCGGCGGCGGTGCTGCGCCGGGCTTGAATACTGTGTTTACAAGGATTTTTGCATCCTTTTCGTCCTCAACGGACAGCGTACCGCTGACGGCTATAACCTCGCCGTCGCGCACAAGGGACGCGTACTGCGCGAACACCTTGGGGAACAGCACAATCTCAAGGGTGCCGTACAAATCCTCGAGCGTGACGAACGCCATATTCGCCTTGTTTGAGCGCGTCTGCTTAATGGTGATATGCGTGATGATTCCGCACAGCGTCACCGTGTCGCCCGATTTGAGTGCAGAGGTTGCATTTGCTGCTTCCAGCACCTCAAAGGTGCGCTTGCAGCCTGCTGACCGGATGTAATCCTCGTACTTATCCATCGGATGACCTGACAGATAGAGCCCCGTCATTTCCTTTTCCATCTGCAAAAGCTCGTTTTTGGGGAATTCCTGCACTTCGGGAAGTGTGAATTCCACGCCAAAATCCTCGCTTAAATCGAAGAAACCGACCTGACCGTACATGGTTTTGCGGCGCTGTTCCTCAAGGTTAGTTACGAGGACGGGCAAGCCCTGCAGCATCTGCCGCCTGTTCGCGCCGAGGTTATCAAGCGCACCGCAGCGGATAAGCGATTCCACCGCTCGGCGGTTAAAACGTCCGCTCTGCATACGGTCGCAGAAGTCGAAAAGACTCTCAAAATCACCGTTTTTGCGCTCAGCGATAATCTCCTCAATAAAATCGTTGCCGAGGTTTTTGATGCCAAGCAGCCCGTAGTTAATCACCTTGCCGTTTGCTGTAAACCCTTTCATCGAGGCATTTACGTTGGGCGGTGCAAGGCGCAGACCGAGGCGTTTGCACTCCGCAATATAGCGCGCAACCTTGTTTGACGAATCAAGCACCGAAGTCAGCAGCGCAGCCATAAACTCAGCAGGATAATACGTTTTGAGATACGCGCAGCGGTACGCCACAAGCGCGTAGCATGCAGCGTGCGACTTGTTGAACGCATACGAAGCAAAGTCGGTCATCTTGTCAAAAATACCGTTTGCCGTGTTGAAGTCAATATTATTCTTCGCGCAGCCGTCAATAAACGTGGCGCGTTCCTGCTCCATAACGTCGTGCTTTTTCTTGCTCATCGCGCGGCGCACAACGTCCGCCCTGCCGAACGAATAGCCGGCGAGCGAGCGGAATATCTGCATAACCTGTTCCTGATAAACCATACAGCCGTAGGTGTTTTTGAGGATAGGCTCAAGCAGCGGTGTTTCATATTTTATATTACTCTGATTTTTGGAATTTGCCACAAAGGTGTCAATCTGGCTTGCAGGGCCGGGGCGGTACAGCGAGGTCGCAGCGATTAAATCCTCAAGCGCCTTGGGTTTGAGGTTCATCAGCATCTGCTTCATGCCGCTTGATTCAAACTGGAAAATGCCCTCCGTCTGCCCTTTGGCAAAGAGCTTGTACACCTTTTCGTCGTCAATCGGGATGTCGTTTATATCAATGCCTGCAGCCTTTGCCGCGTCGTCAATTACGGTGAGCGTGCGCAGCCCGAGGAAGTCCATTTTGAGAAGTCCCAGTTCCTCAAGCGTGGTCATAATATACTGCGTAACCACAAGCCCGTCGTTGGTCGCAAGCGGCACGTAGCTTGACACAGGGTCGTGCGTGATAACCACGCCTGCCGCGTGCGTGGAGGTATTACGCGGCACACCTTCAACCTGTCGCGCAGTCTGAATAAGCCTGTCAACTTCCTCGTTTTCCTGCATAGCGCGGCGCAGCTCGGGGCTTTTGTTGACAGCCTCGTCAATCGTGATGTGGAAGCTGTTTGGCACAAGCTTTGCAACTGCGTCTACTGCGGAATACGGCATGCCCATCGCCCTGCCGACATCGCGGATTGCGGCGCGCGTCTGCAGCGTGCCGAAGGTGACAATCTGCGCAACGTGGTCTGCGCCGTATTTTTCGGTTACATAGTCAATAACCTCCTGCCGCCTTTCGTAGCAGAAGTCAATATCAAAGTCGGGCATTGAAACACGCTCGGGATTGAGAAAACGCTCAAAAATCAAATCGTATTTCATCGGGTCAAGGTCGGTGATACCGATGCAGTACGCCGCAAGCGAGCCTGCGCCCGAGCCCCTGCCGGGACCTACGGGAATATCCTTGCTTTTTGCAAAGCGCACAAAGTCCTGGACTATCAGGTAATAGTCCGTGTAGCCCATCTTGTTTACGGTTTCAAGCTCGTATTCAAGGCGTTTTTTGAACTCGTCGGGAACATCGTTGCCGTAGCGCTTGTAAAGCCCCTTGTAGCAGAGCTTTTTGAAGTATTCAAAGTGGTCCATATTGTCCGGCGTTTCAAAGTACGGAAGCTTTGTGTTGCCGAACTCAAAATCGAAGTTGCATATATCGGCAATCTTCGCCGTGTTGTCGATCGCGTCGGGCATATCGGGGAAAAGCGAGCGCATTTCGTCCTCGCTTTTAAGGTAAAACTCATTGCTGTGGAATTCAAGCCCCGTATCCTCGCCAAGCGTTTTGTTGGTGGCAATGCAGATAAGCACCTGCTGAATGTCGCTGTCCTGCTGCATAACATAATGCACGTCGTTGGTGGCGACAAGCGGAATACCCGTTTCGCTGTGCAGGCGGCGTATGCCGTCAAGCACAACCTTCTGTTCCTGCAAGCCGTGATCCTGAATTTCAAGGTAGTAGTTGCCTTCGCCGAAAACATCCTGATACCAAAGCGCGGCACGCTTTGCGCCGTCGTAATCCTTGCGCAGCAGGTTCTGCGGAATTTCGCCGGCAAGGCAGGCGGACAGGCAAACAAGCCCTTCGCTGTGTTTTTCAAGCAAATCGCGGTCGATTCGCGGCTTGAAGTAAAAGCCCTCGGTAAACGCGAGGGACACCATTTTTATCAGATTTCTATAACCGGTTTCATTCTTAACAAGCAGGATAAGGTGGTTGTACTCTTTGTCGAGCATCTTGTCCTTATCAAAACGCGTGCGCGGCGCAACGTAAACCTCGCAGCCGATAATCGGCTTGATGCCAGCCTTTTTGCACGCGCGGTAAAAGTCCACCGCGCCGTACATATTGCCGTGGTCGGTGATTGCAAGCGATGTCATACCCAAATCCTTTGCACGGCTAATAAGCCTGTCAAGACGGCAGGCACCGTCAAGCAGGCTGAACTGCGTGTGTAGGTGTAGGTGGGTGAACATAGGTTTCTCCTTTTAGTCGAAACAGGCTCAAGACTCAAGGCTCAAGGTTATAATTCTTCTGCTATTTTTATAATTCGTTGAAGTCGGTGATTGGCGCCGCTGCGGGAGATTGGCGGGTTGAACTGCCCGGCGAGTTCCGAGAGTGATAAATCGGGATTTTCAAGGCGGATTTCCGCCATTTCGCGCAGGCTTGGGGAAAGGTAGTCAAGCCCCTTTTTGTCCTGTATTTTCATAATCGCGGCAATCTGCGGCGAGGCTGCTTTTACCGTTTTTTCAATATTAGCAGTTTCGCAGTTCGCCTTGCGGTTTGCGGCGTTGCGGATTTCCTTAACAATTTTGATGTTCATCATATCGAACATCGCGGACGACGCACCCATAATGTAAAGGCAGTCCTCAATGGATTCGCTGTCCTTAAAATAGATAATGTGGTAGCCCTTGCGCTGCACGAGCTTTGGCGAAAGGTCGCTTTCCGCAAACAGCGTCATAAGGCTTTTTGTGAGGTTTAAAAACGCTACGGAAAATTCAAGGTGATAGTCCTTTTTAGGGCTGGACACTGTGCCGCAGCTGAGGAAAACGCCTGCCAGAAAAGCGTTCTGGCACTGCTGGCAGTCGAAGTTTGACAGGTTGATTTTAAGGCTTGTTTCGTGCTCGGAATGCGCAAAAAAGTTGAACAGCCTTGCCGCAACAGCCCTGTCCTTAATATCGACGGTAAAGCTTCTGCCCGAGGGCGAAACTATTACGCTGCAATCAATATTGCACAGTTCTTTAAGAAGCTTTTTGTAAAGGATAATAATGTTTTCGTTTTCGCTCTGGAAGGTCATCCGCTTTGCGGAAAAGCATTTAGAAAACAGAGCCATTCCGTACAGAAGGCTCTTTTTACAACATCGTTTTTCGTATTCAGTTTTAACGAGTTCGTTTTTTACCTGAGATGAAAAAGTCATGGTGATTGTTTTCTATCTTCTTTCTATATCGCGGTGGTTAACTGCAACGTTATCCCAACGGCGTTTAAAGTACTTATAAAGCGCTTCGGCAAATGCAACGCTGCGGTGGTTGCCGCCCGTGCAGCCGATAGCAATAACTAGCTGGCTTTTGCCCTCTTTTATGTAAAGCGGATTTAAAAAGTCAAGCATATCCTTAAGCTTGTCAAGCAGTTCGTTAGCCTCATCGAAGCTGAAAACGTAGTTATAAACCTCTTCGTCAAGTCCTGTTTTTGAGCGCAGTGCTTCTACCCAATAGGGGTTTGGCAGGCAGCGCACGTCGAGCACAAAGTCCGCGTCGGTAGGCATACCGTGCTTGAAGCCAAAGGACATAACGTTGATGTTCATAATGTCCTTATCGTCGCCCACAAGAATTTCCGTAAGTCTTTTGCGCAGCTGCGTGTTGCTGAGGTCGGACGTATCGATTACAAAATCGGCGCTCTGGCGGATTGGACTAAGCACCTGCTTTTCATACTCAAGCGCTTCCTCAATCCTGCCGGAAAATTTGTCAGAAAACGGGTGCTTGCGGCGTGTGAGTTTGTAACGCTTAAGCGCTTCGGGTGTTTTGATGTCAAGAAAGATAATCTTAACCGCATAGTCGCCGCTGTCCCTCAAGTTTTCAACCGCGTCGGTGTACGCAGTAAATACGCCCTTTGAGCGCACGTCGGCAACAATAGCGATTTTATTGTAATCGTCGGAACTTTCAATAAGACTGATGAAGGTGGAAATAAGCCCTGCAGGCATATTATCAATGCAGTAATAACCTGCATCCTCCATAAAGCTCATAGCTGTTGATTTGCCGGCGCCCGATACGCCTGTGAGTAAAACAATCTCTTTCATAGTCTTCTCGCTTTTGCTTAATTATTATAATAAATGAATTGATGCTTCGCATTATGATTTGGCAGAGCCATGATTTCTCGCTTCGCTCCATGATTTGAATTGCTTTAATGCCGTAGGCAAATCATGCCTGAAAGGCAATTCATGACGCGTTGCGTCAAATCATGCGCTGACGGCGCAATTCATTACTTGGTAACCCTGATTTCCATTTCGAGCTTAACGCCCTTATTTTCATAAACGGTGTCGGACACCTTTTTGCACAAGTCAAGCACGTCCTTGCAGGTTGCGCCGCCTGTGTTGATTACAAAGCCCGCGTGCTTTGTGCTTACCTGCGCGCCGCCTACGGACGCACCCTTGAGCCCGCATTCTTCAATAAGCGCGCCTGCAAAATAACCCTCGGGGCGCTTGAACGTTGAACCTGCGGACGGATATTCAAGCGGTTGTTTGTCCTTGCGCCTGCCAAGCAGGTCGTCCATTTTAGCCTTGATTTCCGTCTTGTCGCCCTTTTCAAGTTTGAGGTACAAGCCTGTGATAATGCAGCCGTTGTCGTAGTATGCGGAGTGGCGGTAGCCGAGTGCGAGGTCGCCGCCCTCAAGCGCACCCTTTTCGCCGTCTGCGGTAATGTGGTCGCATTTGTAAAGAACGTCCTTCATCTCGCCGCCGTATGCGCCTGCGTTCATAAACGCCGCGCCGCCGCAGGAACCCGGTATGCCATAGGCAAACTCAAGACCTGTAAGCGAATTTTCAAGCGCAAGCAGGCAGACTCTTTTGAGCTGCGCGCCTGCTTCGGCATAAATCGTTGTGTCGTCAATCAGGCGCACGTCTGCAAACTCTTTGCCAAGCAGGATAACGCACGCGTCAATTCCGCCGTCGTCAACAAGTAGATTTGAGCCGTTACCCACCGCCATATAGCGCACGCCGAGTTCGCGGCACGCCTTGACAATCAGCGCGATTTCGTCCGCCGATTTTGGTTGAGCAACAAGACGAGCCGCACCCCCTATTTTAAAGGAAGTGTGGCTTGACATCGGCTCATTTTCCGTGTATGCAATTTGATTTTCGTCTAAAATTCTAATTAATTCAGTCAAAATTTCACCCGTTTTTTGAATGGAAAATGGAGAATTTCGGGAGGCTTCTACCCTTGCCCATTATAATCAGGTGTGGACAGCGTCCACCTCTAATTCTCAATTCTCGCCTCTCAATTCTCAATTATATTATACGCTGCCGAGGATTGCCGCGCCGATAATACCTGCGTCGTTGCCGAGCTCGGCTTTCATAACCTTGGTCTGAATCTTTGAGTAAACGCTGTAACGCTCTGACTCTATGTACCTGCGAAGCGGACGAAGCAGAGTTTCACCCTCATTGCAGATGCCGCCGCCAACGCAGATAATCTCCGGCTGCAGCGCATTTACAAGATTGATAAGTCCGCAAGCAACGTACTTAAGGTAGTTATCAACAACCTTGATACCTGCGATATCGCCGTGGCGCATTGCGTCAAACGCAGTTCTGCCCGAAACCTTGCCCTCTTCCTCGGCAAGCTGATGCATAATTGAATCGGGATATTCTTCCATTGCACGCTTTGTCTGGTTGATAAGCGCAGTTGCGGAAGCATAAGCCTCCCAGCAGCCCTTACGTCCACAGGTGCAGGGCTCGCCGTCAACTACGATAACCATATGACCGCACTCGCCGCCTGCGTTGTTAACGCCGGATACGATTTTGCCGTCTACGATTACACCCGAGCCAACGCCTGTGCCGAGTGTAACAGCGATAAAGTTCTTTGAGCCGTTACCGCAGCCTGCATACGCCTCGCCGAGAGCGGCGCAGTTAGCGTCGTTTTCAATATATACAGGCTTGTCGCCAAGTCTGTCTTTAAGCATCTGTGCAGCCGGAACATGGTCAAAGCCGAGATTGTTTGCAAACTCGATTACGCCCTCTGTGTTAACCGTGCCGGGCGTGCCCATACCGATTGAAGCGATGTCGTCAATCGTTACGCCTGCGTCGCCCATTGCCTGCTTTGATACCATTGCGATGTCGTCAAAAATCTCCTCCGCGCTGCGTGGCATAGCGGTGGGTGTTTTAGCTTTTGCGATGATGTTATACTTTTCGTCAACTACTGCGGCAACGATGTTTGTTCCGCCTAAATCAATTCCGATAGTGTACATAAATTTATCTCCCTTTTTATTCAATGGAGAATGGAGAATGGAAAATGGAGAATTTCGGGAGTGCTTCCCTTGGAGCGGGCGCCAGACCCTTTTGTCACCTATGGTGACATTTCCCCTAGTAGGGGAATCTCCCTCGCCTATTATAATCAGGTGCGGACAGCGTCCGCCATTAATTCTCAATTCTAAACTCTCAATTCTCAATTATTAACAGTTGTTCCAAAGCTCAAGTTCCTTATCGCTTGGCTCGATGTCATCCATACCGAGCGAGTGCATAAGCTCTTTTGCGCCGTTGTAGCCCATCTTCTTCTGGCGGTTGTTCATAGCCGCCGTTTCCACAATAACGGCAAGGTTACGTCCGGGCGTAATCGGTACGGTGATAACAGGCACTTTTACGTCGAGCAGCTTTGCGTACTCGTTATCAAGACCGAGCCTGTCGTACGCCTTTGTGGAATCCCATTCCTCAAGCTGAATAATCATATCGATTTTTTCCTGCGGTTTAACGGCACCCATACCGAACACGCGGCGCGCGTTGATAATGCCGATACCGCGCAGCTCAATGAAGTGGCGGATATTCGTGGGCGACGAGCCTTCAAGCACCTTGTCGGACACCTTGCGGATTTCAACCGCGTCATCCGCGATAAGTCGGTGGCCGCGCTTGATAAGCTCAATAGCGGTTTCGCTTTTACCTGCGCCGCTTTCGCCGACAATCAGCACGCCTTCGCCGTAAACCTCAACAAGCACGCCGTGGCGCGTGATACGCGGTGCGAGCTCCCTGTTGAGGAACGCAATCAGCGCTGCAAGGAACGGCGACGTTTCCTCCCCCGTGCGAAGCAGCGGCACTTCATACTCGCGGCACGCTTCAACAAAGTAGTCCGGGATTTCCAGCCCTCTGGTTACAACCGCTGCGGCAGGGTGAAGCCCCAGCCAGTACGACAGCGCGCGGCGGCGTTCATCGGGCAGCATACTCTGCAAAAAGCCGAGCTCTGTCCAGCCTAAAATCTGAATGCGCAGGCTGTCAAAATAATCGGTGTAACCCGTCAGCACAATGCCGGGGCGGTTAACCTCGTTTGTAATTATATCTATGTCCTTTGCAGGCTTGGGAAGATACACCGTTTCAAGCGAGTGGTTGTTAATAATCTTCTCAAGCGATACGGAATATTGGTCTGCCATAACTTACCCCCAATAGATTCCAGAATAATACATTGTCTATTATATAATATATTTTCTGCATTATCAAGGGTAAAAAAATTAATAATTAATTTATTTTACTTCGCGCGCATATTGTGCTATAATGCCCTCAAGGAGATAAGCCTATGGAAAACAAAAAACTCAAGGTGGCACTCGGCAACGACGCGTGGTATCCCACGATTGACGGCGTGAGCACAACCATTAAATGCTACGCAGATATAATAAGCGAAAAATACGGCGAGGCGGTTATAGTCACGCCCGATAATCCGAACGCGCAGGACTACAAATTCCCCTATCCCGTTTACCGCTACAAGAGCCTGTTCACCTTCGGCGAGGGCTACCCCGTGGGCTGGCCTTTCAAAAAGGTTTTTTCCACCGATATAGTGGATATGAATTTTGACATTCTGCACTCGCACTGCCCGATTGCTACGAGCTATTATTTCAGGCGTGTTAACAGAATCAAGCGCTTCCCCGTTGTGCTGACGTATCACACCAAGTTTGAATATGATATAGAAACGAGGGTGCCGTCCTACGCGATAAAAAGGCGCGCCTACGGCATGGCGCTTAATAACATTAAGTCTGCCGACGAGGTATGGGTTACGAGCCGCGGCACGCGCGAATCGCTGCACAATATGGGCTACGACGGCGATTTTATTGTGATGCCAAACGGCTGCGACTTGCCGATTATCAGCATAAGCGACAATGAGCGCGCGTCCATCCGCCGCAAGCACGGTATTCCCGAGGACGTGCCGATTCTGCTGTTTGTGGGCAGACTGAACTGGTACAAAAACATCAGGCTTATTCTTGACGCGTGCCGTATGCTCAAAAACGCGGGCAAGGACTTCCGCCTGCTTATGGTGGGCATGGGTCCCGACGAAAACGCGATAAAAAAATACACCCGAAAAATCGGGCTTACAAATGAGGTTATTTTTACCGAGCAGATACTCGACAGGCACGAGCTACAGGTTTATTACAGCGCTGCCGACCTGCTTGTGTTCCCCTCGCTGTTTGACACAAACGGGCTTGTTGTGCGTGAGGCGGCTGCTTCGGGTACATCGGCGCTGCTTGTAGAGGGTTCCTGCGCCGCGGAAGGTATTGTTGACGGCGAAACGGGCTTTTTGTGCGACGAAAACGCGCACAGCATTTATACGAAAATCCAGCAGATTATCGACAATAAAGACCTGCTCGGCAGAGTCGGACTTTGCGCGCAGAACGATATTTACATATCGTGGGAGGACGCGGTCAAAATGGCGTACGAGAGGTACTTTGTGGTTATTGACAAGTTTAATTCCAAGCCACACGGTGAATATAAATATTAACACACCTCATCCGTCTGCCTGCGGCAGCCACCTTTTGCTTGCGCAGACGCACCCCTCTGTCACTTTGTGACATCTCCCCGTTAATCGGGGAGTACCTCAAGGGGAAGGCAAAATAGTAAAAAATGCTTCCGAAGTTTCGGAAGCATTTTATTAATCCTCTTTAAGTTTTGCAAGTTCCTCGCGGAAGGCTTCTGCCGAGTCGAATTCCTTGTATACCGAAGCAAAGCGAACGTATGCAACTTCGTCGATATCCTTAAGCTTTTCCATAATCAGCTCGCCGATGCGCGCCGATGTAACCTCGCGGTCAACGGACGACTGCAGCGCAGTTTCAATCTCGCTGATTTTAGCCTCAAGGTCGTTGATTGTAACGTGCCTTTTTTCGCACGCACGAAGCATACCTTTAAGAATCTTGTTGCGGTCAAATACCTCGCGTGACTTATCCTTCTTGATTACGATAATCGGAACGTCCTCAATAATCTCATAAGTAGTAAATCTTTTACCGCACTGCAGACACTCCCTGCGGCGGCGGATGCGTTCGTTTTCATCCGTTGGACGAGAGTCGATTACCTTACTGTCTGTGAATGAACAAAATGGGCATTTCATTGTTAAAAATCCTCCTCGTTTTTTCACTGTGAAACATATTATAACACAACATATAGAAAAATGCAAGTATTTTTACTTTACAACAATATATTGATAAAATCAGGCGTTTTTTAAAGAGTATTCCTTTTTGTTGTAGAAAAACATCCAGACAGCCATTAAACAGATAACAAAATAGCCCACAACTGACAGCAAATCTGGTATTTGGTGACCGAGGAACAAGTAGCCCTCTATCGCCGTGAAAATTATATTTGAGTAGTCGTAAACCGAGATTTCCCTGCTCGGCGCAAAGGTGTACGCCGCAGTGATTCCGTACTGTCCGCCTGCGGCACAGATGCCGACAAGCAGAAGATATATCAGCTGTTTAGTGCTCATAGGCTGGTAGAAAAAGATAAGATACGGCGCTGTTACCGCAACGGAAAACGCAGAGAAGAAAAACACGGTAAAGTGTCCGTTTTCGCCTTTATTGCCCATATGGCGCACGCAGGTGTACGCCGCGCCTGCGCCGAGACCGCCGAAAAATCCTGCAAGCGACGGCAGCAGTTCCACGTTTGAAAACGACGGCTTGATTACAAACATCGCTCCGATGAACGCACCGATTATTGCAAGCGCCTGCTTTGGCTTAACCTTTTCGCGCAGGAAGATTGCGGAAAATATAAGTGTAAAAAACGGCGACATCTTGTTTAGCATTGCCGCGTCCGCCGTGTGCGACATATGCGTTGTTGCGTAGAAGTTGCCGAACACGCCTGCAAGCCCCATAGTTGAGCGCAGAATGTGATACTTGAAGCAGCCCTTTGCAGGGCGAAACGGCTCGTGCTTGACAGCCAGCGTAATCGAGGCAATAAAAAGAGCAACAAGGTTGCGGAAAAACACCTTTTGCGGCGTTGGTAAATCGCCCGAAAGGTTGATGAACGAACTCATACCGCTGAAACTTAAGGCGGAAAAGAGTATGCACAGTATTCCCTTTGTCTTGTTACTCATTTTAGTCATAGTTATTTGTTTTAAGTTTTAAGTTTTAAGCTTTCGGTCGGACTTCGTCCGCACCCATTATAATTGGGTACGGGTAATTCCCCTGTGAGGGGAAATGTCGAGCTTGCGAGACAAAAGGGTGAGGCGCCCGCTCCAAGGGGAGCCCGTCATTAAGCGTAACACTCAACACTTAACATTTAAATCCATTTTATCAAAAAATTCCTTACTTGAACGCAGCTCGTTTTCGACCTCAAGCCCTTTTGAGTAAATCTCAATCACGGCGTTGCCGCTGTAGTCTGCGCTGTTCATAAGATCGAACAGGCGCTTAAAATCAAAGTTGCCTTTGCCGGGCGGCAGGCAGTCGCAGTCGGGCGTGTTATCGCTGAGATGCAGGTGAACAATGCTGTCCTTCATCGCCTCTGCCACTTCAAACGGGTCGTAGCCTGAACGTATAGCCTGCTTTACGTCGAACACCATATTGAAATCGTCGCCGAACACGTCGCGCATACGCTTTAAGAAATCAAGCGACTGTGAGCGGAAGCGCACAACATTTTCCTGGCACACTCTTACGCCCTCGGCTTTACCGAATTCAATCAGCTTTGCAAAGCGGTCAAAATACAGTTCCTCGGGTATATCCCTTTTCTGCACAGCGTACGCGCCGTGGATAACCACAATGTCCGCGCCGAGCACCGCCGCCGCGTGGCACTGCTTTTTGTACAGGTCGATAAAATCATCGTAGCGGCGCTGATATTCGCCGAAGATGCAGGTGTTTTCTATAAACGACGAAAACGGATGCACCGACACAATCTGCGCGCCTGCAGAATCGGCGTGCTTACGCATTTCTTTAGTAAAGTTATCCTCAAGCTCGCAAGAGGAATTAAAAAATATTTCGCACACTTCAAAGCCGAGGTCAATCACGCGGTCAAGCGATTTTTCCGTCAGCATCGGGTAGAAGCATGAGGTGGACGCACCTATTTTCATAACTCAGCCACCAGTGCTTCAAGCGCCGCAAGCCTTACGCTTACGCAGAGAATCTGCGCCGCGAGGTCAAGTTCTTCAACCGGCGGAAGCGAAGGCGCAATACGGATGTTGCTGTTTTTGGGGTCTTTGCCGTAGGGGTAGGTTGCGCCTACGTTTGTGAGCACAACGCCTGCTTCCTTGCAGAGTTCGCCCGCTCTTTTTGCGCAGCCGTCCATAACATCAAGGCTGATAAAGTAGCCGCCGCGCGGTTCAATCCAGCTTGCAATGCCTCTGCCGCCAAGCTCATTTTCAAGGTGGTTAAGCACCATTTCAAACTTCGGCTTCATAATAGCGGCGTGCTTTTTCATATGCTCTTTTATGCCATCAACATCGCCGAAAAACTGAACGTGGCGGTGCTGATTCATCTTATCGTAACTGATAGTCTGGCAGTTAAGACGTCTGAGGATATCCGCAATGTTGCCGTCACTCGCCGCAAGTGCGGAAACACCTGCACCGGGGAAGGTCATTTTGGACGTAGAGCAAACCTCAATAACCATATCTTCGTTGCCGTGCTTCGGCAGTTCGTCGAAGATGTTAAGAAGCTCGTCGCCCTCGTCGTAAATCTCGTGAATAATATACGCGTTATCCCAGATAACTCTGAAGTCCTTTGCCGCGGGCTTGAGCGCCGCAATGCGCTTAACAACCTCGTCGGAATATGTAATGCCCTGCGGATTGGAGTACTTCGGAACGCAGAACATACCCTTGACGCTGAAGTCCTTTACAAGCGCTTCTATCCTGTCCATATCGGGACCCTCGTCCGTCATCGGCACGCATATCATCTTGATGCCAAAGTATTCGAGGATAGTGAAGTGTCTGTCGTAACCCGGCACGGGGCAGATAAACTTAACCTCGGGCAGCTTGCTCCACGGAGTGCTGCCCATAACGCCGTGCGAATACGCCTGCGCAATGTAATCGAACATAAGCGAAAGGCTGGCGTTCGGACCGATGAGGATATTCTTCGGCTCAACGCCGAGCAGGTCTGCAAACAGTTTTTTGCAGCTCGGGATACCGTCGAGTAAGCCGTAGTTCCTTAAATCAATGCCGTCCTCAACGTAATCGGTATCTGCAAGCAAATCCATAGAAAGGTCAAGCTGTTCCTTTGACGGCTTGCCGCGCGACATATCAAGCTTGAGTCCCATTGCTTTATATTCTTCAAATCTCTTTTTTAAAACCGCCTGCTCTGCAAGCAGTTGTTCCTGATTCATATCTGTGTATTTGGTCATAGTTTTGCCCTCCTGAAATTAGTATAATATCACCTTTTATTATAAATTGCAATATTTTTAACACTAATTGTGCCGCAGCCTGCGCCGGACTACCATATCTATGGCTTGAAATCGAACATTTGTTGTATTATAATAGAGTAAAACGAATGTTCGATAGAGGTTGTGCAAATGGAACGCTCGATACTGCACGTTGACTGCAACAAATTTTACGCGTCGGTAGAATGTCTTTACCGCCCGGAAATCAGGGATAAACCCGTTGCCGTGGGCGGAAATCCCGAAACGCGTCACGGAATTATACTCACAAAAAACGAAATAGCGTCAAAATACGGGCTGACCGTCGGCGAGCCGCTGTGGAAGGCGTACCAGAAATGCCCTGACCTTATCGTCGTACCGCCGAACTATCCGCTGTACCTGCGATTTTCCAAACTGTGCCGCAGGGTGTACGAGGATTACAGCGAATACATTGAGCCGTTCGGTCTTGACGAAAGCTGGCTTGACGTGACGGGCAACACGCAAAGCGCGATGGAAATTGCAAAGGAAATACGGCACCGAATTAAGTCCGAACTCGGCATCACGGTAAGCATCGGCGTCAGCTTTAACAAGATATTCGCAAAGCTCGGCTCCGATTACAAAAAGCCCGACGCAATCACGCGCATAGGCTCTGATAACTTCCGCAAAATCGCGTGGGAACTCCCCTGTTCCGACCTGCTTTTTGTAGGGCGCAGCACCACAAAAACACTGCACGCCTACGGCATTTACACCATAGGCGAGCTTGCTAATACGGATATAAAATTTTTGCGCAGCGTTTTCGGCAAAAACGGCGACACGCTGCACAAATTTGCAAACGGCCTTGACGATATGCCCGTGCGCCACAAGGATGAAATCCGTGATGTTAAGAGCGTTGGAAATTCCACCACCACACCGCGCGACCTGGTTAACGACAGCGACGTTGCCACCGTTTTGCGCGTGCTTGCGGAAAGCGTTGCCGAGCGCCTGCGCGAGCAGGGTTTTAAGGGCAAAACCGTTACAATTAGCGTGCGCGATACAAAGCTTGTTTCCTTCACACGGCAGACAAAGCTTGCCGCGCCGACCAACCTCAGCACAGAGATTTTTGACGCAGGTATGGCGCTGTTTAAAAGCAATTATCACTGGGGCGCAAACATACGCTCAATGGGCATTTCCGTCAGCGATTTTGACTGGGAATACTGCGAGCAGTTTGACCTTGCGGGCACCGCCGAGCGCAGGGAAAAAATTGAAAAAATCGAGAACACCGTGGACGTTTTGCGCCGCCGTTTCGGGCACTACTGCATACAGAAAGCGTGCCAGATGCGCACGGCGGATTTGTCCGACTTCAACCCGCACGACGAGCATATAATCCACCCTATAGGTTACTTTGCGTAAATAAAAAAAGTCCCGAACAATCGGGACTTTTAATTTGTACTTATGAGTAGATTACAACCTTTGTTCCTCTCGGGATGTTGTCATAAATCCACTTTGCGTTTTCGAGCTTAAGGCGGATGCAACCGTGTGAAAGGTTAGCACCGAGCTGACCGTAAGCAATGCGGTACGGACCGCTTGCAGGTACATAAAGTACCGAATGGAAGTGGTATTCGCCATAGAAGTTGGAAGCATACCAGCAGCGGATTGCGCCTGAATCGAAGTAACGTTGATGGAAGGAAGTTCTGCCGTAGCCCATTCTGAACGTACCGGACGGTGTGGGTGTGCCGGGTGCGCCGATTGTGCAGAGGTAGTACTTAATCATCTTCCAGTCGCCGTCGTTGCGCTTGAAAATACCAACTCTGTGTGTGGATTTGTTAACAAGAATAAGGTAATTTGTATCGCTTGTATACTTCTGTGCGCGGGAGGTCATCTTCATTTCAGGAGTGATGAGCTGACCCTTGTTGTTGAACTTGTAGTAAGTGCCGTCAACGTAGTTGCCGCCTGTTAAAGCTCTGCCGTAGTTTGAGCCTTTTTCGGTGTTGAAGTAATACTTATAGCCCTTAACGGTCTTCCAGCCGGTCTGCATTCTTGCGCCCTTGCTGAAGTAGTAGTAACCGCCTTTGATCTTCTTGAAGCCTGTTACGGCTTTACCGCTCTTGGGGTTGAAGTAGAAACGCTGGCCGTTGATGTTCTTCCAGCCGTATCTGAGTTCGCCACGCTTTGTGAAGCCGTAGTAGAACTTGCCAACCTTCTTAAGACCTGTTAAAGCCTTGCCGTCTTTAGGACTGAAACGTGACTTTTTGCCGTTAACTGTCTGCCAGCCCTTGAGCATCTTTGCAGTGTTGTTATTAAAGAAATAATAAGCGCCGTTAATATTTGTAAGACCCTTTGCAGCAGCGCCGTCTTCATCTTCGTCAAAATAATATCTTGCGCCGTTATAGTTCTTCCAGCCGTATCTCAATACGCCGGAGTCGGAGAACAGATAATATTCACCGTCAATCTTCTGTAAACCTGTCAGAGCAGCGCCGTCAGAGTAGTACATGGTCTGGTCTTCATTCCAGCCGTCAGCAGGAATAGCAAACGCCGCAGTGCTTGTGATAAGGCTGAAAATAAGAACAAACACAACCGCAATGCTTAACTTTTTAATCATTGTCTTTTTCATAACTTTCTCCTGTCTTGAATTTTTAGTAAATACATATTAATACAATTAAATATGTTTGTCAATCACGATTTTAAGTTTATTACCGTTTTGTAACCAAATAGTCGAAACGTGCAAAAACCGCCCGCAAAAATGCGGGCGGTTTGAGGCTGTCGAAAAAGTGCATAACCATGCCGAAATACTATTTATGAGAAATAGTAGGGAGCGGCGTCCCCGACGCTCCGCGTGCGAAGCACCTGATAAATAACATCAATGAAAACCCGCAGAAACATTGAGTTCCTGCGGGTTTTGGCGTTTCCCGTTTTTTGCTCACAAGCGGTACCGTCGTACAGCAAAGCTCGCAAGAAAACGGGATTCTTCATCTTTTTCGTTCATCCTCACAGCGTGTCGAATTTGTTTCTTGGGTTTTTCGACACGCTGAAACCGCCCGCGAAGATGCGGGCGGTTTGTTGATTTTATTGATGATAAAATACTAAAGTAAATACTGTACGATCGCCGCCGCCGAGTCCTGTGTTGCCGGCAACGGTTGTTGTCATCGTGTGGAGCGTCCAGCCTTGCTGCGCCCACCTGTTAAGCTCGTTGTCAAGTTCGGAAAGATTTCTCGCGTTGTGACCGATAAACTTTTCTTTCAGTACCACCTGAGCTGTTTTGTACTGCATAAGTATCCTCCCTTCTCCCTGCCATGGGGTAATAATTCACAAAAAGCAAGGCACCGCACTTAAAGCGCAGTGCCCGATTGTTTGATTAACCAAAATATCTCTTAAGTAAGCCTTCAAAAGCTTTTCCGTGTCTTGCTTCGTCGCGTGCCATTTCGTGAACGGTGTCGTGGATAGCGTCAAGACCCTGTGCCTTTGCTTTTTTAGCAAGGTCGGTTTTGCCCTGTGTTGCGCCGTTTTCTGCTGCAACGCGCATTTCGAGGTTCTTTTTGGTGCTGTCGGTAAGAACTTCGCCAAGCATCTCTGCAAATTTAGCAGCGTGCTCTGCCTCTTCCCATGCAGCCTTTTCCCAGTAAAGACCGATTTCGGGGTAGCCTTCTCTGAAAGCAACTCTGGACATTGCAAGGTACATACCAACTTCGCTGCATTCGCCGTTGAAGTTATCGCGCAGACCCTGAACGATTTCCTCGTCAACGCCGTCGATGATGCCAACAACGTGCTCTGCTGCCCATGTCAGCTCGTCAGTGTTTTCCCTTACAGCCATCTTTGCGTGGCAGATAGGGCACTCGTCGATAGGTTCGTCACTTTCGTATCCGCATACGGGACAATAGTATTTTTTTGCCATAATTTTACTCCTTTAAAATAATTTATTACTTTCTTACCATTATACATAAATCCGCAAAAAAATCAACCTGTTTGCCGATTAATTGTCAGAATTTACATCTGAAATTTAGTTATGTAGTTTTCGATGCAGGCTTCAATAATTCCCTCCGCCACTTCACGCGGCTGAACTTCCGTTACGGAGGTTGCCTTGTCGTGCTCAAGCGACTTGTACACCTCAAAGAAATGCTTGATTTCGTCGAAGCGGTGAACAGGCAGCTGGTCGATGTTTGTGTAGCCGTTATAGTTCGGGTCGTTTACGGGAACGGCAATAATCTTTTCGTCCCTTGCGCCGCTGTCCTCCATAATCAGAACACCTATCGGCGTGCACTCAACGATTGTCATCGGGCGGATAATCTCGCTGCACAGCACAAGCACGTCGAGCGGGTCGTTATCGCTTGCATAGGTGCGCGGAATAAAGCCGTAGTTTGCAGGATAATGGGTAGAGGTAAACAGCACGCGGTCGAGCTTGAGCATACCTGTTTCCTTATCAAGTTCGTACTTGTTTTTGCCGCCCTTTGAGATTTCGATTACTGCGTAAAAGCGGTCTTTTTTGATGCGTTTTGGTGAAATGTCATGCCAGATGTTCATATGCGTTCTCCTTTGTTAATGGAGAATTGAGAGCTGATAATTGAGAATTTCGGTTACTCGCTGTGCTCAAACAATAATTATAATTGCTGTGCGAAGATTCCCCTGTGAGGGGAAATGTCCGCTTGCGGACAAAAGGGTGAGGAGCCCGCTCCAAGGGGCACCCTTAATTCTCCATTCTTCATTCTCCATTCTCAATTTGATAATTATCTAAAAAGCTGTGGTACTCGCCGCCCTGCTTGTAGCCGGGCATTGTGTCAAGGCACACGGAATGTATGCTTTTAAAAATATTGTGTTCAATGTCGGGATTGGTTTTGCGCAGTTCTTTAATAAGCATTTTGATTTCCTGCCGCTTGCTTTCGCCAATGCCGTCGGCGCTGTTGGTGTAGTTATCCGTAAAGCGGCACGCGCATTGGATAAAATGCAAATCGTTGTAGTTGCACCATCTTATAATATCGTCCTCGTGCACACAGTACATAGGACGGATAAGCTCCATACCCTCAAAGTTTGTTGAGTGCAGTTTGGGCAGCATTGCTTGAATCTGCGAGCCGTAAAACATACCGAGCAGCGTGGTTTCAATAACATCGGTAAAGTGGTGGCCGAGCGCAATTTTGTTGCAGCCGAGTTCCTTTGCCTTGGCGTAAAGGTGACCCCTGCGCATACGGGCGCAGAGATAGCACGGCGAGCCCTCGTTAACGCTGTTTGCAACGTCGAAAATTCGGCTTTCAAAAACGGTAATCGGGATGCCCAGCCGTTTTGCGTTATCCTCAATACGCTTGCGGTTTGCCGCGTTGTAGCCGGGGTCCATAACGAGGAAAACGAGGTCAAAATCCGTGTTGCTTACGCGCTTTAACTGCTGCATAAGTTTTGCCATAAGCATACTGTCCTTGCCGCCCGAAATGCACACGGCAATTCTGTCGCCATCGTTGACAAGCTCGTAATTCTTAACGCCCTCGATAAACGGATTCCAGATTTCCTTGCGGTATTTTTTGATGATTGAGCGTTCAATCAGCTGAAGGTCGGAAAGTTCTCTGCCCATATCACACACCCCCGAGGTCGCGCACGACCTTTGACGCGAGCAGCAGCCCTGCGCACGGCGGCACAAATGCCGACGATGCAGGCACGGTGCGCTTTTGCAAATCTTCTGCGTCGAGCAGGCGCGCCACATCGTTTTCGTCAGGCTTAACGGGCTGTTCGGGCGAATAGACAACCGTAAGGTGCTTTATTCCGCGCTTGCCGAGTTCCTTGCGCATAACACGCGCAAGCCCGTCGTAACTCGTTTTGCTGATATCCGTAACCTCAAGTTTAGCAGGGTCAAGCTTGTTGCCCGTACCCATTGACGAGATAATCGGCACGCCGTTTGCCGTGCAGATTTCTGCAAGGCGCAGCTTTGCGGCAACCGTGTCAATCGCGTCAACAACATAGTCGTACTGAGTAAAATCGAAGTCGCCTTCGGTATCCGCGCCGAAAAATATTTCGTAAGTGTTAACCGTGCAGTCAGGGTTGATGTCAAGCAGGCGTGCCTTCATAACCTCAACCTTGCTTTTGCCTACGGTCGAATGCAGCGCGATAATCTGGCGGTTGAGGTTGGTTAGGCTGACCTTGTCCTTATCAATAATATCAACCGTGCCGACGCCGCAGCGCACAAGCGCTTCCGCAGCGTAGCCGCCCACACCGCCGATGCCGAATATGGCAACACGACTGCGTTTAAGCCGTTCAAGCGCATCGCCGCCGACAAGCAGTTCAAAGCGTGAAAACTGATCCATAATTACTTGTTAAAATGCTCTGCGGCATATGCTAATTTAACGTCGGGGTGCTTTTCGAGCTTGGTTTTGCCGTAGTAAATGTTGCCGTCCTTCGCGGTGAGAGTGAGCGAATCAACAAGCACACTTTCCGGCATTTTGGCAATAACGATTTTGTTGCCGTCCATTGTGTACTCGGTGTAGCCCTTGTAGTACTGCGGATCCTCGTAAACAATATTGGATTCGTCAAACTGCGTAACGTTGACCTTGCCGTCTTTTTTAAACGCCAGCGCGTAGCATGCGGTTTTGGAATCGTCAAAGAGGTAGTAAACGCCCTTTCTTACAAAAGCATACTTATCCCCTGCGGTGGTCGCCTTGGTGGATTCGGCTTGTGTGGTGGTTTCGGTAGTGCTTTCGGCAGTGGTTTCCGTAGTGGTCTGCGCCGTTGTGGAAGCGGCGGTTGTGCTTGCCGAGGTTGACTCGGTTTCCGTTACCGCGGTGGTTGTTGCGCCGCCTTTATCGTTGCTGCTGAAAGCGAAGTAGCCGCCGGCAATCAAGCCGATAACCACAACGCCTGAAAGTGCGTATATAACCGGTTTTTTCATAATAACACCTCTTAATCTTTCTTGCGTTTTGACAGAACTTTTGCGTAGATGATATATCCTGCAATCATACCGCCGAGCAGGCAGACGGAAAGAACAATAACCGTTATAACCGACTTGGCGGGAACGTACGATTTAGTTTGTGTGTCAAGCGTTTTGGGCAGGGCATAAAAGCCGTCGCCGCTGCCGCCGTCATAAGCGATGCGCAGCACGTTAACGCTGTTGCCCTCAAGCAGAACGCTTACAACATTTTCGTTTTCAATTTCCACCTCTTCCTCGGCAGGCGCAACGCGCTGCTTGCCGATTTCGTTAGGTGCGGAGGTGAATTTGTGCGACATACTCTGCAGTGACGCGGCGCTTGCCTTAATGCTGCCGAGGTTTACCGTAACGCGCTGCTTTGTGCCGGTGTTAACCAGCTTGACGTACAAGGTCTTTTTAGTTTCGTCAACAGTTACGCTCTGACGGATATCCTCGCTACCGCTGAAGGTGGAATCAATATACTCTGTGCCTACATTGTTTGCAAAAAGCATCTGCATGTAATAGTTTGCGCTGTACGCAAGTTCCTGCGAATCAAACCACACAAGCGCTCTGTCGGCAGAATTGGCGTTGACCTTGGCAAACATCGGGGTAAGGCACGCCATTTTTACAACGTTGCTATTGCGCTCAAGTGCAGTCATATACGCGCCTGCGGCAACCGCTGTGCCCATATTTGTTGAGGTAATCATCTTGCCGGAATCCTCGCTGTAAACATCCAGTGCGCCGAGCATGATGCCGGTACTGTCGCGCTCGTAACTGTCGTAACGCTTGCTGTTTTCCAGCAGCCAGGTATCAGTTACACTGTAATGCTCGTCGGCAATTTCCGACGCATAGTCGTCTTTTATCTCTGCCCATGAAGAATCGAAGTCCGCGCCGTCCTTTTCCGCCCCTGCGGACACGATAATTTTAAGTTCGGGATATTCCTTGTGAACAGCCTTGTAGATTGCGGCAAGATTGCGGAAGTAGTATTCGCCCCAGTTTTCGTTGCCGATTGCAAGGTACTCGAGGTCAAACGGCGTTTCGTGCCCGTTGGCAGCGCGCAGCGCACCCCAGTACGAGGTTTCCGCGTCGCCGCAAGCGTATTCCACAAGGTCGAGCACGTCGTGAACGTAGTTATCAAAAGCAGGTGTGCCGGGGGTCAAAGCGACTTCCTTAATAGCGGCTTCGTACGCCTTTTCGGAATCAATGCCGAGGCTTTCAATATACTCGGTATATTCCGCCATCCCCTTTTCGTCCTTCTCGTTGTAGCCGAATTCGCTTACAAGATACGCCGTCCACTCGTTAGCGGTCATATCGAGCTTTTTGTGAGCGATGATAATCTCATTATATTTTTTTGTCTGGCACGCAATGCCTGCGTTAACAACGGGAACGGGCGCAGCCTTTAAGTCCTCGCAAAGCTGAAAATACTCGTGGTAGCCGAGCGAATTGCTGTTTACATAGTACCTGCCGCCGTTGCCGTTTGCCCACACGTTTTGCGCCTGCTTGCGCTCTGCAGGATTGCCGATAGTATTCTTCCACGTATAGAGATCGCTTGCGGATTTGCCCTCAACAAGGCAGCCGCCGGGGAAGCGGATAAACGACGGATTGAGGTTGCCGATTGCTTCAACTAAATCGCTGCGCAGGTTGACATACTTCCAAGTGTCCTTGCCGTAGCCGTAGCTGTCCTGCGGAACAAGCGAAGCAAAATCGAACTGCAAACTGCCCTTGCCGTCAAACACAATTACAAGCGAGCCGTCGGCAGTTTCCTTTGAATTAAGCGTAGCGGTAAGCTTTGTCCACTCGGTATTGCCCATGCCGTTTGTGGAAATCTGCACAAGGTTGCCCTTGTTTGCACGGGTGTTGAGGTAAACGCTGATTGTACCCTCAAAGTCGATATTCTTAACGTAGCACGAAAAATCGTACGCCACGCCCTCACGAAAGCCCATGTCGCCCTTTTGCGCGGAATTATCGTCGTACTTATATGATTTGTAATCATATATTTCCGTATACCCGAGATTTTCAAGCGTGCCGACGCCGTCAAAGGTCAGCATTTCGTAATTCGGATTGCTTTTATTAAGCGGGTCCTTTTGCGAATGAACCGCGCCGATATGGTCGAAAACCCACGCATTTTCAGGCTTTTCGCTATCCTCAAAAGAGTTGTTGTTAATAAGGTTTGCCGACAGTCCGCCGTCGCCTGCAAAGGATATATCCTCAAGCCCGACGCCGTAAAGCAGCTCGCTTACCTCGTGAGAAGATTCGGTTGTTCCTACAGTCAATATATTCCCGTCGCCTTCGGCTGCAAAAGCCGCAAGGGAGGGCGTTAAAACCAGCATTGCTGTGAGTAAAAAACACAGTAATTTTTTCATTTTTTCACCTGTCTATTCAAAATACAGATAGATTATAACACAAACATTTTGTGTTTTAAAGACAAAAGATATGAATATTTACCAAAATTATTAATTTTTCAATTTATATGTTGACAAGTCGCACCATTATCTCTAAAATACAATTTGTATAAAGGAATTACAAAATGGCTACAAAAACTACAAAAAAGAAAAATACCGGTAACAAGTGCAAGTCAAAAGGCAGGCGCAAAACCGCAAAAGAGTCACGAATTTCCGTTATAATAACAGCGATTGCCGTTATACTGCTTAACGTGCTGGTGCTTACAAGCATTGTGCATTACGCGCGCACACCAAAGATGTACGACTTCGGCAAAGAGAGGTCTTACGGTATAGACGTTTCGTCGCACAACGGAAAAATCGATTGGGAAAAGGTTTCAAAAAAAGTCGATTTTGCTTTTATCAGAGTTGGCTGCCGCGGCTACGGCGACGGCAACATTTTTCTTGACGAAAAAGCAAAGTATAATATGAAGCAGGCGCAGAAATACGGCGTGCCCTATGGGGTTTACATTTACTCGCAGGCAATAACCGCCAAGGAAGCGGAAGAGGAAGCGAAGTTTCTGATTCGGCACATTCGGGGGTACAACGTTGAGCTGCCGCTTGTTTTCGACTTCGAGTACGCATATTCGGGTTCAAAGCCCGTGGGCAGGCTTGCTCACGCAAACCTTACCGAAGAAGAGCGCACCTATATGGCAAAAGCGTTTTGCAAAACGGTTAAGCGCGCAGGATATATGCCCGCGCTTTATGCATCGTCGTACATATATAAGTCGCAAATCAAGCCAAAAAACCTGCCTAAAGGCACTGTTATCTGGGTTGCCGATTACAACGACAGTGTAACCTACGACGGCAGCTATGACATATGGCAGTTTTCCGAATCGGGCAAGGTTGACGGCATTAGCACTGCGGTTGACACGGACTACTGGTATCAATAACAAAACTACAGACAAGGACTGATTAAATGAAAAAACACAGAATAATATCATTTATACTTACGCTGGTGTTGCTGCTATCTGTAACAACAACGGCGTTTGCGGCAAGCTACACATACAGCCCGTTTGTTAAGGCAAACTACAATCAGCCTGCAAGGCTTACATCGTACACGGTGGCGCACGGGCTTGACCTTTCCGTACACAACGGCGAGATTGACTTTGCCAAGGTTAAAAGCGCAGGCGTTAACTTTGTGATACTGCGCGCAGGCTACAGAGGCTACGGCAAAAGCGGCTCGCTTGCAAAGGACACGCGCTTTGACACATATTACACCGCGGCGAAAAAGCAGGGCATCAGAATCGGCGTTTACTTTTATTCGCAGGCTATAAGCGAGGCTGAGGCTGTTGCGGAGGCAAACTACACAGCGCAGTTAATCGGCTCAAGAGTACCCGATTTGCCGGTGTTCTTTGACTACGAATTTGCAGGCGTTTCCGACGGCAGGCTTGACAGCGCGTATAACGCGGGCAAGCTGCCAAAAGCAAAAATGACCGCCATTGTTCAGGCGTACTGCAATCAGATTGAAAAACTCGGCTACGTCCCCGGTGTTTATTCAAACACAGACTTTTTAAACAATAAGTATAATTACAAGGATCTTGACAGCAAGTACTGCATCTGGAATGCGCACTACACAAGCTACAACAGCTCAACCGGCAGATACGGCTGCACGTCGTACGCAGGCAATATGCAGATGTGGCAGTATTCCGCATCCGGCAAGGTTAACGGCATAAGCACTTACGTAGACAGTAACTTCCTTTACGAAGAGCCGATGAAGGACATTATGTCAGGCGGCAAGCTTGAGGTTGAGGACATCGCCTCCCGCGCTTACACAGGCAGCAACATCAAGCCCAGCCCCAAGGTTACAGCCGGCGGCACAACGCTTGTTAAGGGCGAGGATTACTACGTTAAGTACGAGAATAACAGAGAAATCGGCACCGCTTACATCACTGTTGTGGGCGTTAATGATTACGAAAACTGCCGAGAGATCCGCAAGGCGTTTAACATTGTGCCTACAAAGGTTTCAAACCTTGTGCAGACAAACCGTTCAACAAACAGCGTTACGTTCCAGTGGAACGCACACGCAGACGCGACGAAGTACCGCATCCAGCGCTACAACGGCAGCAAGTATGTTACCGTTACGCACACGGCAAACACACAGTACACGCTTGACGGAATTGCGCCGAGCGAGAGCGTTAAAATCCGCGTGGCTGCAGTAAAGGCGGTAAACGGCAAAAACTATGTGGGCAAGTACGACACGCCTGTTGAGATGACTGCAACGCCGGGCAAGGTTACATCTGTTAAAAAGACAACCAACAACAATACCAGCGTGCGCCTGCAGTGGGCAGCGCAGGACTATGCAAGCTACTTTGAGGTTTACGAACTCAACTACAACCTGCAGAAATACGAATTTGTTAAGCGCGCAAGCAGGAACCACATTACGCTTACCGGCTTAAAGATGAACACAAGGCACACATACAGAATCCGCGCCGTTAAGGTGATGGAAAACGGCAACAAGCTTGCGGGCGAAATGAGCGAGGGCTACACTGCTTACACAAGCCCATCAACGCCGGTTATACGCTCTGCGGCTTCCAACTCGGTTAAGCATATCACGGTTAAGTGGAAAAAGGCTTCCGGCGCAAGCGGATACCAGGTTATGTGGAGTACGTCAAAGACGTTTAAATCGAACTACCTTACGGTTAACGTGAACAAAGCCGACACCGTTCAAAAGCACCTTAAAACTGCAAAGTCAGGCAAAAAGTACTACGTGCGTGTGCGCTCGTTCAAAAAGTACGGCGACAAAAAAATATACTCTAACTGGAGCGATAAGTTAGTTGTTAATGTTAAGTAAAAAAAGGTCCTCAAGAGAGGACCTTTTTTAGTGGACAGTGTACAGTGGACGGTGGACAGTAAAAGTGAAACATCCCCCGCTTGCGCAGAGGATGCCGTGGGGTTATATCAAGTGCTTTATAGCACTTAATACACTGGATTATTCTTTTACAATGCTTCTGTTAATCGGCGGGATAGACATAAGAACCACAAGAACGATAACGGTAATAATTATTTCCGGAATCATATAGAAGCCGTTGTATACAAACGAATAGATTTCCGCAAGATACTGCCCCTCGTGATGACCGATAACGCTGTTTGTGATTGTAGTTGCAAATGCGTCCATTTTACTGCCTTCGGTAAACGTGTCCGTAAGACCAACAAAGAATTCCTTTGCATAGTCGCCCCAGAGCAGGAAGCCCGAAACAAAGTGAGCCGCATATCTGAGTATCATTACAAAAACGGCGCCCAGAGTAATTGCAACTGTGTCGTTATTGATTTTATCCCTGAATAAACCTGAAAATCCGAGCACGGTGAACGCAACGATATAGTCGAGCGCAGCCATAAGCACAATTTTACCAATAGAGCCGTTAACATTTGACGGGTCGTACATTCCTGCAAAAGCCTGCGTGGTAGTTGCGCCGAGCACTGCCTGCAGTATGCTGAACATAAATGCGGCAAACACGCCCCAGCGCGGACCGTATTTGTAGCCTAAAATGATGACCGGCACCATACTTGCAAGTGTGATTGAGCCGCCGAAAGGCCACTCAAAAATCTTGATAAACGACAGAATTAAGCCAAGTGCCAGAAGCACACCGGTTATAGTAAGAATATTAGTTTTTCTACCTTTAGCCATACCTTCCTCCTTCTTATAAATAGTATACGCCCCGTGAAATCACGGGGCTTTCGTTATGCCTTTACACAATCCGCATTACCGGACTGCTTATGGGTATAATCTCAGCATTGCCTGTGCAAAGCACCCCACTAAAAATAATATTACCGCTACGGTAATAATTTGTCAATTACGGTTTGACAAAATTTTGACATTTTTTTAAGTTTGTTAATGTAAAAATATTGTGTTTACCGGCAGATTATTTGCCCTGACCGTAGTAGGCGTTTTTGCCGTGCTTGCGCTGATAATGCTTGTTGAGCAGATAGTCCTCAATACCGATATCCGACGCGTCGTTAAGCGAAGCCACGGCTTCCGTGCGGTAAGCCATTTTTGCAACTTCCTCAAGAATCAGCGCGTTGTCTACCGCTGCAAAGGCGTTTTTGCCCCAGGTAAACGGACCGTGACGGTGAATGAGCACCGCAGGACATTCCGAAGGCTCGATGCCGCGCTTTGCAAACTCCTCAACAATAACCTTGCCGGTGTTGAGTTCGTACTCGCCGTAAACCTCGTCGCTCGAAAGTCCCCTTGTGCAGGGTACAAATCCGTTTGCAAAATCGGCGTGAGTGGTGCCGTAAGCAGGGATATCGCGCCCTGCCTGCGCCCACGAGCAAGCCCACGCGGAGTGGGTGTGAACAATGCCGCCGATATCGGCAAACCTCCTGTAAAGCTCAAGGTGAGTAGGCGTATCAGACGACGGATTGAGGTCGCCCTCAACCTTGTTGCCGTCCAGATCCATAACCACCATATCGTCAGCAGTCATAGTGCTGTAAGGCACGCCCGACGGCTTGATGACAAACAGTCCCTTTTCCCTGTCTATACCCGACACGTTACCCCAAGTAAGCACAACAAGTCCGTATTCAACAAGCTTTAAGTTTGCTTCAAAAACTTCTTTTTTTAATGCTTCTAACATAACCTTTGCCTCTATTTCAGTTTGTATGCGATGTCGTTAAAAAACAGCTCTTTCCTGAAATCGTTGATGTTTGTATCTTTGTTGATGTGAATAAACTCAATGCCCATAATCTCTGCAAAATCGCGCATATGGTCTGCAGTAAGGCTGTAGGACAGCACGCTGTGATGTGCGCCGCCTGCGTAAATCCACGCTTCCGCGGAGGTCTGCAGGTTCGGCAGCGGTTTCCACAAAACGCCTGCAACGGGGAGTTTTGGCATTTCGTTAACCTGCTCTTTGCACTCAACGTCGTTAACAATCATACGCAGTCTGTCGCCCATATCGACAAGGGTTACAACGATTGCGTCGCCAGTCTGTGCCTTAAACACAAGACGTGCAGGGTCCTCTCTGTCGCCAATGCCGAGATGATGCACCTGAATCTTTGCCTTTTCGCAGGCAAGAGTCGGGCAAACTTCAAGCATATGCGAGCCGAGCAGCATTTCGTTACCGGGTTCAAAGTGGTAGGTGTAGTCCTCCATAAACGCGGTGCCGCCGTCCATGCCCTCTGCCATCTTCTTCATAAGGCGAGTCATGGCGGCAACCTTCCAGTCGCCCTCCGCGCCGAAGCCAAAGCCCTGGCGCATCAAATCCTGCGCTGCAAGACCGGGAAGCTGACGAAGCTCCTGCAAATCCTCAAAGTTTGTGTGGAACGCGCCGAAGCCCTCTTTGATGAGGAACTTTTTGAGCGCAACCTCCTCGCGTGCCTGATACCTTACAGATTCGATATTGTCGGTATCCATAATATAGTTAGCCTCATATTCAGCCATCTGCGCGTCGATTTCTTCCTCTGTAACAGCGTCAACCATCTTGATGATATCGCCCACGCCGTAGTGGTCAACCTGCCAGCCAAGCTTAATCTGCGCTTCAATCTTGTCGCCGTCGGTAACGGCAACGTTGCGCATATTGTCGGAAATGCGCAGCACGCGCAGCTTCCTTGATTCCATTGCGCCGACAGCAGCACGCATCCAGATATCCATCTTGTTTTGGAAGGTTTCGTCCTTCCAGTAGCCTGCGATAACCTTTTGCTTCATACGCATACGCGCGGTGATGTAGCCGTGTTCCCTGTCGCCGTGCGCGGACTGGTTGAGGTTCATAAAGTCCATATCAATTTCATTCCACGGGATATCGCGGTTGTACTGTGTGTTAACGTGCAAAAACGGCTTTTCAAGCGCATTGAAGCCCGCAATCCACATCTTGGACGGCGAGAAGGTGTGCATCCATGTGATAACACCTGCGCAGTTTGGATCGTTGTTTGCAGCCTGCATAATGCCAAGAATCTCGCTCGACCTCTTTACGCACGGCTTTGCAACAACCTTGCAGGTAAGTTTTTCCGACCACTCCTGAGCCATTTCGGCAGAGTGAGCATCAATAGTTTCAAAAATATCTTCACCGTAGAGGAACTGCGTTCCGACTACAAACCAAAACTCGTAATCTTTAATAGCCATAATATAATTCCTTTCCTTTTTGCCTTCCCCCCAAAGGGGGAAGCCTATTTATTAGTTAATGTTTTCATACGCCGTTTTTTCTACTTCAAGCGCTTTTTCGTACAGTTCCATATACTTATTGAAGCCGTCAACGTCCTTTTTGTCAGGCTCAATAGTAGTGCTTTCGTAATGTGAGAACACCTGCGTGTCAAGGTATTCTTCAAGGCTCATACCCTTTGGCTCTGCGGTGTATCTTGCGAGCACTGCGATGCCCCACGCGCCGCCTTCGCCTGCCGTTGTCATAACGGAAACGGGGGCGCTCATTGCGCCTGCCATAAGCTTCTGACCGACGACGGGAGTCTTGAACAGTCCGCCGTGCCCTGTGAGCTTATCAATCTTAACGTCCTCCGCCTCAAGAATCTTCATACCGATTTTGAGCGTTGACATAGTGGAATAAATCTGCGCGCGGAAGAAGTTCGGCAAATCGAACTTGCTGCCCTGACTGCGGATGAACATCGGCACGCCGTCCGTTGTATGCGTAACGGGTTCGCCCGACAGATAGTTGAAGTTCACAAGCCCTGCGCAGTCCGCGTCGCCGTTCAGAGCAGCCTCGTAAAGCAGATCGTAAATCTTATATTTTGGAATATCGCTGCCGCTTGCCTTTGCAAATTCGGCAAACAGGTTAACCCAGTAATCAAGGTCGGTGCAGCAGTTGTTGCAATGCACCATAGCAACGTCTTTGCCGGTGGGGGTAGTTACAATGTCAATTTCCTCATACAACTTTGAAAGCGGCTTTTCAAGCACTATCATAGAGAAAATTGAAGTGCCTGCGCTGACGTTACCCGTGCGCACGGTTACGCTGTTTGTGGCAACCATGCCCGTGCCTGCATCACCCTCGGGCGGGCAGAGAATAATGCCTGCTTTGAGCCTGCCGCTCGGGTCGATAAGCTTTGCGCCTTCCTCGGTAAGCACGCCGCCGATGTTGCCTGCGCCCTTGACTTCGGGAAGAATGTCGGTAATCTTCCAGTCGTACTGCTTAACGCTGTCAAGACTTGCAAATTCCTCAAGCATAGCCTTGTTGTAGTCGCAGGTTGCGCTGTCAATCGGGAACATACCCGACGCTTCGCCCACTCCGAGCACGCGCTCGCCCGTGAGTTTCCAATGCACATAACCTGCAAGCGTGGTGAGGAAGTCGATATCCTTAACGTGCTCTTCGCCGTTTAGAACAGCCTGATACAGGTGTGCTATACTCCAGCGCTGCGGAATGTTAAAGTTAAACAGCTTTGTAAGTTCCGCCGCCGCGTCTGCGGTAATTGTGTTGCGCCACGTTCTGAACTCCGCAAGCTGATTGCCGTCCTTGTCAAACGGCAGATATCCGTGCATCATAGCGGAAAAACCGATTGACGAAAGGTCGGTGATGTATTCACCCGTCTTTTCAAACACCTCGAGGTGCAGCTCGGCATATGCAGCCTGCAAGCCTTCCCACACCTGCGAAAGCGGATATGTCCACACACCGTTTTCAAGCCGGTTTTCCCAGGTGTAGCCGCCCGAGGCAATCGGGTTGCAATCCTCATCGACAAGCACTGCTTTTATTCTTGTTGAGCCAAACTCAACGCCAAGCGATTCCTTGCCTGTAAGTTTGTAACTACTCATAATTTTCCTCCAAAACAAAGTAATTCAATGATTATATTACTATATTTTAAGTTTTTATGCAACTACTATATGTGGATACAAAATGCTTGACAAGCGATTTTATTATTGTATAATAATAACGCATTGTATCCGCAGAGGGAAAAAGACATCCTTCGGGGCGCGTGCTTTTTGTGTTGGCACAGCCGCTCTTGGAACAGTAGCAGAAAGGACAATTAAATATGAAACGAAACACAAAGACTATTGCAGGACTCGGTTTGTTTACCGCGATTGTAGTTGTTTTGCAGCTCACGGGCGCGGCAATCAAATTCGGCGTGTTCAGCATCACACTCACACTCGCACCAATCATTGTAGGCGCAGCACTTTACGGCATCGGCGCAGGCGCATGGCTCGGACTTGCATTCGGCGTTGCAGTACTTATCTCGGGCGACGCGGCACCGTTTTTGGCAGTAAGCCCTGCAGGTACGGTAATAACCGTTTTGCTAAAAGGCGTGCTGGCAGGCGTTGCGGCAGCAGTAGTTTACAAGGCTATTGAAAAGAAAAGCACCCTCGCCGCAGTTATTACATCGGGCATTGCGGCACCTGTTACCAACACGGGCGTTTTTGTAATCGGCTGCCTCATCTTCTTTATGCCGACCATCAACGAGTGGGCTGCGGCGGCAGGCGTTGAAAGCGCAGGCAAGTTCATCATCACGGGACTTGTGGGAATCAACTTCCTTGTTGAGCTTGCGGTAAACCTTGTGCTGTCAACCGTGATTGTAAGAATTATCACAGTGCTTCGCAAGCAGATGTCAAGAGAAAAGAATATTGAAGCATAACAAAAAGCAGGTCGATTGACCTGCTTTTTTAATGGAGAATTGAGAGTGGAGAATGAAGAATTGCGGTTACTCGCTTCGCTCGGACAATAATCGGGTGCGGGTGTCCCGCCCATAATTCTCAATTCTCAATTTTCAATTCTTAATGTTCATCTGATAATACTGCGTGAGCGCACTTGATGCCGTCCACGGCGGCGGAAACTATGCCGCCTGCGTAACCTGCGCCTTCACCGCAGGGGTAAACGCCGCTGATGTTGCACTGCAAAAATTCGTCGCGCACAATACGCACAGAACTTGACGAGCGCGTTTCGGGCGCGGTGAGAACTGCGTCGTAAAGGTTGAAGCCGTGCAGTTTTTTGTCCATTTCAACAATCGCGCTTTTCATCGTATGGCTGACCTTTTGGGGCAGACATTCATCAAGATTTGTAAGCGTTACGCCGATGGGATAAGTCGGCTGAACATCGCCGAGTGCGGTGCTTTTTTTATTTTGCAGAAAGTCGCCCACAAGCTGCGCAGGCGCTTTGTAACCGCCGCCTGCAAGCTCATACGCCTTGTGTTCAATCTCGCGCTGATAGTATATTCCTGCAAGCGGATGCTCGCTCGGAAAATCCTTTGGCTCAATGCCTACAAGCAGAGCAGAATTTGCGTTTTCGCCGTCGCGCGCAAGCGAGCTCATACCGTTGACGATAACACCCTCTTTTTCGCTTGCCGCAGCGACAACCGTGCCGCCGGGGCACATACAAAACGTGTACGCGCCGCGCTCGTGCAAGCCGTGGCAGGACAGCTTGTAATCAGCCGCGCCGAGCTTGGGGTGGTCGGCAAATCTGCCGTACTGCGCCTTGTTGATAAGGCTCTGCGGATGCTCAATCCTTGCGCCGACGGAAAACGGCTTTTGCAGGATTTCCACACCCATATTGTAAAGCATTTCCACCGTATCGCGCGCGCTGTGACCAATTGCCATAATCACGCTGTCGGTTTCCAGATCCACGCTCTCGCCGCGGTGAGTGTAACGCACGCCGTGCACAAATCCGTTGGCTACAAGCAGTGTTTCAAGCTTACATTCAAGGCGAACTTCGCCGCCCAGTTTTTCAATTTTTTTGCGAATATTCTTAACCACAATCGCAAGCCTGTCCGTACCGATATGCGGCTTTGAGGAATACAGAATTTCCTCCGGCGCACCTGCTTCGTACAACTCGTCAAGCACCTTGCGGATGTGCGGACTTTTGATGCCCGTGGTGAGCTTGCCGTCCGAGAAAGTGCCTGCGCCGCCCTCGCCGAACTGCACGTTTGACTCCTCGTCAAGCTTCGCTTTTGTCCAGAATTCATTTACGTCGCGCTGGCGTGAATCAATGTCCTTGCCGCGCTCAAGAATAATCGGGCGGAGTCCTGCTTCGGCAAGCACAATGCCTGCAAGCATACCTGCAGGACCGAAACCCACAACGATAGGGCGGAACTTTGAAACCCTGTTGTTTACAGGCTTTTCGTAAGCGTAAGGCTTAACAAGCTGCGCCTTGTTCGATTTGCATTTTCTGACAATCTGCTCTTCGTCAAGCGCGATTTCAACATCCACGCTGTAAGTAAAATGCACGTCGTCTTTGCGCCGTGCATCAACACTTTTTTTGTAAATCGAGAGCGACTTTATATACTTTTCATTGATTTTGAGCACCTTCGCCGCCCTGGGCTTCAAAAGTGCTTCGCTGTCGTCCAGCGACAGCTTAATCTCGTTAATTCGTATCATATAATTAAACCTATAATCCTTACCCTCAGAAGGAAGGTGGCTGCACGAAGTGCAGACGGATGAGGGGGGCGGAGCGTCGAGGTGATTCCCCTGTGAGGGGAAATGTCACCGCAGGTGACAAAAGGGTGAGGCGCCGCTCCAAGGGCCGCTCCCTACATTGTAATTCTGTCTGCCGCGGCAATACCGCTGTTGAAGGCGTAATCGAGGTTAAAGCCGCCGCAGCGGAATTGGTTGTCTGTCAGTTCGCCGACTATATAAAGGTCGCTGCACAGCGCAGATTCGTTGCCGTCCTTAAGCTCGCTGTTCGGCACGCCGCCCTTTGTAATCTGTGCGTAATCGTAGCCTTTTGTTCCTGTTACAATGAGCCGCCAATGCTTTATGTACTGCGCCATTTTTGCACTGTCGCCGTCAGACTGACGAAGCAGAACCTTGCAGAGTTTGTGCGGCAAAACGCCCTCAAAATCGCCGAATTTATTGTAGTGCTCAAGCAGCTCTTCCTCGCTGATTTCGGGCACAAAATCTATAATCGCAACGCTGCGCTCGGTGCCGTTTTTCAACTTTTCATCGCTGATTTTTCCGGACAAATCCATAGTAACTATGCCCGAAATGCCATACTCGGTAAACAGCAGTTCGCCCGAATCTTCGGCAATAATTTCGCCGTTCGTTTCAATTTTCACCTTGCATTTTGCGCGTACGCCCTTGAGCGCGCGGCAGTTCTTTGTTGAGGATTTAAGCTGTACAAGTGCAGGCGAAAGTTCGGTTACACTGTGACCGAAAGCCTGTGCAAGCGCATAGCCGCTGCCGTCCGAGCCAAGCGCAGGCTGCGCCTTGCCGCCTGTTGCAAGCACAAGAACATCTGAAGAAAAAACGCCTTTGTTTGTGAACACGTTGAACTGGTTGTCAATCTTCTCCGCCTTGCGCGTAACGCAGTCGGTAACAATTTTAACGCCAAGCTTTTCGCAAGCGGAAAGCATTACCGAAACCACGCTTGCCGCCTGATTTGAATACGGGTACATTCTGCCCTCTCCGCTCTCGCGCAGAAGCAGACCGAGCGATTCAAAAAAGCTCTTTGTAACTTCAAAGCCGTCGGCGTTTTTGTTTGTAATATTACATCTGCCGTTGCCGGTTGCGTGTATCTTTTTGCACGGCTCGTCAAGATGTTCCAGCACCGTAACGCCAATGTCGGGATTATTCTGTTTTAACCTTATGGCGCACGCGGCACCCGAAGCGCCGCAGCCGATAATCAAGACTTCCATAAATTACCTCAAAACAAATCTACCCTACAATACTAATATAAATCGACGAAAAATGCAAGCATATTTTGTGTTGCTGCAGCACCCCTATAACTATATATAATAAAGAAAATTAATTGATTAAAAAGTACTTGACATCCACCCACGCTTGTGGTATTATTGCTTTACCTCGTTATGGGTTTTATTTTTTTGCCCATTTTGGTTGGACGCCGGATATGCGTTGTATCCGTGGTCGCGGCGAGGGAGATATTAATCGAAATAACATAGGAGGTGCCAAAATGAGAGTTAAAATAACTTTAGCATGCACTGAATGCAAACAACGCAACTACAACACAATGAAAAACAAAAAGAACACACCTGACAGACTTGAAATGAACAAGTACTGTCCATTCTGCAAAAAGCACACTCTTCACAGAGAGACCAAGTAAGCGGAGGGAGAAAAATGGCTGAAGATAAGAAGAAAAAGCAGTCTGAAAAAGCGGACAAGAAGCCGGAAAAGAAAGCCGACAAGAAGCCCGCTAAAAAGACTGACAAGAAGTCTGATAAGAAAAAGACTCGCAAAAACCCCTTCAAGTCTATGATAGCATTTTTCAAGAGTGTAAGAAGCGAAGGCAAAAAAGTAGTTTGGCCAAAAGCAGGCGAAGTAGTTAAGAACACTCTTGTAGTACTTGTAGTAATTATTATCGTAGGTGTTGTTATTTTCGGAATCGACCAGGGCCTTACCGGCATTTTCAAGTTCACAAAGAACAAGGCTGCCGAAAGAACTTCCGTTTCGGAAACCACAACAGAGGCTACAACTGCCGAAGCACTTGAAGAGGCAACTGAAGAGCAGACAACTGCAAACAGTAAAGAAAGCACAACCAAGGCTGACGAAACAACCACAAAGAAAGCCGAATAACAACTAAGGAGGCTCTTTATGGAAGAAGCAAAATGGTATGTTGCGCATACCTTTTCCGGTTACGAAAACAAGGTTGCAAGCGACCTCAGGTTAAAAGTACAGAACCGTAACCTGTCAGACCTTATTCAGGAAATTATTGTTCCTACGGAAACAGTAGTTGAAGTTAAGGACGACGGCACGAAGAAGGAGTATGAGAGGAAAATTTTCCCGTCATACCTCTTAATCAAGATGGTTATGAACGACGAAACCTGGTATGTTGTACGTAACACAAGAGGCTGCGCAGGCTTTGTAGGTCCCGAGGGCAAGCCTGTACCGCTTACCGAGGAAGAAATCAGGAACCTCGGCGTAGAAAAGGTATCTATTGAGGTTAACTACGCAGTAGGCGACCTCGTAAACGTAATCGACGGCCCGCTTGAAGGCTTTAGCGGAACGGTTGAAACTATTGACACTGCAAACAACAGCGTTCAGGTTATCGTTTCGATGTTCGGCAGAGATACGGCAGTTGATTTTGAGCTTGACCAGCTTGAAAAGGTCAGCGATTAATTTAAGTAATTAGCAGGTAACTGCATTTACCATAAGGCAGTATTTATACCGCTTTATGAGTGGGAGGAATAAAACGGTTTGTCCGTTTTTCTCCGCAATTTACCACATTTTTTAGGAGGAAATAATTATGGCTCAAAAGGTAGTAGGTTTAATTAAACTTCAAATCCCGGCAGGTAAAGCCACACCGGCACCACCAGTTGGTCCTGCACTCGGTCAGCACGGTGTAAACATCGTTGCATTCACAAAGGAATTTAATGACAGAACAAAGAATGACGCAGGTCTTATTATCCCTGTAGTAATCACGGTTTACGAGGACCGTTCATTCACATTTGTTACAAAGACACCGCCCGCGGCAGTTCTTATTAAGAAGGCTTGCGGTATTGAAAAGGCATCAGGCGTTCCGAATAAGGACAAGGTTGCCACAATATCCAAGGCTGATATTCAGAAGATTGCTGAAACAAAGATGCCCGACCTTAACGCTGCTAACATTGAAACTGCAATGTCTATGATTGCAGGCACAGCACGCAGCATGGGTATAGTAGTAGAAGACTAATTCCCTTGTGGGAGGAAGAATCCGATTTAACCACTGGAGGTAATTTATATGAAACACGGAAAGAAATTTACAGACAGCGCGAAATTAATTGACCGCGCTAACTTATACACAACCAAAGAGGCACTTGACCTCGTTGCACAGACAGCAAAAGCAAAGTTTGACGAAACTGTTGAGGTTCACGTTCGTCTGGGCGTTGACTCACGTCACGCAGACCAGCAGGTTCGTGGTGCAGTAGTTCTTCCAAACGGCACAGGTAAAGACGTAAGAGTTGCAGTATTCGCTAAAGGCGACCTCGCAAAGGCTGCAGAGGCTGCAGGCGCAGACGTTGTCGGCGACGCTGACCTCGTGCAGAAAATCCAGGGCGGCTGGATGGAATTTGACGTTGCTATCGCATCCCCCGATATGATGGGCTTTGTTGGTAGACTCGGTAAAATCCTCGGTCCCCGCGGTCTTATGCCGTCACCGAAGGCAGGCACCGTTACACCTAACGTTGCTCAGGCTGTTCAGGAAGCTAAGGCTGGTAAGATTGAATACCGTCTTGACAAGACAAACATCATTCACTGCCCGATCGGTAAGGTTTCCTTCGGCACAGATAAGCTTATGGAAAACTTTAACGCTCTGCTTGACGCTATCATCAAAGCAAAGCCGGAAGCAGCAAAAGGCCAGTACATCAAGTCCTGCGCAGTTGCTTCAACAATGGGCCCTGGTATCAGAATCAACCCCAATAAGGTTGGCTCAAACGCAGAATAATATAGTATAAGTTATAAAGGGAACGGATTTGCCGTTCCCTTTTATTTGTGTTATAAAGTGAGTATGGAAAAGAAAAGCAGAAAATTGCCACGACTCAACAAATATGATTATTCTTCAAACGGGAAGTACTTTGTTACGATTTGCGTTAAAGATATGAAGTGCGTTCTTTCTTCGGTTGTAGGGAGCGGCGACCCCGACGCTCCGCAGGTACTGCTTAAAGAATACGGCGCCGTTGTTGAGGAAAACATAAAAACAATGAACAGCATATACAGCGATATTGTTGCGGAAAAATATGTTATTATGCCTAATCATATACATATTATAATATCAATAGAGTCCGCGAATTTCAGTGGAGCGTCGGGGTCGCCGCTCCCTACAAATTCCAAGCTTTCGCAATACATCGGCACATTAAAACGTTTTTGCAACAAACAAATTGGCGCAAATATATGGCAAACGGGCTTTTACGACCACATTATACGCGATGAGGAAGATTATCTGAATCACATTCAATACATTGACGAAAATCCGAAAAAGTGGGTGCTCGGTAAAGATAAGTATTATATATAAATTAAGTAATAAAAAACTCTTGACAAATAATATTATATACATTATAATAGTGTTCGCTGTTCAACCAAAGACAGCAGGTGTCGCAAGACGTAAGACGGGTGACTTGTCCCCACGCCTGCCGAGGAATGAGCATTACGCAATATTTATGTAATGTCGTGCATTCTCTCTTTGGGAATGCACTTTCTTTTTGGATAAACAGCCTCAAGTCCGCGGCGACGCGGCAAATAATTATGGAGGTAAAGTAAATGCCAAGTACAGTAGTTCTTGAAAAGAAAAAGCAGCAGGTTGCTGAACTTTCCGCAAGACTTAAAGATTCCTGTGCAGGCATCATTGTTGACTACAAGGGCATCAATGTTGAGGACGACACAAAACTTCGCCGCGAACTGCGCGAAGCAAACGTTAACTACACAGTAGTTAAAAACTCAATCCTTGCCCGTGCAGCAGAGGATGCAGGCCTTGCAATCGACAGCAGTGTTGTAGAAGGCACAACCGCAGTTGCAACAAGCACAGACGATTACGTTGCTGCTGCCCGTATTCTTAACAAGTATGCGGAAGCACACAAGAATTTCAACATCAAGACAGGTTACCTTGACGGCGAAATCATTGACGATGCAAAGATTGTTTCTCTTGCTAAGTTACCTTCAAGAGAAGTTCTTCTTGCAACAGTTTGCAGCGTATTCAACGCACCTATCGCAGCATTTGCGCGCGGCGTTCAGGCTATCGTGGACAAAGGCGGCGTAGAGGCTTGCGAGCCGGAAGCTAAGGAAGAAGAGGCACCGGCAGCAGAAGAAGCACCGGCTGAGGCTCCTGCAGAGGAAGCAGCACCGGCAGCTGAAGAGGCTCCTGCAGCAGAGGAAGCTCCTGCAGAAGCACCCGCTGAAGAATCAGCAGATTAATCCGGTTTTAAGTTTTAAGTGTTATGTGTTAAGCTATTTGGCGCTGCTCGCGACATTATGTTTAGGCTCAAGGCGCAAGACTCAAGGCTCAAGGGGTTGGGTGCTGCGCACGGCTATAATATTGATTGAGCGAAGCGAGATACTTCAAGCTCAAAACTTAAAACTCAAAACTCAAAACTAATTTTATTACATTATTATTTACGGAGGAAAACAAAATGGCATCAGAAAAAGTTACCGCAATTGTTGACGCTCTTAAAGAGCTCACAGTTCTTGAGCTTTCAGAGCTCGTATCAGCAGTAGAAGAAGAATTCGGCGTAAGCGCAGCAGCAGCTGTAGCAGTTGCAGCACCTGCAGAAGGTGGCGCAGCAGCAGCTGAAGAGAAGACAGACTTCGACGTAATCCTTGCATCAGCAGGCGCACAGAAGATCGCAGTTATCAAGGCTGTACGTGAGGCTACAGGCCTTGGTCTTAAGGAAGCAAAGGCTGTTGTTGACGGCGCACCTGCACCTGTTAAGGAAGGCGTACCTGCAGCAGAGGCTGAGGAACTTAAGGCTAAGCTTGAAGAGGCTGGCGCTACTGTTGAGCTTAAGTAAGCTAACTTTACAATCCATAAACAAAAAACCGCTTCGGCGGTTTTTTTGTTTATAGACTCAAGGCTCAAGGGGTTGGGCGAGCTACGCTCACACTCATTGTATTGCGTAGGGGTCGGCGTCCTCGACGACCCGCGGGCGGGTTAGGAAACCCGCCCCTGCGGATTGGCGGCGCGATGTGGGCATCGCGACCTACAGGTTGGCGGGCGATTCGTGAATCGCCCCTACGGGATTTCGCGGAACGATGCATCCTTGGATCGTCGGGGTGATTCCCCTGTGAGGGGAAATGTCACCGCAGGTGACAAAAGGGTGAGGCGCCGCTCCAAGGGCCGCTCCCTACAATTGCGGACGACCAATGGTCGTCCCTACGGTATGTGCGTATTATCAACGATTCGTAGGGACGAGCACCGCTCGTCCGTTATAATTGTCCGAGCGTAGTGAGTAACCTTGTGAGTTCATATTTTGTTTACAAAAAGTTTACAATGTTAGATTTCGCGAAAAAATTGCTACATATATATTGACATCTGTATATATTTATAATATACTAAAGCTATATTTAAGGTGGGGAGTTCCACACGCAGGTTAGTTAATTATGAACAAACTTGTTAACAAACGGGGTCAGCTGCGCAGGGTTCTCAACGAGCCACTATTAAATATTAACAATCAAAAAAATTCCAAAATATGAAAGGATTTGATTAAAATGAGAATTTCAAAGAAAATTTTAGCGATCGCTCTTTCAATTCTTATGGCTGTATCAATGATGCCTTTCACCGTATTCGCTGCAACAGGCGTTGCAACCGGCGCAGAGCTTAAAGCTGCTATCGCAAGCGCTGCAAGCGGCGATGAAATCGAGTTTACTGCTGACGTTACAGAGTATCCTGCAACAGCAGGCGCACTTGTTATTCCTGTAGACGGTAAGGATATCACAATCGACCTTAAAGGTCACACACAGTATTTCCGCGTAAGCGGTGAAACTGCTGTTTCTTATCCTACAGACCTCTTTGTTCTTAAAAACGGTGCTAAGCTTACTGTTAAGGATAGTGTTGGCGGCGGTGCTATCTATGCAACCTACGGTGCTAACTCTTCTGCTTACATTTTCAATGTACTCGATTCATCCGAACTTGTAATCAACGGCGGTCAGTTTGTAATGGACAAGGCAAACCGCGGCGGTGTTATCGTTTATCAGAACTCTGCTGACGCAAGCACCACCATCAACGACGGTACATTCGTGACAGTTCCGGATCCGAACGCTACAAGAAACTATCGTAACTACATTGTTAACGATACACGCGGCGAGGTTGAAATCAACGGCGGTACCTTCACAACAGGTCAGGCATTTGACTATGTTATTTCAGAAGGCAACACAACCGATACAAAGCTGACTATCAACGACGGTGAATTCAACGGCACAATGTCACTTGATACAACCAAGGCTGATACAGAGCTCAACGGCGGTACATACAAGACATATGACGGTTCAACCGCAAACACAGCTGTTTCTGCATATCTTCCTGCTGAACAGTACGTTAACGCTTCTGGTGAAATCACGACTGTAAGCGCAAATTCAGTAGCAAGAACTAATTCTGCAGAATTTACTTCTCTTAAAGATGCTCTTGATTCTGTAGCTGCAGATGCTACTGCAACAATCACTCTTCTTCAGGATTGTACGCTTCCGGCAACATATGAAATTACTGCCAATCAGAAGATTACTATTGATTTGAACGGTAACGACATTACCACTACTGCTCGTGCATTCAACATCCGTCACGGTCAGCTTACAATCAAAGGTACAGGTAATCTTAACGCAAACTTCACAGGTGCTAATGCTGCAGTAGCAGTTTACGGCGCAGCTACAGACAGTGGCTCAAACTACAGCACATTTACACTTACCACACCTGCAACAATCAACGCTCCTAACGGTTACGGCGCTATGATTGGTGCTAACGGTACTGGTTCATACGGTGCTAAGCTTCAGCTCGGCGGTACTATCAATTCTAAGTACGGCGTTTACATCAACGGTAACGTTGCTGAGCCTGCTGTAAATACTAATGCAGCTGCTATCAACATCACTGGTACAGTTACTGCAAGCAACGAAAATGCTGTTGTTTATGCAGCTGGTTATGCTAAGACAAACGTTTACTCAAATGCTAATCTTACAGGTGGTTCGGGCATTTACATTAAGTCCGGTACTCTGAATGTTTATGGCAACGCTGTTATCAACGCAACCGGCGCAAAGACTGATTATACGTTCAACAACAACGGTTGTGACGCAACAGGCGACGCAATTATCATCGATTCTTGCGGTTATCCGGGTAACATTCCTACCGTTGCAATTAAGGCTGGTACAATCACATCTGCAAACGGCGCAGCTGTAGCAAGCTACGCTAAGCAGGACGACCCGCTTTATCCGACTGCTGATTACCCGAGAGTTGACGAGGTTATTCCGGGTACATCAACAGCTGTATTCTCAAGCGACGTTTCCGAACTTGCTGCTGACGGTTATGAAACTAACTACGACGCTGAAAAGGGCGGCTATGTTGTAAACGTTGACGAACATACTGTTGCTAAGATTGGCAACGCTAAGTACGACACATTTGAAGCTGCTTGGAACGCTGCACAGGACGGCGACACAATCACTCTTGTAAAGGATTGCGCAGGCAACGGCCTTCAGGCACCTCAGGGTAAGTACACTCAGGGTCTCACTGTTGACTTTAACGGTTGCACATACACAATCGACGGTACACTCGTTGGTTCACCGAACACACAGTCACAGGCATTCCAGCTTCTTAAGGACAACACAATTACCTTTAAGAACGGTACTATCTACAGTGAAAAGGCAAGAATGCTCGTTCAGAACTATTCTAACCTTACACTTGATAACATGACCCTCACTCTTAACAACACAACAACAGCACCGGCTACTGTTTACACACTTTCAAACAACAACGGTGATGTTGTAATTAACGACACAACTATCAATGCTAACCCTGTAAACACAGCATTTGCGTTTGACGTATGCAGATATTCTTCATATCCGTCAGTTAACGTAACTGTAACAGGCGATTCCGAAATCAACGGTGACGTTGAAGTTTACGCTTCAAAGAGTGATCCGAAGAACGGCTTCTCACTTACACTTGAGAGCGGCACAATGAACGGCGACATCATTGTTGACACAACAGCTGAAAACGTTCTTGAGACAACACCTGAAAAGGCAGAAATCACCAAGGCTAACACATTTACTCAGGCAGCACCGGAAGGTTACGACTGGGTAGATAACGGCGACGGCACATCAACTCTTGAAAGAGTTCCTGCTGACGAAGTTAGCATCACAACTGCAGACGAAATCGACGTTAACCTTTACCTCGATGATACAGGCGCAGAGAAGACTGTAACTTACACCTTCAACGCATCACCTGATGAGCAGGCTGACGATCAGGAAACAAAGACTGTTGACTTTGCTTCACTTCCGACAGTTGGCGGTAAGAAGCAGCTCACAATCGTTGTTGCTCCTGCACAGATCAGAGATAACATTGATATCGACATCAAGAACGCTGCAGGCGACGTAATCAGAAGCTATGACAACTACTCAGTAGCAGCTTACTGTGACGAAATCGCAGCAGGCGACTACACAGACGCTGTTAAGACACTTGCTAAGTCAGTTCTTGACTACGGTAAGGCAGCAGCTAACTTCTTTGGCTACAACGAGTCTGCGTTCGCAAATCAGGCTGACAACTTCGACAGCTTTACATTTGACACAACAGGCTTCACAGCAATCGCAAACGGTATCGATGTTCAGAAGGTAAGATACGTTGCAACATCTGTTCCGTCACTCCGCTTCGAGGTTGATATGACTGAAGCAGAGGCTGAAAGATATACTG
>JAFSRN010000017.1 GCA_017446095.1 Eubacterium sp. | reverse complement strand
CTGCGGGTTTTGGCGTTTCCCGTTTTTTGCTCACAAGCGGTACCGTTGTACAGCAAAGTTCGCAAGAAAACGGGATTCTGCATCTTTTTCGTTCATCCTCACAGCGTGTCGAACTTGTTTCTTAGGTTTTTCGACACGCTGCGGCGTGATTATGTAAAATCGCGCCTTAATTATTTTTATTGCAAAAAATACAGATATATGTTATACTTATCTTGGTGATTAGTATGAAGCGTAAGCACTTCACAGCAGCCGTTATATCCTTGTTCCTCGTATTTGCACTTGCATTTTCGTTTATCGCTTTTGCAGATGACGAGCTTATCTGGGAGTATGACGACGACACTAAAACTTTATATATCTACGACGGCGTTATGCCCGATTATGAGAATTCGTATTCAGCCCCGTGGAACTTCTTAATCCTTGAGGTTGAAAATGTAATTATTGAGAATATGACTCATATCGGCAACTACGCTTTTTCAGGTGCGACTCATCTGTCAAGCGTAACGCTTGATAACTGCGTTACTTCAATAGGCGAGTACGCGTTTGCATCCTGCCCGATGCTTACCGAACTCACTCTCGGCAGCAAGGTTACTTCTATTGCCGACTACTCGTTTGCGTACAACGGCATTGAGCTTAAGGACTTTACGCTTAACGCGCCTGCAGGCTCCTACGCGCTGCACTACATAATTAAAAATAACCGTAACTCGGACAATAAAATTGCCGTGAATACGGAAAAGATTACCTGCGGCGAGTACGCTGTGCGCATCACACAGACAGGCGGTATGCTTGCTTATTACCCCTACACGCCAAAGTACAGCGGTACATACAAGTTTTACTCAACAGGCACGCACGACACACGCGGATACATCTACAACAGCAATTATCAGCAGATTGCGTATAACGACGACTACGGCAGCTCAACGAACTTCCGCATAAGTTCCGTAAGCCTTACCGCAGGGCAGACTTATTACTTTGGCGCACGCATTATGAACTCATCGCTCAAAGGATCGTTTGACGTATTTATTGAGCCGGTGCAGTACACGCTCGGCGGTACAATTTACGCTATGAACGACCCGTCAGGCGCAGCGAGCGACATTATTATTGACGAAGCAAAGATTGACGGCGAGGACACAGACGGCACATACACTCGCACCGTTACGGAGGATAATGCCGAGGCAGTTATCACTGTGGGCAACACCGAGGTTACACACACATTCTCACCTGATGAGGACGGCGACATTGTTATTATGACCTGCGACCTCAACGGCGACGGCTTTGTTAACGGCAGGGACTACGCAGCGATGAAAACGCAGAATTCAAAATACAAGGATTTGTTTGCTAACTTTGTAGGTTACGAAGTTTAAAAAAAGGGCATAAAAAGAGGACTGTCGATTGACAGTCCTTTAATCTTTTATTTAATTACGCTCTTTCAACCTTACCGGAGCGAAGGCATCTTGTGCAAACATAAATTCTCTTTGGTGAGCCGTCTACGATAGCCTTAACTTTTTTGATGTTCGGTTTCCAGGTTCTGTTTGATCTTCTGTGTGAGTGTGATACCTTAATACCGAAGGACATTGATTTGCCGCAGCATTCACATTTTGCCATTTGCGTACACCTCCTTATATTTTAAGAACGCATATATATTAACAGAAAGTTACACAAAATGCAAGCATTTTTTTAATTTATTTTAATTCGGCGAAAATAATTGGACTTTTTAGTATATCGGCTTGATTTTATCCACTATATTTAGTATAATACACAAGTAAATATATTATAATTACGGAGGACAAAATTATGGCTGCTGATAAAAGCAAGGCTAACGACAAAAAGACTGCGCTTGAATCTGCTTTAAAACAGATTGAAAAGCAGTACGGTGCAGGTGCTATTATGCGCCTTGGCGAAAATAACAGGCTCAAGGTTGACGCTATATCAACCGGCTCACTCACACTCGACATTGCAACAGGTATCGGCGGACTTCCAAAGGGAAGAATTATTGAGATTTACGGCCCCGAATCTTCGGGTAAAACCACCCTTGCGCTGCACTGCGTGGCAGAGGCGCAAAAGGCAGGCGGCGAGGCTGCATTCGTTGACGCAGAGCATGCACTCGACCCCGAGTACGCTGCAAACCTCGGCGTAAATATAGACGACCTTCTTGTAGCGCAGCCCGACAACGGCGAGCAGGCGCTTGAGATTACAGAGCAGCTTGTACGCAGCGGCGCTATCGATATCATTGTTGTTGACTCTGTTGCAGCGCTCGTTCCTCGCAGCGAAATTGAGGGCGAAATGGGCGATTCCCACGTTGGTCTGCACGCAAGGCTTATGTCGCAGGCTCTGCGCAAGCTCGCAGGCGCAATCAATAAGTCAAACTGCATCATCATCTTTATCAATCAGCTGCGTGAAAAGGTTGGCGTTATCTACGGTAATCCAGAGGTTACAACAGGCGGTCGTGCGCTCAAATTCTACTCCTCAATGCGTATTGACGTAAGAAAGAGCGAGCAGATTAAAGCACCCGGCAACGAGTTTGTAGGCTCTCACACCAAGGCTAAAATCGTTAAAAATAAGGTTGCGCCGCCGTTCAAGACCGCAGAGTTTGACATTATGTACGGCACAGGTATTGACAGAATGGGCGAAATCTGCGACCTTGCAGTTTCCCTCGGTATTGTTAAGAAAAGCGGCTCCTGGCTGTCCTACGGCGAGCAGAGAATCCAGGGGCGCGATAAGTTTAAGGAAATGCTTAAATCCGACCCTGCCTTTGCAAAAGAGATTGAAGAGCAGGTTATGTCCCTGATGAGCAAGACTGCCGAGCACGAGTACAAGGCAAACGTTGCAGGCGCAAAGGCTGACGCAGAGCCGGAGGTTAAGCCTGTTACCAAGACGAGGGAAGCCGCTCGCGCAAAGCTTGATATAGAAATCGACGACGAAGATTAATGATTATTACACATACGCAGGGCAGGGGAAAGAAGATTCACCTGCACCTTGACGGTGAGTATCAGATTACAACCGACATCGACTTCTGGGCGGAGAACTTTATCAAGGACGGCACCGAAATTGATGAGGACGAGTGGAAGGACTTGGTTGATAAAATCAACTACAAAAAAGCTGTTAACAAGTGCTACGACCTGCTGTCACGCCGCGACCATTCGGTTAAAGAGTTGCGCACAAAGCTGCTGCGCACCGTTGACGAGGTTAACGCAGACAGAGCGATAGACAGAATGTTAGAACTCGGCTATCTCAACGACGAACACTACGCAGAAGTGCTGCTAAAGCACCTGCGCGACGAAAAAAAGATGTCATCCTCATTCATTAAGCGGGAGATGCGCAAACGCGGCATTGATTCAGAGATAGTTAACAATCTGTTTGAGGAAAATGAGATAGATAATGTATCTTCTATCTGCGAACTCATACTCACCAAATACGCACGCAAGTTAAATCAGGAGGGCGGCAAGGACAAGGTTTTTGCCGCTCTTACACGAAAAGGCTTTAAGTATTCCGATATTAAGGAAGCCTTTTATAAAGTAGAAAATGACGAATATCAACAGTAATTATAAAATTGGTATGATTTCGCTCGGCTGCCCGAAGAATCAGGTGGACGGCGAAATTTTGCTTGCAAAACTGAATGACGCCGGTTTTCAGATAGTGGGCGAAATTGCGGACAGCGACATTATGATTATCAACACCTGCGGCTTTATTGACGCGGCAAAGCAGGAAGCGATTGACACTATCCTTGAGGTTGCCGAATACAAAAAGGCAGGCATAATCACCGCTATCGTTGTTACAGGCTGCCTTGCAGAGCGCTATCAGGACGAGATTACCAAGGAAATGCCGGAGGTCGACGCCGTGGTCGGCATCGGCGCAAACGGCGATATAGTCAAAATTTGCCAGAAGGTGCTTATCGGGCTTGACACTTCCGCGTTCCCGAACAAGTGTTTTTTGCCGCTTGACGACAAAAGGCTGCTTTCCACGCCGAAGCATTGGGCGTATCTTAAAATTGCGGACGGCTGCGACAACAGGTGCGCTTACTGTGCGATTCCCGGTATCCGCGGCGCGTTCAGAAGCAGGAAGCCCGAATCTGTTATTGCAGAGGCAAAAGAGCTTGCAGCAGGCGGCGTTAAAGAACTTATCCTGATTGCGCAGGACACCACAAAGTACGGCTACGATTTATTCGGTGAATACAGGCTTGACGCGCTTTTAAAAGAGCTTGTTAAGATTGACGGCATTGAGTGGATACGCCTGTTTTACTGCTATCCGCAGCGCATAACGGATTCTCTGATTGACGTTATCGCAAGCAAAGATAAGATTTGCAATTACATTGATATTCCGCTGCAGCACGCTTCAGAGCGCGTTTTAAAGGCTATGAACAGAGTCGGTACCGCCGACGACTACAAGCGCCTTTTAAGCAAGATGAGGGCAAAGATTGACGGCTTGTCGCTGCGCACCACGTTTATGGTAGGTTTTCCGGGCGAAACGGACGAGGATTTTGAGGAGCTTTGCGATTTTGTAAGCGACGTTCGTTTTGATAAAATGGGCTGCTTTACCTTCTCTCCCGAAGAGGATACGCCTGCATTTGATATGAAAAATCAGATTGACGAGGACGTTAAACTTCACCGTCAGGAAATCCTGATGAACCTGCAGTATTCCGTTACCGAGCAGGCTAACAAAAGCCGCGTCGGCAGGGTATATAAGGTTATAGTAGACGGCTTTGACGGCGAGAATTACACAGGCAGGTCGTACCTCGATTCGCCTGAAATTGACAGCGGAATCATCTTTACTTCCGACACGGAAATTGCCACGGGCGACTTTGTTAATGTTAAAATCACCGACTTTAACGGATATGACTTGATTGGGGTGAAAACTAATTGAATTTACCTAACAAACTTACAGTATTCCGCTTTTGCTGCGTGCCGTTTTTGTTTGCAGCGGCGCTGATACAGTTCAAATACCACTGGACTGTTACGCTGATTATCTACTTCCTTGCGTGTATGAGCGACAAGGCAGACGGCATTATAGCGCGTAAGCAGGGGCTTGTAACGGACTTCGGCAAGCTTATGGATCCGCTGTCCGACAAATCTCTTGTGCTTGCCGCATTCTTAATCCAGATTAACCTCGGCTGGCACACCGATATTGTAATTATGATTATGATGGCGCGCGAGTTCCTTGTGGCTGGTATGCGCATGGTTGCCGTTACGGAGGGCGAGGTTATCGCCGCAAACGCATTCGGCAAGGCAAAAACGTTTATTCAAATGGCGGCAACGGGGCTTGTGTTCCTGTTCCTTGCAATACTTGAAAAGGACGGCGAGGTTGTAATCGCAACGCAGGGCTTTAATGCGCCCGACTGGATGAACGTGTTCTGCACGGTTGCGTTCTGGCTGTCAGGCATAGTTGCGCTGCTCAGCGGCTTAAAGTACGCAAAGGACGGCTGGCATCTTATAAAAACAAAATAAGTATTGCAATTTTTTGCAGATTGTATATAATGTATATATAATCAAAAAGTTTTGATCAGGAGAAGTAACCACACTTCGGATATCAAAGAGAGTGAGCGGCGCTGTGATGCTCATATATCCCGTATGGCGAAATGCACCTGTGAACTGCACGGAGGAAGTAGCAGTATTCTGTGCCGGGTTGCCCCGTTAAAGGCGAAATTGAGTATAAATCGAAGTGGAACCGCAGTTTATTATTGCCTTCGTCGAGCAATCGGCGCAGGCATTTTTTATTGATTGGAAGTGATTAATATCAGCTTTTTCAGCGATTATAAGGAGGATGTGCGCAGCTTTATTGAGCACGACCCTGCAACCAACAATCCGCTTGAGGTTGTGCTGCTGTATCCGGGCTTTAAGGCTCTTCGCAGCCATCGCAGAGCAAACTGGTTTTTCAGGCATAATATGAAGTTTTTTGCACGCTGGATAAGCCAGCATTCCGCGCATAAAACGGGTATAGAGATTCACCCGGGCGCAACAATCGGCAGGCGCGTGTGCATCGACCACGGCCACGGTATTGTTATCGGCGAAACGGCGGAAATCGGCGACGACTGTATGATTTACCAGGGCGTAACGCTTGGCGGTACGGGTAAGGACACCGGCAAACGTCACCCGACTCTGATGCGCGGCGTTATGGTCGGCGCAGGCGCAAAGGTGCTTGGACCGATTACTATCGGCGAAAATGTCAAGGTTGCTGCAGGCGCGGTGGTTGTTAAGGACGTTGAACCCAACAGCACCGTGGTTGGCGTACCCGGACGCGTTGTAAGGCTTGACGGTCAGCGTGTTGACGACCTTGACCAGGTAACAATGCCCGACCCGCTTATGGACGCTATTACAAACAACAGTAAGCTTATTGACGAGCTTAAAGAGGAAATTACAAAACTGGAGGCGAAGAAAAGTGAGAATATTGAATACTTTATCTAGGCAAAAAGAGGAATTTGTTCCCGTAGACGAAAACGAAGTTAAGATTTATGCCTGCGGTCCTACCGTATATAATTTTATCCACATCGGCAACGCGCGTCCGCTTTGCGTGTTCGACGTGCTGCGCAGGTATATGGAATACCGCGGCTACAATGTTAAGTTTGTGCAGAACTTTACCGATGTTGACGACAAGATTATCAACAGAGCAAATGAGGAGGGCTTAACCTTTACCGAGGTTGCTGAAAAGTATATTGACGAGTTCTGGACTGACGCTCACGGACTTAACTTCAAGGACGCTAACGTTCACCCGAAGGCGACGGAGAACATCAACGAGATTATTGATATCATCAAAACTCTTATTGACAAGGGCTACGCTTACGCAGTTGACGGCGACGTTTACTACCGCGCGCTTAAGTTTGACGGCTACGGTAAGCTTTCCCACCAGCCGATTGATGATTTGCAGAGCGGCGCAAGGATTGCTGTAGGGGAGAAGAAGGAAAATCCGCTTGACTTCGCGCTCTGGAAGGCTGCAAAAGAGGGCGAGCCTTACTGGGATTCGCCGTGGGGCAAGGGCAGACCGGGCTGGCACATTGAATGCAGCGCGATGAACAGGAAGTACCTCGGCAACACAATTGATATTCACTGCGGCGGTCAGGACTTAATCTTCCCGCATCACGAAAATGAGATTGCGCAGAGCGAGGCTGCAAACGGCGTGCCTTTTGCTAAATACTGGATGCACAACGGCTATATCAACGTTGATAACGTTAAGATGAGTAAGTCGCTCGGCAACTTCAAAACCGTGCGCGAAATCGCAGACGTTTACGGCTACGAGGTTATCAGATACTTCCTTATTTCCTCGCACTACCGTTCACCGATTAACTATAATCTTGAAATTATTGAGCAGTGCAAATCAGCGCTTGAGAGGCTTTACACCTGCCGCGATTCGCTTGATTTTGCAATAAAAAATGCGCCTGCGGACATCGCAGACGATGAAGAAATTCTTAAGCTTATTGAGAGCCGCCGCCAGCAGTTTATCGATTCCATGGACGACGACCTCAACACAGCTGACGGACTTGCTGCCGTGTTTGACCTTGTTAAGGACATCAACACAAAGATACTCGACAAGCCTGTTTCCAAGGGCACGTGCGAGGCTGCTGCAAAGCTGTTTGACGAACTTTGCGACGTTTTAGGCATTCTCTACAACCGCAAGTCTAACGACCTTGACAGCGAGATTGAGGCGCTTATTGAGCAGCGCCAGCAGGCACGCAAGAATAAAGATTGGGCAACAGCGGATAAAATCCGTGATGATTTAAAGGCACAAGGCATTATACTCAAGGATACCCCACAAGGCGTTACGTGGACAAAAGAATAATTTTTAAGGAGTAAAATTATGGTAGACAGAGTAAAGTTTAAGGATACGGAGGTATCCAGACTCGGCCTCGGCACAATGCGGCTTCCCGTTAAAACCCCGCTCAAAAGGGAGGCAAACCCCATGATCGACTACAAGGAAGGTCAGGCGCTCGTTGACCTCGCGTATCAAAACGGCGTTAATTACTTTGACACGGCGTACATTTATCACGCGGGCAAAAGCGAAGCGTTTATAGGCTCGGCGCTCAAAAAGTATCCGCGCGATTCGTACTTCCTTGCAGACAAGCTGCCCGTATGGATTTGCCTTAAGAAATCCGATATGGAAAAGATTTTTAACAAGCAGCTTAAAAGATGCGGCGTTGACTACTTTGATTTTTACCTTTTGCACTCGCTTGACGACGGCAACTGGGAGAAGGTAAAAAAGTTTGACGCTATCAGCTTCGGCGAACAGAAGCGCAAAGAGGGCAAAATCAAGTATTTCGGCTTCTCGTTCCACGGCTCGGTTGACAATCTTAAGGAGATTGTTGCCGCTCACGACTGGGATTTTGCGCAGATTCAGATGAACTACCTCGACTGGAAGAACCAGAGGGCGGAGGAACAGTATCAGATTCTGACCGACGCAGGCATCCCTGTAATCATAATGGAACCTGTGCGCGGCGGCAAGCTTGCAAATCCGCCAAAGGCTGCGCAGGAACTGTTTAAAAACGCAAAGCCGGACAAGTCGTTTGCATCCTGGGCTATCGGCTTTGACGCAAGCTTTGACAACGTGCTGACTATCCTCAGCGGTATGAACGCGCAGGAACAGATGCTTGATAACCTTGCAACGCTTACAGACTTTACGCCGTTTAACGAGCAGGAGTTCAACATCTGCAAAAACGCGGCGTCGATTATGAACAAGGCTGATATCATCCCTTGCACGGGCTGCGACTACTGCGCAGACTGCCCGAAGGAAGTTAAAATCAGCTCGATTTTTGCAGTTTACAACAAGCTTAAAAACGGCGAGTTGAGCAATGTTGACGCGCAGGCTGAATATGATAAAATTGATGTTAGAGCAAGTTCGTGCATCAATTGCGGCAAGTGCAAAACGCACTGTCCGCAGGGCATTGACATACCCGGCTGGATGAACAAGGGAATACCGGATTTATTTGAGTAAAAAACAGAGGAGGGAACTTTCCCTCCTCAGAGGCTGTCGAAAAAGTGCATAACCACGCCGAAATACTATTTAGGAGAAATAGTAGGGAGCGGCGTCCCCGACGCTCCGCGTGCGAAGCACCTGATAAATAACATCAATGAAAACCCGCAGAAACATTGAGTTCCTGCGGGTTTTAGCGTTTCCCGTTTTTTGCTCACAAGCGGTACCGTCGTACAGCAAAGTTCGCAAGAAAACGGGATTCTGCATCTTTTTCGTTCATCCTCACAGCGTGTCGAATTTGTTTCTTTGGTTTTTCGACACGCTTAGAGGAGGGAAGTAACCCTCCTCATTTTATTTCCAATTCTTCAAGCATTGCGCTGAGTTCGGTTGCAACCTCGCGGTCCGTGAACATTGATCTGATGTGCTGTGCGTTTTGCCGTCCGCGCTTAAACACCGCGCTGTACAGGCGAGAAACATATGCCACAGGCAGCAGTATACGGTGCTCTCGCGCGTATTTGTAGTCGTGGTACAACCGTTCCTTGTTCACCGCAAAAAGCCCTAAAACAGCCTTTGCAGTGCTGCCCTCGCTGTGCATCAGGTGGGTGGTGCCGACATCGCCGATGCCATAGCCGAACGTGCCGCCCTCAAGCATAACCTTATGCAAGATTTCAAGCAATTCGGGCTCGATTTCGTATTCAAAATCAATCGGAGTGGCAAAGAATTCCTTGCACAGAGAGAGCAGAACTTTGGACGATTTTTCAATGCCGAGCGACTTGCAGATTGCAAGATATTCAGTAAAATCAATATTGCAGTTACGCATGATAACGTCCATATCGGCAAGCTGCCGCACGCCTGCTCCGCCAGACTTAAAGTGCCTTAAAAGGTGCGAAGTGATGTAAACAAGGTGGCAAAGCGGCTGCATTTTATAAGCAGAACCGCCTGAGTTTTCGCACATATCGCTGTGCAGAATATCGGCAAAATATGCCTTGATATCAGCGTTTATCGCCCTGATTTCGCACTTGATTTCGTAGTCCTCGCCGCGGTACTTCAAATCGTGTTCAACGTCGGTAGAGTGAACATCCTTGAAACCGCAGCCGGCAAGCAGGGTAGCAGTGCGCTCTAAATCTGCGCTGTCCACAATAACGTCCGTGTCGCCGCTTGTTCTGACCTCGGGAACAGGGTAGAGCTCGCGTATAGCAGCGCCCTTTATGAACAAATGTTTTATTCCGTTTTCAGTCAGCGTATCGGTAAGCAGTCTGATGCCTTCCTGCTTGTACTCATAATTTTGCAGCGTCAGCCCAAGCACCTGATTAAAAGGGGAAAAGTCCTCTTTTGACAGACGGTGTTCGGCAGGTAATTTCTTAAGTTCAATAGCAGCAATAGCGGTCATATCCTGCAATTCGCAAACCTTAAAAAGCCCCTCAAAGTCAATGTTTTCAGGGGGCTCGGGCTTTGTGTTATTCAGATGTGACTTCACTAAATGCAAAAAGTATTGCTGCTCTTTTGTCATATAAATACCATAGAAGTAAACGGAGCGATGTGGTCATCGCTCCCTACAATTACTTTTATTATTTAACGAGTTCGCCCATATCGTACATACCTGCGCCCTTGCCGTTCATAAACATAGCGGCGTTAACTGCGCCAACTGCAAAAACTTCCTTGCTGCGCGCCGAGTGCGAAAGGGTGATATTTTCATCTCTGCCGGCAAAGATAATCTCGTGCTCGCCTACAATAGTACCGCCGCGAACGGAGTGAATACCGATTTCGTCCTTTGTACGCTTTTCACGCTTTGAGTGGCGGTCGTACTCATACTTCATCGGCTTGTCAAACTCTTCTGCAATTGCATCTGCAAGCATAAGCGCTGTGCCTGACGGTGCGTCAATCTTCTGATTGTGGTGCTGTTCCACGATTTCTATATCAAAGTCGTTGCCAAGCACGCTGACCGCCTTTTTAGCAAGGTTTGCAAGCAGGTTGATGCCGATACTCATATTGTAGGTGAAGAATACGGGACATTCCTTTGCAGCGTCTGCAATCTTCTTCTTTTCGCACTCGTCATAGCCTGTTGTAGCGATAACAACTGCAGTGTCCGTTTCCTTGCAGAACTTTAACAAATCGTCAAGCAGGGAAGGGTTGGAAAAGTCGATTACAACGTCCGCGTCCTCATTAACTTCCTCAAGTGTAGCGTAAACGGGGAAGGCGCAGGTGTTATCGTTGTACTTGTCAACGCCTGCAACAACCGTGCAGTCCTCGCGTGCAGATACAACGCTTGCAATAACCTTGCCCATCTTACCGCAGGCACCTGTAATAATAATCCTTGTCATTATAAATCCTCTTATAATTTACTTAATAAGACCGTAGTCCTTCATAACCTTTTCAAGATATTCGGTGTGTTCCTCGGTCATTTCGCAAAGCGGCATCTTGCACGGACCTGCGTTCCAGCCCATCATATTGCAAGCAGCCTTAACAGGAATCGGGTTAACCTCAACAAACATAGCGTTTGCAAGTTCAAGGTATTCTGCCATCATATCTGTGCACTTGTTAGCGTCGCCATCAAGATAAGCCATAGCCATATCGTGAGTTTCCTGCGGGCAAACGTTTGCAAGTACAGAAATAACGCCCTTGCCTCCGCAAGCCATAACTGCGGGAATCTGGTCGTCGTTGCCGCTCCAGATGTTGAGCTCGTCGCCGCAAAGTGCGCGAACCTTCATAATCTGGCTGATGTTGCCCGATGCTTCCTTGATACCATTGATGCGAGGAAGCTTTGAGAGTTCCTTGCAGGTTTCAGGCGTGATGTTAACACCTGTTCTTGACGGAACATTGTAAAGGATAATCGGCACGTTTGTTGCGTCGTGATACATAGTGTAGTGCTTAATTAAGCCCTTCTGTGTGCACTTGTTGTAGTAAGGTGTAACAAGCAGAATAGCGTCTGCGCCGTATTCGCAGCACTTAACAGCCATATCCACGCCGTACTGCGTGTTGTTTGAGCCGGCGCCTGCGATAACGGGTACTCTGTGGTCAACGTAGTCAATGCAGAACTTGATAGCGTCAAGGTGTTCCTGCGTGCTGAGCGTTGACGATTCGCCTGTTGTACCGCAGATAACAATAGCGTCTGTGCCGTTGTCAATCTGCCAGTCGATAAACTTCTTAAATTCTTCGTAATTTACCGTAAAATCATCATTCATAGGGGTGATGATTGCTACTGCCGAACCTGTAAATACCGGTGTCTTCATAATAAATTCTCCTATCTAAATTAATCAAGATATCCTTCTGCCGCAAGCAGCTCTGCAAGAAGTACTGCGCCGCCTGCCGCGCCGCGAAGGGTGTTGTGTGACAGGCACACAAACTTGTAGTCGTACTGCGTATCTTCACGGAGTCTGCCGATTGAAACTGCCATACCGTTTTCAAGCTCTCTTTCAGACTTAATCTGCGGTCTGTCAGGCTCTGTGAAGTAGTTGAGGAACTTCTTTGGTGCGGAGGGAAGCTCAAGCTCCTGCGCTCTGCCCTTGAAGTTGTTCCAGATTTCTATAGCTTCGTCCACCGACGGCTTATTTTCAAAGTTTACAAACACTGCGCCGAGGTGACCGTTTGACACGGGAACTCTGATGCACTGCGCCGTAAAGTTGGGCTTGTCGGCAGACACAATTTTGTCGCCTTCGATTTTACCCCAGAGTTTAAGCGGTTCTTTTTCGCTCTTTTCCTCTTCGCCGCCGATGTAAGGAATAACATTGTCAATCATCTCCGGCCAGGTTTCAAACGTTTTACCTGCGCCGCTGATTGCCTGATATGTGCAAACGAGTACGTCCTTAACGCCAAACTTCTCGTGAAGAGGGAAGAGGGCAGGCACATATGACTGCAGCGAGCAGTTTGATTTAACTGCAATAAAGCCGCGCTTTGTGCCAAGGCGTTTGCGCTGTGAGGGGATGATGTTGATATGCTCTGCATTGAGTTCAGGCACAACCATCGGAACATCGTCCGTAAAGCGGTGCGCAGAGTTGTTTGAAACAACGGGGCACTCGTGCTTTGCATACTTTTCCTCAAGTTCTTTAATCTGATCCTTCGGCATATTTACTGCGCAGAAAACGAAGTCAACCATAGAGGTGATTTTATCAATGTCGTTTTCAGCGTCTGCTATAACCATTTGTTTATATTTTTCAGGAATAGGTGTATCCATGCACCATTTGTTGCCTATAGCATTCTCATAAGTTTTATTTGCGCTTCTCGCCGACGCTGCAAGAACTACAACGTCAAACCAGGGATGCTCGCTGAGCAGACATAAAAACCTCTGTCCGACCATACCTGTGGCGCCTACAACGCCTACTTTGAATTTTCTTGTGGGATTTGCCATACGTTTTCTCCTTTAGTACTTGTAATCGTGATAATTTTGCAATATAATATATGACGAAACCGCAATAACATATATATTGCATAATATATTTTATATAATACACTTATTACATATATATGTCAATTAAAAAATTCGGAGAATATTTGTGAAAACATCTGACTTTTTCTATGAACTTCCACAAAATTTAATCGCACAAACGCCGATTGAGCCGCGTGATTCGTCACGTCTTATGGTGCTGGACAGGAACACGGGCGAGGTTGAGCATCGCATTTTCCGCGATTTAACTGAATATCTGCACCCCGGCGACTGCCTTGTGCTTAACGACACAAGGGTTATCCCTGCACGCATTTACGGCGTTAAGAAGGAAACGGGCGCGGTGGTTGAATTCCTGCTTCTCAAGCAAAAGAAAAATAACTGCTGGGAGTGTCTTTGCAAGCCCGGCAAACGCGCTAAAGCAGGCACGGAGTTTGTTTTTGGCGAGGGTATTGTTGACTGCGAAGTCACCGAGGTTACTGAGGACGGCAACAGGATTATCCGTTTTAACTGCGATTCAAAAGAGATTTACAACATTCTTGATAAAATCGGCAAAATGCCGCTGCCGCCATACATTACGGAGGAACTTAAAAACGGCGAAAGATATCAGACAGTTTACTCAAAGGAACTCGGCTCTGCAGCCGCACCAACGGCAGGCTTGCACTTTACAAAGGATATGCTCAAAAAGATTGAGGATATGGGCGTTAGTGTCTGCTATGTAACGCTGCACGTCGGTCTGGGAACATTCCGTCCCGTTAAGGTTGACGACGTTACAAAGCATAAAATGCACAGCGAGCACTACCAGATTAGCAAGGAAACTGCTGACATTATCAACGAAACAAAGCAGAACGGAGGTCGCATTATCAGCGTTGGCACAACGAGCACACGCACGCTTGAATCCGTAGCAACAAAGCACGGCTGTATCTGCGAGGATGAGGACGACACAAGCATTTTCATTTACCCGGGTTATGAGTTCAAATGCGTTGACGCGCTTGTTACGAACTTCCACCTGCCTGAAAGCACGCTTATTATGCTTGTTGCCGCGCTTGCCGGCTACGATAATATTATGAACGCATACAAAACCGCGGTTGAGGAGGAGTACAGATTTTTTTCTTTCGGCGACGCGATGTTTATTAAATAGGATTTGATTATGAAATTTACTGTTACTAAAAAAGAGGGTTTTGCAAGGCGTGCTGTGTTTGAAACCGTGCACGGCACTGTGCAGACTCCGTGCTTTATGAATGTGGCAACTTCCGCTGCAATCAAGGGCGGATTGTCCACGCGAGACCTTGAGGATGTTGGCGCGCAGATTATGCTTTGCAACACCTACCACCTGCACGTAAGACCGGGCGACGACCTTGTTTACGATATGGGCGGACTGCATAAGTTCACCAACTGGGACAGACCGATACTCACTGATTCCGGCGGTTTTCAGGTATTTTCGCTTGCAAAACTCAACAGGATTAAGGACGAGGGCGTTACCTTTAATTCGCACATTGACGGGCGCAAAATCTTTATGGGACCCGAGGAGAGTATGCAGATTCAGTCGCACCTCGCCTCAACCATTGCAATGGCGTTTGACGAATGTGTGGAAAACCCTGCGCGCTACGAATACGCCAAAGAAGCTTGCGACAGAACCCTGCGCTGGCTTGAGCGCTGCAAGGCGGAGATGGAACGCCTGAACTCGCTTGAAAGCACGATTAACCGCAATCAGCTGCTCTTCGGCATAAATCAGGGCTGCACCTTTGACGATTTGCGCATTGAGAATATGAAGGAAATCGTTAAGCTCGACCTTGACGGCTATGCTATCGGCGGTCTTGCCGTAGGCGAGCCGAAGGAGGAGATGTACCGCATAATCACTGCTGTTGAGCCCTATGCACCTGAAAATAAGCCGCGCTACCTTATGGGCGTCGGCACACCGGGCAACATACTTGAGGGCGTCAGCAGGGGAGTGGACTTGTTCGACTGCGTTATGCCGTCGCGCAACGCACGCCACGGTCAGCTGTTTACTAAAAAGGGAATTATCAACATCAACAACGCAAAGTATATGCGTGATGACAAGCCGATTGACGACACCTGCACCTGTTCTGCGTGCCGCAATTATTCGCGCTCGTACATCAGGCATCTGTTTAAATCCAACGAGATTCTTGCAATGCGACTTGCTGTTATCCACAACCTGCATTTTTACAACAACCTTATGCAGGAAATCCGCGATAACCTTGAAAACGGCACTTTTACCGACTATAAAAACGAATACACAGACCTTTTTGACACAAGAATTTAAAATAGTTCTTGCAATATCGGCAATAATACTATATAATCGTTATTGCTAATTTTATTAGGAGGAAATTATTATGAATACATTTTTACTTATGATGGGCGCACAGCAGACTGCAGGCAAGCAGGGCGGCGCAAGTTCTTATCTTTACATTGTTGTAATGGTAGGTCTGCTCGGCTTTATGTACTTTACAATGATCAGACCGCAGAAAAAGCGCCAGAAGGAAGAGCAGGAAATGCGTTCCGCTCTCGAAATCGGTGACGAAATCATCACAATCGGCGGCATTGTAGGCAAGGTTGTTACAATCCGCGAAGAGGATATTGTTATCGAAACCGGTGCAGACAGAACAAAAATGAAGCTGCAGAGATGGGCTGTTAACACTAACGTTACAAAGACCGAACAGCACAAGAAGGAAGTTGAAGCAGCTCGCGAGGCTTCCAAGGCAAAGAAGGACAAGAAGGCAAAGGACGACAGCAAGTCCGATTCCGTTAAGGAAGTAGAGAAAAAAATCGAAGAATAATCACAAATTAATATCATAAAAACAAACTCCCCTGAATATTCATTATTGAATATCGGGGGAATTTTTTATGAAAAAAGTCAGCACAAGCGGCAGCAAAAACATATTATTGGTGTATATACTAAAAGTAGTAATAACGGCGATTTTGTCAATACTACTGTTTACATACATATTCGGCAAAATAACTTACAAGTTTGATTTAGACCTGAAATACGACAATTATTTTGCCATGATTATCTGTGTGTTATGCGCTGCAATCACAGCGTTTATATCAGTCTTAGGCTTTAAGAATAACGGCTTAATACTCGGCGCTGCGGCACAGGTACCGCTGTTATTTTATAGTATACTGAATGTAATATTTAACGGCTCATCCTTGCTGTTTTTTATTATTAAAGCGGTGCTTGTAATCTGCACAGGAATGTTAATCGGGCACATAACATCGCAAAAATCAGGCAGGCTGAGGATTAAGTAATGAAGCTGAATTTAAGCGAAATCGACCCTCAAAAGACGTTTGAAGAAATAATAACACAGGAAAAAGAGCTTGTGTATTCCGTGCTGTTCTACGCCGCCGGGCTGCTTGTAGGTTCATTCGGCTTCACGCTGATAAAAAGCGAGGTGCTTACAAACGGAATCAAGGCGCTTTACACGCCGCAAACAGGCAATCTGTATTCGCTGTTCATATGCAATTTTGCGCTGTATATCTCGGTTTTTGCCGTAACTGTGCTGCTTGCGCTGTTCTTAATCGGCTATCCCGTAATCAACGCCGTGCCGCTTGTTATAGGCTGTGCAGTCGGCTTAAAACTCGCATATTTCTACATAACTTACGGGGTAAAAGGCATAGGATACTCGCTGCTTTTGGTCATACCTCAGGCGGCAATATTCACAACCGTGGTACTGTATACAATCAGGCAGAGCGCGATAATCAGCAAGTACATACTAAAATGCGTGTCGTCAAAAGAAGCAGGGGAGCCGTTAAAAATAAAATCACTGCTCAAAAGCTACATTGTGTATACTTTAGCAGTGACTTTGGCAGCGTTTGCAAACGCGCTGTTTACATATTTATTTTCAGGAATAATCAGGATTTAGGCGTTTTGTTGTTTGCAAGCGGGTTTGATTCAATCGCAGCCTTTGTCGCGTCGGACGAAATATGCGTGTAAATCTCCGTGGTACCAAGATTTTCGTGCCCTAAAATCTCTTTGAGCAGCAGCACATCAACGTTACCGTGCTGATACATCAGCGTAGCGGCTGTGTGGCGCAGCTTATGCACGGATAAACCTCTGCCGCCGAGTCCTGCTTTTTCAAGGTTTTTGTTAACCATAATTTCAATCGTACGCGGATTCATGCGCTGATTTCTGGCGCTTAAAAACAACGCTCTGTCCTTAACGCCGTCATTCGGGCGAACACGTCTGTACGCCGCAATAGCTTCCAAACACGCGTTATTCAGGTAAACAGTGCGCTCTTTATTGCCTTTGCCGGTGATTACAAGCGTTCCGTCAGAGCGAATGTCGTTATAATCAATGGAAACAAGCTCACTCAGTCGCATACCGCAGTTTAAAAACAGGGTAATAATTGCAAAATCTCTCTCTTTATACTTACCGTCAACGACGGAAAGCAGCTTCTGCGCTTCGTCAAGAGTAAGGTATTTAGGCAGGGATTTTTTTATTTTGGGCGTGTCAAGATTCTTCATCGGATTCACGGGCAAAAGTCCCAGATTATCCGCTAAATAAGCGAAAAATCGGCGGATTGACACAACTCTGCGCGCCCTTGTAGCCTCATTATTTTTGCGCACATTGCGGCAGTAAATAAGGTACTGATATGCGTCATTAAGCGTAATTTTCTTAATAAACTCAATATCAATAGCAGTAAGGTCAATTTCGCTTTCCTCGGCAGAATCGGGGTACAAACCCTTGCTTTTAGCCATAAATATAAAGAAATTCTTTAAATCATTGGCATACTCTATAACGGACAGCGAGCTGTGACCTTTAATAGCCTCAATATACACAAGATAGTCCTGCACAAGCGGCGGCAGTTTGTTAAAATCACTACGCTTCACGGGGAATCACCTCAAAACAATTTCGCAAAACTTTTAGCAAATTCTAAAACAATAATATCAAAGGGAAGTATAATTTGCAAGAATTATTTGCAATTAGCAGCGATTTTTATCAAATAGAAATTGCTCTTTGGTACAATACCTCATTTAGCTTTGCGCTATTGGCTGTAAACAAGAGTACCGATAATATAACTGAACAGCGCAGCTGCGATAGTACAATTCGTCATTTCAATTTCCGTTATCGGCTGCAAATGAGCGCAAGCAGAATTTACCATCTAATAACAGCAAACAAATCATACAATGTATCGTTTAAAAAATTTCTATCGTCTCCAGAGCAGAGGTTATTATTACATATTAATAGTATCAACAGCGAAAAATGCCTGAAAAGCGCTGTATCACTGCATTTTCGCAAATAGTGGCTTTTCCGATTTAAAACTCCCCTCTATTTCGCAAAATATTAATTTTGCGAAATTGCGTAAAATTTACTATATGCGAAATAATAAGGCAGAGAGCCGTCCCCTCTGCCTTTAACGCTATTTTTGTTTTGACTGACGAACTGCGATTACAACAAATGCAATCACAATTACCAGTATAATGATGTACGGCATAGTGCCCCCTTTACTCTGTAACAGCTTCAAGCGCGGCGCGGATTGTGCGAACAGGAATAATATCCACCGACGCTTTGAGTTCTTTTGATAACGACTTGTAATTATGAAACGGAATTACGCATTTTGTAAAACCGAGGCGCTGTGCTTCCTGTATGCGCTGCTCGCAGTTATTTACAGCTCTTATTTCCCCTGCCAAGCCTATTTCGCCAAAAGCGAGGGTGCTGTCGTTAACCACAACGTCCTTTAATGAGGACAAAAGCGCAAGCGCAACGGTTAAATCTGCTGCAGGCTCATACAGTTTTAAACCACCAACAACGTTAAGATAAGCGTCCATACCGTTAAAAAAGTAGCCTGCGCGCTTTTCAAGCACGGCGATTATCATACTCATACGGTTATAATCGTAGCCTGTGCTCATTCTGCGCGGCGTACCGAAGCCGGAAGCCGTAACAAGCCCCTGCACTTCCGCCAAAATCGGACGCGAGCCCTCCATTGTACACGCAACGCAGGTGCCGCTTGTGTTCTTCGGTCTGCCGGAAAGCATTAGTAACGACGGGTTTTGCACCTCTTTTAAGCCTTCCTGCGTCATTTCAAACACACCTATTTCGTTAGTTGAGCCAAATCTGTTCTTTGCAGAGCGCAGAATTCTGTAAGAATAATTGCGCTCGCCCTCGAAATACAGCACTGTATCTACAATGTGTTCGAGAACTTTGGGACCTGCAATAGCGCCGTCCTTATTGACGTGACCGACTATAAATATAGGTATACCAAGGCTTTTTGCAAGGTGCATAAAGATATTTGTACATTCCCTGACCTGCGTAACGCTGCCTGCGTTTGAGGACACGTCGTCAATCATCATTGTCTGGATTGAGTCAATTATAACCATATCAGGCTTTTCGATTTTAATTGTTTCCACAATCGTTGCAACGTCGGTTTCTGCAAGGATAAACAGGTTGTCCGTATCCACACCGAGTCTGTTCGCTCGCAATTTAATCTGCCTTGCCGACTCCTCGCCGCTGATGTATAAAACCGTGTGGCTCTGCCCCAATTTCTGGCAGATTTGCAGCAAAATTGTGGATTTACCGATACCCGGATCACCACTGAGCAGAATAAGGCTGCCCTCAACAATTCCGCCGCCAAGCACCCTGTCAAACTCCGAAGTGCCTGTAAGCAGGCGTTTTTCTATATCGCTGCTGATTTCGCTGAGTTTCTTAACAGAAGCAACAGCAACGGATGCTTTTGCAGTACTTCCCTTTTTGCCGACTGCAACGGGCGTCTGTTCTTCCATTGTGTTCCATTCGCCGCACTGCGGGCACTTACCGTACCACTTCGCACTTTCATATCCGCACTCGCTGCAGACGTAAAACGATTTAACTTTAGCCATTATACTTCTCCGCAAATGCCTGCTAAAATAGCATAGGCAAATTTCTTTTGATAATCCGTGTTCTGCAACAGTTTGTTTTCCTCAGGATTGCTCATAAAACCGCATTCAACCATAACGGACGGAACCGTTGCGTTATACAATATGTAATATTCGCTGCCTGATTCTTTGTTTTGCCGTGTGTTTTCAGGCTGTATAAATGCTTTTACAGACGTTAATATTTTGTCTGCAAGCACCTTGCTTTCGTCATTATTCTTGGAATACCAGACCTGGCAACCCCACTCTTTTGGGCTTTCATAATGATTCTGATGTATGGAAATCAGCGCGCTGTTTTTAACTGCGTTAACGTAGTCAAGGCGATTGTAAAGGTCGGATTTTTGTTTATCTTCCTCTGTATAATATAGCTCGTAATCCTTGTCGCGCACGAGTTTGCAGTCAATTCCGCTTACCATAAGGTAGTCGTAGAGTATCAGTGCAACAGATAGATTAATCCCCTTCTCCTCTGTTCCGTCAACGCCGATTGTGCCTGCGTCCTTTCCGCCGTGACCTGCATCAATCACAACTGTATATCTTGAATGTGCAAGTGGCTTAACGTCAGCCGCGCTGCTTACGCTGCAGGCTGAAAAGGAAAATATATATACTATGCAAAATAATACTAACAGTAATCTTTTCATCAAATCACCATTAATATTTATGATTTATTATAACTTATATTTACCATTCTTTCAATATTTTATTGATTTAATTTTTAAAGTGTACTATAATTTACCCAGTGAGGTGACATTATGAAAATTGTTAATCTTGACGGCTGTTCCACAAACCCCGGCGATTTATCGTGGGACGCCTTTAATAAATACGGCGACTTCACCGTTTACGAGCGCACTGCACCCGAACAGATTGTTGAGCGTGCAAAGGACGCCGATGTTATAATCATTAACAAATCGATTATTAATAATGAGATTCTTGATGAGCTGCCAAACCTTAAATACGTTGGTTTGCAGTCTACGGGCTACAATGTGATTGATACAGTTGAGGCGAGAAAGCGCGGTATCACCGTATCCAACATCCCTGCTTACTCTACTAACGAGGTAGCGCAGATGGTGTTTGCTTACATTCTGCACATCACAAGCAAGGTTGCAATGCACGATGAGGCTGTGCACAACGGCGAATGGTGCAGTTGCCCCGATTTCTGCTTTTGGAAAGCACCGCTTGAGGAAATGAACGGCAAGACCATCGGCATTATCGGCTACGGCTCAATAGGCAGGCGCGTTGCACGCATTGCAGGCGCGTTTGGTATGCGTATTCTCGTTAACACCCCCCACCCTGCCGACGACGAGGGCATTGAGTTTGTGACACTTGAAACACTGCTTAAACAAAGCGATTTTGTTACCTGCCACTGTCCGCTTAACAGCGATACTGAAAAACTGATTAATGCAGACAGGCTGAACCTTATGAAAAAGACGACTGTGCTTATTAACACCTCGCGCGGACCTGTGGTTGACGAGCCTGCGCTCGCAGAAGCACTTAACAGCGGCAGGATAAGAGCCGCCTGTGTGGACGTATTAAGCGTAGAGCCGCCGAGCGAGGACAATCCCCTGCTTCACGCAAAAAACTGCGTTATAACGCCGCACATCTCCTGGGCTGCGACGGAAACTCGCGCAAGGCTGCTCACCATACTTGAAGCAAACCTAAAAGCGTTTATTGATGGACATCCGCAAAACGTTGTAAATTAAAAAGCAAACCCCGCAGATTCGCTCTGCGGGGAATTTTTATACACTTATTCGTCGCCTTTCAGATACTGCCTGAAGTTGAGGCAAAGCATCGTGATATCGTCAAACTGCGGTGCGTCGCCCACAAACTCATCAATATCGGATTTAACGGCTTTAAGAATATCGGTAGCGCTCTTGTCCTTTGCGTTATTAAGTGCGTCCTCAAGGCGCTGCATACCGAAAAGATTGTTGTCCTTATCGGTAGCCTCGGTAACACCGTCGGTATACTGGAAGATTTTATCACCCGGCGAAAGTGTGGTAACGCCGCTCTTGTAGTTGATATTTTCCATACCTGCAAGTACAAAGCACGGCTTAATCTTAAACAGCTCAAAGTTGTTGCCGTCGCGCATAATAAACGGCGGCTCGTGACCTGCGTTAACATAGCGGAACTCGCCTGTAACGAGGTCTAATACGCCCTCAAATGCCGTGATAAACAGCTCTTCGCTGTTGGATTCGCACAGCATATTGTTAACCTCTGCAAACACGCTGCTGAGGTCTACATCAGGCATTGTATGGTCTTTAATCAGCGTTTTACCGATTACCATAAACAGCGCTGCCGGAACACCCTTGCCGGATACGTCTGCAACAACGATTGCAAGGTGCGTATCGTCAACCATAAAGAAGTCGTAAAAGTCGCCTCCGACTTCTTTTGCAGGGTCCATAGTCGCGTAAATATCGAACTCGGGGATGTCTGGGAACGCCGGGAAAATGCTCGGCAGCATTGACGACTGGATGTGCTTTGCTACGTCAAGCTCCGCGCCGATTCTCTCTTTTTCCGCGGTGATGGTAGTGATGTTTGTGATATATTCATTTATGTCGTATTCCATCTGCTTAATGGAATCAAACAGCGTGCCGATTTCGTCGCCGCTTCTGATTCTGAGCTTTGATAAAGAGGAATTGCCTTTTCTGCTCTTATTCCTGTCCTCAACAAAGCTGCGTGCAGCGGAAGAAAGCTTGTTGATTGGCTTAACTATGGTACCGTCAACGCAAAGCAGAATCAGCACAAGAAGAATAGCAACAGCCGCCGCCATAATCGAAATAACGTTGCGCAGGTATGTAGTTCTGTCGCTGATAATCCTTTCCATAGAAATATCAACGCCCACAAGTGCAACGGGCTTGCCGTCTTTATCCCTTACAGGCTCAACAGCGGTAACAAGCCACTCGCCGTCGTTGGAAACAAAGGGCTCAATTCCTTCTTCCGGATTTTCGGTTTCCATTGTAGCGGCAGACACATGGTGCTTTGTGCCGAACTGATAAGCGTCCTCTTCGTCCGCGTCAAACAGATATGTACAGTAATCGCCCTCAAGCTTCTGCACATAAAGGTACTCAATCTTTGCGTAGTGGTTACCTACATCCTGATTGTCAAAACTATTCTTGATATCGAAAAGGAAGTTGAGCGTTTTATTATAACTCTCGTCTTTGAGCGCGTTTACCTTCTTGTCGTACTCTGCGCGGTATGCTTCGTCGTTTTCATACTTCTCATCGTCATATACGCCGACCTTCTTAACCTCGTTGTAATAGCGCAGTAGCTCGTCGGAATCAAGCTGTACGGCAACAGACTTTGCAACGTTTGAAGCAAGCTCCTCGTAGTGATTAAACATCGTTTTGCTGTAATAATTATAACTGATAGCAATAGCGATGGCAGATAAAACCACTGCAAAAACAAGAATAATTGCAACAGCCTTAAATCGCAGGGAGAATATTTTGTTCATCTTTGATTTTTCTTTTTTAGCCATAATAATATTTCCTTATATAAGAATCAGATTTACGTAGGTCTTGCAAAGCGGCGTGTTGTAAACGAAGGAGGATATTACACTTTCACCCTCGCTGCAGGTTTCGTGCATATACGCCTTGATTTGCGTTGTGCCAAACTGCTCGCACAGTGCGCCGCTGATTTGCTTTAGTTGATTTAAAGACAAATCGGTTTCGTTTATTATAAGTGCATCCGAATCGGGATAGCACATAATAAAATGCTCTTTGCCGATAAGGTTTACGCCAAGAGTTCTGCCTGAATAATAATCGTTTTCCATAACGCACCAGCGCAGATGCTCATCATCCCACCTGACGTACGGAATATCGGCAAACGCCGAATTCCTCATAAGATTGTACTCTTTATACGAAAGGTCGGTGAAACCAATCAGCTCAACCTTTCCAGGCAGAACAGTTGCTATTTTGAAGTAAGAATCAATAACATAACCGTGACCCTTAAAATAGTCGGTAAGCGTTGGAGAAACAGGTTTGAAAAACAGCGCGTCGCCCGTTTTATCAGCACGCTCTTTTGCATATTCAAGCAGCGCGCCGAGGCAGCCGTTTTTGCGGTATTCAGGCAGTGTTCCGCCTGCGTACATATACTTTGCCTTTTGAATTTCGCCGCCGTTTACAAACTCTGCGTCAAGCAAATGCAGCATACAAACAGGCTTGCCGTCAATGCAACAGAGCAGCACCTCAATACGCTCAAAATTCTCTTTATAAAAGCTTCGGATATAATCCTCGGAATCGGAAAAGCAAGCCTTCCAGATTTCGCACAACACAGGAATATCCTGCTTTTCAGCCTTACGAATATCGGTAATCATAGCGCTATACCTCTACTGTAAGTGTGTTGAAGTTTGCGTAGCGGCGGTAGAAGAACTGCTTCGACTTGTTCTTAACCATCTGCACGCCGAGCGAGGCAAGCTGCTCTTCATCATCGTAATCCTGCCCCATGTTCATTGCAAACGGGTTAAAGCTAACCGCATTATCGCGAATATGAATTACAAACGCGCCGTCGTTTTCAATACAAAGGGTGAGCTGTATATACTCGTCGCCCTGCTGCTCAAACGCGTTTTCAATAATCGCCTGGCAGATTTCCTCAACGCACAGAACAACACAGTAGTTCTGCATTGGGGTGGCGTCATACTTTTCACAAAAAGCCTCTGCCTTATTCATCAGGTCGGAAATATCGGAGGAGTTTGTGTCAAGCAGATAGTTAAACACCTTATCAGACGCCGTTTTTCTCGTCTTTAAACTAACAGGTACCCAGATTGCGAGCGACAACAGTTCCGCACCTAAAAACGTGCACCAAAACCATTTTATCTCAAAGCAAGAAAGCACTAATGCGAACGCTAAAAAGCAGACAAAGGTGCGCAGTTGGTTAATGAGGAATACAATACGTTCCCTCTTAATCGCCTGGAAGCAAGCACTCCAGATAATACTGATGCCAGCAGGAATTATCGACAGGCAGAACAGCCTTATAGCAAATGTGCCCATGCTCACAGCGGTGCCTTTTAAGCCGAACAAAGTGCAGATAGACGGCGCAAAGAAAGCAAATGCAGCGGCAATAACTGCACCGCAGGCAACGCCGATTTTCATGCCAAGCCCCATAGTACGCTTGATTGCGTCCCTGTTATGCTCTGCAAAGAACGTGCCGCTGAGCGGCTGAATAGTGTCGCCGAGCGCCATATAAATCGCAAGCGCGACGTAAGATACATCCTGCACGACGTTGAGTACGGCAAGCGCGCTCTCGCCGCCTATATTCTGCAGTAGGTTATTAACTACAATCAGCGCGATAAACTGACCGATATAGCCAACAGATGACGACATACCCGTTTTAAGCACGCCGATTACAAGGCTAACATCGGGCTTAAACGGACGGAATCGCAGAATCGCCCACTCTCTTGTAAAGTGGAATAAGAAGATGCACACGCCTACGAACTTGCCCAGAACTGTTGCGTAGATTGCGCCGCGCACATCGAGCTTAAAGCCCATAATGAACACCGCACTTGCAACAACGTCTGTGAGGTAGCCGATTGTAAAGCCTGCGCTTGCAAGCTTTTGCGCGTCGTCACAGCGAACGCAGTAGTATAGTAAGAAGTATAAGAATGTAAGCGGTGCGCCGAGGAACATAATCTGCAGGTATTCTTTTGTGTAGTTCCACAGCTCGCCGTTAACTTCGCCTGCGCCGAGCAGCCGCAGAATATACGGCATTGCGATAAGCCCGATAGCCGCAACCGCAAGGCTGACGGCAATTGCAAATACAAGCATCTGCGAAAATACTTCTATTCCCTTTTTTGCGTCGCCCTTGCCGAGGTGCTGTGTGTATTTTACGGATGTGCCGACAGCAATACCAACGTCAAGAACGTTGTAAATCATATACACAGGCGCAACGAGCGACATTGTGGCAAGCCCGACTTTGCCGAGGCGGATACCCACAAACAGCGCGTCGGCAATATCGCCCAGAGCAAGACCGATTGACGAAACAAGGGACGGCCAAAAAAGCCGACGGAACATTCTGTCGGTAAACGCTCTGCTCTTAATATTTGCCGAAACAGCGTCACTCATTAATTCAAAACACCTTTCCACACTCTTGTGAGTTCTTTAGGTCTGCGCAGCAGCTTATGCGTGCGTAGTCCCTCTATGCCCAGATCCTCTTCGGAATCAACAGTTTTAGTTTCTTCTGGCAGTGCGCAGTACAGCGCCCATTTTATGTAGCAGTCGCAACGTCTGTCAAGCACCTTGCAAAAGCTGACGTCAAATATCTCCGGCGTAACAAACGAGCCAGCAATATAAGCAGTATCCTCGCCGTCTGCCTTAAAAATCAAGCCCCACATCGCAAGGTCGTCAAAATTGCGCAGTGCAGTTTCCGCAGCGCGGGTGTCTGCCACGCTTTTTATATTTCGAGCTGCAGCCCAGCGGCTGTTCAGCGCAAGCGCTCTTTCAACATTACCTTCGCAAAGCGGCTCAATTTCCCAATTATCAGCAACTGCACGACCAATATTTATCTGGTGGCGCAAGTTTTTGTAGTCCTTGCCGCTTAATTCAATCTGCTCATCTTTATCGTACAGGTAGGAAAAATCGTTGCGACATTCTTTAAAACTGAATCTACCGGGATACTCTGCTTCCAGAAAGCTTTTATCCTCATCACTGACGAAATACAATTCCGCGCAGCCGTTGTTAATAAGGCTGTCAAGCATCCGCTTTTTGCCATCGTATGTGCCGCATGGGAAAAGATAGGCGTTATCCCCTGCTGCATTATTCTTTACCAGAAACGCATCGTCCTGCAAACAAATCTCGTAACCTTCATCTGCCTGCCACGCAAAAAGCGACGCAAAAGTGTAGACATATTGTGTGTTGCCAAAAGCTACTCGAATAGCCTCAACCTGTTCCTTTTGCGAAATAGTAATATGTGTAAATGTAAGTTGCTGCTTGGCATCCATAGATACTTTCAAAACATTACTTCCCTTCTGCAACAGATGCAAGGCTACATTAACATTATAATTATAACAAAATAAATTATAATATTCAATAATTAATTATAATATAACTAACTTAAACAAATATAACCCCTCCAAATGAGGGGCTATATTTGTTGGTGCTGGTGACCGGACTTGAACCGGTACGGTATTGCTACCGAGGGATTTTAAGTCCCTTGCGTCTGCCGATTTCGCCACACCAGCACATCTTTAAATAATATAAATTATTTTAAACACAATGTCAAGTACAATTTACACTATTTAATTCTATAGATGTTGCCCTCAAACGGACGCAAATTGCTGCAATTTACATCTTTTGTGGACAAAATCAGTTCCATATCATCAGTGTTAATCGGCTTTTTCTGCGGCTTTGAGCCGAGGTTCAGTTCAATATAATACTTCTCGTCGCCGTATTCCCTGAAGTAGCAGAAAACGGGCTTTTGTGCGTCCCTCGACCGTGTAAACGAGCCGTAAATAAGTGCCTTTGTGTTTTTGCGCAGAGCAATTGCCTTTTTATAGAAATTCCAAACGCTGTCAGGGCGCGCCATCTCGTCCTCCGCGTTATATCTGCGGTAGTCGGAAGTAACACGCAGCCACGGCGTACCTGTTGTAAATCCGGCGTTTTCGCTGTCCGACCACTGGAACGGCGTCCTTGCATTGTCGCGCGTACCTGTTTTTGCACGCTTAAAGGCTTTTTCAGGGTTCTTGCCCTTTTCAATCATCTCGTTATAATGACCGATAGCTTCCCTGTCGTCAATCTCGTCAATGCTTTCAAAGTCGCCGTTAGCCATAGAGATTTCCTGACCCTGGTAGATATACGGCGTGCCGCGCAAAGTCATTTCAATAAGCACGCAGAGTTTAGAGATATCCTCGCGGAACGCGCCCGATTTATCAACCTTGCTGACGATTCGCGGATTATCGTGATTCTCAAAGAAAACAGCAGGCCAGCAGTGGTTTGTGTAACCGCTCTGGAAGCGTTCAAACTCAAGCATAACCTTGTACAGGTCGTATGTATAGTTGTCGTAATCGGTGTGCCCCTGGTTAATCAGGAAGTCAAAATTGAACACCGTGTCAAGCTCGCCGCGGAAGTCAGCAGTGAGCATTTTGTCCATCTCAATACCTGCGCCGCCGCACTCGCCGACTGTGTATACGTCGTAGTTGCCGAATGTCTTTTCGCGCATTTCACGCAGATAGTCGTGAAGCTTGGGGCCGTAGAAGTAGTATTCAGCGCCCTTAAAGCCTGTTAGCATACCTAAAAAGGCGTTTGCATCGGGTAAATCGGGCTGTTTAGAGATAAAGTTGATTACGTCCATTCTGAAGCCGTCAATGCCTTTATCGAGCCACCAGAGCATAATCTCGTACACACTCTCGCGCACCTTCGGATTTTCCCAGTTCAGGTCCATCTGCTTTTTGCTGAACAGATGCATTGCCCATTGGTCAACGCTTTCATAGTAGTTCCAGGCAGGACCTTTGAACAGGCTCACCCAGTTGTTAGGAGGTGTTTTGTCGCCGTCGGTTGCGTCGCGCCAGATGTAATAATCGTGGTACGGATTGTCCTTTGACTTAAGCGCCTCCGTAAACCACTTGTGCTCGTCGCTCGTGTGGTTGACTACAAGGTCGATAATCAACTTCATATCGCGCTTATGGATTTCCTCAAGCAGCGTGTCAAAGTCGTCCATAGTGCCGAATTCGGTCATAATCTTTGTATAATCGCGGATGTCATAGCCGTTATCGTCGTTTGGCGAATCGTAAAACGGCGAGCACCAGATAGCAGTAACGCCGAGTTCCTTGAGGTAGTCGAGCTTCTGCGTAATGCCTGCAAGGTCGCCAATGCCGTCGCCGTTGCTGTCATAAAACGAGCGCGGATAAATCTGGTAAATTATGGCTTCTTTCCACCATTTTTCAACCATTTCACCCTCATCCGTGATAACCTCGTCCGTTTCCAGATTCAGCATATCGCAGATTGTCTGCACAGTCTTTTTGTCAAGCAGACCTGCGGTGAGCGTGGTAAGCGTCTTAAACTTAAGATTGCCGAACACTTTATTTTTGTTCGGCAAATCTGCAGGAAGCCGCAGCGCAAGCATAAGCTTCTCAATAATATCTTTCGCCATGGGGTTAACCATGGCGCTTTTTAATGTGGTATTGGGATTGATTTTTAACATATTCTTCCCTTCTTATTCCGATTTTGCGGTGTCTTCCGCATCCTCGGGTGTGTAAAGTGCGTAGTGTAGCATTTTACCGTCGTCCTTGATAACCTTGAAAGGCGAGAACACTATGCCGTCCTCGGTATACTTAAGCCCTGCTTCCTTGCGGTGCTTTTCGTTATACTTACTTTCCCTGAACGACGGGTCAAGCACGATTGCAACCTCTTCGCCGTTTTCGTCAGTAGTAATACCTGCGATAGTCACAAAGTGGCCGCCGTTTGAGAAGTACTTGCTTGCGCCGACATTGGCAACGCACATATAGCCTTTTCTCAAATGCTCTTTGAGTTTATCAATATCGTTAGTGTATTCGTAATTGTAGTGGTACTTCGACTTCATCAGCTTGGAAATCTTGTCAAGGTCGCTGCCAACTGCAACTCTGCCGCCTGCCTTGATAACTTCCTTGGTAAAATCTTCAAGCGAGGTGTCGTAATCCGACGTGTTGCGGATAACCATAAGCGCTGCGCATACGCCGCAACCGCTTGTGCCGATAGTTCTGCCGTCGCCCTTTGTAAACGGATAAGCTACAAGGCGGTTAACAGGGTCGTTCTGGCGGATGATGGTAAAGCCGTCAATCTTAAGTATGCCTTCTTCCTCAAGCGGAACAAGCAGCTCGTTGTAGTGCCTGAAATCGGAATACTGCGTTGACTGCTTTGTTTTGCAGACATAACGAACCTTGTAATAGTAGTAGTTGCCGCCTTCTACATCAGTGTCAACATACTTGGTGTCTTTAACTTCGCAGACAAGCTTCCACTTGCATTTTTCCTGCTCTTCTTCGGAGAGGTCGTCGAATGTCAGAACTGTGGTTTCCTCTTCCTCTTCGGTAGGCATTTCAGCGTAGAATTCGCCGGGACGGGTGGTTTCCTCTTCTTTTTCGGCTTCCTCTTTAGCGCGCTGTGCTTCCTCCGCCTCGAGCTTGGCTTTTTCAATCTCGTCAATCTCTTCAGGAGTGAGCATTCTCTTGTACACCTGCGTTGTGTAGTTATCGGGGTTAGACCAGGTAAGGGTAATATCTTCCTCTGTAACCTTGGAATTAATCTTTTTGATATTAGCAGGCTTTGTGGTGAAGGTATACACGCCGATTACGCGCTTGCCTGCGGTAACCTTAATCTTGTGGAAAGTATTAGGCGAAAGGTTGCTGATTTGAAGATAAGTCGAATTATTAATAAAGTTGATATCCTCCCACTTATTGAGCAGAAGGTTGTATTCCTTAATCTTGTAAATCATATGCGACGCGTCAAAATTAAGGCGCGCTTCCGTTGAAGTTGTGGTGATTTTGATATTCTCTTTTTTAATCTTCGTAGTAGTTTCGGTGTTACCCGGCTTCGGCAGAGATGAAACTATTGTGTTACCAAAGCCGAAAAAGCCGATATCCGATGATGCCATAACCTGAGCCGGAACGCTCAGCAGCATCACTGCAGCTATCAGCCATACAACAACTTTTTTAGAGAATTTCATAAAATCAAACCTTCTCAAATAATCTACATATATTGTAATACTTTTGTAAATAAAGTCAATAGATTTATATGAAAGAATTATAAAATATTTTAAAACAAATAAACCCCTGTTAATTGCCCGTACACAATTTGTATTTATTTTAATAACAAACAGTGCGTGAATAAGCATTAAAGTTGATTTCCCCAAAAATTCTGTATAATGGAATTAAGCAAAATTGTAAAGGATGTGGCAGAATCCCGTTTTCTTGCGAACTTTGCTGTACGACGGCACCGCTTGTGAGCAAAAAACGGGAAACGCCAAAACCCGCAGGAACTCAATGTTTCTGCGGGTTTTCATAGATATTATTTATCAGGTGCTTCGCACGCGGAGCGTCGGGGTCGCCGCTCCCTACTATTTCTCATAAATAGTATTTCGGCATGGTTATGCACTTTTTCGACAGCCTCAAAGCACTTCTCGAAATGAGAAGTGCTTTTATGGTGCCGGCGGCGGGGGTCGAACCCGCACCCTGTTGCCAGGACCGGATTTTGAGTCCGGCACGTCTGCCAATTCCATCACGCCGGCAAACTGCAAATAATAGTATATTGATTTTGCAGTTAAATGTCAATAGATTTCAGTTATCTTTAGTTACAATATTTTTAACTCTCTCGTAGATTTCCACAGTCTTAAATCGAGTGGCGTAGCCTTTAGTTTCAATCATCTTGCGCTCTTCGGGAGTCAGGGATTTATCAAAATCGTCGGTACAGCCGGTAAGGCAGACAGTCGGGAACATAACGCACCACCAGTTGTGCCCCTTACCTTCGCCGATAGTGATTTTAACCGTGTTATAAACGCCTGCAGGCAGCGTAAAACTGTCGTATTCACGGGTGCTGAAAAACTCTTTGCAAACGCTGACTCGCACCTCATCTGCGCAGTCGTAAAACGCAAGTGTTTTCTGTGCGGTGTACTGCAAAGCCTGCCTGTTTTCCGTGGCAACATTAACCGCTTCGTAGATGTCGTTGCAATCGTCGTACAGCTGCGAAGATAGCTTTAGAATTTCGTCGCGCACTTTAAGCTTCAATTCCTGATCTATAAGCGAATCACTGTTAGCAAGAATGTGCAGCCGCAGCACGTTTTTACTGATGTTTTCGCTCTTTTCAATTTGCGGCAAAATTGCTGTTGCAACAAGCGCAAATATAAGGAAAATCGGCACAAAAACGAATATTTTTTTCATAACAAAAACCTGCCTTTCATTTGCATTGTTGGCAGGTTTTGCTAATTCTATTCAGTTATTTTTCAATTTTGCAGCCTTTGCCGACAGGAGTGCAAACAAGAACGTCTTTAACGAATGTATCAAGCTCTGCCTTGCAGCTTTCGGCGGCTTCTTTAGTATCAAAAATTCCGAAAACTGTTGGTCCCGATCCGCTCATACAAGCGCCGAGCGCACCGTGAGAGTACATAACGGTCTTGATATCCACACGCTGCGGAACCTCAATAAACTGCTCAAAAACGTTATCAAGTTTAGCCGCAACCTGCTTTAAATCCCTGCTCTGAATCGCGCAAAGCATACCGAAATTATCGGGCGTTCTGACCTTGCCGTTTTCATCAAACGACTTGTAAGCAAGCCCCGTATTTACCGCAATATCGGGCTTTGCAAGCACAATAAAACACTTGCGAAGCGGCTTCATTTTAGACAAAACTTCGCCCTTGCCCTGCGCCAGAAGCGTGCCGCCCTTGATGCAAAACGGTATATCTGCACCGATTTTTTCGCCAATATCGCAAAGCTCATCAAGCGTAAGGTTAGTGCCGTACAGCTCGTTGAGCGAAATCAGCGTTGCTGCTCCGTCAGCGCTGCCGCCTGCAAGCCCTGCTGCGTGCGGAATACGCTTGTTTATATCAATATGAATACCGAAACGCCTGATTTTTACCGCCTTAAAGAATGCAGTTGCGCACTTGTGGACAATGTTTCCTTCGTCAGTTGGGATGCCGTCGACATTGCAGGTGATTTCAATCCCCTGCCCCTTCTTCTTTTCCACGGTAATAATGTCGTGAGCGCTCACGCTCTGCATAACAGTAAACAGTTCGTGAAAGCCGTCCGTACGCTTGGCAGTTATGTCGAGTATAAGATTGATTTTTGCATATGCTCTGGACTTAATTTTCATTCTTCAATTCCTCAACAAACTCACCGATACGGCGGATTGCCTCTTTAATATTATCAATTGAATAGCAGTAGGAAACGCGGATAAAGCCCTCGCCGCAATCGCCGAAAGCGTTGCCCGGAACAACCGCCACGCGTTTTGCTTTAATCAGCCTTTCCGCAAATTCTTCGCTTGAAAGACCTGTTGATTTAATGCACGGGAACACGTAAAACGCGCCCTTCGGCTCAAAGCACTCAAGACCGATATCGCGGAAGCCCTTAACAGTGAATCTGCGGCGCATATCGTAGTCCTGCTTCATCTTTTTAACATCGTAATCGCCGTTTTTAAGCGCGTCAATGGCAGCGTACTGCGAATTGGTCGGCGATGACATAATGGCAAACTGATGCAGTTTAGTCATCTGCTTGATAATCAGCTCGGGACCGAGCGCGTAGCCGAGTCGCCAGCCGGTCATAGAGTACGTTTTTGAGAAGCCGTTAATTACAATTGTGCGTTCCTGCATACCGTCGAGCGAGGCGATTGAGGTGTGACCTTCCTCGCTATATGTAAGCTCGCTGTAAATCTCGTCAGACAGCACAAGAAGGTCGTTATCAATAATAATATCGCGGATATTAAGCAGGTCATCTTTAGTCATAATGCCGCCAGTAGGATTGTTCGGGTACGGCAGAATGAGCATCTTTGTTTTGTCAGTAATCGCCGCTATAAGCTCTTCGGGCATAAGCCTGAACTCATTTTCCTGCTTGGTAACAATCGGTGTAGCGACACCGCCGCAAACCTCAACAATCGGCTTGTAGCAAACAAATGCAGGCTCAACAACAAGAACCTCGTCGCCGGGGTTAACAACGGCACGAATAGCCATATCAATGCCCTCGCTGCCGCCTACTGTAACAAGCGCCTGTGTTTTCCCGTCGTACGAAACGCCGTATCTGCGCTTGTAGTAATCGGCAATTTCAAGCCTGAGCTCAAGCAGACCTGCGTTTGCGGTGTAGCGAGTAACGCCTTTTTCAAGATATTCTATACCCTTTTGCCTGATGTGCCACGGCGTTTTGAAGTCGGGCTCGCCAACGCCGAGGGAAATTACGTTATCCATTTCCTCTGCAATTGCAAAAAACTTACGTATTCCCGACGGCTTAACCTGCAAAAGGTTCTTATTTAAATATTTATCGTAGTTCATCACAGTGAGATATTCCCCCTGTCATCTTTCGGTTCGTCAAACAGAATTATATCCTGTTCCTTGTATCTTTTAAGGATAAAGTGCGTAGCCGTGGACAGCACGTCTTCGAGAGTTGAAAGCCTGCGCGCAACGAACATAGCAACCTCCTGGAACGACTTGTTGTTAACAAGTGCGCAGAGGTCGTAGCCGCCGCTCATAAGGTAAACGCTTTCAACCTCGTCAAATCTTGAAATACGCTCTGCAATCTCCTCAAAACCGTGTGCAAATTTAGGATGCACCTTGATTTCGATAAGTGCGGTAACATTCTGCAGAGCCGCCTTATCCTTATCAATAATAGCGCGGTAGCCCTTGATAATGCCGCTTTCCTCAAGGGTTTTAATCTGATCCTTTACCTGCTCTTCCGTAGTGCCGAGCATTACTGCGAGTTCAGCGTTGGTGAGCCTTGGATTCTTCTCAATTAAATCTAATAATCTGTCCATAATAGTTCTCCTATCTTATTTCTATTTGCATCGGTTCCCTGTTTTTGAATATGGTGAACTCTTTAAAACCGCATTTTTTAAGGATATCGTAGCCCTTATCTATGCCGGTAACAACCTTGTTGTAATAGTGCGAGTCGGTGCCAACGGTAACGCGGCGACCGCCCATATCGTAGTAACGCTGCATAAGCTGTGCGCTCGGCATGGTGTCGCCAAGTTCGCTGTAAAGCCCGGAAATATTGAGTTCAAGCGCTTTATCGTTTTTAATCAGCGTTTCAAACACAGCGTCAATTATATCATAATATTTAGTGAGGTCAACTTCTATGCCGTACTTGCCTGTGATGTAGCGCAACGGATAAGTAAGGTGCGCAAGCGAATCGGTGACGTTCCACTCGGCAAGCTCAAGTTCCGCTTCAAAATACCTTTTCAGCAGGTCGTCAACATCTTGCTTTGTGTAGTCGAGGTAATAAAAATCGGGCGTATCTTTAAGGTTGTGGATTGCGCCGAGGATGAAATCGTAATTGTAGGCATTTAGAATTTCAAGCGATTTTTCCTTTTCGTAAATACCCTGCCCGAGCTCAAGCCCCTGCAGTACAAGTATTTTGCCCTCAAAGGCTTTTTTAGCGGCGTACGTCTGTACATACTGATTAAGCGAAAAAGCGCGAAAATCGTACTCTTTGCCGTCAATATCGCAGTGGTCTGTAATTGCAAGACCGCGCCCGCCGTTTGTGATAGTTCCCTCGCACAGCAGCACACAGGAATGATGCCCGTCAAACGAGTTATCCGAGTGCGTGTGCATATCAATCATATTTTTATATTTCATAATAACCTCACTTAATCCTATATACTATAACATAAAATTGCATAAAATAAAATATTATTTTATAAATTATTGAAAAATATCACCTGTTCTGTTATAATTTGTGTGATATTTTTAACGGAGGATTAAATTATGAGAGCGGTAATTACTGTTGTCGGCAAGGATATGGTTGGTATTCTGGCAAAGGTTTCCACCATCTGCGCCGAAGATAATGTTAATATTATTGAGGTTACACAGTCCATTTTGCAGGATATGTTTTGCATGATTATGATGGCTGACACTTCTGAATCAAAGGTTGATTTTACCGAGTTCAGCGATAAGCTTGAACAGTTTGGCAAGGACAACAACCTTGTTATCCACGCAATGCACGAGGATATTTTTAACTCAATGCACAGAATATAGGGGGCATTTGCTTTGATTAATACATATGACATACTTGAAACTATCCGTATGATCGACGACGAGTGCCTTGATATAAGAACGACCACAATGGGCATTTCCCTGCTCGATTGCGGCGACAGCGACATTGACAAGTCTTGCCAAAAGATTTACGACAAGATTTGCACCAAGGCTGAAAAGCTTGTAGAAACAGGCAACAACATTAAAAAAGAATACGGTATTCCGATTATTAACAAGCGAGTGTCCGTTACGCCGATTGCCATTATGGCAGGCATCAGCGGCGGCGACCCTGTTAAGTACGCGCTTACGCTTGAAAAGGCTGCGCAGACTATCGGCGTTAACTTCATCGGCGGCTACTCTGCTCTTGTTCAAAAGGGCTTTGCCGCAGGAGACCTTGAACTGATTAAATCAATTCCCGAAGCGCTTGCAAGCACAGAGCACCTTTGCTCGTCAGTAAACATCGGCTCAACAAAAGCAGGTATTAACCTTGACGCTGTTAAACTGATGGGACAGAAGGTTAAAGAGGCTGCAGAGCTTACAAAGGATCAGGACTGCATTGCTGCAGGTAAGCTCGTTGTATTTTGCAACGCGCCCGAGGATAACCCGTTTATGGCAGGCGCGTTCCACGGTGTTTCCGAGCCTGACTGCGTTATCAATGTCGGCGTTTCTGGTCCCGGTGTAGTAAGGGCAGCCGTTTCAAAGTACCCCGATTACTCGATTAACGAGATTGCAGAGCTTATCAAAAAGACTGCGTTTAAGGTTACGCGAATGGGTCAGCTTGTCGGAGCTGTTGCAAGTGAAAGGCTTGGCGTGCCCTTTGGCATTGTTGACTTGTCGCTTGCGCCAACACCTGCAGTCGGCGACTCGGTTGCGCATATTCTTGAGGAAATCGGACTTGAACAGTGCGGCGCAGCAGGCACAACAGCGTGCCTTGCTCTGCTTAACGACGCTGTTAAAAAAGGCGGCGTAATGGCTTCTTCAAGCGTTGGCGGTCTGTCCGGTGCGTTTATCCCTGTATCAGAGGACGCAGGTATGATAGACGCTGCGCGCAGCGGTGCCTTGACGATTGAAAAGCTTGAAGCGATGACAGCCGTTTGCTCGGTCGGTCTTGATATGATTGTTATCCCCGGCGACACAACGCCCGAGGTTATCAGCGGTATTATCGCTGACGAAGCGGCAATCGGTATGGTTAACGGCAAGACTACTGCGGTGAGGGTTATCCCTGCAATCGGCAAGAACGTGGGCGACGAGCTTGAGTTCGGCGGTCTGCTTGGCAGCGGACCTGTTATGGCTGTTAACACAAACTCCCCTGCTAAATTTATCAACCGCGGCGGCAAGATTCCTGCGCCGCTTCACTCACTCAAAAACTAATATGCAAAGAATTATCCGCCGAGGGTCACCCCGGCGGATTTTTATTTATTCATACACTTTTCCTGTATCGCTGTTTACAAGTTTACCTTCTTTATTCCACATTACCGAATAGTCAGCAAGGAAAACATTGCCCTTGTAATCGGTGTAAACGTAGTCAAGAACGGAAGTCTTTGTGATAAACAGGTAGCCGTCAGATGTAATGTACGCTTCGTTACGAGAAATTACATTGTTTGTACCCTTTTCCTCAAACTTCTGAATAAAGTTATTTTCGTTCACTTTCGGATAATAAACCTTGCCGTCCTTGGTGTAGTACGGAACGTCTGTAAGCTTCTTATAAGACTTACCGTTGCGGTCGTAGAACTTGTCTTTTGAGTAGCTGTTCTCTACAATTTTGCCCTTTGCGTCCCACTCAATGTCAGTTACTTCGTAAACAATCTCATTATCAGCTGTAAGACGTGCAGACGTGTAGTCATGGTATGAGTCGAATACAATCATATATCCGTCTAAATCGAACAGCGGATAGCCTTCTAACTTCTTATTGGTCTTTGTGTTATAGAAGCAGCCGTCCTCGGAATTCCTTGTGTATGTATTGCCCTTCTTGTCGTAATAAAGAACTTCATCGCGCGAGGAGTATGCTTTGCCTTTCATATCATAGTAAGTACCGCTGTCATCGTCATCATCGTCCTCTTTTGCAAGAACAGGGATTTCAAAGTCGCCGCCCTTGTTCATCAGCTTGCCGTTCACAGAAGAATAGAACCTGTTGTCCTTATCAACCGTAAACGATTTAACATTGTAGCCCTCAAACGCGCCGTTTGAGATTTTGGCAACGTTCTTGCCAATTTTGATGTTTTCAATCGTTTCGCCAACCTGGAACAAATAAGATGAAAACGCTTCGTTGCCGATGTAAGTTACCGATTCAGGCAGTTCAATCTTTTTGAGAGTGATGCAGCCTTTGAACGCAAAGTCGCCGATATATTTAAGCGTATCGGGCAGTTGCAGCTTTGTGACGTAGGTCTGGTCATCTCCCCAATCGGAATCAAACGGGAACTTTTCCTGTATACAGCCGGCAAACGCGTAATCTCTGATAACCTCAACATTATCGGGAATCTTAATCCACTCTGCCGATTCGGAAGTGTTTGCGCAAGCAACAACCTCCTTGCCGTTTTTAGTCAGCAGCATATAGCCGTCAATCACCTTGAAATAGCGGCTTTTATCCTTGCCGTTGATGGTAATTTTCTTTAAGTTAACACAGCTGTAAAATACGCCTTTGCCGATATCGTTAACTGTTTTTGACAGATCAATACTCTCAATTTCAGACGACCTGAAAGCGTATCTGCCAATGCGCTTGATGCCTTTTGGAATTGTAATCTTTTTAATGCCCGAGGACATAAAGCAAGCGTCCGGAATACTCTCAACATTCTTCGGGATATTCACGGTTTTGAGCGCGTTCATATACGCAAATGTACCGGCAGAAAGCTCTTTAACCGTTTCGGGAAGCACAACGTTTTCGCAAGCCTCATTTTCAAAATACGAGCTGCCGAAAACGTATGAGCCGATTTTGGTAACTTCAAGTCCGTTAACCTTTTCAGGGATTTCAATCTTCTTATCTCCGCCGCTGTATTTAATCAGTTCGGCGTGGTCGGAAGATACATCAAATGTAAGCGTACCGTTTTTAGTTTTAACGTCTTTAGTCTTAACCTTTTCTGTATAGCAGTTGTTGAGTTCAAACACACTTGTTGCATAGCGGTTTCCCTGAGAATCAACAAGCACAATCTGCGCCACAAAATCGTCGCCAAAATCCTCTGTTTTAGCATTGCAAAAGCTGATATCCGAACCGATATAATTGTATGATGCATTGATAAAACCGTCGTTAACCCACTCGTCATACGGCTTATCTTCCTTAACATATCTTCTGTAACCGTAGCCGATTGAGCCCCATTCATTAATGTTTAAGGTGTTTTTACCGTTTGTGTCGGTATCGTTGTCAACCTTTAATTCGTTAACGGTAAGGTTGTTATCCTTATCGTTTGTAAAGGTAACCAAAATGTGCTCAAAATCACCTGTTGTGGAAAGCGGAACATCCTTCCAAACCAATGAGTTGATTGAGGAAAAGCTTGTATCGCTCTTTGACTTGGACGTCATTTTAACAGGAAATACGGATTTGCCTGATTCATCGCCGTTTTCAAATGTGTTTACAATTGAAATAACAGACGGGCTTGCAGGCACTTTGAGGTTGCCGTTTTTATCGGGCTTAATCTCGTAATTAGTTACAACAGGCGTGTAAACCTCGCCCTTTTCGTCACCCGAGTCGAACATAATGTTATAGTAAGCGTACGCAAGGTCTGCCTTCTGGTCGGCGGTAAGCGTTAAGGTGTTGTTTTTGCCGTCCTTTTTAACCTCACCAAGCTTCCAGGAAACATTTTTCTTCTTCGACTTGTCCTTAATCGACTTATTGATTTCCTCGTAAAACTGGTTGTATTCGCTGTTTGAATTGAGTTTGAAGGTCTTGTTAGTATCGCTAGGAGGCGTGTAGCCGAAAGACACACCCGAGCATCTGTCAAGCGTGCTTGTGTTGCTCAAAACAAACTCGGAAACCGCGTCCTTAACTGCGCTTGTTTCGCTCGCAGTGACTGATGAGGTGGAATCCACAACGTCAACTACGTCGTACAAATCAAATCCCGAATCCTTGCCGAAGCACCTGAGGTCACGGTCACCGTTTGACATAGTGGAACTGCTGCTGTTAACATCATTCTGCACTGCTGTAAGGTAGCTTATAAGTCCGTTATACACGCCGTCGCTCTTGCTGAGGTCTACAAGCGAAAGCGTTGCATTGATTTCCTGCTGCAGGTAACCCGTCGGGTAATCGCGGTAAAATTCTTCATAGGTTGATACTATGGATTTGCCGATTTCCACAGGGTCGGAAGTTTCATTAATCTTTTCAAGGAAAGAATAATCCCAGCCGTCGCCAGCTTCGGAATTCTCGGACGCGACCATATATTTTGCATAGTCCTTAAGAGCGTGCCCCACTTCGATAGTACCCATAAGGCAAGCGTCAAAACCGAGCCAGTCGAGCTTGTTTTTGTCCTTAAACGGCGATGCGTCCAAAGCAGACTGCATCTCGTCAACTGTGAGCAAATCAACGTCGCCGTTACCGTACATAGTATCGTGGCCGAAACCGTAGTTGCCCGCGCCGTGATTCCAGCAGATTAAGCCGTAGCTGTCCGCAGGATAGTTCTCATATGAGTAGTCGAGGAAGCTTGTAAGCGCAGACGGTGCAGACATATTCTCACCGCTCTCGCCGCTTAACAACTTTTCATATCCAAGCGTGCCGTCCTCTTTTTCAGCAAGCTTAAGGTAATTCTTCTCGCTGCTTGAAAGTGGCATAGACCAACTTGTGGTACCGCCTGCGTAGATGATAATATTGATGTTTTCAAGGTCAAGATTGTTGCTTGCAATTTCGGTTAAATCCTTGGTTGCCGCTCTGTAATCGCTCTCAAGGTCGGCGCCGACCATGTAAATCATCAGCGTGTATTTGCCGTCGGTCTTGCTACCTGAATTTGAGCCGTTAGAGGTCATATACACGTCGCTGTCATACTGGTTATAAGTGCTGTCGTAAGACGAGGTGGTGTCCGTATCCTTTTTGCCAATAGCGATCATTGTAGCAAGAAGTGCAATAATCAGGAACACTGCAACAACAGGTATAATTATTGCTAATTTCTTCGACTTTCCGCGCTTCTTTGCAGCTGCTGCGCCGTCGCCGCCTGCAGGAGGCATCTGCTGACTCGGCATTGCATTTTGCACCGGCTGTGCGGCAGGCTGCTTATACTGAACTTGCTGAACGGGTTGCTGTACAGGCTGAACAGGTCGCTGCTGCGGATACTGCGCCTGCTGCTTTACAGGTTGCTGATACTGCTGCGGTGCAGGTTGCACAGGTCTTTGCGGCTGCGGTTGATATTGCTGCTGCATAGGCTGTGCGGGTCTTTGCTGCATATTCTGCACAGGCGGCTGATTAGGCTGCGTCGGCTGTTGCCGTGGGTTTTGCACCTGTTGCTGATACTGCCTGAACTGCTGCTGATTCTGCGCGTAGTACGTGCCCTGCTGAATGTTCTGGTTGTTTTGAACGTTACGGTTTTGCACAGCGCCGTTAACCGGTGTGCCGCACCTCGGGCATACGTTAACGTTGTTGTACCATTCAAAGCCGCATTTGTTACATCTCATATTATTCCCCTCTCACACAAATATAAAAAGGCTACCGCACGGGTAGCCTTAAAAGTTTAATAGAACAGGTAATCTGTATCTCTGAATGTAATCGGCTTATATTCGCCGTTGCTGTTTACATATGCAGATTTAAGTTTAACCGATACAGCGTAAGTTCTTCCGCCGGCGTTGAATACATAGCAATCTTCATTGTTAATATTTATAACGTTTGAAGTATAGCTGATAGGACCTGATGACGGGTCGTATGTATAGCCGAGATCTCTGTAGCAGTCGTGAAGTACCTGCTTGAGATATGCTTTAGCATCGGAAATGCTGTAATCCGGTGTTGTAGTAATCTTATGAGGATTTTTATATCTGTCGTATTCTGCCATTTCAGACTGTGAAGTTTCCTCTTCATTCTTTGCAGGTGGTGCAACGTAGGTATAGAACATATAGAAGAAATATACCAAAAACCAGATTAAGAGGATAAGGATAATCATAAGGATGATTTTCTTTACCTTGCTGCCGCTTGTAACTGCAAATGCTTCTTCCTGTGTAGGAATCGGGGTTGGAACAAACGGTTTGCCTTTTTTGCTGGCTTTCTTTTCAGCCTTCGCGTTCTTTTTATCTATTTTCTTTACAAGTTTGTTGTACTGTTTACTTTGACTCTTTTCAAGTTTGGCTGCTTTCTTTGCTGCCTTAATTTCTTTTTTAGCCAGTTTCTTTTCTTTACTCAAAGCAGTCCCCTCCTTATAAGTATAGAATAAGTATACTATAAAATAATTCAAAATTCAATAACAAATTTCAATGAAATACGCTTATTTTGTTAACAAATTGTAAATATTATTATCCAAATTGTATAAAACCACTACATTTAGTGGCTCACAAATAAATTAATAAATAGTTCTTGAAATTATGTTGTGAATTTATTATCATAAAACAGAAAGGATATGATATTATGAAAGACTTTATAGACTTAATAACCCGATTGGTTGAAGAAAATTCAAAGATAATCAACATCGGCGCCGGCATAATCATATTTTTAGCGCTGTTCTTACTTAGAAAAAAGCTTGCGCGTGGCGTGCTTAAACTGTGCGGCTCAATCTTTTTCAGGAAGAATGAGCGCAACCGCAACTCGTTTATTGACACACTGCAAAGACCGCTTGCCCTGTTCTTTTTGATACTCGGAATATTCCTCGGCGTATATATAAACGTTCACTCAATAGTGCTTGTGCGCTGCTTCAAGATAGCAACGATATTTGTTATCAGCTGGGGTATTGTAAGTTACCTTTCCGACAATCTGCAACTACTGTTCAAGTTCGGCGACAGCACAGATGATAAGCTAAACGCGACTGTTATTAAGTTCATTACGAACATACTTAAAATAGTAATTATTGCTATTGCCGTGGTGATGGTTATAAGCGAGCTCGGCTACAATATTAACGGTTTGCTCACGGGTATCGGCGTTGGCGGACTTGCAGTTTCCCTCGCGGCGCAGGACGCGATTTCCAACCTGATAAGCGGATTTGTGATTGTGCTTGACAAGCCGTTCCTAGTTGGCGATTTTATTGAAACCGATTCGATTCAGGGCACGGTTGTTGACATCACAATGCGTTCTACAAAGGTGAGAACGCTTGAGGACAGCATCGTTACTGTTCCCAACTCGAAGATTGCCGACGGCGAGGTATTTAACATCAGCAGAATGGATAAAAGGCTTATCAACACTGACCTTCAGCTGCTGTACTCAACCACTTCCGAAACGCTTAAAAAGTGCCAGGACGCGATAATGAAATTCCTAAAAACAGAAGAAAAGATTGTTGATTTTCCGATAAGGGTTAACTTTTCAAAGCTTGACGATTCGGCGCTGATTATCAACGTTTTTTGCTACACAACCATTACGGAAGTAAACGAATACCACGAATACTGCAGCCACATCAACCACAATTTAAAAGAGATTGTAGAGAGTAACGGCGGCATATTCGCCTTCCCCACCACAAGCGTGTACATCGAACATAATGCATAAGGAAAAGAGGACGGATAACCGTCCTCTTTTTTTGGAGGCACCACCCAGACTTGAACTGGGGATAAGGGTGTTGCAGACCCGTGCCTTACCTCTTGGCTATGGTGCCATTTTAACCATCAAATACTAATGGTTAAAAAAATGGAGCGGATTACGAGACTCGAACTCGCTACCTTCACCTTGGCAAGGTGACGCTCTACCGGATGAGCTAAATCCGCAGGTTGGTGCTTCCGGACGGAGTCGAACCATCGACACGAGGATTTTCAGTCCTCTGCTCT